>CBFIGL010000062.1:0-1002 GCA_965662135.1 Planktotalea sp. | reverse complement strand
GCGATCTTTGCCAACCCAAAAAATGTTTGGAAAACCAAGTTTATCAATTTCTTAGAGGAAAAATAAAACAACATAATCATCATTATAGGTGTTTACACAGCTGTGTAGCCGCAAAGCTATAATGTCACCCCTGTGCAATTCAAGAATGTCACTCTCTTGTTCAAATTGAGCAACGGGAGATTGGCCGTGGAATGGGTGATCATGAGCGAGCGCGAGCTGAACCGGATTGAAGTATTGAGCCAAGTGACACGAGGCGCAATGACGGCTGTGACGGCGGCAAATGTTTTGGGACTGAGCCGACGACAAGTGCATCGACTGCTGAAGGATTTTCAGACCGATGGTCCCGCCGCGATCCGTCACAAAGCGCGTGGCCGAAGATCGAACAACAGTATTGATCCTGCGGTGCGTGAGTTTGCTGTGACGCTGGTCAAAGAGAACTACATCGATTTTGGGCCAACCTTTGCTGCTGAGACGTTGGCGGAAGATCACGGCTTGAAGATATCCCGTGAGACGCTGCGCAAGTTGATGCAGGACGCTGGGATCTGGCTGTCGCGCAAGCAACGTCGCACATTCCATCAACCCAGATTGCGTCGGGAATGCTACGGCGAACTCATCCAGATCGATGGCTCAGATCATCGCTATGGAAAGGCGTTTCAATCCCCTACTCCGTCTTCGACAAGGATCAGCGCGTCACACATGCGGCCATCACTGAGAACAAGCGCCTAGGTGCAGTGCTTGAACACATCAAAGCTGAACAGGACAAGGCCGCTCCTAAAAAGCGCCGCGCTGGCAAACAGCGCACACGCTACGAGCCGACCGGGCGGCGCAACACAGAAGGTTGGAGTTCAAAGCTGGCCATCAGAGCCAAAAAGAAACAGGCGGAAGCCGCGCAGACAGCTGCGGAATAATAACGCACACATGGCTGTTCAGCGCTTCGGTATATGAAGTCTCCGCCCTGCCCAGCCATGCTCCAACTCCGCCAAGTGGGACATTTCTACTTTG
>CBFIGL010000061.1:0-1295 GCA_965662135.1 Planktotalea sp. | reverse complement strand
GACGTCCAGCAAACTCTTCATGGATGAGACACCCGCGCCGGTTCTCAATCCGGGAAGTGGCAAAATCAAGAAGGGGTACTTCTGGGCACCGGCCCGCGATGACCGCTCATGGAACGGGCCCGAGCCTCCCGGTGTCGTCTTTACCTATGCGCCGGGGCAATCCGGCAAATACGCATCCGAGATATTGCAGGGCTTCAGTGGCATCCTGCAAGTTGACGGCTATGCCGGATACAACCGCGTGCTTGATCTGCGCGACAATCAACCGATCCAGCTGGCGTATTGCTGGGCACACGCCCGTCGTAAGCTGTATGAACTGACACACAACACTGTCGTCCCCATCGCTGAGGACGGTCTAAAACAGATCGCAACCCTGTATCGGATCGAAGCGCAGGCGTGTGAGCGATATTTAAAATCCTGATAATCAACATTATGTTGCTTTTAATCCTGTAGATTTCGTTTTGTGGTGTCCATTGAGGATATGTGATCAAAGACTGAAAAGCTGATGTTGCTTAGGGTCAGGACTCATAACTGATTGGCAATACATTTATCAATTGTTGTGGGTAAATGTGGTGTGATGCAGCAGCTGCATATTGTTCGCCCAAGACATTATATAAGTCGTCGGAAGCGTTGAAGTGATATGGCTGTTTGCCAGGAACATGATGAGGCGGGTTGAGCATGCCTCGGATGTGCGTCGCGCAACTAGACCGTCAAAAATGATAAGCGACGCGACAAAGGGCAGAACTGGATCGAGAGGATATTCGGTCGGTTCATGAACTGGCGGGCATCGCTACCCGTGACGATAGATCACCAACAGTTATTCTTTCAGCAACCGCCCTCGTAACTAAGTCTTTCGATAGCATGAGTTCAGCGCAGTCACAAAATGTATCGTGAGTGAAGAAATCGTCATCTTTATTTCCAGATTTGTCCAAAGATATTCATGTGATATTTAGATCAAGAAAAAGCAGTTAAGTTAGAAAAAAGTCTAATCAGATAAAATCGTTTTATAATCGAAAGTTAAGAGAATTTTCAAAAATTTGCCTGTAGTTAGAATTTTGAAAATCCACCTAGTTTCAAGATGATTTGGCGAAGGTTTTCTCTTTCTGTATCTTTTGATTTCTAGTTAACTTATTGTTTTATATATAAAATTTATATCTTGAATTTATTCATGACATCTAAAGATGTGAAAAACTTTCCTGGTCAAACTACCATGTAAGTTCAAAAAATTTCAATGGCACGGTTCTTGAATATTCGAAGGGAGCTTGGCGGCTTTTTCCGCTGCGTTCTTTTTTAATATC
>CBFIGL010000060.1:0-1831 GCA_965662135.1 Planktotalea sp. | reverse complement strand
GATGCACTTGTCGTCGGCTCAGTCCCAAAACATTTGCCGCCGTCACAGCCGTCATTGCGCCTCGTGTCACTTGGCTCCGTACTTCAATCCGGTTCAGCTCGCGCTCGCTCATGATCACCCATTCCATGTCCAATCTCCAATCCTGCCTCAGACAGGAAAGTGTGACACTTCTACTTTGCAGATGTGGGACATTATCGCTTTGCGCTGACAAACGTAATACGCATAATCAGTATTATGTAATTTATTGATTTGACGAAACCTAAGGAAAACAATTGTTTCCCCTCTAGACAGCGTTGGTCTGCCTGCGGCACAGTACAGCTCGTAACAAGAAGACTGGCAGACCATGCGCGTATTGATTTTAAACGGACCTAACCTGAACTTGTTGGGCACACGCCAACCCGAGGTGTACGGAACGACGACGCTGGCCGACATTGAACAGATGTGTACGGATCACGCAGGCGACGCTCAGATAACCTTCGTGCAATCCAACCATGAAGGCACGATGATTGACGCGATACACGCTGCCAAGTCTGCGCAAGACGGAATTATCCTAAATGCTGGTGCATATACACATTCCTCTGTGGCGCTGCATGATGCCCTCGCCTCGGTCGAAGTTCCTTGCGTCGAAGTCCACCTAAGCAATATCCATGCACGTGAGTCATTTCGCCATCATTCCTATATCGCGCCGGTGGCCATCGGTCAGATTGCCGGATTCGGTGCCCAAGGGTATTTGTTCGCACTTGATGCTTTAGCCACGTATCTGGCCAAAGCCTGAGATGAGCAAACTACGCGCATTCCTCGAAGATCTCACCGCTGCACCGTCAGCAGAAGTGTTGTGGGACCTACATTGTGCGAAAATGGCGGAATACGGGTTTGATCGAATTATCTACGGTTTTTCGCATTTCATGTCGAAGACGTCTTTGGGCGATCCTGATGACTTTGTCATTCTGACCAACCACGATCCCGAGTATATGAACCTTTTCATTGGTAGCGGATTGTACCGTGATGCACCAATGGTGCGTTGGGCGTTAAACAATGTTGGTGCGTGCAGTTGGCGTTTCCTATGGGATGAAATGGCGCGTGGTGCGCTAAGCAAGCGCGAACAGCAAGTCGTTGAAATCAATAAACAACATGAAGTTACCGCGGGTTATTCGATTAGCTTTAAAGCCATAACATCGCGTTCAAAGGGCGCAATCGCGCTGACAGCCCGCAAAGGCATGAGCCAGGATGATATCGACGCTGTCTGGGCCGAGCATGGCAATGATATCGTATTGATGAACAACGTCGCACACCTCAAAATCGTCACCCTGCCCCTTGGTGGCCGCTCGTTGACCAATAGACAACGCGAAGCGTTGGAATGGGTTGGTGATGGCAAAACCACGCAAGACATCGCGCTTTTAATGGGGCTTACGGCCGCCACGGTAGAAAAACATCTGCGCCTTGCGCGTATTGCGCTAAGTGTTGAGACGACCGCCCAAGCGGTGCTGAAAGCATCTTTCCAGAACCAGATGTTCATCGTTGATGCGCTTTAAAGTGGCCAAATTCATGGTATTTTGGGTATCGAACTGATCGGAATTCGTCAGAAGGTATGGAATCCTTTACTTTCTGCATCCAAATTCTTGACGTATCGTCAACCTGTTCCGTGAGTGGTGGCTTTAGCCTAGGAACTTAAGGACGTTAACCTCGTTATTGTGAGGCTCTGACGCCCTTTCGTTGAAACAATTCAACATCGGTCAGGCGGTGTATAGTCAGCCGTCTGATCGAACTGATCGCTTATCTGCTTCATCCCCATGTTTTGGGTTAGCGGTTATTTTTGGCGGCGCACCCCCCC
>CBFIGL010000059.1:0-2676 GCA_965662135.1 Planktotalea sp. | reverse complement strand
TGTCTCCCTCAAGGAAAAGCGTCTTGATCTGTTAAAGGCGCATGACGCGTTTACTCCCGTCATTGCCCGCCTTGAAACACCTGACGTCCTCGAAAACCTCTTCGCTACTCATAAGCCTGCGATGGTCATCCACCTCGCAGCTCAAGCGGGTGTGCGGTATTCAATTGATGAACCGCGCTCTTATGTTCAAAGCAATATCAACGGCACATTCGAATTACTCGAAGCCGCGCGCAATCATACGCCAAAGCATTTGTTGATTGCCTCCACATCATCTGTTTACGGCGCCAATACGGAAATGCCTTACTGCGAGGTCCATAAAGTCGACACGCAAATGTCATTCTATGCAGCAACCAAAAAAGCCACCGAAGCGATGGCGCAGACCTATGCGCATCTTTACAATATCCCGACGACAATGTTCCGCTTTTTCACGGTTTATGGCCCTTGGGGGCGTCCGGATATGGCGCTCTTTAAATTCACTGATGCTATTCAGAATGGCCGCTCCATCGATGTTTATAATCACGGCGATATGCTGCGTGATTTCACTTATGTGGATGATCTCGTGGATGCTGTGCGCCGCTTGATGGAGGCTATTCCAGGCAAAACCCCTGTGAGCGACGCGGATAACCTCTCCCCCATCGCGCCTTGGCGCGCGGTCAATATCGGTAACGGATCCCCAACAAAACTAACAGATTTCATCGAAGCGCTTGAAACGGTGCTGGGGAAGACGGCTCAGAAAAACATGCTCGATATTCAACCAGGCGATATGCCAGCCACTTGGGCAGATGCAACTTTGCTGAACGATTTAATCGGCCCGATGAATAAAACCGATTTAAACGACGGTGTGGCGAATTTCGTCAAATGGTACAACGCAGAGTATAGTTGACGCGGCAAAAAATAGCCTTTCTCAAAGAAAATCCTTTTAATCCCTAAAAATAGAGTATTCTTACTCCAATCATTTATTCATGGGGATGAAGCAATGGATCTGAATACACTCACACTCAAAGAACTTAAAAAACTGCGCAAAGACGTTGATAAAACAATCGCGGATTTCGAGAACCGCAAAAAGCGTGAAGCGCTGGCGGAACTGGAAAAGAAAGCGGCTGAAATGGGGTTCACCCTGTCTGAGCTGGCAAATGTTGGCAAAGTCAAAAAGATCAGCCCGCCCAAATATCGCAATCCTGCTGATCCAGACCAGACATGGACTGGTCGTGGCCGCACACCGCTTTGGGTGAAAGCTCTTGAGAGCGCAGGTGGGTCACGCGAAGACGCGTTGATCTAAAACCTGACAAACGGGCCGTTACTTGCGCGAATAGACATCTTCATAACGGATGATGTCATCCTCGCCCAAATAGCTGCCTGTTTGCACTTCGATCAGGGTCATATTCACCTTGCCATGATTCTCCATCCGGTGGACTGCGCCAAGGGGGATGAAAACCGATTGGTTTTCGCTGACCATCTTCACCTCGTCATCGATCGTAACATGCGCGGTGCCCTCGACCACGATCCAATGTTCTGCGCGGTGCACATGGCTTTGCAGGCTGAGCTGACCACCGGGCGTCACAACGATGCGTTTGACCTGAAACCGTGGGCCCATGGCAAGACTATCAAACCAGCCCCAAGGGCGGTGATCGCGGGTGAAGTTGTTCGCCTGTTTCGCGCCCTTCTCTTGCAGCGCTGTCACAGCTTCTTTGACGTCTTGGACGCGACGGCGATCTGCGACCAGCACCGCATCGGGCATGGACACCGCAATGATGTTTTCCAAACCGATGCCAACAAGTTCTTGGCCCTCTGTTGTGGACCAAAGCAAACTATCTTCGCAATCAACCGATGTGGCATCGCCCACCAGTGCATTGCCGCGGTCATCCTTATCGGTGATGCGACGCAGGGCTTCCCAATCGCCAAGATCGGACCAACCATCCGAGAAGGCGAGAACTTGGAGGTTATCTGCCTTCTCCATGATCGCGTAATCGAGCGAGATTTTAGGGAGTTGCGCGAAAGCGGCAGCGCTCAAACGACGAAAGCCAAGATCTTGTTCAGCCCCTGCTAAAGCGGCTTTTGCTGGCTCAATCATCTCAGGTGCATATTGCGCAAATGCGTCGCAAATGGCCTTTACAGAGACTAAAAAGATGCCAGCGTTCCACAAGAACTGACCAGAGGCGAGCATTTGTTTCGCGCGCGAAACATTTGGTTTCTCAACAAAAGCTTTGAGGGGTTGCGGCGTGTCGCTTGAATGATCTTCCACTGTCAATTCCAGATAGCCATAGCCCGTTTCAGGACGGTCGGGTGTAATACCAAAGGTCACGATTAATCCCGCTTCTGCGACCTCTTTCGCCGCCTCAATTGCGGTGCGAAACGCATCTGTGTCGGGGATGGCATGATCCGCGGGGGCGATTAGCATCAGCCCGTCAGGATCGCTGGCATGCAAGAACAGGGCGGCCACCAAAACAGCGGGTGCTGTGTCGCGTGGTTCAGGCTCGATAAAGATCGCTTCAGGCAGAACCCCTGCCCCGCCCATCTGTTCGGTCACGATAAACCGGTAATCCTCAGAGGTCAGCAAAACAGGTCTGCGAAACCCTTTGCCCGCAAGACGTTTCACCGTGGCTTGGATCAGCGTATCGGGCTGACCTAAATCCGCTAATTGTTTGGGGTAGCTATTGCGCGACAGCGGCCAAAGGC
>CBFIGL010000058.1:0-4774 GCA_965662135.1 Planktotalea sp. | reverse complement strand
AGCGAAGCCCGGGTAGCGGATGTCCCTCAGTCCTGATGTGCGGTTGCTGTGAAAAAGGAAAAGTAAGCTTTTGAATTTGTGTCTTAAACCCGGTGAAGAAAGACCTATTCGCCAGAATTCTTGGCTTGCCGGAAACCCTTGACAATGATCCGCCCCATTACGGAAGTGTCCTTCGCACTGGAAGAACTTGGCCTGCCATACGAGCCACATCTCGTCACTCTGGCCGATGCCAATGTGAAAAGCGCGGAGTTTCTTTCGTTGAACCCCAACAACAAAATTCCGGCAATCATTGATCCGAACGGGCCAGATGGCGCACCGCTGGGTCTCTTTGAAAGCGGTGCGATCCTTTTGTATCTCGCGGAGAAAACCGGCAAGCTTGGTGGCAAGAACGCAACACAGAAGGCGCAAGTCGCCCAATGGCTGATGTTCCAGATGGGCGGACTGGGTCCCATGTTCGGCCAGTTGGGGTTCTTTTACAAATTTGCGGGATCCGAGATTGAAGATCCTTGTCCACGTAATCGCTACATCGACGAAGCCAAACGATTGCTCGCTGTTGTAGATAAACAGCTAGACGGACAAGACTGGATCGTAGGCGCGTATTCCATTGCCGACATCGCCATCGCCCCTTGGCTGCGCGCCCTTGATTTCTAAGGCGCGCGCGAGGTGACGGGCTGGGCCGATCACAAAAACGCGGTCGCCTATCTGGAGCGCTTCTTGGAACGCCCTGCAGTGCAAAAGGGCCTTGTCACACCTGCCCGAGATTAGGCAGGAAGCTTGCCTGTCAAAACATAGCGCAGGATCTCAGCAACCTGTTGCGGCTCTTTGCACACTGCAAGGGCCGCAGCATCCACCTCTTTCAAGGCGTGCTGATGCTCGTCCTGATGCAGAATGATCAGGGATTTACCCAGCGCCGCAGCGTAACCTGCATCAAACGCTGCATTCCACTGCTTGTACTTTTCACCAAAACGCACGACGACAACATCTGCATCCGCAATGCCTTTGCGCGTGCGAATGGCATTCACCATCGCACCCTTGTGATCATGCCAATATTTGTTCGGCTCTTGCCCAAGGATCGCTACGCCACAATCATCGCTGGCGCTATGATCCGTCACAGGGGCAGAGAAAGACACATCAAGCCCGTCACAAGCTGCGATAATCTGCTCGCGCCAATCCGTATGAATTTCACCCGATAGATAAACATTCAGCATCACGTCTTCCTCTCTCCAAAAATATCCCCGCCGGGGGTAGCGTATTTTCTAGAAAATTCGCTACCCCCGCAAGATACCGCCCGTGGCCTTGCAAACTTTCTCGATAATCTTGGCAGACACCGCTTCGATATCGGCCTCTTTCAACGTCGCTTCAGCAGGCTGCAAACGCACAGTCACCGCGATGGATTTCTTGCCTTCATCCAAGCTCCCGCCAATGAATTCGTCGAACACGCGCACATCGTCAATCAACGCTTTGTCTGCCCCAGCCGCTGCATTGACCAAGGTTAACGCTTCCACATCTCCATCAACGACAAAGGCAAAATCGCGCTCCACCGCTTGCAAGTCGCGCAGAATCAACGGCGCGCGAGTGGAAGATTTCTTTTTCGGCAAGGGTACCTCAGCAGGCCAGATGGTGAACCCCATCGCAGGGCCCTTCACATCCATCGCCGCCAGCACCTTGGGGTGAATTTCGCCAAACACGCCCATAACCTTCTTCGGTCCCAGGCAAATTCTGCCATGACGACCCGGATGCCACCATTCTTCTGCACCGCGCAAGATCTGCACCTTCGCAGGCGCGCCGATTGCGGCGAGGATCGCTTCGACGTCCGCCTTCACATCAAACACATCCACAGCGCGTGACGCACCGTGCACGTCTTTCGGCCCAGTGCGCCCGACAATCAGGCCAGAGACCTGCACATGCTGCTCGCCCGGCTCGCCGCCGTGAAACGCCGTGCCCACTTCAAACAATGCCTGATCCGCAAAGCCGCGCGCCTGATTGTGCGCAGCGGCCTGCAATAGTCCGGGCAGCAAAGCTGGCCGCATATGGCTCATCTCTGAACTTATGGGATTGGCCAACATCGTCGCATCCGAGCCACCACCGAACAAGGCCGCGGACGGCTGGTCAATGAAGCTATAAGTCACGCATTCATTATACCCAAGCGCCGCCGCAGTGCGCCGCGCCGTGCGTTCGCGAAGCTGCGTTGGCGACAGGATCGCGCGTGTAACGCCGTCGTGCAAACGTGGCAAAGGCTTGCCCACAAGGCCCGTCAGGGATTCAATACGCGCGACTTCTTCGACCAAATCCGCTTCACCTTGAACATCAGGTCGCCAGCTGGGAACAGCAGCCATGTCGCCATCCATTGCGAAACCCAGCGAGGTCAGAATCGCGCGTTGGCGATCTGCAGGGATATCCATCCCCACAAGCGAAGAGCACCGATCCGTGTCCAGCTTGTAGCTGCGCGACACATCTGGCACTGCGCCCGCGACGACCACCTCAGACGCTTCACCACCTGCAATATCGACAATCATCCGCACCGCATGTTCCAAGCCATCGGGTGTGAAGGCAGGATCGACACCGCGTTCAAACCGGTAGCGCGCGTCTGAATTGATCTTCAAAGCGCGGCCTGTGTAAGCGATCTGGATTGGGTCCCAATAGGCGCTCTCGACGAAAACATTGACCGTTTCATCGCTACAGCCCGTAGACAGGCCACCCATCACACCTGCAATGCTTTCTGGACCAGTATCGTCGGAAATGACCATCTGTCCCGCTTGCAGCGTGTATTCTTTGTCGTCCAATGCCACCAAAGTCTCGCCACCCGCCGCGCGATGAACGCGCAGGTTGCCTTTGACCTTGTCCATATCAAACACATGCAAAGGGCGGTTCTGATCGTAAGTGAAGAAGTTGGTCACATCGACGAGAAAACTAATCGGACGCAGTCCAATTGCGCGCAAAGCATCTTGCAGCCAAACAGGGGACGGCCCGTTCTTCACGCCCTTGATCACGCGACCATAAAACACGGGACAACCGTCAAGCGTATCGGCGTCAATACTCAACTCTATGTCGGCCTTGAAGCTGGCCACAACAGGTTCCACGTCGCAAGCCTTCAACGTGCCCAATCCACGCGCCGCCAGATCGCGCGCGACACCGCGCACGCCAAGGGCATCGGGACGGTTCGGCGTGATCGCGATCTCGATCATCGGATCCACTTTTGACGGATCATTCTCAGCCAACCAATCCACAAAGGTCTGACCAACCTCACCAGAAGGCAGCTCGATAATACCGTCATGCTCTTCCGACAGTTCAAGCTCGCGCTCGGACGCCATCATACCGTGGCTTTCAACGCCGCGAATGTTGCCGACGGACAGCGTCACATCAATGCCCGGCACATAATCGCCCGGCTTGCACAGAACAACGGTGATCCCTTCACGTGCGTTGGGTGCGCCGCATACGATCTGTTGCAAACCTTCGTTGGTTTCCACTTGGCACACGCGCAAACGATCCGCGTCGGGATGCTGTGCGGCGCTTTGAACCTTCGCCAACGTAAAGCTTTTCAGCTTGTCCGCAGGGTTGCTCACCTCTTCCACTTCCAGACCCAGATCGGTCAAAGCGTAGAGAATCTCATCCAAAGTCGCCTCGGTCTCGAGGTGCTTTTTCAGCCAGGACAGTGTGAATTTCATCGCGTCGTTTCCTGTTACTTAAGGCCCAGCGCTTCCCGCGCCAAAGCCTGCCAATCTGTATCAATGCCCTCAGGCACTTGTACCCAATCCTTGAACGGTCTGCCTTTGCCCGATGGGTCAAACGGCACGGCCTCAGGATGGGACGCATAAATCTCTTGGACGCGCGTCGCTCCAAGTTTGAAGACCATGCTGTCCTGAAAGAAGGACAACACGGGTTTGCCCCCACCAAGTTTCGCGCAGGGTTTGCCGAACATCTGCGTGATTTCGAGGCTCGGAGCCTCCGCGCGCATTTCGTCGATGAAGGTTTCGAAAGTTTGGGGGATGGCCATTAGAATAACTCCAAATAGCTAATAAACTTTAGAACCAACCAAATCGACCCAACGAAGCCAGCAAACATCAAGTACCCGACTAACGCCAAGACAAACTGAGAGTAGACCCTCTGCGGGCGAAAAAAGACCTGATTTGGGATACAGTCAGGGCTGTTAACGCTCAAGACTTCACACTTGAGACCCGTGCTAAGAACATCTAGAATTACTAACTCTCCAGGCGCCAAGCTGGGTATTACGATGTTGAAAGAACCCTCAGGAAGGTTGTTTCTAGCATGATCTCTAGTCGGAAAAATCTGATAACTATATGGTTGGGAAGAGAACACTATTTCTACTTTTTCCGCGCGATTGCGGCCCATATTTTGGACATAGAATTTTTCAGATGATACGTGCAATTCTGGCAAGTCTGGTTCGCTGGGCGGAATTTGATGATAATTCCAGTTAGTTGAGCCATAAACAATTTTCACACGAGCACGGAACAACCACAAAATAGCGGATGTCGTGAGTGCAATTAAAATCGCAAAAACTGGATCTGAGATATGCTGCCACATGCCATTCATCGCTGTTCTTACAGCCCCGTAGCCAAATTCGGCTGTTGCAAGCTCGCAAAACCATAGTGGCGTAACCAGCGCAAATCAGAATCAAAGAACGCACGCAAATCAGGGATACCGTATTTCAACATCGCCATGCGGTCGATGCCCATGCCAAAGGCAAAACCCTGCCAGTCCGCCGGATCAATGCCGCCTGCTTGCAAGACCTTCGGATGCACCATGCCAGAGCCGA
>CBFIGL010000057.1:2203-4841 GCA_965662135.1 Planktotalea sp. | reverse complement strand
AAGAACTGGATCACAGATATCATCGAGGTGAATATTTCGAACCTGGCAGCGGTGCCATCTATTGTTTTCGGTATCTTGGGCCTAGCGGTGTTCATCAACTACATGCACTTGCCCCAATCGGCACCGCTGGTGGGTGGCTTGGTGTTGACGCTAGTGACACTGCCGACGATCACTATTTCGACCCGCGCATCGCTTAAGTCAGTCCCCCCTAGCATCCGTGATGCGGCGCTTGGGGTTGGGGCGTCCAAGATGCAATCGGTGTTTCACCATGTGCTGCCGCTCGCGGCACCGGGCATTTTGACAGGAACAATCATTGGCCTCGCACAAGCCTTGGGCGAAACTGCACCGTTACTGCTTATCGGGATGATCGGCTTTATCGCGTCGAATGCACCGGACAGCGTGGCCATGGACTTGCGCGCTCCAAGGCTGAACTGGATGAGATTGTGGAACAGTCCCTGCGCTCTGCCGCTATTTGGTATGAAGTGAAGGACCGCTTGCAAGCCCCCGGAACGGGCCTGTCAGGCGGGCAACAACAACGGCTGTGCATCGCGCGCGCTATCGCAACGGCACCCGAAGTGCTGCTTATGGATGAGCCATGTTCGGCCCTTGATCCGATTGCGACTGTGCAAGTGGAAGAGCTGATTGACGAATTGCGCCAGAACTTCGCCGTGGTGATTGTCACCCATTCGATGCAGCAAGCCGCGCGCGTTAGTCAAAAAACAGCTTTCTTCCATCTTGGCAGCTTGGTGGAATATGGTGACACCAACCAGATTTTCACCAAACCCAGCGATCCACGAACGGAAAGCTATATCACTGGACGGATTGGATAAAACAAATGAGCACTTGACATATTTCATCCGCGTTTGATCGCGATCTGGAAGCCATCCAAGCGCAGATTATGAAAATGGGCGGTATGGTTGAGGCTGCGATCCTGGACGCAGCGAAGTCCTTGGAAACCCGCGATATGGAACTGGCCGAACAGGTTCGCGCGGGTGACAAAGCCATTGATGCGTCGGAACAGCAGATCAATGAAGAAGCCGCGCGGGTTATCGCCATTCGCGCACCCACTGCGATTGATTTGCGTCTGATCCTGTCGGTCATCAAAATCAGCACGGCGCTGGAACGCATTGGGGATTATGCGAAAAACATGGCCAAGCGTACCTCGGTTCTGTCCGACTTGCCCGAGGTTGCGGGCAGTCAAACATCCTTGCGCCGTATGGCGCGCGAAGTGCAGGTCATGCTGAAAGATGTCCTTGATGCCAATGTGCAACGCGACGCGGATATGGCGATGAAAGTCATCGCACAGGACGAAGATGTGGATCAGATGTACAACGCCTTGTTCCGCGAATTCCTGACGTTCATGATGGAAGATCAGCGCAATATTACGCCCTGCATGCATTTGCATTTCATTGCGAAGAATACCGAACGCATGGGCGATCTGGTCACGAATATTGCCGAACAAGTGGTTTACCTCGTGACAGGTGAAACACCGGATGAGGCGCGCCCGAAGGGGGATTTATCTTCAACCGATAGCTCAATCTCGCAGGTCTGATCGGATGAATGTGGCGCAGCCTTGTGTTTTGCTGCTCGAAGACGAAGCTGCGCAGCGAGAAGTCTTGTCCTACAATCTCGAGGCTGAAGGCTACCGTGTTTTACAAGCGGTTAGTGGTGATGAAGGTGTCTTGCTTGCACGCGAAGAAATTCCTGATGTGATAATCCTGGACTGGATGCTGTCTGCCTTATCCGGTATTGAGGTTTGTCGCCAGATCAAATCTGGTGCCGAAACCAAAGCCATTCCGGTCATCATGCTTTCCGCGCGCTCGGAAGAAATGGACAAGGTGCGAGGGCTGGAAACAGGTGCGGATGACTATGTCGTCAAACCGTATTCCGTGAAGGAATTGATGGCGCGGGTGCGCGCACAAATCCGGCGCCATCGCGCTGCAGCCGTTGGTGCGCAACTGATGTTTGAAGACATCACATTGAATGGCGAGAGCCACAAGGTGATGCGGGCAGGGGTCGACGTAAAGCTTGGCCCTACGGAGTATCGCTTGCTATCGCATCTGATGGAAAAACCGGGCCGCGTTTGGCCGCGTGAACAACTATTGGACCATGTTTGGGGACGCGATGCTTTCGTCGATACACGCACGGTTGATGTTCATGTGGGGCGCCTGCGCAAAGCATTGACCGCGCAAGGTGGAAGCGATCCGGTCCGTACCATCCGCGGCGCGGGATATGCGCTAGGCTAGCCAGTTAGCGGGGCAGGCCATCCTCTTCTTGGGTTTGAGTCGCGATCCAATCACGAAACACCCCAAGCGTCGGGTTTTTCGCGTTGCTGTTAGGCCAAACCAGATAATACGCCCCAATCGAACGGATGGGCCCGCCATACGCGGTAACGAGGCGCCCTGTGGCCAACTCTTGCTCAGCGATGAAATCTGGTAAGAGCGCGACACCAAGACCATGCACTGCTGCTTGGGTGATCGTTGAGAATTGATCAAACTGAGTGCCGGATGTGCTTGGCGGTGGTGCCCCTTGCGAGGCAAGCCAAGCGTTCCATGCATCAGGTCGGGTTTCGATATGAAGCAGGGGCAGGGTGCACAGATCGCTTGCCGCTTTAAGCGGTGTGACGTCCAGAAAATCA
>CBFIGL010000057.1:0-2104 GCA_965662135.1 Planktotalea sp. | reverse complement strand
GGTCGGGTTTCGATATGAAGCAGGGGCAGGGTGCACAGATCGCTTGCCGCTTTAAGCGGTGTGACGTCCAGAAAATCAGGCGCACAAACAGGCACAAGGGTTTCATCGCGCAACAACAGGCTTTGACACTCGGGCCAGTGCCCGCTGCCGTATTGAATGGAGGCATCAAACGGCTCTGCTTGAAACTGAACTGCGGTCATCCGCGTTGACAGATTAACCGTGACATCTGGATGAAGGGCGGCAAATTGTGCCAAACGCGGCACCAACCAACGCATCCCGAAACTTGGCAAGATCGCTAGGCTTAGACCTCCGGCACCGGGATGCACATGCAACTGCATCGACGCGCGTGTAATTTGCGCCAAAGCTGCGCGCACTTCGCCCGCATATCGTTTGCCTGCATCGGTCATAATCATACGCTGTTTTTCGCGCAGGATCAGCGTTGCGCCCAACTGATCCTCTAAGACCTGCAACTGCCGACTGACCGCGCTTTGTGTCAGCGACAATTCATCGGCTGCGGCGGTTGCCGTTCCAAGCCGGTCCAATGCTTCCAGCGCACGTAAAGATGCGAGAGAGGGTAGATATCGACGTGGCAAAGAAGAGGCTGACATATTCTAAAAACTCATCAAGTGGTGCAATCAACTTGATAGCCCTGATTGCAGTCTTGGTCTATGTTTGCGCAAGATTCATATTTTCTGGGGGACTGAAATGTCTGATAAACCGACACTTCGCGCGAAAGATCAGCCTGAACTAAGTAATTTTCAATGGGATGATCCGTTCCGCCTTGCAGAGCAACTGACAGAAGACGAACGCATGATTTCCGACAGTGCGCGAGCCTATGCGCAGGAAAAGCTTCAACCGCGTGTGTTGGAAGCCTTTGTCGAAGAAAAGTCAGACCCAGAGATTTTCCGCGAAATGGGTGAAATGGGTCTACTTGGCACAACCATTCCAGAAGAATACGGTGGGCTAGGGGCTGGCTATGTCAGCTACGGACTTGCCGCGCGCGAGGTTGAGCGTGTGGATAGCGGTTATCGTTCGATGATGTCCGTGCAGTCGTCATTGGTTATGTATCCGATCTATGCCTATGGCAGCGAAGGACAGCGCAAGAAATACTTGCCGAAACTGTCGTCTGGCGAATGGATCGGCTGTTTTGGCTTGACCGAGCCAGATGCAGGATCTGATCCGGGTGGCATGAAGACACGCGCAGTGAAAACTGCAACCGGTTACAAACTCACCGGTTCCAAAATGTGGATTTCGAACAGTCCGATTGCTGATGTTTTTGTTGTTTGGGCCAAGTCGGAAGAGCATGGCGGTAAAATCCGAGGCTTCGTGCTTGAGAAAGGCATGAAAGGTCTAAGCGCGCCAAAGATTGGCAACAAGCTAAGCTTACGCGCCTCTATCACTGGTGAAATCGTCATGGACAATGTCGAGGTCGGTGAAGATGCATTGCTGCCCAATGTGCAAGGCCTCAAAGGTCCGTTCGGCTGTTTGAACCGCGCGCGCTATGGCATCAGTTGGGGCGCTATGGGGGCGGCTGAATTCTGTTGGCATGCCTCACGTCAATACGGATTGGATCGCAAGCAATTCGGTAAGCCTTTGGCGCAAACGCAGCTGTTCCAGAAAAAGTTGGCCGATATGCAAACAGAGATCGCGCTGGGTCTACAGGCTAGCCTGCAAGTGGGTCGCTTGATGGACGCCGCCAATGCAGCGCCTGAAATGATCTCGATCGTTAAGCGTAACAACTGCGGCAAAGCCCTTGATATTGCACGGATGTCTCGTGACATGCACGGCGGCAACGGCATCTCGGCAGAGTTCGGTGTGATCCGTCATATGGTAAATCTTGAAACGGTGAACACATATGAAGGGACACATGACGTACACGCATTGATCCTGGGCCGTGCGCAAACTGGATTGCAGGCGTTCTTTTAAAACAACGAAGCCAAAGGCAAGGAGTGTCGTGCCTTTGGTTTAATATCAGCGTGTTGCGGGGATCTGTTAAAGGAGCAGCACGATCAGTGTTTGCTTGGAACTTGATATAGTAGGTGGGTTTGAAGCCGTTTAATTTAGGAGTACGTTGTTGCAACCAAGTTGAAATGTCCGTCGTTTC
>CBFIGL010000056.1:0-5393 GCA_965662135.1 Planktotalea sp. | reverse complement strand
TTCAGCGCTTCGGTATATGAAGTCTCCGCCCTGCCCAGCCATGCTCCAACTCCGCCAAGTGGGACATTTCTACTTTGCGAAACGACGGACATTTCAACTTGGTTGCAACACATGCACAAAACTGCCCATTCCCATATCCGGGATTATTCAAGCATAGTGCTTTTTCTTGGACATTTTGCCAATCCCGGGATTCATCGAATTGGTCGGATCTACGGACTTATAGAATTCTGCCAGATCGGGCTTGGCCTTATAAAGATGGCCAACATTGTGTTCCGCTGGATATTCCGCACCGCGGGTTTCCAACAGCTCAAGCATCTGCGCTTTCAGTGCTTTCACATCTACGCCTTTGCGCACGATATAGTCCTGATGCAAAACATGGCACATGAAGTGACCATAGTACAAACGATGAGAAATATGTTGGTTGATCTCTTCGGGCAATTCCTCCAACCATGCGCGTTCATTGCGCTTTAGCGCGATATCAAGCGCTAGAATGTCCTCGACCTCTGCTGCATGAATGTTTTGATACCGGATCGCCGCCCCTGCCGCTGCAAAGCGGTGGAGCCCTGCAATCTTTCCTTCGCGCGCGGTGCAAACGAAGAAATCGGCCTCTTTGTGAGCGAAAGCTTGATCGAGATAGCTTTGGGTTTCTTCAATCCCGCCATCACGGGTCTTGATGATCAGATGATGCTTAAAGCGCGCACGAAACTCGATCATGCGCTTGGGCAAAATCTTTGGCCAGATCGCGCTGAACGCTTGCATGAATTTATCCGTGAACCCGCGCAGCAACGGTATCTTGTTCAAACGCGCATCCACCGCGCCCTTTATCGCAAAGAACATAGGCAGCTTATCAGTGCCCAGCTTGTCGATCATGATCATCGTGTCTTTGCCGTATTTGGTGGTGATATCGAACACTTCGTGATGCATATATTCCGCGCTGACAGGCAGCGTTTCGAAATCCGTCAGCATGTGTCGGCGCAGCTCTGTCAGGTCGCTGGGATCATTGGTGCCCACATAAAACACCTGTTCGCGTTCGTTCTTGGGATAGGTATCAAGGCGCACTGCGAAAACCGCCAGCTTGCCAGCGCAGCCCGCACTTTCATATAAACAGCGTTTGTCCCCATTGAAACGCGCAGGCGTATCTGCATCCACGTCACGCACGATACGCGCATATTCGGTGTCAGAGGCTTTCTTGTTCGTGTCCTCCAAATCCTTATCGCTGAACGTCCCGTTCTGCACACGCATTAAAATATCTTCGGGATCATCGCCCAAAGACAGGCCCAGATGATTCACCAGATGCAACTGCCCCTGCCCGTCAATCTGCGCGTATAGCGAAAGTTCGGTGAAGGACGGCCCCCGTTCAATCAGCGACCCCCCTGAATTGTTACACACCCCCCCGACAACAGAGGCACCTATGCACGACGAACCAATCACCGAATGCGGCTGACGTCCCAAAGGCGCCAACAGCTTTTCCAGCGCGAAAAGGGTCGAGCCGGGAAGTGCAAGAACCTGCTTGCCCCCTTTAAGCAAATGCAAGACGTCCATACGGCGTGTGTTGATCAAAACCACGTCGCGGTCATAACTGCCGTTCGGTGTACTGCCTTCGGTCAGACCAGTGTTGGCGGCTTGCATAATCACAATCTTGTCCGCTGCCACACAAGCCTTGAGAACGCGCCATTGTTCAACCAAAGTTGCCGGTTGCACAACACACAGCGCGTCCCCCTGCCCCGAACGAAATCCTTTTCTGAATCGTTCGGTTTTCTTGTCACCCGTTAGCAGATGCCGCGATCCGACAATCTGTTTCAGCGTGCTGAGTAGGTCTTGTTCGGTCATAGCATTCACTTTCACTTAACGTCTCGATCAGTATGCGACGGCTGGCAACCACGTGGCCAAAGCAGGCCAAAGAAAGACAAGCGCGAGCCCCGTAAGTTGCAACAGAACAAAAGGAACCACACCACGATAGATATGCATCAACGTGATTTCCTTTGGTGCCACACCTTTCAGATAGAACAGCGCAAAACCAACTGGCGGTGTCAAGAACGAGGTCTGCAACGTCACCGCCACAAGGATTACGAACCAGACCAGAGTTGGCTCATCAATCACATCAAATCCGGGAATATCCATTCCCAGCCCATTCACGATCGGACGCATTAGCGGCAGAACGATCAAGGTGATTTCGATCCAGTCCAGAACGAAGCCCAGCAAGAAAACGATGACCAGAATGAACAGGATCGTTCCATTGGGACCAAAGCCCGTCGCGGCAATCATATGTTCAATCAATTCGTCCCCGCCCAGTTCGCGCAGCACGTACGAGAATACCGTCGCACCAAGGAAGATCGCAAAGATATAAGCCGTGGTGTTAAAGGTCGAAAGCAACACGTTCACCAATTTCTTCAGCGTCAACCTGCGATAGCCAAGAGCCAGCAAAGTCGCACCAAGGGCACCGATGCCAGAGGCTTCAGTCGGCGTTGCAAGCCCTGCAAAGATCGAACCAAGCACCGCAAGGATCAGACCAAGTGTTGGAATGACGGCGATCATAACTGCTTTGACAGCTGCCCAATCAGGAGACTGCGCACCTTCAGGCACGGGGGCAACGTCAGGTTTGATAAAAGCAATGATGAAGATATAGGTCAGGTATAATCCACCGATAATGATACCGGGGAAGACCGCCGCCATGAATAAATCACCCACAGATAGCGCCATCTGATCAGCCATAATCACCAGCATGATAGACGGTGGAATCAAGATGCCCAACGTCCCGGACGCCGCGACCACACCAGAGGCCAGCGTCGGCGAATATTTCTGCTCCATCATAGATGGCAAGGACAGAACACCCAGCAAAACAACAGACGCGCCGATGATCCCGGTAGATGCCGCAAGGATGATACCGATCATTGTCACAGTGATCGCAAGACCACCGCGTGTTTTACCGAACAGGCGCTGCATCGCAGTCATCAGTTTTTCGGCCACACCTGATTCATCCAACATAAGACCCATGAAAATGAACATAGGCAAAGCCACGAGAACAGCGTTCGACATCGTCGCATAAACACGGTTCACGACAGCGCCCAGCGTCAGGTAATCCAGACCCGTCAGCGTTTCTTCCAGACCCGTCCAATTCATCGACCCGTTGTCAAAAAGATAGGCCAGACCACAATACGCCACACCAACACCCGCCAGCGTCCAGGCCACAGGGTAGCCCGTGAACAAAAGTGCGATAAAGGTCATGAACATCGCGATAACCAGCTTTTCTTCGGTCGTCTCGACAAGGAAAGTCAGCGCAGTCGCAACAACCGCAAAACAAAGCAGGGCGACGACGATCAAACGAAGGCCCTTGCCAACACGTTCCTGCGCGTAATTTGCAAACAGCGCATGCACATCATGGGTCAAACGCGCTAATGCGGCCATCGCAAGTAGTATGAAAGATAAAGGAATGACAGCCTTTAACGCCCAACGTGCGGGCAGGCCTGTCGGGCTGCTGGAACGCTCGTTCACGCGCAGGCTTTCGTAGAAATAGTCATAACCTTGGTCAATCATCAAATAGATGAAGGGCACCAAAAGCGTGAGAATTCCCAGGATCTCAATGATCCGCTGCGCGCGACGGCTAAGCTGCATGTGCAACAGATCAACACGCACATGGCTGTCCGTCACCATCGCGTAGGAAATGCCCACCATCGTGACCAACCCGTAAAAGTGCCACTGGATTTCGTCGAGCTTGGGGAAATTCTGATTGGCAAGGTAACGGAACGACACCTGCGCAACAATTGCTGCAATCAGTAGAATGTTCGCCCACATTACAATGTGACCAATCATCTTGACGGTTTTGTCCAAACCGACTGCAAAGGCTTGGGTATCCGTGTCAGGATGCTCCAGAATATCCTCGTAGGCTTGGATCGGATCGTCAGTGCGTTTATCTTGGTTAACCATGGTCCCCTCCCGGTGCCTGCAGCGACCGATGTGCAGACCTGATTGTGCTAAATGTGGCTAGGAATGTTAGGGTTGGGGGGCGACACTGTGGCCGCCACCCGAAAGGCGTTGTGACTTACTTGCGTGGCAAGAAAGCGTTCTCTTTCCACAACTGGTAACCATCGCGGAATGCGTTCATGTCTGTAAGAACTTTCGCGAAGAACGCATCGCCAGCGGCTTCTTCTGCGGCAACTTCATCCCATGTGGATTTGAATGTTGCGAGCATCTCGGGTGACCACTGCTTCATGATCACACCGTTGTTCTCAACATTGTCTTTCAACACATCATGCTGGATCGCTTCACCTTCTGCGAAACTATCTGTCATGGAGCCTTGGCAAGCGTTTTCGATAATCGCTTTGTGCTGCTCGGACGCTTCGTTCCAAACGTCTTTGTTGATCATCAATTCAAATACTGTCGCTTGCTGGTGCCAGCCGGGGAAGTAGTTGTATTTGACCAATTTGTGAAAGCCCAAGCGCGCATCAATCGCAGGCATGGAGAATTCAGTCGCATCAATCGCGCCTTTTTCCAAGGCGGGGAAGATTTCGCCACCCGGAAGAAGCGATGTCGCAACGCCGAGTTTCTGCATGACTTTACCGCCCAGACCGAAGAAGCGCATTTTCAGGCCCTGCAAGTCTTCTGGTGAATTGATCTCTTTGGAAAACCAACCCGACGTTTCAGGGGCAATGATCGCGCAAGGCAGAACTTTGACGTTAAAGCCCGCTTGGTCATACATTTCCTGATACAGCGCCATGCCGTTTCCGTAGTAAAGCCACGCCATATATTCGCCCGCCTCAGGACCGAATGGAACAGCAGAGAAAAGCGGCGCTGCCGGAATTTTACCCGCCCAGTAGCCAGCCGTTGTGTAGCCAGAGTTGATCTTGCCAGACGACACAGCGTCAAGTATTTCGAATGGAGGAACCAGTTTTCCGGGCTCGTACACCTTCATGCGCAACGTGCCGCCAGACATAAGGTCAAGCTGCTCTGCAACACGTGGAATGGGCGATCCCAAACCGGGCAATGCAGTTGAGAACGCGATTGGCGTTTTGAGCAACAATTTATCCGCGGCCATCGATGTGGTCGCTGTCCCTGCAAGCACCGTGGCTGCAACAGCCAGACTTGTGACGAGTGTTTTCATGTGTGGTCTCCTCCTAAGGCAAAAAGTGCCGTTTTACGTTTGGGGGACCCGATCTGAAAATTGCTGATCAACATCTTCCCTCCCAGGCGATGAGATGGTTAATAATATTTACCACTGATAAAAGTCAACTGATTTTAGGACCACTTATCTCTGGGGAACGGGTCAAGCACAAAAGATGCGGGGACAAATTCATCTCAAAAAGTAGCTATATTGAAATGTTAGAGCGTGTTCACACTGATCCGATTCAGGATTCCCAAGTTGGCTGATCTGTGATTCCGTGCTTGTGGGCAGCACA
>CBFIGL010000055.1:0-5855 GCA_965662135.1 Planktotalea sp. | reverse complement strand
CAAGATGTCAGCGCAACCGCATTGGCTGTCGTGCGTACCTACACGGACGATGAAATCCAAGAGGCTGATTTCGACGCATTGGAAGCGCAAGGTGCATTGAATGGTGTTGATGTGTCCTTCTTGGATGAAGCCCCAGAGCCTACCCAATATGGGGACCTGCGCGGTGGTGACGGTGATGACTTGCTGGTTCTGGCAGGAGGGGACACCGCTGCATGTGGTGCAGGCGAAGACCAGTTTATCCTGAACTAAAGCATGGTCGACGAGAATACACTACGGATCACAGATTATGAGGAAGATGACGATATCATCGCTATCCAATACGATGGCAGTGACGCGCCTGTTCTGGACACTCGTGATCGCGGAGAAGATGCGATCATTCTGATTGGCGAGGATATTCTAGCACTGGTTGAAGGCGGCGCAGGACTGTCAGTTTCGGATATTCGATTGGTTCAGAACGATTAGCAGAATAAAATTTTTGACAGACCCGAAAAATTGAACTCAATATACTATATCTAAAAGTCTCATTTTTCGGAGGGCGACATATTGCGTCATTTTTGGGTCATACTTTTATTCTCACTTAGCCTGCCATTTGCGGCGAGCGCTGCATCGTTGGTGGCAAAGGTTGATGTGTCCAGTCAATCCATGACTGTCATTCGACATGGCGAGGTCATTTATCGCTGGCCTGTTTCAACGGCGCGTAAAGGCAAGATTACACCGCGCGGCACCTACGCGCCACAAAGCCTGTCAAAGTATCATAAATCCAGCCTATACAATAACGCGCCCATGCCGTACTCAATCTTCTTTCGCGGCAATTACGCTGTACACGGGACCGATCAGACGTCTCGTTTAGGTCGTCCTGCATCTGCGGGCTGTGTTCGATTGCACACGGCGAATGCCGCCAAACTGTTTTCATTGGTGCAAGAGCACGGGTTCAAAGACACGCGGATCGTTGTTCAAAACTGATCAACTGTAGACTGTGCCCCAGCGTTCAATCAGCTTTTGCTGAAGCGCTTTGGCGCGGCGGTTCCAGTCGCGCCCACCGCGTGGAGCTTCCTTATCATTTTGCCTAATGCCCCGCCGACGGTTTGTGTCCGCGCAGATCATCGCAAAGGCAAGTTGTTTTCCATCTGGCGCGGTCATGTAGCCACTGAGGGCACTTACGAAATTCAACGTACCGGTTTTGGCGCTTACTTTGATCGGGTGATTCTTGATCACTTTGCGTTTTTCGTCCCGCATTGCGATAGGTTTAAGCAGTTGTGCAAACCCTGCGCGGCGGCGCGCAACCAGCATTGCGTTGACCATGCCTTGCGCGGTGACTTTGCTTGCATCGCTTAGACCGGAATGATCGGCGAAACTAGCGTTCCCCATGCTGAGGGCTTGGTTGGCCCAGCGGCTCATCTCTTTAGCAGAAGCTTTGAGCGTGGCCGCGCGTCCTCCGCGTTTGCGGGTTGCGGTCAGGCCCACGACCTCCGCGGTTAGATTGGTCGAGTATTTGAGCATGTCGCGCAAGATCGTGCTAAGCGGCGCGCTTGTATGCGTGACCAATGCACGAGACTTGGGCGCGTTCGTACTGCGCTTAGGGGACTTCAAAACGATGCCTTGCGAGCGCGCAAAGGTCTGGAACACATCCGCTGCATACAGTCCCGGCTTGCGCACGGGCAACCAGCGCGAACCGCTTTTGCCAAGCGCACCGCGCGCCACAGTCCATTGATCGAATTTTCCGCCATCTTTGTAAGTGTAGACAGGCAAGTCACGTGCAGCGATTTGCATCTTGGAGATATAGACGTTCGGGCGGTGTTTGTTCGAACGCGCATCCAACGTGACTGCATAGCCGTTGCTGCCACGACGCCATTCAAAATGAACGCGGTTGTAGTTCAAGTTCAGACCGGAAATCGCAGGATTATAACTGACGTGATCGGGTTGTGTGCTGTCGATGTCGTGAAGATCGGGCAAGACATTGTCGACATAGTAGAACTGTCCCCGAACTTCGCGAATGCCAAGCGCCTTCAATTGCGCGGCCATGCTTGCAAGCGCGTTTGTATCCAAGGTCGGATCACCACCACCGATCAAGAAAAGATCACCGCTGACAATGCCGCCAGCAATAGAGCCGTTGGTGGACACGCGCGTCGCGAAGCGATGATTGGGGCCTAATGCATCAAGCGCATAAAGAGCTGTGATCGCTTTTGCAGTGCTAGCAGGCGGCAGACCCATCGCATGGTTGTTGGTTTCCAACAGTTTGCCCGTGCTTAAATCCGCAACAGCGAAACCTACAGCGCCGCCAAGTTTGGCCGCATCAATAAGCGCCTTCGGGGAAGAAGATGAAGCAAGCACAGTCTTTGCAGATGTGGTTCCTGCGCGCACTTGCGGTCGAATACTGGTCGACGGCGCATTGGCGAATGCCACATGGCCAATCGAGGCAGATGCAGCAGCGGTCAGAAAAAAACGTCTTGAAAATAATTTGGTCATGAAAAAGTTAATGCAAATTGTTGGGGTCAAAACAAGGCCCGACAGGCGCAACTTTCGGGCTTTTTACGCTATTGTGAAGGCTGGTTGCTTTTTATGGGCGATTTCAGCGTCTTTTACACCAGATCGCGTTGTGTTCGCCGCCTGCCATGTTCAAAGCGCTTTTGATAATGCTCATCGCAATGAGCTTCATTCCTGTGGGCGATGCTGCCAGTAAAATCCTGACATCTGAGTTAGGTGTTGCGCCAAGCTATGTTATTTGGACACGGTTTTTTGTTGGGATGCTGATTTTGCTTGCTTTCACATGGCGCGCGGGCATGGCCGTATGGCGCGACTGGCGTGTCTGGTTTCGCGGCGCACTGATCGCTGGTGGTATTTCATGCATTACACTTGCGTTGCAAAAGGCACCTTTGGCCGACGTATTTGGCGCGTTTTTCATCGGGTCCATTGTTAGTTTCACGCTATCCGTGTGGTTTTTGAGAGAGCGCGTTTGCGTGGTGCAAGTCGCACTAGTGCTCATTGGGTTCGTAGGTGTTTTGTTGATTGTGCGCCCTAGCTTTGAAGCCTCGGCAGGGCTTGGTTGGGCGGTACTTGCAGGATGTTGTTACGGCAGTTTCCTAACCGCGTCGTGGTGGCTGACGGGATCTGTGGCATTAGGGGGCTGATGTTGACGCAGATGGTGGGTCCTGTCGTTATGACGACGCCATTCGTGATTGGAAATTTTCCTGAAATCACGCCGGAAATTGCAATATTGACTTTTATAAGTGCCGTTGGGTCGATGATCGGGAATGTCTTGATGTTGTTGACCTACAAGATGCAGGAAGCTACGAACCTTGCCCCTTTTGTCTATTTCCAACTGACTACGGCAGTGGTCTTGGGGTGGCTGGTGTTTGATCAGTTGCCGCAAATGTTGACGATTGTCGGTATGGTTCTGATCATCGTAGCGGGAAGTGCTGGCGCGATGGTGCAATCACGTCGGCCAGTCACCGCTGGCGCGTAGTTTAGTCGATGAAATATCGCGCATAGGGACGTTGACGAAAGCCCACGCAGGGGCGTTTGCGGTGGATAGTTGCCGTGCTTGACGCCCTTTGAGCAGAGCATGACGATAGATTTGCGCGGCAGGGGCCGTGCGCCCTTCGATACGGTCGCCGGGACGGGCCAGTACGCCGATCGGGATGGTACAGAAGATCTCGTCCCAATCCTTCCAAAGATGAAACTGCGCAAGATTGTCTGCGCCCATGAGCCATGTAAAGCGCGCAGCAGGAAATTTGTGGCGCAGCGCGCGAAGCGTTTCAGCCGTGTAGCGCATGTTTAAGTCTGCTTCGATATCGCTGATGAGCACGCGGGGGTGCTGCATGACTTCGCGTGCGCGCGCCATGCGCTGTTTCATCGGCGCTGGCCCGCGTGTCTTGAGCGGATTGCCGGGGGAGACAAGCCACCAGACTTCGTCCAGATCAAAGCGCTTTAGCGCTTCAAGCGTGATATGCACATGGCCTGCGTGCGCAGGATCAAAGGATCCGCCCAAAAGGCCAATGCGTCTTGCGCGTGTGGTGTGGGCTGTGGGCGTCATGCTGTTGCGTTTATCGGCCAATAAGCCTTGGTGCAATCAAATGGATGGGCAGTCGTTTATCTCTACCACCGCTTTGCGCCAAGCCGCTGTGCTATCAAAGGTTTCGTGTTGCCAATCGTCATCGGATTTGCGCGGTACTATCCCGTAGCGGATCATGTAGCCGGGACGATAGCTGGGTGGCCCAAGGGATTGGAGTTTAGCGCAGGTTGCACGGAAAAATGCACTTTCATGGTCGCGCATTTTGTCTATCGAAGCGCGCAAGCCGGTCATCGTTTCGCGATCAAAGAACGAAAACATCCACTGCGCCAACTCACCCAGCACCACATGCGCACTTTCATCGCGCACGCGCTGTTGATCGAATAGCCCGTAAGAAGAATAGGTGTAGTAAACCTGGATAGCGTCGTCATAGCGCTTGGCTTGGGCGCAGGCACGCACGATACGGGCCAATTCTGAGGGATGCATATCATTGCTTACCTCTGCCTGCGTGAGACACCCAAAGTCGCGCGGAACTGCATCATTGGCCTGCGCAAACGCACCCATCGGGGCCAAGCAAAGCATCAAAGAAATCCACAAACGCCGCATCGCAAAACTCCATTCGAATTGCACCCACCCTCGCATCACACTATGTGAGGTCCAACTGAATTTAGCGTGAGGAACGATCCCATGGCAGCGTATCAATATGTCTATCACATGCAAGGCGTGTCCAAGACTTATCCGGGCGGTAAGAAATGCTTTGAAAACATCCATCTGAACTTCCTTCCCGGTGTGAAAATCGGCGTGGTTGGTGTCAACGGCTCGGGTAAATCCACGCTGCTGAAAATCATGGCTGGCATGGATACGGATTTCCAGGGCGAAGCCTGGAAGGCCGAGGGCGCGAATGTGGGCTACCTGCCGCAAGAACCCAAGCTGGACGAAACGCTGGATGTGCGCGGGAACGTGATGTTGGGCGTTAAGGCGAAAAAGGATATTCTGGATCGCTATAACGAATTGGCAATGAACTACTCTGATGAAACGGCTGACGAAATGGCCGCTTTGCAGGATCAGATTGACGCAGAAAATCTGTGGGATCTGGACAGCCAGATCGACGTGTCCATGGAGGCCCTTCGCTGCCCCCCTGATGACGCGGCTGTGTCCTCCCTCTCTGGCGGTGAAGCGCGCCGCGTGGCGCTGTGCAAGCTGCTGCTGGAACAGCCCGACATGCTGCTGCTTGACGAGCCGACAAACCATCTAGACGCTGAAACTATTGCTTGGCTGCAAAAGCATTTGATCGATTACAAGGGAACGATCCTTTGCGTCACGCATGACCGTTATTTCCTTGACGATATCACCAGCTGGATCCTTGAACTCGACCGTGGTCGCGGCATCCCCTACGAGGGCAATTATTCCGCGTGGCTAGAGCAAAAGGCGAAACGCCTGTCCCAAGAAGCGCGCGAAGATAAGTCCAAGCAGAAAACGCTTGAGCGCGAGCTCGAATGGATGCGCCAAGGCGCGAAAGCCCGTCAAGCGAAATCAAAGGCCCGTATCAATTCGTATAATGAACTCGCGGGTCAGTCAGAGCGTGACAAAGTCGGCCGCGCGCAGATCGTTATTCCCAACGGTCCACGCCTTGGCAACAAGGTGATTGAGGTCGAGGGCCTGAAAAAAGCCATGGGGGATAAGCTACTGGTGGAAGGTCTGTCCTTTGATCTGCCACCCGGCGGCATTGTTGGCGTGATCGGTCCAAATGGTGCAGGTAAATCGACGCTGTTCAAGATGCTCACAGGGCAGGAAAAGCCTGATGAAGGCACAGTGACCTACGGGGACACGGTGCAACTGTCCTACG
>CBFIGL010000054.1:0-5921 GCA_965662135.1 Planktotalea sp. | reverse complement strand
CGCCATCGCACAACGCTAACCACAAGCGCCAATACCGCGAGAACGGTTTCGTCCAGGTCCCGCAGAGCGGACAACTAAGCAGACTTCGTGTTAGGTCTGCTTTCCTTTTATATAGGCTCTAAACTTGGGACACCTTGCCGAATTCATTGCTAGTCAACCCAACGCAAAACGGCGGCCCCAAGGGACCGCCGTTTCTAGAATAAATCTGCAAGCAGAATTTACTTAACTTCGACTTCCGCGCCAGCTGCTTCCAGCTTGCCCTTAACGTCTTCAGCTTCTTCTTTAGAGACGCCTTCTTTGACAGCTTTGCCGCCAGCTTCAACGAGCTCTTTTGCTTCTTTCAGGCCAAGACCTGTGATAGCGCGGACTTCCTTGATCACGTTGATCTTGGATGCGCCAGCTGCTTTCAGAATTACGTCGAATTCTGTCTGCTCTTCTGCGGACGCGCCACCGGCATCTGCTGGGCCAGCCATCATGACTGCGCCGCCAGCTGCTGGCTCAATGCCATACTCGTCTTTGAGGATGGTTTTTAGTTCTTGTGCTTCGAGAAGTGTAAGACCAACGATCTCTTCAGCAAGTTTTTTCAGATCAGCCATTTTGACTCTTTCCGTTTATAAAGATGTGTTCCAACGTGCGTTCTTTCGACCACACGCCGGTCTGCATGTTGTTTAGGCCGCAGCCTTGTCCTCGATCGTGGACAAGATGCTTGCGATGTTGCTTGCAGGTGCGCCAAGTGCACCGGCGATGTTGGAAGCTGGTGCCCCAATGCAACCAGCGATCGAAGCAATAAGCTCGTCGCGGGAAGGCATTTTAGACACGGCTGTAACACCGGCACGGTCCAGAGCATTCTCACCCATTGCACCGCCAAGGATTTCAAACTTTTTGTTATCTTTGGCGAAGTCTTCGGCCACTTTCGCTGCTGCGACAGGGTCTTCAGAATAGGTTAGAACGGTCATACCCGTAAGGTGGTCGGCAATGCTTGCGCATGGCTTTCCCTCAAGGGCGATCTTGGCGAGCCTGTTTTTGGCAACACGCACGGCGCCACCTGCTTCGCTTGCGCGAGCACGTAGATCCTGCATCTCAACAACTGTTAGACCGGCGTAGTGGGCTACCACAACGACGCCAGAGCTTTCAAAGATTTGGCCGAGTTCGTCGACCAACTGTTCTTTTTGTGCTCTATCCACAGTTTCACTCCAAATGTGGGGATTACTCCCCGGCTCAGTTTAGCCCGGCGACGTCTGAAGGACGTGCAAGGCGTTCGGGTCCATTTGAGGGTCCCGAGTGATCGCCCGAGGTACTAGACCTCAAAGTCTCGTCTCGTTCCCCATCTCAGAAAGGAATTATGGAAAGTTACCTCTCCACCCTTCGTCTCGGACAGGACAGGGCCAAGTTAAGCGGCCCCGCCATCAAGCTGTGCATTCCGAAGACTGCACAACAAGAATTCTTATGCAACGTATGCCGAAGATACGTCGATTGTGACGCTTGGGCCCATTGTAGAAGAGATGTTGATCTTCTTCATGTAGGCACCCTTTGCACCAGCTGGACGCGCTTTCGCAACGGCATCGATGAAGGCTTTGATGTTCTCAACCAGTTTGGCTTCGTCGAAAGAGACTTTGCCAACACCTGCGTGAACAACGCCGGCTTTTTCTGCTTTGAACTGCACTTCGCCGCCCTTTGCTGCTGCAACGGCTGCTGCAACATCCATCGTTACCGTGCCAACCTTAGGGTTTGGCATCAGGTTACGCGGACCAAGGACTTTACCAAGACGACCCACAACAGGCATCATGTCAGGTGTTGCGATACAACGATCGAAGTCGATCTTGCCGCCCTGAACGATTTCCATCAGGTCTTCTGCACCAACGATGTCTGCACCAGCAGCTGTCGCTTCTTCTGCTTTCGGGCCGCGTGCAAAAACAGCAACACGCACTGTTTTGCCTGTGCCGTTTGGCAAGCCGACAACGCCACGAACCATTTGGTCCGCGTGACGTGGGTCGACACCCAAAACCATCGCGATTTCGACGGATTCGTCGAACTTCGCATTGGCGTTACCTTTGACCAAAGCCACTGCTGACTCGATTGTCAGGTTCTCTTGGCCTTCAAATGCTGCGCGCGCCGCAGTAAAGCGTTTACCGAATTTAGCCATTACTTCACCTCGATGCCCATAGAACGGGCAGAGCCCAGAATGATCTGCATCGCTGATTCAATATCGTTAGCGTTCAGGTCTTTCATTTTCGCTTCTGCGATTTCTTTGACCTGAGCTACTGTGACAGAGCCAACAGTTTCACGGCCTGGAAGTTTCGCACCAGAGTCCAGCTTGGCAGCTTTCTTCAGGAAGTAGGACGCAGGTGGCGTCTTGATTTCCATGGAGAACGACTTGTCCTGGTAGTATGTGATTACCGTTGGGCAAGGTGCGCCTGGCTCAAGGTCCGCTGTTTTCGCGTTAAACGCTTTACAGAATTCCATGATGTTAATGCCACGTTGACCCAATGCCGGGCCTACGGGTGGGGATGGGTTCGCTTTGCCTGCAGGAACCTGCAGCTTCATCGTACCAGCTAGTTTCTTGGCCATGAGGCCTCTCCTTATTCAACGCCCGACAAATCGCGATCTGCGAGCTACATGTTGGTGTGGTCTGGCTCTCGCGACGCGACGCGGTCCCCTCCCACACAAAATACCGCCATACCTGACGGTAGAGCGCGTCGCGTACACCCGTACGACTTCGTTTTCAAGAGGGGAGTCGACGATATCCGTCAGAAACGGTCTGTCTTCGTGGCACGCTTGCAAGTTTTACGAGGCGCGGCAAGGATCAAACGCAAGAAATGCGGGTTGTATGCCCGCATTTCCAGTTATTTTAACGATGTTTCAACATATCCGCAACGTGCGGCGCATCGGATCAATCAAGGATGACGTCGAAATCAAGACGGCTGCCACTGACACTATCGGTGTCCATTGCACGCGACGGAGCGGCCATAATGATCTGTCCCGAATCAATCCCCTGCCCCACGAGCATTGCCATCAAGGCTTTGGCACGCAGGCGACCTGTGGACGGGTTTTCACCAGCCCGCAAATCCTTGGTGTGCTGACCAATCACGCGCAAGCGCGCGTTCGGGCAGTCAGATGCCATTGCTGCCAGCTCCATCGCCATTTCCATATCCTCTTGCTTTGCAGCAACGGAACGCGGTGCGTAGAAAATTTGCGCTTGGGAAATTGCGTTTTGCAATTCGGTGACACAGGTCGAAGATGCCCAAGCTGCGGGTGCTGTCTGTAAGCGATCGGACTTTACTGTCGCACCTGTTTCAAGCACCACAAATTCAACGCGGCGGTCATAATGGGCGTCACCTTCTGGCCCTGTCACATTAGAGGGGCGTTCGCTGCCCAAACCCTGTGCGCTGAAGTTGGACACGTCCAGACCAGTTGCACCAAGGCGCTGGATCACTTGTTCGGCGCGCTTCTTGCTGAGGCGTAAATTGACGGCGGGATCGCCTGATGGGTCTGAATGACCTTCAACGATAATTTCAACGCCTTGGCAGTCTTGCGCAAGGGCTGCGATCAATCGCGCCTGCGAAATGCCGCTTTCATCCAACGTCAGACCGCCAGCCGGGAAGTAGACCCGCGCCTGATCTGCCAAAGAGCGTAGATCGGATATGCAAGATTTCTGCGCTATTAGATTTGCTTGGGCATTCGCAAAGAAAGCAGCCGAGGCTTCCGCAGCTTGCAACGACGCCACAGCGACGGAAGATTGAGCAGGTTGGACAACCTCTTGAACCTGTGGCTGAACAGCTTCAACAACTGCAGCGGCAGCGGCAGGCGCGTCCTCTGGCTTCAATGCTTGCAAAGACGAATCCGTGACCATGCTAAGGCGCGTCACAACGCCTGCGCTTTCTGCTTCACTGGTGCCTGTTTCAATTGTTGAGTTGGCAACAATTTCTGCAGTCTTTGCTTCGGCATTAATATCAAAAGCGACTGACGCCGGTGCTTGAGCAATTTGCTCGGATTCCGAAGAACGATCAAAAAAACCAGTAGAGGCCGCAAAAACGATTGCGGCCGTTGGTGCAACCCAAGGCAAGTGGCTCCTTAACAATGTAATGAACATAGTATCCCCCCAAATGTATCCGCAGCTTTGTTGTTAGCCGCTGTATGTTGTGCTCGTGTTGATAATTAGGCGTGCAACCAAGGGGGGCGTCAATATCTCAGAGCGGGAAAATTCGCTTTTAAGGAGAATTATTAAACTTCTGTTGAGACGTGAGTCTTTTTTGCTGCACTAGATCGGGCTTTTGGGTCAATTTGCGCGTTAAAACGCAAAAAGCGCACCGTTTAGAACGATGCGCTTCAAGGGAACAAATCTCTCGCGAGGTTAAACTTGCTTTGTAACCTGTGTGAACTCCAGCTCGACCGGTGTTTCACGGCCAAAGATGGACACCGTAACCTTAAGGCGCTGGTTCTCTTCATCGACTTCTTCGACCATGCCATCAAAGTCTTCGAACGGACCGTCGTTAACCTTAACGCGCTCGCCAGTCTCAAAGTGGATGATATTGCGTGGCGCTTCTTCGCCCTCGGCCACACGACCAAGGATCGCTTCGACTTCGGCATCGCGCATTGGCATCGGGCGACCTTGTGGGCCCAAGAAACCAGTGACGCGGTTGATAGAGTTGATCAGGTGATAGCCCTGGTCGGACATTTCCATACGCACCAGAACATACCCGGGCATAAAGCGTCGCTCGGAGGTTACTTTCTTGCCGCGACGGACTTCGATAACTTCTTCGGTCGGGACCAACACTTCTTCGATATCGCCCTCAAGGCCATTTTCGATGGTTGAAGTTCTGATTTGCTCGGCGATCTTTTTCTCGAAGTTAGAAAGAACGCTTACCGAATACCACCGCTTGGCCATCTGACACTTTTCCTTGTCTGAACCCTTGGGTTCGATTTATCCGTTTTACAATCCGCGCATCTTTGCTGCGTATCGACCTGCAAGACAAAATCTGTGCGCCGTTCGAATCTTGAGAGCGCTGATTTTGGGAGGTAGAAGCGCAATACCCTTGGTGCGCAGGCAATTCAAGGGCTCGCTTGGAATTTCACAGATTGTGCAATGTTTGCGCGGCCTGAGCGCGCGCAAGAGCAGCTTAAGAGCCGAAGAAGCCCAAAACGCTTGTTAGGCCAAAGCGGATGATAATATCGATCACCGCAAAGAACACAGCCGTCAGCGCGGCCATGATGAAGACCATAACTGTCGTCAAAACAACTTCGCGGCGTGTCGGCCAAACAACTTTGGCAACTTCGGAGCGGACTTGCTGAACGTACTGGAGCGGGTTGGTCATAGCCATTGTCGAAACTTCCATCAATCGAGGTTGAAAGGCACATACGCCCTCATACGGGTCAATTCAAGTCAGCTTCGCGTCCAAAGTTTGATCCCGTCTAAAGTTGGCATAATTGCACTGAGCCTGAAATCTCATGCTGTCTTGCTCAAATCTGACCTATCGAAATCCGGCTTGCCAATTGTCACAGGTATTGTCGATGGTGGAGATGATACCGATACTTTGCGATTTGGTGGCACAGGTCCTGCCAGTTTCGGCCTTGGGGACATTGGCGCAACCCAGCAGTATCGCAATTTTGAAACTTTCGAACAGACGGGTGGCGAGTGGGCTTTTTCTGGTGTCACCACCGAGAATTTTACGGTCAGCGGCGGCACTTTGAAAGGCACAGGTACTTTTGCAGATCTAAGCATTACCCATGCTACATGTGCGCCTGGAAACAGCAACGCCAAACCCGACCCCAACCGTTAAAGATACCAGCTCGACGCCGGGAACACCGTTTTCACCCAAAGCTATTTATTCCGTTGGCATTGCAGGGGCCGCATATGCCGGTGGATATTTTGTGTCTGAGCTCACGCAAACAATTGGCACCAATCTTTATCAATCAAACGCCAA
>CBFIGL010000053.1:0-6791 GCA_965662135.1 Planktotalea sp. | reverse complement strand
ACGGGCGCATGGTGATCGCTAATTTGCACACCCTGGATACGGCGCGCCGCTATTGCGATCGCGTGATCGGGATGCGCGATGGCAGGATCGTATTTGATGGCACGCCCGAGCAACTCACCACTGGCGTTGCCCGCGACATCTATGGCGCAGGCGCGGACTTTTCTGAAGCTGCCACCTCTACCGAAATCGAAACACTGGACAGACCAGAGGTCCGCGAAGCGGAAGCCTATGTCTGAGCCAGTTTCCAACCTCACCTAAACTGCCCTCAATCAGCCGATAGGCAACGGGCAACAAACCACGGAGAAGACCATGAAAAAGACACTTGCACTTGCACTTGCCGCCACAACCGCGCTCAGCACAGGCGCGTTTGCTGATGGCCACGCGATCACTGAATTCCGCATTGGCATCCTTGGCGGCGAAAATGCCCAAGACCGCATGAACAGCTATCAGTGCCTTGCTGATTACACGACAGAGGCGCTTGGCGTTGAGACAAAGCTGTTTGCGCCTGCCGACTATAACGGTGTGATCCAGGGTCTGCTGGGCGGTAACATCGACATGGCATGGCTCGGTGCCTCCGCCTATGCCGCCACATTCCTGCAAGACCCAGAAGCTGTTGAGCCTGTGCTGATCAAAGTGAATGTAGACGGCTCCGTCGGCTACCACTCCATCGGTTTCGCCCGCAAGGACAGCGGCGTGACATCACTGGATGACATGGAAGGCAAAGTCTTCGGCTTTGGTGATCCAAACTCCACCTCCGGCTACCTGATCCCCTCCATCGAGATCCCGCAGTACAAAGACGGCGTCACCATGAAGAGCGGCGAGTACTTTGGCGAAGTGAAATTCACTGGCGGTCACGAGCAGACCATCGTTGCGGTGAACAATGGTGATATCGACGGCGGCGTGACATGGGCCGACGGTCAGGGCAACTGGGAAGACGGCTACAACTCCGGCGCGCTGCGCAAGGCGGTCGATGCAGGCCTCGTGGACATGAACGACATGGTCCAGATCTGGAAGTCCAAAGTCATCCCCGAAGGTCCTGTCGTTCTGCGCAAAGCATTGCCTGCGGACGTGCGCGAGAAGATGACGGCACTGGTTGACGGTCTTTATGAGGCTGATCCGGAATGCGCCTACGGCGTGGCTTCAGGTGACACACTTGGCTTTCAACCGGTTACGCATGACACCTATATTTCCATCGTCGAGGCCCGCAAAGCGAAAATCGGCGGCTAAGCAATTTTTATTACGCATCCGGTAGCCCCTCGGGGCTGCCGGTATTTCTTTGTGCGGGGTCAACATGGCAGATATTTCACTCAGCGGCGCACCACAATCGGTGCAAACCATACAGTCCAGCTACATGGCGCAGGTGCAACGGCGCAGGCTCTATAGCGGTCTCACACTTTTGATATTTGTGATCCTGATGGTTTCGGGGTTCAACATCGCCGATGATCGCAACGCAGGCGGGTTCTGGAACGGGTTGCATCAGGTCGGCGACTATCCTGCCGACGTTCTGTCAGAGGCGTGGGAAAAACGCGCCGACCTCCCTGCCCTGATTGCAAAGTACTTTCCCGCATTGGTCGAGACCGTGAACATTGCGGCAGTCTCCACGCTGATTGGCGCCATCGGCGGGTTGTTCCTCTCCCTGCTAGGCACCAGAGGGCTGGCCAAATGGCCCCGTTTGATCCCGCTCTTTCGCCGCATCTCCGACATCATGCGCGCGGTGCCCGAAATCGTGATCGCACTGGTGCTGATCTTTGTACTGGGCGGCGGGCCTGTTCCCGCAATGATCGCCATTGCCATCCACACGGCTGGGGCATTGGCAAAAATGTTCTCCGAAGTTTCCGAAAATACCGACCTTAAAGCGGTCGAAGGACTGTCCTCGACGGGCGCCACATGGCTCCAGCGGATGCTGCTGGGCGTGTTGCCACAGGTCGCTCCAAATTATGTCAGCTACACGCTCCTGCGTTTCGAGATCAACATCCGCGCCTCCGCCATTCTGGGTTTTGTGGGCGCAGGCGGTCTTGGCTACGAGCTGCGCAATGCCATGGCGTGGGGGCCGGGCCGTTTTGACGAGGCGGCGGCGATTTTCATCCTGCTGTTCGGTACGATTGTCTTCTTTGATCAGGTTTCCAGCCGCTACCGCAACAAACTGACCGATGGTCAGACACATTAAGCTTTGAAGGACCAAGCCCATGACCGCGATTGATCTGGACACCACCAAGCTTGAGGCCGACAGGCTGTTTCAGCGCAAGCGGGTTATGGGCTTTGCCATTCCCGCCGTGATCCTTGCGTACCTGACTTATATTTTCTTCGCCTTTGATCTACCTGGGCTTGCGGGGCGCGCCAATATGGACAATGCCGTCACGCTGGTCTCTGACAGCTGGTCCCACAAGGTGCATGTCACCCGTGACAACCGCTCGGGCGAGATCAGCTATGCTGTCGAAGGGGAGCGTAAAGGCCGCTACCCCGAAGGTGCGCGGCCCGCATGGGTCACGGGTGACGAGGTCATCAGTATTGATCTGGGCGGCGATCACATTGTGCGCTACTTGCCCGACAACCGGACCGAGATCGAGATACCGGATTTTCCGCTGATCGAGGTACAAGCAGAGGGTCGTGCCCTCACCACGAACCTGCCAGATGATCTGCCAGACTGGATTTCCGCCTCAAATCGCCGCATCGGTATCACAACGCCCGAAGGACGCATCACCCTGACGGGTGCTCGCACCGAGGTTTTCAACTACTTCCCAGGTTGGGAGCTGTTCTGGTTCACTCTCGACAGCCCTTACCACGGCCAAAGCCTTTCAACGATCCTGTTCGGTGAGCGTGTGGACCCTGTGCGATCAAACATCTCGGGCGCGATTTCTGATTGGTGGAACAACGCCATGTGGCGCCACAAGGACGTGGCTTGGGCCATCGGCGAGACAATCCTGATGGCGTTTCTGGGCACTATGGGCGCTGCCATCATAGCACTGCCGCTGGGCTTTCTCGCAGCAAAACGTTTTTCACCAATTATGATCCTGCGCGCAGCAACACGCCGCCTGTTCGATTTTGTACGCGGTGTCGACGCTTTAATCTGGACGGTTGTACTCGCCCGCGCCTTTGGCCCCGGCCCGTTGACGGGCGCACTGGCGATCCTAATCACAGACACAGGCACCTTCGGCAAAATCTTTTCCGAGGCTTTGGAAAATGTCGATCAAAAACAGATCGAAGGGGTTTCCTCCACAGGGGCCAAACCCTTGCAACGCTACCGTTTTGGCGTGATTCCGCAGTTGGTTCCCGTGCTGCTGGCACAGATCCTCTATTTTCTGGAATCAAACACCCGTTCCGCCACGATCATCGGTGCAATTACGGGCGGCGGGATCGGGCTGATGCTTACCCAAGCGATCCAGACGCAAAAAGACTGGGAAGAGGTCGCCTATTACATCGTGCTGATCATCGCCATGGTGATGTTCATGGATTGGCTCTCGGGTTGGCTGCGTGGCAAGCTGATCGGACGCAAAGACTGATGGCATGCATCCTGATCACAGGCACCAATCGCGGCATTGGGGCAGCACTTGCCGCTGAGGCAGAAACCCGCGGACATAGCATTTTGCGCACAACGCGGACGGGTCAAGGCGGCGATATTATCTTCGACATTAGCGACCCCAAACAGGTCGAGCAAGCGATGGCAGCTGTAAACCAGCGCATTGATATCGTCATCAATAACGCGGGTATCATTGGCCCTGACAGCCCCACCACAGATATGGACTGGACGGCCATGGCCAATACCTTTGCCGTCAATGTTGCAGGGGCCCTTGCCGTGAGTACGGCCTGTCTCGATCATTTGCGGCGCAGCGACAGTCCCCGCATACTGACGATCTCGAGCCAGATGGCCTATATGGGCTATGCCAAATCTGATCGCATCTCTTACCGCGCATCCAAAGCGGCGGTAAACAAGGTCATGCAAGGACTGGCTACGGATCTCTACCCTGATGGTATCTCGGTCGTGCTTGTTGATCCGGGCTGGGTCCAGACAGATATGGGCGGCGCGAAGGCCGAGCTTACGCCAACCGAGGTTGCGGCAGGAATTATTGATCTCGCTGAGCGCGTCACGCTTGAGCACACTGGCAAGTTCTTTCGCTGGACTGAAGAGGAGCGCGCATTTTGACCAAGACCAGATTAAAACCCGACACCGCCTTCGTTCATCCTGACTGCGAGATAAAAGATGCGTCATTCGGAAAATATGTGGAAATCGGACGGGGCAGCCGCGTGGCCCATTCCCATATGGACGACTACTCCTATTGCGACCGGTTTGCCGACATTGCCAATGCCTCCGTGGGCAAATTCTCGAACATTGCGGCCTTCGTGCGGATCGGGGCGACCGACCACCCGATGGAAAAAGCCAGTCTGCATCACTTTCACTATCGCTCGGCCGATTACTTTGAGGATGCAGGTGACGATGACGCTTGGTTCGCCCTGAGGCGCAGCCGCCGCACAGTAATTGGTCACGACACATGGCTCGGCCATGGCGCACAGGTTCGACCCGACGTGACCATCGGCCACGGGGCCATCATCGCTGGCGGCGCAATTGTGACCAAGGATGTCCCCCCCTATATGATCGTTGCAGGCATCCCCGCTGTACCCATGCGCCCCCGCTTTGCCCTCGACATTGCCGAACGAATGATGGCGCTGGCGTGGTGGGATTGGCCCCATGACCGCCTGCGGGCCACGCTCGATGATTTCCGCAGCCTCAGCGCGGAAGCATTTCTGGACCGCTATGAAAGCATAAACTGAACAGCAGTGTCACAATGCTGTAGTGAAACTGCGCTAAACTTCGGCGAGTGTATTACAAGGATCGGCGCGGATGGACAAGCAGGCCCCTTCACAGGTTTCCTATGCTAAAGTGGCACAATCGTGGGTAGGGCAAAATGTCATCAAGCTGATTGAGAACGCCATGGGCAGGCAAGGTCTCATCAAACGCGCACAGGATTATGACATCGAAATCGCACAAGGGCGCAGTTTTTGGGAAGTGATGCTCAGCCGTTACGGGGTAAGCCTTGATCTGATATCAGGATCATTTGCGGATATTCCGGCGCAGGGTCCCTTGGTGATTGTTGCAAACCATCCGTTTGGTATTCTTGATGGCCTTGTAATGGGGCATATTCTATCCAAGCGGCGGCCCGCGTTTCACATTCTGGCAAATAGCGTCTTTCAGGATGCTCCCGAACTTGCAGGGACTGTTTTACCCATCAGTTTTGACGAGACGAAGGAAGCGGTGAAGCTCAACCTTGAGACACGTGCCACGGCCTTGAGCTCTCTTAAGGCTGGTGGTGCAATCGGCGTCTTTCCGGGCGGGACCGTATCGACTGCGGCAAAGCCGTTCCAGCGACCCATGGATCCGAGTTGGCGGCGCTTTACGGCCCGCATGATTACCAAATCAAACGCGACTGTGGTCCCCGTCTTCTTTGATGGCCAGAACTCGAGACTTTTCCAGTTGGCCAGCCATATTCACTATAACTTGCGCGTCGCCCTGTTGCTTAAGGAATTCGGCAGGCGCGCGGACCAGCCCGTGAAAATTGCGGTCGGCAAACCCATATCACGTGAAACGATTGCAACCATCTCCCATGATGCTCAAGGCCTGATGAACTACCTTCGAAGCCAGACTTATGCGCTCTCGCCTCAGCGCTTGGACCATATGGATCATGGGTTCGAGTTTGAAGAACAGTACAAGATGTAAGGGCATAGGGGCTGCATTCGCCCGTCTTCTTTATGCGCTCTCGGGCTTGAGACATCCCACCATGATTGCCGAAGCGGCGAGCATAACGGTCGCGGTCCCGAGCATCAGCGCGAGGCCCCCCGCCTGATAGGTCAGCCCGGACAGAAGTGTACCTGCCAGCCGCCCCGCGGCATTGGCCATGTAGTAGAACCCCACATCCATCGTCACCCGCTCGGCCTGTGTGAACGACAGGATCAGATAAGAATGAAGCGACGAATTCACCGCGAATATCGCGCCGAAAGCCAGCAGTCCGACCACCAGAGTGACAGTCAGCAACAGTTGCGGCTCTCCTCCGATGAGGGACGCGAGCGTCAGGCCAAATGGCACGGCCACAAGCCCCCAGCCCCATGTGCGCGCTGCCGCGATCAAATCTGCGGCGCTGCGGTCCTTGGCCCGCAGGATGCGCGGTGCATTGGCTTGGACAAGACCGTAGAGAATGACCCATCCCGCCATGAACGTTCCAATCATGAAGAAGGCAGTACGGTTGCCTGCCGTGGTGCCATCCGACAGCACTGCGTAAAAGTAGATCGGGATGCCCACCACAAACCACACGTCGCGCGCGCCAAACAGAAACACCCGCGTGGCACTAAGCCAGTTCACATTTGCCGATTTTGAGAATACTTCCGCGAATTTCGCCCCTTTGCGCCCTTTTGGCAGTCCCGCAGGCATGGCCACCAGAATGGCCAACAGGATCACAGCAAGGATAGCAGCCATCCCGAGCACGGCCCAGACAAACCCCACCGTCGCAAGCAGCACCCCGCCGAGCAAAAAGCCCGCGCCCTTCACCATATTCTTGGATCCGGTCAACAGGGCAACCCATCGGAACAGGCCCCCACCCTCGGTCGGGGCAAGCAGTTTGACCGCCGATTTCGACGACATCTTGGCAAGGTCTTTGGCGACGCCACTCGCCCCTTGCACCAGCATTACAAAGACCACAGACGCCCCGACCGCCCAGCTTGGGTCAAGCTGCGACAGCACCAGCAGGGCCAGCACTTGCAGGCCCAACCCCGCATAAAGCGTCGAGGTCAGACCGAACCGGGCG
>CBFIGL010000052.1:0-9255 GCA_965662135.1 Planktotalea sp. | reverse complement strand
GTTACTTTGATCTAGAACAGCCAAGCGGCTTAACATTAAGGAACATCACAAGACCTTTAACACGCCCCAAAGTGCCAAGAAGCAATAGCTGGTCCCGAAATCATAAGCGCCGCTGCCTTTTCACAAGACCTAAGCGGAACCGCTACAGCCATCGAGTTGTGCAAATGCTGAAAAGACCTTGGTACAGCACGCGGCACGACCAAGGTAATGGTGACATACGTTATGGTTTCAGCGCGTTCCAAGCATCATATTGTGACAAGAACACGCGACCATTCAAGTCGTCCAGAAAACGGGACCGACTTAAGCGATCCATGACCGGTCCTTTCACCTCAGACAGATGCAAGCCTATGTTCATATCGATTAAGCGCTGATTGATCGCCTCAAGGCTTTCCAACGCAGAATAATCAACGTCATTCACCGCAGAGAACATCAACACGACATTCTGGATTTCGCAGCCCTCTGTCACGCGCTTTTGCACCATATCTTCCAGAAAACGCGCATTCACAAAATACAGGCTTTCATCGACCCGCAAGGTGATAAGGCTTGGATCGGTTTCCACTTTATGACGGTGGATATTTCGAAAGTGCTGACTCCCGGCGACCAGCCCAACCTCTGCTACATGCGGCCGCGATGTTTTATAGAGATGCAGAAGAATAGAAATCCCGACACCAGACGCAACGCCCACTTCGACACCCAGACCCAAGGTCAAAAAGACCGTCACGGCGACCGCAATGAAATCCGCGCGCGCATATCCCCAAGTTTTCTGCAAGATCGACAGATCCACAAGGCTAAGAACGGCGACGATAATCGTCGCCGCCAGCGTCGCCGTCGGGAGATAGTAAACCAGAGGGGTCAGCGCCATGGCCGCAATCGCAAGGCCCACAGCCGTATAGGCCCCCGCAGCTGGCGTTTCGGCCCCTGCATCATAATTCACAACCGAACGGGAAAACCCGCCCGTGACAGGATAGCCACCTGTAAACGCAGCACCGATATTCGCGGCACCCAGACCGATCAATTCCTGATCTGGGTCGATGCGTTGACGCTTTTTCGCGGCAAGCGTTTGCGCGACAGAAACAGATTCAACAAAGCCTATCACCGAAATCAGGATCGCGGGCATCAACAGCGCGCCTATCAGCTCTGGCGACAGTCCCGGCATGGTCAAAGGCGGCAGGCTTTGGGGCACATCCCCAACGATGCGAACCCCCAATGCGCCCAGATCAAACAGCCAAACCGCAACAGTTGTCGTGACGACAGCCGCAACAGGTCCAGCCTTTGTCATAATATCCGCGGCCAACGGCGACGCACCCATTTTCAGCAAAGCAGGTTTTAGATTCTTGCGTACCCAGAACAGAAACGCCGTCGCGCTGATCCCGATCACCACTGTGATCCAGTGGATATCACCCAAATGCGAAACAAGAGAACCCAACATTTCCGGTAGCGTATGACCATGTGCGCTGACGCCAAGAATATGTTTAAGCTGGCTTGTTGCGATCAAAATACCAGAGGCCGTAATAAACCCTGCAATGACTGGATGACTTAGGAAATTGGCCAGAAATCCAAGGCGCAAGACCCCCATGAGAACCAGAAAAACACCTGACAGTAACGCCAATGTCAGCGCAGCAATGGCGTAGCCTGCTGTGCCCTGCTCTGCGATTTGCCCAATGGCGGACGCGGTCAAAAGCGAAACCACCGCGACCGGACCAACGGCCAAAGCGCGCGACGTTCCGAAAATCGCATAAAGAATGATCGGCGCAATTGAAGCGTAAATCCCCGCCTCGGGGGGCAATCCTGCCAAAAGCGCATAGGCCAAAGACTGCGGGATCAGCATGATCGTCACAATGACCGCCGCAATCATGTCATTGGAAAATGTCCGGCGATTATACGTGCGGCCCCATTCAAGGACCGGCAGGTATCTGGAAAATTGGATCATTTATCATGCTTTCAATTATTTCGCACACGAACCCCGAAAAGTCCGTGAGCTATTTCTGCCAAATCCTGTTCGCGCGATTTGGCAGAAAAATTACAATTCACTTACTTGGAGGACACCGTGAGCTTTTCTGGCTTTGCCATCCACTCTTTGCCTTTCAACATCGCCTTCCAATAGATCGGAGGCAGCATCTTTTCTTTCAGGAACCATGCCGCTCGGGTCGCCTTGGTGCCATCTAGCAAAATGGACGGAAAGCTTGGCTTCAAAACACCGCCATACCCGAATTCAGCCAAAACAATCTTCCCGCGTTCGACAGTCAATGGGCAGGATCCATAGCCGTCATAAGCAGACGTGGGCGAGCGCCCGCGCATGTCCGCAACGATGTTATCCGCAACGGTTGGTGCCTGTTTGCGCGCCGCGGCGGCAGTTTTGGCATTTGGCGCGTTCATCACATCACCAAGGCTCCAGATATTGTCAAAGCTCTTGTGGCGCAGTGTCGATTGATCCACGTCGACCCAACCCGCGCTGTCAGCCAAAGGCGAAACGCGGATAAAGTCCGGGGCCGTCTGAGGTGGGCAAACATGCATCATATCGAAATCGACAGTAACATCACGAACGTCCTGATCCGGCTGCGCCACTTTGAATGTCGCTTTCCTTGCAGGGCCGTCCACTGCCACAAGGGTGTGGAAAAAATTCAACGTCGCATCATATTTGGCCACATACTCCATCAACGCGGGCACGTAATCCTTCACTCCAAACAGAACACCGCCTGCGTTCATAAACTGGATGTCGATGCCCGAAAGCGCGCCATTGCGATGCCAAGCGTCGCCAGACAAATACATCGCCTTTTGCGGCGCTCCGGCACATTTTATGGGCATAGGCGGCTGCGTAAACAGCGCGCGCCCTTCTTTTAGGTCACTCACAAGCTGCCAGGTATAGGGCGCAAGATCATATCGGTAATTCGATGTAACACCATTGCGACCAAGTGTTTCCTCAAGTCCTTCAACAGCACCCCAATCCAGTTTAAGCCCGGGACAAACCACAAGGCGGTCGTATTTCACTACGCGGCAGCCATCCAGAATAACCGCGTTATTTTGCGGCTCGAACGCGGCGACGGCGGACTTGATCCAATGCACACCTTTAGGGATCAAACTGCCCATTGTTTTGGCCGTGCTTTGCGCATCGAAAATGCCGCCGCCGACCATGGTCCAACCTGGCTGGTAATAGTGGATATCAGCCGGATCAATCACAGCAATATCAAGGTCAGGTTTGCGCGCTTTCAAACTTGCCGCAACAGAAATGCCGCCCGCACCTGCGCCAACAATAACCACATCAAATTGCGCATCACCTGTATCGGTAGGCGTTTTACCACCGTTGGCGATACGTCGCGCGACGCCGCTCATATCATAGCCGGCTGACTTGGTCGCTGAAAGGATCTCTGGCATTGGCCGCTTTTTGGCTTCATGAAAAGACCACAGCGTCGCGGATCGCGTGCCGGTCCGGCAATACGCCAATACAGGACGCGCGACATCCTTCAAAGCCGCACTGAACGCTTGAACATCTTCATCGCGAATCATGCCCGATTGAATAGGCACATAGCAGATGTCGATCCCGGCGCTTTTGGCCGCTATCTCGATTTCCTCGAAAGAAGGTTGATCTGCCCCCTCGCCGTCAGGACGATTGCAAATAATCGCGCGAAAACCAGCTTTCTTGATCTCGGCCATATCACTTGCGGTGATCTGTGGGCTGACTGAAAATTTGGCAGTGATCTGTTTCAAATCCATGAAGCTATATCCTATTGGCGAGCAAAGTCAGCAAATGTAACGGACCCGTCCGCATTGCGATCGAGCAAGGTAAACCAGCCTTGGGAAGCGGCCAAAAATTCCTCTCGGGAAACACCGCCATTTGCGTCTGCATCGTTGAAAGCGAGGGTCATACCGTCTGACGCTCGGCGCATTCCGCTACCTGCACCATGACCACCGTTGGCCTTCATGTCGTTGGCACGGGCCTCATCGAAAAAGACGTATTCATCGGCGTCCAGCACACCATTCTCATCGCTATCAAATGCTGCAAACACGTCAGCGCGCCGCGTTTTGATGTCTTCAAGACTAACAGCGCCGTCGCCGTTCATGTCCCAACTGGTAATAAAATGCGCACCGGGCTGTTGGCTTTCGGCCCAGATCGGTGCGCTCAAAGTCAAAAGCACAGATGTTGCGAGTGTCGCTCTCATTGTCTGTACCTTACAATCCATTGATCGGCACCTTGAGCATCGGGTTGCCATCTGCGTCCGTCGGCACTTCTCCGGCGCGCATATTCACTTGCAGAGACGGAATAATAAGTTTGGGCATCCCAAGCTGTGCATCGCGTTCCGTGCGGAATTTGACGAAATCCTCTTTCGTCTTGCCGCGGCCAACGTGGATGTTGTGCTCTCTTTCCTCAGCCACCGTGGTTTCCCACGCGATGTCACGCCCGTTCGGCCCATAATCATGGCACATGAACAAACGTGTATCATCCGGCAAGGCCAGCACTTTCATGATGGACTCATAAAGTTCTTCGGCACTGCCCCCCGGGAAATCGCAACGCGCGGAGCCACCATCAGGCATAAACAACGTGTCCCCGACAAAGGCCGCGTCGCCCATAACATGCACCATGCAGGCTGGTGTGTGACCCGGCGTATACATGGCGAAGCACTGCATTTCGCCAATCATATACGTGTCGCCCTCTTCAAAGAGCGCATCAAACTGGCTGCCGTCACGCTGGAATTCGGTTCCCTCGTTAAAGACCTTGCCAAACACGTCCTGAACCACAGTGATCTTGGAACCAACACCGATTTTACCACCCAGCTTGCCTTGGATATACGGCGCTGCACTTAGGTGGTCCGCATGGACGTGAGTTTCGATGATCCACTCCAGTTTAAGCCCCTGAGTTTCGATTTGGCGGATCAATTCATCCGCGTGATCAAACGTGATACGGCCAGCCGCGTAGTCTATATCCATTACACTATCGACAATGGCGCAGGCGTTAGACGCAGGATCTTTGACGATGTAGCTGATCGTGTTGGTCGCTTTATCAAAAAACGCTTGCACGTCTGGTTTAAGGTCCATGTTCACAGGATATTCAGTCATTTGCTTTCCTTTGCTGTGATTGCAGTGCCCTGCTTAGTGCGAGCGCCCCTGCTTCATCATCATTTCGTGCACGGCCTGCATGCCGCGCTCTACCATTTCCGTAACCTCTGCCGCATGGGTTTGCAGCGCTTTCACCACTTCAGGATTAGAAGAGGTTTGCACGACGACAAGGCCGTCATCTTGCAAATCAACCTCTGACAGAATTTCTTTCCCACGCAGGAAAAACACATCCAAAGTCGGGCTTTGAATACGGATTTGGGGATCATCCAGCAGCCAGACACGCTCAATCATGCCAACCGTGTGGTTGACCAATGCATCCATAACGGCACGATCCGACGATCGTGTGACAGTGCGAATTCCATTGGGCAGGTTTTCGACTTCCCGCGAGAGCGTGTCGAAATTCTGAAACAGGATCGCAAGCTCTTGGCTTTCCTCGGCGCTCGCATTGTCCCCTTGCAGCCCGGGCATGTTCACCATGTCATGTGTTGTATGCCCGTGGCCGATATTCTCTTGCGCCAGCACAGGGGTGACAACAACAAATGCCCCCAAAATCGTGGCCGCGAATGTGGATAGATTGATCATGTAGTGGCCTTATTCAGGCCCAGCGCCATCAACGCACGCGCTAGAAATATTCCCGTCAGCAAAGCTAGGGTAAATGCGAAAACTTCCCAACGACCAGTTCCAAGGGCTGGCAACGCGCCGCCGGGGCAAAAACCGGCAATGCCCCAACCGATCCCGAAAACAGCAGATCCTCCGACAAGCTTGGCGTCAATCAAACGTGAAGTTGGCACGTTGAAACGACCCTCGAACACAGGAGCATTGCGCCCGAAAACCAGCTTATAACCAATGAACGTCGTGACCAATGCACCGCCCATGACCAGTATCAAAGACGGATCCCAAGTGCCAAAAACATCAAAAAAGTTCAGAACCTTAGCCGGATTTGCCATGCCAGAGATAGAAATGCCGACGCCAAAGATGACGCCTACCAAGTAAGTTGAAATAATTTTCATGAGATCACACTCCAATCAGATGACGGGTGACAAAAACGGTGGCGAATGTGAACGCCATGAAGACCATTGTCGCAACAATTGAACGTGGGCTAAGCCGCGCCATACCGCACACACCGTGACCCGAGGTGCAGCCAGCACCAAAGGTGACGCCAAGCCCGACAATCATGCCACCAACCAACAACGCCGTCGTCGACGTTGGCACCTGCACAGCAGGCATAGAACCTGTGGCGATCCAGACAACCAAAGGGCCTGTCACCATCCCTGCCAAAAGCGCTGCACGCCATGCGAAATCATCGCGTGTTGACGACTGAAACAAACCCGCAAGAACGCCCGTTGCGCCCAAAACCCGACCAAGCGTCAACATCAAAAGCGTTGAGGCAATACCAATCAAAACACCGCCTGTAAGCGATGCCCAAGGTGTAAATGCTGTCTCGATCATCAGCAGTCTCGGCAGGTCTTGAGACCAACAATGCTATATAGTGGGCAATTACCGACGAAAGCAGTCAGCGTGAAAATCGCCGCAATACCCAAGGCGAGCCAGAACAATAGCCCACCGCCCAAAACGGATGTTCCGAGTGCGATAAATGCAAGCACCGCAGCAATCACCAAACGGCCCGCGCGGTCAAATTTCCCCATGTTCGTATTCATGTCGTTCTCCAATCAGAATCATTGGGACGACATTTGCACAGTGCGGTGCGCAACTTTGGTGACTAAGTCACAGCGCGCTTTGTTTAAGTTTGAATCCCGGACGATTTAACAAGGCGCTCTAGCCCTTCACGCCCAATAATGCGCACTTCACCGCGCGATTGTTCGACCCAGCCACGGCGCTGAAATTCCGAAAGCGTTCGCGAGACAACTTCCCTTGCCGTGCCCAGTTCTGTACCCAGAACCGCATGGGTTGCACGAACAAGATCACTATCGCCCGCAAGTTCAAGAAGGCGTGACGCCAAACGCACATCCATGCGCTGGAACACAATATCGTCGATCAGCGTGAACAGATCAGTAATCCTGCGCGAATACGCCGTGAAGACAAATTCCCGAAAGATCGGGGATTTCGAGACCAACCCGTCAAATGTCTTGCGCGGGATGGCTACGGCTTTGACGTCGGTCTCTGACGTTCCTTGGGCAGAGTAATCCTCAAACGCGAGCATACAGGCCGTCGTCAAAACACAGCTTTCGCCCGCATGCACACGGTAAAGAAAGACTTCGCGTCCGGTATCGGACTTTTGCTGCACTTTCACCGTGCCATCCAAAAGCAACCAAAGGTTGTCTGCGGTTTGCCCCGGTGCGAAAATTTCGGTGCCCGCAGGAACAGATATAATCTGGCTTCCCGCTTCCAGTTCAGCCTTGATGTCATCTGGCAATCTATTGAGGCCTTGGAATTTGGTGATCCATGTCTCTTGCATAACGTACCATCCTTGGCGGCGAGTTTCGGTAGTTTCTTTGCTAGACGTGTAAATGACCTGAAGCGCATTTAACAACACGAACTAACAAGTCATTCGAAATTGTCGTTTTAGTCGCGGACCACACAAACACATGGCCCTTCGCCTTAAATAATCTTACAAAGACGCAGCGACGATACCAATACACAGTCGACAAGATGCAAGCGAGGATCGTCCGACATGGTTGAACCAGAGACATTTGAATTTCTGACAGAGCTTGCCCAAAACAACCGAAAAGTCTGGGCAGACGCGCATCGCGAAGAACGCGATGACGCCTTGCGCAACTTCACAGGTATCGCAACAACGCTACATGATTACGCGGATCGCTTTGATCACAACGTAGCAGAGGCAAAGTTCAAGCCGCGGCAAAGCTACACAAAGTTTTTCCAAGAGCCCCGAGATCGTAAAGGCTCGGGACTATATCGGACGGATATTGATGTCTTTGCAAACGCTTCAAACCCGTATGAAAAGGTCGGCTATTACCTTCATATCGAACCTGGCAACTGCCATGCAGGGGCTGGTTTGTTCCAGCCTTCTAAAGACGCACTCGCCAAACTGCGCACACGTTTGGTGGAAGACCACAAAGGTCTCGACGATCTTCTGAAAGACGCAGACTTCAAAGCAGCTTTTCCAGACGGGATCGTCACGCGAAAAGCCTTAAAGGCGGTTCCAGAAGGTTTTGACAAAAACGATCCCGCAGCGGCGTATCTGAAGATGATCGGATTGGGATGTCGCACAGACTTGGCAGACGAAGACTTGCTAGACGACGAGGTGATTGACCAATTGATCGAAATCTTTCGCGCCGCCAGCCCGCTGGTAAGACACTTTGAATGAATTGACATTCCGCTCTTAAAAAGCGCGAACAACTGTCCTTTTATTTTACCCTATCCAGACAAAAGAAGCGTCGGCGTTTGGGTGTCAATTCGGTCTTTGCTATTCTGGTGCCAGAACCACATCAAAGTGAACGCTTAAGAACGGTTTGGTCACTGTGCCAGAAATTTGGAAATCAGAGGCGTCGCGCTCGACATAGTCCATCACCAAGTCGTTGCGGACACCGAAAACAGTGTCGTGATCCAGATAAGGATCATCATTCGGGAAAATTTCTGTCACCAACGATTTGTATCCGGGCGCTTTGACGATGTAGTGCAAATGCGATGGCCACCATGGATGACGTCCGCAAGCACGTAGAATATCTCCAAGAGGTCCATCAGAAGGAACCATGTATTCCACAGGTTTTACGGTAGTGAACGCATAGCGACCGTCATCGCCAACGGTCATCAAACCATGGAATGAATAGTTGTCTTGCTCTTGGTCCTGACTGGCATAAAGCCCGTTGGGTGCGCTTTGCCAGATATCCAGCTCTGCACCCGCAATCGGATTTCCAATGGTGTCTTTGATCGTACCCTCGGCCAACAACAAAGGCCCACCATAGTGTCGCTTCATATCTCCGCCCACAGCAAGGGGCGGTGCGCCTGAAACATAAAAACCCCATGACCTCGCGCATGCGCGGCTCTGTGTCTTCGGACAGGTATTGCATGAAGACGTCAGTGATGTTGTCTTTCGTGACAGTGCGCATAGGTTTGGTCCTTAGATAAGAGCGAGACTGAGGATCGGGAATTCGATGAGGATGAACAGAACGATAAGCATAACAAAGGCGAAAGGCAGCGCGCCCATAAAGACGGCATTCGCGCCCACGGTTGCCATTCCGATCCCGCCTTTGACTTTGCAAAACCGCATGGTCATGACTTCAT
>CBFIGL010000051.1:0-9491 GCA_965662135.1 Planktotalea sp. | reverse complement strand
CTTGTGCGGTTGCGGCCATTGCGAGGATCAAAAATTTAGCATTCCGAAACCACCCTTTCGCCGCGCGGGGCTCTAACAATCGGGGCGCAGACGAAACACCTGACCCTTGTTGTTCTGCGGAGATAGGAATGTAAGAGGATCCAAATGTTACGCACCAATTGCAGATCATTGCATAACATTGGAACCAGTTATAGCCCGTCGCGTGCCAGCAAGGGCAATGTTCGAATGATCCCAAAACGCCGCCGCGCAAGTTGAACCTGCATGTATCTGTCAGCTGGCGCGTAACCGCGCACACATCTCAACCCGTTAGTATGGACGGCTCGTTCGTGACTGGGTGACTGCGATTGGCCTAGAGGCAAGCGCATACGGCACGCATTCGCTCCGCCGAACAAATCAGCTCAGATTTATTGAAAGACCGGCAACCTACGCGCGGTCCAATTGCTGCTCGGCCATACTAAGGTTGACAGAACTGTTTGTTACCTTGGCGTCGAACTGGAAGATATTCTGAGCATCGCCGAGCCTATAGATATCTGAGCCATTTTGGCGAACGGTCCTGCCGTCCGCCATAGTAAATCGGGTGTCTGTCTCTCATGCAGCGGTGGTCAGTGCTGAGCCCAAATCGACAGATGCTGGGCGGAGGATCAGTGCCCGGTTTTATCGACCAGTGAAATCAGCCCAAAAAATTCTAACTCGCAGCAGCTATTCGGTGAGAAATTCGAATTGACATCTCATTCGGAGCTCCTACGTCGACACGCATCAACGTTGCCGATTTCCAATCTCTTTTCGCAGTTTGGAACGTGCGGGTAAACAACACAAGGACATCGGTCTTCGAGAAAACTGATTGATTGGGGCCGTGCAAATAACGCAATGTGCGCTTGAACGAGATTCTGTGGCCGCGAAGCCCACAAGACATTGAGGAGTTGCTGAGATGAAATGGGCACGAGGGCTAAAGCGCGACGGGACAGAAGTGACGGGTGTGGTATCAGACGAAATGCTCCACCCGCGCGCCTCGCTTGGATCAGCTACAGTGATGGGTGAAGCGATCCCGATTGATGATTTGACTTTGCTGGCACCTGTGGTTCCGGACAAGTTCATTGGCCTTTGGAACAATTTCAAAGCGGCTGCTGAAAAGGGCGGGATGGCACACCCCGAGCATCCTTTATACTTTTGCAAAACCGACACCTCACTCAGCGGCCCGGGCGCAGAGGTTACATTGCCTACATCCGCCGGACGGGTTGTGTTTGAGGGTGAGCTTGGAATCGTGATTGGAAAGACCTGCAAAGACATCACGCCGGAGCAAGCGGGCGATGCGATCTTCGGTTACACCTGCATCAATGATTTTACTTCAATTGATATTTTGTTTGCCGATCCGTCCTTTCCTCAGTGGACGCGCGCAAAAAGCTTTGATGGTTTTGGTGTCGCAGGCCCGATAATTGAGACCGAGGTCGACTGGAAAGATCTGACGATCAAAGTGCTGGTAAATGAGCGAGAACGTCAGTCTTATCCCGCCGCCGATATGATCCTTTCACCTGAACAGATAGTCAGCTGCCTGTCTAAAGACATGACCCTAAATCCCGGTGATCTGATCGCCTGCGGGACGTCGATTGGTGCGCGTCCGGTCAAGGCTGGCATGATGGTTGACGTTGTGATCGAGGGGATCGGCAGTGTTGGCGTGACACTTGTCGGCCCGCAGAACTAGCGGACCAAAATATAAACGACACTATTTGCTGAGGACCGACCGCTCCAAGAGATGCTGGTCTTTTTGACTGATCACGTGGTCACGGCAGATGTCTGACGCTTTTGCAGATTTGCAACCGGGTCGCCAAGTTTATGAGGTCTTATCGTGGTGAGAGATAGGGCCTGAGGCGTTGTTCTTCAGGTTGTAATTAGACGTGTTCAGCCTCAAAACGCGCATCGGACCACAGCATACATACAAACTCTCACACGACTCGCCCTTGGCGAGTGCGCTGATTCTTACGGTCTGAGATCTGTAGACCGCCTTTCGGTGTTGCGAAGTCGCGGTATACAATGGAATGCGAAAAAATGTATGCTGAACAAAGGCTTATAAATACAGAAGAAAATGGTCCTGAACATATATTTCAAAAAAAAAGTAGTTGACGAAATAAAATTACGCAGACAAGTAGATTAGGACCAGTTGAGATCGCCTAGCCAGCCGAACTCGACACGAGGTGAAAAATAGAGCGTGAAGATGTGCAGCGACGCACAGGAGGCGGTTGGCAATGATCAAATCAATTCTAGTACCGGTGCGCGGCGATGGCATGGTCGCAACGGTTCTCGCTCACGCGGCAGAGCTTGCGAAAACCCATGATGCACAGGTCAACGTCGTCCATTGTCGGGCGCAGGCAAAGGATTTGATGCCGCAAGGTATTCCGCTGAACGACTTCGCGCGCAAAGTGATGATGGAGCAGGCCAGCGAGCTTGCGAACCGTCAAGAAGACCACCTGCGCAGTATATTGCACCGTTTGGCCCGTGAATTCGGCCTAAGCGAAGATGCTGCCGCAGAAGGAATGGCGACCTGTACGTTTCTGGAGGAACAAGGGCGCATGGCGGATGTGGTAAAACATGCTGGCCGTCTGACAGACCTTATTGTCCTTCCGAAACCTCAGCGCGAGCGCAACTTAGGTCAAAGTTCCCTGAAGGCCGCACTTTACGGCGCGGGACGACCGGTCTTGATCTGCCCTGCTCAGCTTCAACCGGACGAAACCTTTGCCCAGCATGTTGCGGTTGGTTGGAATGGATCGCTGCCTGCTTCCCGTGCCGTCGCATCCTCGCTGGATATTGTTCACAAAGCCAAGCGTGTCAGCATTTTAGCCGGCGGCAAGGTGCAATCCCATGGTCCCGAAGTGGATGCATTGGTCGCCTACTACGCGTTGCGCGGCGTGGCTGCTGACGTTGTACCCTTTGAGGGCAAAGATCCCGCAAACGGCCTTCTGGATACCTGCAAAGACATCGGTGCCAGTCTTTTGATCATCGGCGCGTACAGCCACAGCCACGAAACTGAAATGTTATTCGGGGGCAACACAGAACGCATCATAGACCGAACAGACATGCCAATCTTGATGGCACATTGAGCCCTCTGCACGACCGAAGATAACGACAGCGGCAAAACACCCAGAGAGGCGTGCGTCGCACAAACTTGGAAACCAATGGTCCGGGCATCCGGACTCTTAATGGGAGGAATACACAATGAAAATGACAAAGAGACTATTTTTAGGACTTGCTGCATGCAGTACTCTTGCAACTTTGCCAATGACAGCACTTGCTCAAGACTGGCAACCAACACGCCCGATTGATTTCACGATCATGGCCGGAGCAGGCGGCGGCGCCGACCAGATCGCCCGCTTTGTGCAATCTGTTGTTGAGGCAAATGATCTAACCAACCGTCCGCTGGTACCGACAAATCGTGGTGGCGGGTCTGGTGCAGAAGCGCTGTTGCATCTCAATGGTGCGCGCGACGCAGATCACACGCTGATGGTTACACTGAATTCGTTCTACACAACCCCGATCCGCCAGGGAGGTCTGGGAATTGATGTTGAAACCTTCACACCAATCGCAATGATGGGCGTGGATCCTTTCGTGCTCTGGGTTCACAAAGACAGCGGCATCACAGATTTTGACGGCTACCTTGCAAAGGTACGCGAGATGGACGGTGAATACGTGATGGGCGGTACGGGGGCTGGTCAGGAAGACAGCATCGTTATCGCGTATATGTCCGGTGTTTATGACCTTGATATCAAATACATCCCCTATGATGGCGGCGGTGCTGTGGCCAAAGATCTTGCGGGTCAGCAGATCATGGCAACCGTCAACAACCCCGCAGAAGCCAAGGGATTTTATGAAGCAGGCGATTTCGTGCCACTTCTGGCCTTCTCGGACGAACGTATGGACGCCTATCCGGATGTGCCAACGATCAAGGAAATGGGACATGACTTCTCTTACTATAACCAGCGCGCCATCGTAGGGGCACCGGGTATGTCGGACGAAGCCGCAGCCTATTACCGCGACGTCTTTGGTAAGGTCTATGAAGGCGAAGAGTGGCAGTCTTACCTTGTCTCAGAGAGCCTGTCTCCGCTTCCAATGAACGAGGCCGAAACACGCGCTTATTGGGCAACGCAGGTTGAAAACCATCGCAGGCTGCTGTCCGAAATTGGCGGCTAAGTCCAACAAACAGAAAGGGGGCAGAGATGCGCCAAGGTGAAATATCACTCGCAGGGTTCCTTGCCCTCTTTTCTTTATACCTGATGTGGAAGAGCGCCGAGCTGCCTATCGGCTACTTGCGCGGCCAAGGACCTGGTGGCGGGTTTTGGCCCTTCTGGTTGTCCGTCGGGATGCTGCTCAGCTGCTGTGCCATCGCATGGAATTGGTGGCGCGGTAAAAGCCCAGCCTCGGTTTCGAACGAACCACTTATGGATGCTTTTGGCTGGCTCACTGTCTTGCATGTTGGCGGCGGCGTTGTTGGATTTGTCGCGCTGATTTCAATCGTATCGATGTATGGAGCGGTCGGAATATTCCTTGTGTATTATCTTAGGTTTTTGGGGCGCCATTCGTGGCTTTTGACGCTAGGCCTCGCTGTGTTCGTGCCAGTGCTTTTGTTCTTCTTCTTTGAGGGTGCGATGCAGATTTCGATGCCACAAGGTTTGCCCTTCACGCAGCCATTTTTCGACATGATGTACGACATCATTTACTGACCCAGCCCGAAGCCGAGGATCATCATGGAAGTTCTTTCTTTTCTTGCCGGTGGCGTATTAACAGCGCTTGAACCGATCAACCTTGGACTGATCCTGATCGGAGTCACGGTTGGGCTGTTTATCGGGGCTATGCCGGGCTTGGGGTCTGTGAACGGCGTGGCTATCCTCTTGCCAGTCACGTTTCTTGTCCCCCCCGCTTCGGCAATTATTTTTCTTGCCGCGATATATTACGGCGCCATGTACGGCGGCGCGATTTCGTCGGTTGCTTTGGGCATACCGGGTGCGTCGACAGCTGTTGCGACCACCTTTGACGGCAGGCCTTTGGCGCTGCAAGGGCGGGCCAGCCTTGCACTGGTCACAGCCGCACTTGCTTCCTTTGTGGGTGGAACGGTTGCAACGATTTTCTTCACACTGTTTGCCCCTCTGCTTGCCACTGTCGCGCTTAATTTTGGTCCGCCCGAAATATTCGCGCTTATGCTGTTGGCGTTTGCAACGTTTGTCGGTTTGGGCGGCGATGATATTCCAAAAACGATCTTTTCGATCTGCTTTGGTTTGGTGCTAGCGACTGTTGGGTTTGACACAATTTCCGGCGAACCACGGCTTGTCCTCTTTGACATCCAAGGGTTCATTCGCGGAATCGGATTCATCGTGCTGGCCATCGGTGTTTATGGCATCGGAGAGATGATCTGGACGATTGAGCAAACGCGTGGTGAAGTCACAACCACCAATCCCAAAATGACCGCAAAAGGTCTTGTTTCAGATGCGAAAGAAGCGGTGCGCAGAGGCTGGAAAGGCACTTGGATCGGCTCGATCCTTGGCTTCTTCGTTGGCGTTTTACCCGCTGCCGGAGCCACGCCAGGCTCACTTATGTCTTACGGCGTCGCAAAAATGATCTCCAAAACGCCCGAAGAATATGGGCATGGTTCACCTGATGGCGTTGCAGCACCTGAGGCCGCTAACAATTCTGCGTCTACCGGATCTATGCTACCGATGCTCACTCTTGGTATTCCGGGCTCACCCACAACAGCCATTTTGCTCGGAGGAATGGTGATGTGGGGCCTAACGCCAGGTCCGCGCCTGTTCATCGATGAAAGCGAATTCGTGTGGGGCCTGATTGGGTCATTCTACATCTCTAACTTTGCTGCCGTTTTGATCAACCTCGCTTTTATCCCACTGTTTGTGTGGATGCTGCGCATGCCCTTCACCATTCTTGCACCACTGATCTTTGTGTTATCTATCGTCGGTGGCTTTGCTGCGTCACGTAGCATGCACGACCTTTGGTTGATCGTTGTTTTCGGGCTTGGAGCATTTTTCTTGCGTAAGTTCGACTACCCCCTCGCCCCTGCAGTTCTGGCGATTGTCCTTGGGCCCATTGCTGAACCGACACTGCGCCAGTCTTTGCTGTTGTCGTCAGGCGACCCGTCAATTTTCTTCACAAGACCGATCGCAGGACCCATCACTGTGATCGCGATCTTCCTAATTCTTTTGCCTGCCTTCAAGCTGCTGCGCCGCAAACGGAAGGTGGCCTAAGACCGAATTGTGCACTAGTTTTAAACCAAGCTATTGCGTTCCGAGAACATGAACCAAATCGAAAGACACCCCATGCAAAGACTAGAAGACCTGATCAAGTCGCATCCCGACACCGCTAACGCCATCGGTGCCCCTGGTCGCGATTGGATGACCTACGGCGACCTAAAGACGTTGACGCAAGACGTCCGCGCGGCACTGCGCGGTGCCGGAATTTCCGCAAGCGATCGTGTTGCGATCGTCTTGCCCAATGGGCCTGAAATGGCCGCAGCCTTCATCACAGTGGCGCAATCTGCAACCACAGCTCCGTTGAACCCTGCGTACAAAGAAGACGAATTTGCCTTCTACCTCGAGGACCTCAAAGCGCGCGCGATTATTGTTGAGGCTGGGTACGACGGACCCGCGCGCGTCGCAGCTGATGGGTATGACATGACGGTGATTGAGTTAACCCCGACCGAACCCGCGGGGAATTTTTCGCTTTCCACGTCTGCTAAGGGCCGCGCGCCAGACACAGCGCCAACCGCCGATGATGTCGCCCTGATCCTGCACACCTCTGGCACAACATCGCGCCCCAAGATCGTGCCACTGTTGCAATCCAACATTGCAGCCTCAGCGCAAAACGTCAGCGCTTCTCTCGCTTTGACCGCCGATGATGTTTGCCTCAACGTCATGCCGTTGTTCCATATTCACGGCCTAATCGCCGCCGTCAGTGGGTCGCTCGCGGCTGGGGCTTCGATCAGTTGCGCACCGGGCTTTGATGCGCTTAAATTCTACGGCTGGCTCGAAGGGGTCGACCCAACGTGGTACACAGCTGTGCCCACGATGCATCAGGCCATTCTGGCCCGCGCGCCGCGCAATGTGGACATTATTAAAAATGCCCGCTTGCGCTTTTTGCGATCCTCGTCTTCTTCGCTTCCCGGTCCTGTGATGACCCAATTGGCCGATACCTTTGGTGCGCCCGTAGTCGAAGCCTACGGCATGACCGAGGCTGCGCATCAGATGTGCTGCAACCCGATCGAACCGGGCCACCAGAAACCCGGTGCGGTGGGTCTGCCTGCAGGCCCCGAAGTACGCATCGCCCACGAAATCGATAACCGCCTGATTGATGGTGTCGGTGAAATTTCCATTTCCGGTCCGAATGTCACCCCCGGCTATGAAGCGAACCCAGAGGCAAATGAGAAAAACTTCTTTGAAGCTGAAGGCAAGCGCTGGTTTCGCACAGGCGACCAAGGGATGTTTGATGAGGACGGCTTTTTGTCCCTCACAGGCCGCTTGAAAGAAATCATCAACCGTGGTGGTGAAAAGATCAGCCCGCTCGAAGTGGATGGCATTCTGTCCGATCATCCCGCCGTTGGGCAATGCGTGACGTTCGCAGTCCCACACGCCAAACTGGGCGAAGACGTGGCTGCGGCTGTTGTCTTGAAAGAAGGTCAAAGCGCCACCGACCGCGAGATCCGCGATTTTGCAAGCGAACGGTTGGCCGCCTTTAAGGTGCCGCGCAAAATTCTGGTCCTTGATGAAATTCCCAAGGGGGCGACGGGCAAGCTTCAACGCATAGGTTTGGCCGAAAAACTGGGCTTGGGTTAAGGAGTACGCAATGAAGATTTGTATTTTTGGCGCAGGTGCCATTGGCGGATACATGGGTGCAAAACTCGCCCAAGCGGGTGCGGATGTCAGCCTTGTGGCGCGCGGCCCGCATCTCAAGGCGATGCGCGAGAACGGGTTGCGCCTGATTGAAGAGGGCGGCGAGACGACCGTAAAGGTCACCGCGTCCGATAATGCTGCCGACCTTGGGCCTCAGGACTACGTGATAGTCACGCTCAAGGCGCATTCTGTTCCTGCGGTTGTGCCCTATATGAAGCCGCTGATTGGCGACCACACCACGATTGTATCTGGGGTGAACGGGGTGCCATGGTGGTATTTCCATAAGAATGGCGGGGCTCTTGAAGGCACAAGATTGGAAAGTGTTGATCCCAGAAACGCCCAATGGGACGGCTTTGGACCGGACCGCGTTTTGGGCTGTGTGGTCTACCCAGCCGCCGAAGTGGTCGCGCCAGGCGTCGTGAAACATATCGAAGGCAACCGATTTTCATTGGGGGAGCCGGATGGTTCGAAATCGGAGCGCGCATTGGCCCTGTCAAAGGTACTTACCGCTGCTGGTCTCAAGGCTCCTGTTAGGCCAAAAATCCGCGATGAAATCTGGGTGAAGCTCTGGGGCAACCTGTCGTTCAATCCGATTTCAGCGCTAACCCACGCAACCCTTGATGTGTTGTGCACGGATGCTGGCACGCGCGAGGTTGCCCGTAACATGATGCTTGAGGCACAAACGATTGCCGAAAAGCTTGGCGTTAAATTCCCTGTCGATGTGGACCGCCGGATTAAAGGCGGAGCAGACGTAGGGGCACACCGCACATCCATGCTGCAAGACCTTGATCAAGGTCGCCCGATGGAAATCGACGCGCTCGTGGGCTCTGTAAAAGAACTTGGCCGTGTGACCGGCACGCCAACGCCAACCATTGATACCGTCCTGTCCCTTGTTGCATTGCGTGGTAAAACTGCTGGACTTTACACGACTTGAGGTGTGGTTGGGGGGAGAACTTTCTGTTCCGCCCGTTCTGAGCAGCAAGAATTCGCGTTATTTTTTCAGGTATCAAGCAACATTTGCACGATGTAACTTTCCGTAGTGGCGACTAGTAACATGTTGAATGAACGATACTGGCACCCTTCGAGGCTGTGGATACCCAATTAGGATTGTGATTGTCTGTCACAATCCTAATTGGAGTTTGTGTTTCAGCAAACGCAAGGAAGTTTTTTCCTCCCTGTGCCACTTGCCGCTGCAAACTTAAGAGGCAAAAGCGACCATTCAAATCGCTCATCAAAAGCTCATTTTGTCCGCAGTGTGTAAATTCGATCTTTGATCCCTGCGGAACTCTGCACGAATGGCCGCTTTTCCCGCTGCCCCTAGAGCACCGCTTTACGCTACCGCAGCACTTCCCACGCCGCGAACGCACGGAGCATGAAAACCGGACTCACACAGTGGGCTCTCTACGGCCATTCGCTGCTTCACGTATGAATGTCGGCTCTAGAAATACAGTCTCCACTCATACCGATCGTCATGCATTAAGCACACCTCAGCGTAGGCGGGGCCAAGTCCGCTGTAGGGAGGGGCCACCGCGGGCAAGTCCAAAACGCTCCCTGGTGACGCTGGTGACGCATATTTCTACTGCACGGCCTATGGTGAAAAAATATATTCAT
>CBFIGL010000050.1:0-9603 GCA_965662135.1 Planktotalea sp. | reverse complement strand
CAAAAGATGCGGGGACAAATTCATCTCAAAAAGTAGCTATATTGAAATATTAAATAAACAAAACAGCAATCTAAGCTAACGTGCTGACAATACCCTTTCAGACATTGTACCGCTCAACGACGTGCGAAAATTGGATAATTTTATTTACCATTGCGCATTGAAGGGTTGAAGATACGGCGCATGTAGATAACTAGTGATTCCTTCATTGGTAAATGATACAAGCCATCTAAGAGAGGTTGGTTGTTGTTATGCAAAGCTCGGTTTTTGAACCCGTTGATCACACATCCGTCGTCGATACGATTGTGAACCAGATTGAAACACTTATCCTGAACGGAATTTTGCGTGACGGTGGCAGACTACCGTCCGAACGTGATCTTTCAGAACAGATGAGCGTGTCACGCCCCAAAGTGCGCGAAGCGTTAAAAGAGCTGGAAGAAAACGGATTGATCCAGGTACGCCATGGTGAAGGGGCGTTTATAGCTCCGCTCGTTGGCACTGCGATGTCCCCTGCTCTTATCTCGCTTTATTCGCGCCATCAAAGTGCATTTATTTCTTACCTCGAATTCCGCACGGTGCAGGAAAGCTTTGCCGCCGATCTCGCCGCACGGCGCGCAACCAACGCGGACAAGGAAATCCTGACGCGGATCGTGGCGGACATGGACGCTGCGCATAAATCAAATGACATGGCCGCCTCACAGGATGCGGATATCCGTTTCCATTCTGCGATTATCGATGCCAGCCATAACTCGCTGTTGGTCCATACGATGGCATCAATCTATGCGCTGACGCGACAGAACCTGTTTTATAATCGCACGTTCTTGCGTGCGATGGACGGCACGGGCGAAAAATTGCACGCCCAGCACCACGAAATTTTCAACGCTATTGTAAACGGTGAACCAGAACGCGCTTCGACAGCAGCGACCGATCACATTGACTTCGTGCGCATGTCTTATCAGGAAGAACAATCCCTGTCCCAACGTGACCAGGTCTCGCGTCGCAGGCTAGCACTTTTATAAACCAGTGGCTTGCGCTTTCGACCAACTCTGCGCCCAAGCTCACACACCTGCTGAGCAAGACGTGCAACTTGATGTCAAACCAATCGCGCCGTCCTGGATCGCAAAGGACGTCTAACACCTTTTTTGAAACTCAGCTTTGCCACCGCGCCGCGTGCCTTCGAAGTGGTCCCGCACCAATGGGCCATTGCATCTTCTGACCCGCAACAACAACCGGCGCTTTCACGCGATGCGCAGGGCCCCACCCCGTCGCTTCTACCCGCGCGTCAAAATCACTTGGCTGCTGGACGATCGCTCCAACCGTTTCGCGCGCGCAACGATGCTGCATCAAACTATGTGCCGTACGCGCCAGCGATACTTTCGCTGATCTTAACTGACCGTCTGCACGTTTAGACAAAGCTTCCAGAATACAGGCTGCAACCAGATAACCCGTTGCATGATCCAACGCTTGAACAGGCAACGGTACGGGACGCGCACCCGCTGTTTCATCCATCCCAAACGCAGCGATCCCACAACTCATCTGTACCAGACTATCAAATCCACGTCGCGTGACCCAAGGACCGGTCCACCCATAGGCATTCAGCGACACATCAATCATGTTCGGATTGATCGCACGGCGCACATCCGCACCCAATCCCAAATTTTCCAAGGCATCGGCGCGGTAGCCATGCACGAAAACATCCGCCTCTTGCATCAGCTCTTTCAGGTGCTGGACATCCGCCTGTTCACGCAGATCAAGACCTGCGCAATGCTTGCCAAGTGTGACTTCCATTTCAACGCTGGGTTCATTCCAGAACGGCGGATCAATGCGCAAGACTTCAGCCCCGAACCCAGCAAGAAAACGTGTCGCAACAGGCCCGGCCAGAACGCGGGTCAAATCCAGAACTTTAAGCCCACTTAGGGTCATACCATTGGGCCGCTTTTGTGCTTGGCATACCCCATCATCAAGCCAATGTACCAAAGGTTGTGCCGCGATGGCCCTGCCCTGCGGATGGCGCGTCCAGTCTTCAGAACTCCGCATGAACGCTGCGCATCCACCCGCTGACACGACCGCATTTTCCAGCGCGCTGCCCTGCCATTGCAACACGGCCTTCGCGACCGCATCGCGATCGACTTCGACCTTCAGCACGCTCAACGCTGCATCACGATGATGACGCGCGTTGGTGTGAAGTCGTATCCAACCGTCGGCACATTGATAGTCCCCCGCGACCGCATCCCAAAGCGATGGAACGTCCCAGCCATCGGGGCGCAAGGTCATATCAAACCAAAGCGATGCAAGCCTACGATCTACGATGGCTGCAGTGCTTCCGCAGCCGCAGTATCGCGCCAAAGCGGCCCCCGCCAAGCCAACCGACGCTTCCGCCAGATCGGATGTGCGGTAGAACGACGGCAGATACCCTTTGTCTGTGGTTTGATATTGCGTCGTCTGAGTGCCAAAAACCGAACTCGCAAACTCTTCCCAAAACGGGTTTGCCTCATGCATGCGGAAACGCTTTTGCCGTGATGTCGGCACCCTCAAGCGCCACTCTTACAGCACGCGCAATCTCTACTGCTTCAGGCGTGTCTCCGTGCATGCAAATCGTATCAATGCGCGTCTCTATCCGCTTACCGCTTTCAGCCAAAATTGCCCCGGCTTTCACCATGTTTACCATACGCTCAGCCGCAAAGGTAGCGTCATGGATCACCGCACCGGGCAATGCGCGATCGACCAAAGTTGCATCGTCATTATACGCCCGATCTGCGAAAATCTCCGCAGCATAGGCACAGCCCAACTCTTCGACAACGGCCTGCTGCTGCGTTCCCGCAAGCACCATAATGATGATCTCGGGATCAATCTCTAGCGCGGCGCTGTAACAGGCGTCCGCCATGTCCGCGTCCTCTGCGCACATATTCGCCAGCGCCCCGTGAAGTTTCAGATGGCGCACATGGCCACCCGCTACCTTTGCCATCGCTTGCGCCGCCCCCAATTGGTAGCGCACGGCATTGGCAAGCTGGTTTAGGGGGAGATGCACGCGATAGCGCCCAAATCCACGCAGATCCGGAAAACCGGGGTGTGCGCCGATGCCGACGCCTTTTTCAACGGCCAACTTCATTGTTTGTGCCATCACATCAGGATCACCGGCATGAAACCCGCAAGCGATATTGGCTGACGTCACAATATCCAAAAGCGCACGATCATTCCCAAGCGCCCAAGCGCCAAAACTTTCGCCCATGTCCGCATTCAAATCGACGGTCTTTGTCATTCATTTTCTCCTGCACTTGCAGCACTGCACCACGGCCCAAAGCCAAGCGCAAGGCGCGACATCCCCTAGCGATTCGCCGATCCGCGTTTGAATGTCTTGATTTCACCTTTCCGCCTGGCCTTTTCGCAGTTTTGAACTCTGGAACGGTTTTCCTTAATTTTCAGTGCGTTATCGCTGGGTTTTCAAGCCTTAGTTGAAAATCTCTTCACCCTAACCCGCGCTAAACCATAGTATCTCTTGCTTTAAACATGGTTTTCGCGCCATATCGTGTCATAATACAACGTATAAGGGATCAGAATCGGTCCCAGAGGCAGACACACAGGAAACCGCAACGCCCCTTTTCTGGGACGGATGCATCATAGCAGGTACATTTCCCTTGCGCGACCAAACAAAGCCACTTTGGTGGATTGCGCAAGCGTATCTGTCATCGAGCAAGGACAGAGATCATGAGTTAACCACAGCCGTACCGACTAAAAAGAACGGGCTCTGAAAGGCGGCAACCTTTCAAAGCCCGTGAAACGAACAGCATAAGCTATCGCGTTTTCCTACGCCTTTGATAGCAGAATGCCAGAATCACCGCAAGTAATACGCTGCGGGGAACAGGAAAATTATGGCGTTTTCATACGAATTTGATCCCGCAAAAGGATTTGTAGCCTTGCCCTCTGATGTCATGGACATAGACATGTCGCCCGGCGCGTTTCGCGTGCTGGTCGAACTGTGCCGCATGGCAAATCGCATCGGTGAGTGCTGGCCCTCTCTCGGGCAACTAAGTGAGCGCATTGGTCGCTCCAAAGCTGCGATATCGGGTTATATCACCGAACTTCGAGAGCTGGATCTGCTTGCAACCGTCAACCAGAAAATGGCGAATGGGTATAACTACCGTCTCAAGTATTGTGTAACTTTCTGGCAAAACTGGCGCAACCAACTGGGAGCTGGCGCGGCTCCGAGGGATGTTCAAAAAGATGAATGCAGCGTTCAGCCTGTTGAACGCAGAGTAAACTCTAAAAACCATAAACATAAAACCAATACTACAATCACGGTCTCTGAGAAATCCGATGGATCACCCAAGTTAGTGTCTGTATTTTCCAAATGGTCTGATTTGGCAAAAGCAGCCCCCTTCCCCCATTTCAAAGAACCAGCGAGCACGGAATTGATTGCCGAAACCAAAAACCTTCTGGCCAAAAACAAACCCAAGACTTTAATCGAGCGCGATTATCAAACTGACTTAAAAAGGGTTTGGGATGCGTTAGGTGTCAGCATCTTGCAGGATCAGCTCGTTTCGCAAGCAACTCAGCTAAAAGCCAATAAAACAACGTCAGCAGGTTTTGACGCGCTTCAAAAATGCATCCTTTCTACATGGAAGCCCCATTGGCGCAAACCACCAACAGGCGAACAATTCGCGCAATTTTTGACGCATGCACAGGGTATGAACCGTGAAGAAGGAATGTACCGAATGTTAGAACAATACTTGCGCCGTTGGGAAATTTCACAAAATAAGTTGCAACACCGCTGCGCTTCGCCCAGTTTGTCGCTAAATCGGGCGGCTTGATGACATCGTCAGCTTTGCTTTCACCCCTATATCCGCGGATATATTAATATGGCCTATGGCAATTTCGAACAGTTTATCCGCAACATGACACGTGTCATGGGCAGCGTGAATACCAAGCTGCAAAGGGATTTAACGCTTAGAACCCGTGTCGCAAGGCGCTTTTCCATGACCGAGGTGGCAGAGCTTTTGTCTGTCGACGTCACGTATCTGGCTCGGGTCTCGAACGAAGAACCAGAATTCCCAGAGGGTGAAAAAATCGGGCGTGAACGCACGTTTTCACCGCCTGAAATTATGCTGATCCGCTCGATTATCGGATCGAACAAAGCGGCGCGTCGCCAGCATCTGCATTGGCGCAAGCCCGGTGAACCGGTCAAAGTTGTGACTTTTGGCGCTCAAAAAGGCGGTACAGGCAAAAGCCTGTCAGCTGCCCATTTTGCGCAATACGTTAACCTGTTCTACGGATTGCGCGTCGGTATTATAGACGCTGATCCGCAGGCGACAGTTAGTTTATATTTCGCCGATGAATCCTTGCCTTTGTTCCAGCCGGATACACCTACCCTCGCGGATTTTATGGGGGTTGATGATCCCGGGTCCGACACGCTGAACACGCCAAGCGCAGATGCTTTGAATGCGATTTGGCAGACAACACCTTGGCCGGGGATCAAGCTTATTCCAGGGGGTGCAAACATTCAGAATGGCGATATCAGCTTGTTCTTTTTGTCGCGTCAATCCCAGATTCCTGTGTACCGCATTCTTAAAGAAGCCATTGGACGATGGGATGGCGAACATGGCGCCAAGACCAGTGCTGCCGATCTGAGGCGTGCGGATGGTTCATTTGATGTTAGCACCTATGCGCAAGCCTTAGAAGAAACTGTGGATGTTATCGTGATTGACCAACAGCCTTCGTTAACCTTGATGCAGCTAAACGGGCTGATCGCGGCGGACACAGTGGTTATTCCACAGACCATGAAGGGGTTCGATTTGGCGACGCTGTCCACATATGTCTCTAACATTGGGGAATATCTGGAATTCATCATGGGCTTTGAGGCGGACATCGAAATCGGAAGTGGTGAACATGTTGTGCTGCCCACGATCGTGCAGGAACAAAACAATCAAGATACTGATCAGATCCTAGATCTTTATCGCCGTGCCCCGCGCGAGATTTTGCAGGTGTGGTACAACCGCTCTGATGCGATTGCGAACGCCTCAGAAGAGTACAAAAGCATTTATGAATATTTGCCACCCAAGTCACGGCGCACCTCTGCGCGCGCTTTTATGGCCAATGCTAATGCAGTGAATGACGCCTTGGTGCAGCGGGTGTGGCCCGAGCTTCCTGCGCGCGGATTTGCGGATGCCTTTATAAAAGAACGTTGGAGTTAACGAATGGCTAAGAAACGTAAACTTGACGCTGGTCTGCCAGCTCTTGAGGATGGGGCATTCAGCGACGCACCCAAGCCTGCGATGGGTGGTATGTGGGCCGGTTCTGCGATGAACCTGTTAAAGCAACGTATTGAAGACACGCATGGTTCACTTGTCTCGGGCATCTTGAATGGCACAGTTGCGCTGTCCCTCGACGTTGATCAAATCATGGATCCAGCCGGCAGCGATCGTGTCGGTGAATGGCGCAATGATGAAGCTTTCGAGGCGCTAAAATCCAACATTGCACGTCGGGGTCAAACCCAGCCTATCCGTGTGCGACCGGTTGATCCTGCATGGCGTCCTAGTGAAGAAACGCCGCTACAAACCTCTAGCACCTTTGCAGTGCAATCCGGGCGTCGCCGCATCGAGGCATGTCGCCAGCTTGGCCTGCCAGTGCTGGCGATCCTGTCTACGGATCAAGGCGATGCAGCGCTTGCGGATTTGGAAGAGCGGTTTCACGAAAACACCATGCGCAAGGACTTGAGCGGTTTTGAAGAACTTCTATCTGTTGGGTTGCTTGCAGAAAGCTTGTCGGACCTGACGCAAGATGAAGTTGCCGCGCGCTTGTCTGTGACTCAGGGTGATGTGTCGTTGGGTCTGGCCTGCGTTTCTTTGCGCGACAAGATCATCTCGGAAGTGGACGTGGAAAACACACCCAAACGCGCCTATCGCACTATCATTCCCAAGCTGAAACGCGGCACGAAAGCGGCTGCGAAAAGCAAAGTAAAGCCATCTGTTATTTCGTCCAAGCGTGACGGTATATCCGTGGATATAAAGTCGGGAAAAGACGGCGTGACGATCAAAGCTGCGGGCAAAGGTTTGTCTGACTTGGAATTGCAGAAAGTGGCTGAGCATGTTTCGTCCTACCTTGCAAAGCGCGTGTCTGAAAACAGATGACGAAGCGTTTTGGCACATTACCTGATGGTCGCGACGTGTCGCGTCTCGAATTGAACAATGAACACCTAAAGGTTGGCATTTTGGCTTATGGGGCCAGCGTTCAAAGTGTTCAGTTCAAAGCTTTGGATGTGCTACTTGGGAGTGACCAGCTTGAGGACTATTTGGGCCCTTTGAAATATTTCGGGGCAATTGTCGGACGGGTCGCAAACAGGATCGCGGGAGCGCGCGCGGTGATTGATGGCAAAGAGTGCCGCTTTGATGTGAATGAGCCTAACGGAAATTGTCTTCACGGTGGTTCTGATGGGACGGGGCAACAGCTTTGGACAGTGGTTGAGAGCAGTGCAGACTGCGCTGTGCTAAGTTTGGAACTGCCTGACGGTCACATGGGTTTTCCCGGCGCTATGCAAGTGACTGCGCGCTATGAACTTTGCGACGCGACCTTGCGTCTAGAGATCACTTCTAAGACCGATAAAGAGACGCTGTGCGCTTTTGCCCCGCACGGCTATTGGAACCTTTGTGGTGCGACAAACATCAACGCACATACAATGCGGGTGGCGGCGCAACATTATCTGCCGATTGATGTGAACAACATTCCAACGGGCGACATCGCGCCGGTCGATTCAACTGACTTTGATTTTACCGATGCGCGCGTGCTTGCACAGACCGAACTTGATCACAACTTTTGCATCTCGTGCAGGCGCGAAGCGTTGCGGCCTGTGCTTTGGCTTGTATCTCCGACCACCGGTATAACGCTGGAAGTCGCAAGTACCGAAAGTGGCGTGCAGGTCTATGACGGGCGACACATGGGTCGTGCGGGCCTTGCAATTGAACCACAGGTCTGGCCGGACGCAATCAACCAAGACGGGTTTCCCAACATGGTCTTGAAGCCAGGGGAGACCTATCAAGCCGTCAGTGAGTTCAGGTTCTCACAAAGCGCGCATACCTAGACGCACGGCGCGGTTTGGGTTCTGTTTCAGGATATGTTCCCCTAAAGACCGGGCAAGGTCAGTGTGACCTTTGTCCACGGCCTTTTTAAACAACTCACGCTGATAGCGCGGGGATGTTTTACGGGTGCGCAACAGTTTGTAATACTCTTCGCTGGTCAGCGATCCATCCAAGGCCCCAAGAATAATGGGCGACAAAATCCCCATCTGGTTCAGCGAGCTGCCAAGACGATGACCAAGCAGGGGTGCGCGTAGGTGTTGTACGTTCTTGCCCGTGAAACGTGCGGCATGTTGGGCGTCTAAAGGTTCGTAAGGGTCATAGAGAATTGAGACCCGATTCGCCTCCTTAGAGACTTTTGCAGCGTCGCCATATTTGCCGGAAAAGTCGCGGTCCCAGACAACTTTGTAGCGGCTTTCCCACGGAACGATTTCCTTATCGACTGTGCTTTGCGGAGAGATCGCAACAACATCACAGCCCGGAGCTGCCGCAGAGAAGGCACAAGCTGCGTAGCCCCCCATAGACGCGCCGTAGAACACAACGCGATTGAACTGCTTGAAGAAGCCTTCTTTCTTCAATTGATCAAACTGATCACTGACCCATTTTTCGCGATACCACGTCCAGCCACCGGCCAGCACGCCTAGCATCGACCAGCCTTGCTCCTTGATAAAGCTGTAGCCCCACGGACGGCGATCCTCGCGCTTGGTCATGGCGATGTCTAGGTTGTCGAAGGTCACGACCAGCGTGTCGCTGGAGCGCGGCATGTAGAGAAAGCTATGACCATTTGTACCTGCGCGATACCATCCGTCTTTACCAGCAAGTTCCGTGGCGATCTTGTCCCAGCTTTCTGACGGCTCTGTTGGCTCTGGTGGCTTGGGGGTGACGCGGATGCGCGTGACTTCTGTGTCATCCACTTCGCGCGTCGAAAGCGCCGCGTTAGAGCCGTATTTGCGCAAGAACGGGAATGCCCCAGATCCTTTGCGCACGTCCATAAACACGCGCGTGTCTGAGTGTAGGCATTTCTCCATGAACTTTTCGAAGAAGGGTACTTTGTAGCGGTCGCCAAAGCCTTCTAGATTGCACAGCACGTCAACGGGGCGCAGGTCTTTGTCGCTGCGAATGACCTTGATTCGGTCGGGATCTACATCGTTCTGCGTTAGAAATTTCGTGTAGTCCTTCAGCCAATCTTCGTCGCCGTCTTTAAACTTGCCGCGACGGTTCACGTTGATCAAATGTACATCGCAATCAAACTTGTGATGCAGCGCCAAAATAAAGCTACGCCCAGTGCCTGTAAGGTCAGCCACAGTCGCAACGTCGCTCAGGTCCAATTCGTCAATCAAAGCCCCATCAAACGTGGTCTTCCCGCGTCCTTTGATCGGGGCGAGGGCAGGGTTGATCCCGTGTTCTTTCACCAAGCGTTCTAGGTAACTGCCTTTCGGTGCCAGCCCATCATGGTTGTTGCCCAACTGCCGTTTGTTAGAGGCCCACAGATGAAGCGCGGTGGTTTCGTCGGTAATCAAACCTTCCGCCAGCTCCGCAC
>CBFIGL010000049.1:0-9652 GCA_965662135.1 Planktotalea sp. | reverse complement strand
TTAACCATGATCCCCCCGGATACACTTACTGCTCGTGACGTTTCTGCGTCGTTCGGTATCCTTATACCTGATTCTTGATCGCCGTGAGGGGCGAATGAACAAAAAAATTCCCCGTTGCGAATATACATTTCGATCAAGCGTTTTCGTATCACATCTTGCCGCCCCTAAATGCTGGGGCTAGAAGCACAAGCATGAGCGATAGCACCAAAGAAGATACACCCGTTGTCCCCGATCTAAGCGAGCCTTTGCGCCGCGCCCTTGGCGATCGGTATCTGACCTACGCGCTCTCCACGATTATGCATCGCGCTTTGCCCGATGCGCGCGACGGATTGAAGCCTGTGCACCGCCGCATCCTTTATGCGATGCGCGAACTCAAACTATCCTCAACGGGTGGTTTCCGTAAATCTGCGAAGATTTCGGGCGATGTGATGGGCAACTACCACCCGCACGGCGACGCCGCGATCTATGACGCCATGGCGCGTCTCGCGCAGGACTTCAACGTGCGCTACCCGCTGGTGGACGGACAGGGTAACTTCGGCAATATCGACGGCGATAACCCTGCGGCCCCGCGCTATACCGAAGCGCGCATGACGTCTGCCGCGGAAGCACTGCTAGAAGGTCTTGCCGAAAACGCAGTTGATTTTCGCGAAAACTACGATGGCACACTGACCGAACCCGTCGTGCTGCCAGCCAGCTTTCCAAACCTGCTCGCCAATGGCTCCAGCGGGATCGCGGTGGGCATGGCGACGAATATCCCGCCGCACAATATTGCGGAACTTTGTGACGCTTGCTTGCATCTGATCAAAACACCCGATGCGCGCGACGATACGTTGATGAACTTCGTGCCGGGGCCCGATTTTCCGACAGGTGGCGTGATCGTTGAGCCAAAAGAAAACATGGCCGAAGCGTATCGCACCGGACGTGGATCGTTCCGACTTCGCTGCAAGTTTGAGGTCGAGGACCTTGGCCGTGGGCAATGGCAAATCGTTGTCACTGAAATTCCCTATCAGGTTCAGAAATCCAAACTGATCGAAAAGATCGCAGAGCTGATCCAGAACAAGAAAATCCACATCCTCGCAGATATTCGCGATGAATCCGCAGAAGACGTTCGTATCGTGCTGGAGCCGCGTTCAAAAAACGTCGCGCCTGAAGTTCTGATGAGCATGCTGTACCGCAGCTCTGATCTTGAAGTGCGTTTCTCGCTCAATATGAATGTGTTGATCGATGGTCTGACGCCCAAAGTCTGCTCAATGAAGGAAGTGCTGCGCGCTTTCCTTGATCACCGCCGCGATGTTTTGATCCGCCGCTCCACGCACCGGATGGAAAAGATTGATCACCGTTTGGAGGTCTTGGAAGGCTTGATTATTGCTTTCCTTAACCTTGATCGCGTGATCGACATTATCCGCTACGATGATGATCCCAAGGCCGCGCTTATGCGCGAAGACTGGAGCCGCACATTTGTGCGCGCGATGGATGAAAAAGACTACGTTGGCCCCCCCGCTGGTGAAGGCGAGCTGAGCGAAGTTCAGGCCGAAGCCATCCTGAACATGCGCTTGCGCTCTTTGCGCCGCTTGGAAGAGATGGAGCTAAAGCGCGAACGCGATGCGCTGATGGAAGAACGCGCAGGGCTTGATGATCTGATCAATAGCGGTGATCTGCAATGGAACCGGATTGCCGAGCAAATTCGCGAAACGAAAAAGCAATTCGGCAAAGATCATCCCGCCGGCGGGCGCCGCTCTCAGTTTGCAGAAGCCGGTGAAGTCGAAGAAGTCCCGCTGGAAGCGATGATTGATCGCGAGCCGATTACCGTTGTGTGTTCTCAAATGGGCTGGATTCGCGCAATGACAGGTCACATCGACCTGACCCGTGAGTTGAAGTTCAAAGACGGCGATGGTCCGCGTTTTGTGTTTCACGCAGAAACCACTGACCGTCTTTTGGCCTTCGGCTCAAACGGGCGATTCTATACTGTCTCTGCCGCCAATCTACCCGGTGGCCGTGGCATGGGCGAACCTTTGCGGCTGATCGTCGATTTGCCGAACGAGGCGGAAATAGTTGATCTGTTCATCCATAAAGCGGGCCGCAAACTGCTAGTTGCGTCCTCTGCCGGCGATGGATTTATCGTACCCGAAGACGATGTCGTGGCGCAAACACGCTCTGGCAAACAGGTGCTGAATGTACGCGGAGATACGCGCGCATTGGTCTGTAAGCCGATTACAGGTGATAGCGTCGCGGTTGTTGGCGAAAATCGCAAGGTCCTTGTGTTTCCCCTTGATGAACTGCCTGAAATGGGTCGCGGCAAAGGGGTGCGTTTGCAGAAATACAAAGATGGCGGCATGTCCGATGTAACCACCTTCACGCTTACGGAGGGTTTGACCTGGCTTGATCCCGCAGGTCGTACGCGCACCGAAGTCGAGCTTGCCGAATGGCAAGGCAAACGCGCTGCTATGGGGCGGATGGCTCCACGTGGCTTCCCGCGTGACAATCGCTTTACCTAGAGGTCGGATTGATCTTGCGCGCGTGCTAGGCTAGCACAGCGCGGCTGCTATAGGGGTTTTCCATGTTTCGATTCTTTGCATTACTGATTGCTGTCGTAAGCCTAAGTGCTTGTGAAAACATAGATGATATTTCCGGAAAGCCCGCACCAATAGGTGAATTCGCGCTTGCCCATAACATTGTTATTGCACCGAATCTGGTCAAAGGCCCGGTGTCACGCGATGCGAGCAAGGAAGAGTGGATCGCATCCGTCACCAAAGCGATTGATAGTCGGTTTTCACGCTATGACGGCGATCAACTCTATCACTTCGGTATTTCGCTAGAAGGCTTTGTGCTTGCTCAACCGGGTATTCCTTTGGTGCTTTCCCCTAAATCCGCATTGATTTTCAAGATCACTGTTTGGGATGATGCGGCGGGCAAAAAGCTTAATGAAGAACCCGAGCAACTGACAGTTCTGGAATCCCTTGATGGTGATACGATCGTTGGCTCTGGCCTGACCAAATCGGCGGAAGAGCAGATTCAAGCGCTCTCCGAAAACGCAGCAAAAGTGATTCAACGCTACATCACACGCATGCATCGTCAGGAAAAATGGTTCAAACGCCGCCCTGAACTGGGCCCGAAAGCAGCCGCTGATCCAACGCCCGAAGACGCGCAGGAAACCGCTGAAACCGAAGTGGATGCAGAGGCACCAGCCGCCAGGGCCTTGGTTGAAAAGGCCGAAGAAAAAGTCGCTGAAGCAACCGATGCAAGCGAGAGCGAGGCAGTGTCGAACTGACGCTTGATTTTCTTCTTCTAAGCCAATATGTGCGCGGTCAGAGAAATTCGGGTTCGCAGTGAACCCCCCAATCTGATGAGGGGCCTCCCATGGGCAAGGAAAAGTTTGAACGCAATAAACCGCACGTCAACATCGGCACAATCGGCCACGTTGACCACGGTAAAACGACGCTGACAGCTGCGATCACGAAGCAATTCGGTGATTTTCAGGACTATGCGTCGATCGACTCCGCTCCGGAAGAGCGCGCACGTGGTATCACGATTTCCACAGCGCATGTCGAGTACGAGACAGAGACACGCCACTACGCGCACGTCGACTGCCCGGGCCACGCCGACTACGTCAAGAACATGATCACCGGTGCTGCGCAAATGGACGGCGCGATTCTGGTTGTGAACGCAGCAGACGGTCCAATGCCACAAACACGCGAGCACATCTTGCTCGGCCGTCAGGTTGGCATCCCGTACATGGTTGTTTACATGAACAAAGTTGACCAGGTCGACGACGAAGAGCTGCTTGAGCTGGTTGAAATGGAAATCCGCGAGCTGCTGTCCTCTTATGAGTACCCTGGCGACGATATCCCAGTGATCCCGGGTTCTGCACTTGCAGCGCTTGAAGATCGTGACGCAGCAATCGGCACAGACTCCATCGCGAAATTGATGGCAGCTGTTGACGAGTACATCCCGACACCTGCACGTGCTGTTGACCAGCCGTTCTTGATGCCGATCGAAGACGTGTTCTCGATTTCCGGTCGTGGTACAGTTGTAACTGGCCGTATCGAGCGTGGCGTGTTGAACGTGGGCGACGAGATTGAAATCGTTGGTATCCGCGACACATCCAAGACCACATGTACGGGTGTTGAAATGTTCCGCAAGCTGCTTGATCGCGGTGAAGCAGGCGACAACGTTGGTGCACTTCTTCGCGGTGTTGACCGTGAAGGTGTTGAGCGCGGCCAGATCTTGTGCGCACCTAAGTCCGTGTTGCCACACACAAAGTTCGAAGCAGAAGCCTATATTCTGACCAAGGAAGAGGGTGGCCGTCACACGCCGTTCTTCGCCAACTACCGTCCACAGTTCTACTTCCGTACGACAGACGTGACGGGCACAGTCGAGCTGCCAGAAGGTACAGAAATGGTCATGCCGGGCGACAACCTGAAGTTCAACGTCGAGCTGATCGCGCCAATCGCGATGGAGCAAGGCCTCCGCTTCGCGATCCGCGAAGGCGGCCGGACTGTTGGTGCTGGTGTTGTGTCTGCAATCCACGAGTAAGTTTATGTCCGCATAAGCGGACATAAACCGGTGGGTGGCAAACGTTTTGCGCAGCAAAACACGTGGAGAGCGGCACCCCCGAACATCTGGGGGTTAGCGACCTAAACAAACAAACGGCATCCAGAGAAATCTGGGTGCCGTTTTTGCGTTGCAAGACTCTCTGATCCTCGAAAAAATACCCTCAGGGTGTTACTGGATTAAAATTCAACTCCCGCACAACATGACCACACGCATGCCATTTTTTTATCCCAATCCTATTGCAAGCACGGAATTGAATACCTGTGAACAATAAGTGGTTAAATTGGGTTTTAAATGGCTATCGAGAACGCACTCGTTTATAATCTTGCTAGTGGGGATGACACATATCCGCACTCTGGCAATTTTACGATTGGCGTTGCGGGCCAGATTTCTATCGACGATTCCAATAGAGTGGATGACGCAATATTTGGTGATGTCATCCACACAGGTGGAGCCGATGCGCCAGATCAGGACGTCACCGCGACAACAGTGGCAGGTATTGGTATCGGGGATACCGTCGATCTTCGTTATAAATATCCGGTAACAGGCTCTGGTGGATCGATCCAGCGGAACAATCTATTTCATCGCATCGAATGGCACCGCCAACTACGGCCCGCTTTTTGTATCTGACTTTCCACTTAGCCCGGGTGTCACATATACCTTCGGGACATTTAACACAGACGGCGCAGCACCCTATTCCTCTTAGTGCCATGTTTTACACGTGGAACGTGGATCGAAACTTCCAAAGGCCAGCGTTTGATCGAAGATCTGCTGGAAGGGGACATGGTTCAAACACGCGACAATGGCTACCAACCCATTAGCTGGATCGGTCAATGCACTGTCGCCGCTGTTGGAAAGAACGCTCCCATCCATTTTGCCACTGGTGTTCTTGGAAACACCCAAGGCCTGCTCGTACCGCCTAACCATCGGATGTTGATTGTTGTGGCTTCTGCGGATTTATATTTTGGGGATAACGAGGTCCTCGTGCCCGCCAAGCACCTCATTGGAAGAAAAGGCGTCGAAAGATGCACGGGCGGTAAAGTAACTTACTTCCATATCCTTTTCGACCAGCATCAAATCGTTATTGCCAATGCTGCCCCAAGCGAGAGCTTTTTCCCCGGTGAAGAAGGCATGGAGTCTTTGTCTTCAGGATCAAGGGATGAGGTGCTGAGCTTATTTCCAGAGTTGCGCACCGCTGCAAACCCCGGGTTTCAAGACACTGCCCGAATCTGTTTGAACCGGTATGAGACCTCAGTTTTGAGGCAAGTTTTAGGTCCGCTACATTAAGCGGTGCTAAACAGATCGGCATTCTTTTCACTCCGATCGCAGTGCCTGCCACCTGTGCTGGGACCAAAAATTTCCATCCTGTCTAGATGAAATGCTGCTTCGCGGCATCGGTAAAACATGTGTCTTTCCAATCGCTTTGCGGATTCTCTAAAAGTGTGAATTTCAAACGGCATACCACGGTCTACCGCTAAGTCATTAAAATCATTTGATTTTATTGAAAAAAATATCCACGCTAAAGGAATGTTAGCGACCTCTGAACCAAACCCGACCCCTGATCTATCCGCTTGGATTGGCAACACCGAAAGCACCTATGGCGCGGTATCGTCTCAGGTGGTGGCCGCCGTCCATGCGACTTTGGACGGGCAGGGCGATGCCCCGATTGCGGGGGATGAAATGCCTGCTTTGTGGCACTGGTATGCTTTCCCACCCACCGCTTCCATGGAAGAACTTGGCGCGGATGGGCACCCGAAACTGGGCGGCTTTCTTCCACCAGTCCCGCTTGAGCGGCGCATGTGGGCCGCGGGCAAACTACAGTTTTACGCGCCTCTTCACGTTGGTGAAGCGTTGACAAAAAAGTCCCAAATCACTGCTATCAAGGAAATAGATGGGGCAGCTGGTCCAATGGTGTTTGTCACAGTTCAACATGACATCCACAGCGCCAAAGGTCTTTGCGTCAGCGAAACCCAAGACATCGTCTATCTGCGCATCGCACCGGAATTCACACCCCCGCCAAAACGCGAACCACCGCGCGAAAATCTGGTGGTCCAACGCGGTATTTTGGTCAGCGAAGCGCTATTGTTTCGCTACTCCGCCATTACATTCAATGCGCACCGTATCCACTACGCCCAACCTTACGCGCGCGATGTAGAGCGGTATCCGGGCCTTGTTGTTCATGGCCCACTGCAAGCCAACCTCTTGATCGCCGCGGCGACAAAATGGAAAGGGCGCGCGCCCTCACAATTCCAGTTTCGCGGCGTACACCCGATGTTTCATCAAGACGATGTGCAGCTACTGGCGACAAAGGGCGATGATGGCGCACTGACGCTTTGCACCGCTGTAAAGGATAGCCATCAGGGCATGACAGCGACGGCTATTTGGGAGGAAACTTAGCATGGCAATTTTGCAAGGAATGCGCGTTGTGGAAGGTTCTGCTTTTGTGGCTGTACCGCTCGCGGGGATGACATTGGCGCAAATGGGCGCGGATGTGATCCGCTTTGATCGCATAGGCGGCGGTCTGGATGCCAAACGCTGGCCGCTTGCGCCTTCAGGGCAAAGCCTGTTCTGGGCTGGGTTGAACAAGGGCAAACGCTCAATTGCGATAGATATGAAAAGCGCAGAAGGCCGCGAATTGATTACCCGTGTCATCACAGCGCCGGGCGAAGATGCCGGCATTTTCCTGACAAACCTGCGCGTGCGTGGCTGGATGGACTATGAAACGCTAAAGCAGTTTCGCGAAGACCTGATCATGGTGACATTGACCGGGGACCGTCATGGCAATCCTGCGGTGGATTATTCAGTGAATCCTGCGCTTGGCGTGCCTGATATCACAGGGCCTGAAGGGTCTTTCGATCCGGTTGCTCATGCAGTGCCCGCGTGGGATCTGATCGCAGGAAATCTTTGTGTGTCTAGCCTGCTTGCTGCTGAACGACACCGCTTGCGCAAAGGCATGGGGCAGGATGTGGAACTCGCGCTTAAGGATGTTGCTGCAGCCGCGCTCGGTCATCTGGGGATGATCGGTGACGCCGCGTTGAATGAAGCAGATCGCGCCAAAGCGGGCAATGCGCTGTACGGCGCATATGGGCAGGACTTTGAATGCGCGGATGGCAATCGCGTCATGGTGATCGGCCTGACCGACCGACAATGGCGTGGTATTTTGAAGGTGACAGGCACAAGTGATGCAATGGATGCGCTTGCAGAACGACAAAGGCGCGACTTGCACGAAGAAGGTGCGCGTTGGGAATTACGCCATGAAATCACGGCGATCCTGAAACCGTGGTTTGCCGCGCGCAAGGTGCGTGATTTCGAACGTCTCTTTAATGACGCAGGGCTGACGTGGTCACAATTTCGCACCATGAAACAAGCCTTGGCTGAAGACGCGGATATGAGCGTGCAAAACCCGATGTTCACAGAACTTGATCAACAGGGGCTTGGGCGGTTTCCTGTGCCCTCCAGTCCTGTGCAATTCTCCAGTCAAACGCGCATCGCGCCAGTCCCTGCACCCGCCTTGGGGGCGCATACGGAAGAAATACTGGGGGACGTGGTGAAGATGGACGACACAGAAATCGCGCGCCTGTTTGATGCAGGGATAGTTCAAAGCCCGAACTATGCTATTGCGCGACCTGCGGCTTGATCTGAAAGGTAGCAGCATGGGGCGTGGTACACTGATATGTCTTGGACCTTTTCATTCAAACATCATGCGTGCACACTTGGCGGATGAGTTTTGATCCCCGCGCATTCGCCCTTAAAGAACTGCCAGACCCGCAATCGATCTATCCAGTCATTCTGCCCGATGGCACGCGCCATAAGGGGACGGTATTTCTTAAACCTGCACTTGATCACCCCAACTTTCACGTCGGGGCCTACACGTATTATTCCGACTTTGATGCGCCAGACGATCCCACAGCCCTTGCTGCGCGCCTTGCGCCTTATCTGTTCGCAGGCAGTGCCGAGGCTTTGCATATTGGCAAGTTCTGCCAAATTGCCCACGGCACGAAATTCATCACTGCCTCTGCAAATCACGCGACTTGCGGCGCGACGTGTTTTCCGTTTGCGATCTTTGATCCAAGTAAAATGGCGCAGTATCAACCCGATACACGCCATTCGGTGATCGGACATGATGTTTGGTTCGGGATGGAGGCGCGCATTCTACCTGGCGCGCGTATCGGGCACGGGGCGATCATCGGGGCAGGGGCCGTCGTGCGCGGTGAAATTCCTGCTTATGGGATCGCAACGGGAAATCCCGCACAGGTAAACGGCTTTCGCTTTGATCCGGCAACGATTGAACGACTTTTGGCCTTGGCTTGGTGGGATTGGCCGGCAGATCAGATTGCTGGGGCCAGTGCGGATTTGCAGGCCTGTGACCTTGATGCGCTAGAGGCGCGCGCAGCACGTTTCAAATGAAGTGACGCCAAGGGGTATTGAACTTGGATTCCCTCTTGCAATGGCTTGGCCCCCGCCGTAAACGATGCATGGCTTTAGGGGTTTAGCTCAGTTGGTAGAGCATCGGTCTCCAAAACCGAGGGTCGTGGGTTCGAGTCCCTCAGCCCCTGCCAAAGCCACACCAATCCAGACATCATCAGTGTTTTTGCGACCGCGCACACACGCGCAGAGGCCGTTTAGAACTCGAGCGAAATTCCAATCGTAGCGCGATGATCCGAGGACAGACGATCCAAGCGCCCTTCTTATTGCGCATGAGCCGAGAAACCTGATCCCAAATCAACGCGCGCACCTAAGCCGATCACCATAAGATTTAGGCCAATCGGCGCAGATCGGGTTGTGAATTCTTGCCCTGTGACAGGGATCGTTGCCACAGATGTTACGGATCGCTCTGCCAAATTACGTTCAAGCGCCAAAAGTCCGTTGAACGACGTCTGCGCACCGTCAATCGTTCTGGTGATACTTGTAGCCATGCCCAATCTTGCTTGCGCTTGTGTTGCAGGCCGTACGCCAGCCCCGCATCAAAACGCCAAGCCCCTGATTGAAGATTTACCGCAAGTCCGAAATGGATCGTTCCCACGTTAGAGGACGATGTGCCAAAAGTGGTTTTCGTTGTGGAATATCCTGCCGCAGTTGTCATAATCATAGGAAAGGCAAG
>CBFIGL010000048.1:0-9761 GCA_965662135.1 Planktotalea sp. | reverse complement strand
AAGATCAGACATACTCACCACCATTTTTGCAGCGGTGAATCACGCCACTAGGCGGAAATCAATGGGTCCTGACCCTACGACGAGGTCGGAACCGAGGAACCACAAAGTCTTATCGCTTCGGCTGCAAGCTTTGTGGAAAGCGAAGAGCAAGACGCAGGGTTTACTCGCACGGGACAATTTGTATCTGATGACTTGTTTGGCGCGAACGCTGTTTATTCAACTAACACCGAAGAGGGAGCCCTGAACGAGACATTTGAGAGCGCTGTTGATGCCTTCGAGATTGAAAATTTGCGCTTCCCTGCTGGACAAGCGGAACCAAACCAAGGTGATGAGGAAGGTGTCGATTGGATTGATATTACCGCGCTCACAGAAGATGGTGAGTTGCGTGCTGAACTTACAACCTTCTTAGATTCTGTTGACGGTGGGGTTACGCTTACCATTCCTACAGCTCATCTTTCTACTGATGAATACGGTGAAGGACTGGAGGAGTGGTCTGAGCTTGTTATGACCGAATATGGTGACGTAGTGGAAGCCTTCGAGATTGGAAACGAATATTGGTATCAGATGGGAGAAACTGAATACGGTGCGAAAGCCAACATCGCCATCAAGGCGCTCTCGAACGGGATCGATGCTGCTGGCGCTGAAGATGCTGATATTCTAGTACAGATGGCATCAACATTTGCGCAGTCTGAATTTCACTCCAGCGTTGATGACCGTGGTTTCAATGACCGTTTGACAGATGCAAATCAACAGATCATCGATCAACTTGATAACCGTGCAAAAAGTGAACTCGATGGTGTTGTAGAGCACTATTATTGGAACAAGGGTTCGGACTCTTTCAACGACTCATCTAGCGAGGTCAACTACATTGATCTTGATTTTCAGATCTGGGAACAGAACTTTGACCAAGATCTAGATTTTCATATCACTGAGTGGAACGTAAAAGCATCCAACGAAGAGACCTATGGTATGAAGAGTGTCGGCGTTATGGTTGAGATGGTCGAAAACATGGTTGAGCTTGGTGTTGATAAAGGTTCTGTTTGGCCGCTTGTTCACAACACAACCAATGATCTTGGTGGTTCTGATGACGGTGTTGTAGAAACCGATGATGAAAATCGTGTTGTTGAAACAGTTCGAGGAGCAATCTTCGATCTAATGTCCGATGCTTTGCCTGGTATGGAACGGATCATCCTTGATCTTGAAAGTGTCGATGACAACATGGAGCTTGCCGCATACGAAAAAGGTGGAGAGTTCGTATTCTACATCGCGAACAACTCTGATGTGGCTCAAAGCATTGAGGTTGATCTAAATGAGCTCCTCCCGGATTTCGACTCTGCAACGGCTGTGAAAGTTGGATATGATAAAGAAACATCCGATGGACAACTCTACTCAATGTCGCAACGTTCGATGGTTCAAGCCGAAACAGTGCGCGTGGATGGTGAAGACTACTATCTAAATGAACATGACACAGGCGCGACACTTACGGATTACGCTTATTCTTCTGCGGTGTTCAACGTCGATCTTAACCCGTACGAAGTGATCCAAATTACTGCACGATAAGGCGTTTTCTGGGTAAGCTCGAACGAAACTGGACCTGTCACGCTTTCGTGCCGCCCCCTGTGCTCGTTTCAGTCCCATAGTAACTCTCCTCTGTTGCAGTAAATGCTATCAAAGGAGCAGCATCAAACCGTGACAGGTCCACCCTGAAACGTGGTCTTATCATTGGTGCGTTGCTCAGTGCTTCTAACGAATTTGGCGCGCTCCAGAACAGATGGAGCGCGCCAAACCAAACATAAGTACTCGTTACTCACGTTTTTTGCCCGCGATATATAAAGACTTTATGCGCGAAACAAATCTGATATTTTTCAACGTGTTATTCTAAGCAGTCCCTCGTACTACAGGCGATTCTAAGTTCGCAGAGGATCTATCGCTTTGGGGTAGCGCATTCGTGCCTTGAAGCGGTTTTTCAATAACGCTACGAAGCTCGTCTAATTCGATGAAATTGTCGGCTTGCCGTCTCAATTCATCTGCGAGCATTGGTGGCTGCACCCGGATCGACGAAACAATAGACACGCGTGTACCACGCTGCTGTACGGCTTCGACAAGTGGCTTGAATTCTTTGTCACCGGTAACAATGACGATATGGTCGACAAATGGAACCATTTCTAGAACAGCAATGGTCATTTCGACATAAATGCTGCCTTTCACTTTTCGCCGCCCAGTCGAGTCGATGTATTCTTTGACTGATTTAGTGACAGTATTGTAGCCATTATAGCTCAGCCAATCGACTAGAGGCTTAACCGAGGAGAACTCTTCATTCTCTACGAGCGTTGTGAAGTATGAAAGCTTACTAAGCCTACCGCGTCGTCCAAACTCCTTGCGCAGTGACTTAAAATCTACGTCGAATCCAAGGCTTTTTGAGCAAGCAAACAGGCTTTTACCGTCAATAAAGACAGCGATACGATCGTCCTTGTAAAACATTAAAAGTCCAATCTTTTTGAAAACGTAGTCAGGGAAGGGCTGCTGTGAAAAATATTATTAGCTCGAGAACATTGCCTCGTGATGTTTAAGGGGATACGCGAATGGGAGAGCTATTTAAGCCGCTGAACGCCACTAAAAAACGGAAATGATTGCGCTGATAATTTTCCACCAAAACCAGAGACCTAGAGGCAACAGAGCAAAGATAAGCATTGATGTAGAAATCCAACGATCTGTGTCGGGACCCACATCGGTCGCAGCGTAACGGTGTTCTTGAAAAACCATCTCCGGATGCAGAACTTTCACGCCTTCAAGGCGGTCGCTTTGATCAATCGAAAAATTTTTCATCTTAGACCCCATTCTTTCGCTGGGTTTTTTTCTAACATGGCTGCTCCAAGCCTTCCTTCTCTCTTTCCGATATTTGACCCCGCCTTAGATAGATTGAGTATCTTTAAATTTATGTATCAGAAGCGCCGCCGAAAATTTGCCTTAAGCTTACGTTTTCAAGCGAAATCTGTGAAATTTATTAACCGCATTTAGCGTGAAAATATGTCCGGCGCAGCGTTCGGAGACGTGGCCTTTTAGTCGACGTAATCAACCTCAATAGAGCGTGCGTTCAAGGCAGTCATCAAACCTGAAAAGACGTTCTTGCACACAATGCTTTCGCGCATTGCATCATCAATGATGCTTTGACTTGTTGACCTGGTTTTGATCCCCAAAATGCGTCGCTTACCGGCTAAAGCGTCGTAAACCACTTGCATCTCACCACCGAGACTTACACGAAGTCCGACAAACTCGTGTCCATTTTTTGTATGATACGCCATTTTGACCCTTAATCTTGTTGCTCAGTGATAAAATTTAATGCATTCGGAAGTGTTTTAATAATTGGCAAAAGATAGTCGGGCTTCGCGTGTTATTGATGAAACACTGGGGCAAAGGATGCCGAAAACACACTGCATTTGGTGCTTTCTTGAGAAGCCTACACAGAATATCCGGCCAGTAATAATTTGAAATTGTTACTAAAAATGGCCGCATATCTCAGTGCATATCTAACGATACAATTGCCGAGGGATATTGGAAAATCCTTCGGATCGCGGATGCCTTCGGCAGTGCTTGTTAAGCGAGAGAAGCTTGTCGTTGCTCTTTTAGAATTCGAGCAAAGCGTGGCTTACGAGGTACGGCTGTGCTGTTCACTTTGTGCATCGATGGGCCGTCCAAAGCGATCCGGTGAGATCGATGGACCAAACGATCCAAAATCGCATCGGCGAATGTTGGATCTGCGATAATGTCATACCATTTTTCTACAGGTAGCTGACTGGTAATGATCGTCGCTTTGCTGCCGTATCCTGCAGCGCGAATATTGGAGTGTGCGATTGTTCCGGGAGTATTGGGTTGAAATTCAATGCCTTGATCATGTTGCTCGCGGATGATTGAAACCACCGCGCTAAGTGAGCTGGTTCCTGAGACGAGGGCTTGTTGAGAGGCCGCCTCCAAAACGTCGGGACCATGTTCATCCAGCAAAGCAAGGCAGCTTTTGTAGATCCTGTCTTTTTGCTCGATTGTTTGTGAATTGAGCGCCAGAGCTTTTGCAAAAGCGCATAGGTTTGCGCCCGCATTGGCCGCCTCAAGCTCAGTATTCCTGTCCGGGAGCATAGGTGCTGGCATGAGTTCCAACGTTGAATCTGTTTCCAACTCTTGGTGTGTGGTTGGGTCTACGTCAGCGATCAGGATTTCCAGTTGTGCCGCGTACAAAGCTTTTGACCCTGCTGAATCGGAACCACATCTGCTGTGCTAGTCACGTCTACTTCGCTCTAATAAGGCTGTTCAGCCCCGTCTATCAAATTCTTGATCTGATCGCTAATTTTTCTTGGAAACGGGCTTAAACCGCGTGAAACGAGTTTGCGATTGCAAGCGGCAAGGTGACGGGCCTCTGAAGTGGACATTTTTGGGAATTCACCCGGGAATATCTCATTCTTAAGGTTTTTTATTTTCAATTGCTGCATCCAGATACGCGTCTTATCAACGCGTGTGCGCAAAAAACATCTGCGTAAATATTATAATCGGAAGGGTCTTGGCTCTCAGAAAGGGCAGATGTTCTCCCTATGCTCTTTAGCCTTTCGAATGCAGAATTCTTGCGTGGCATTTTAAAAATCAGATTAAAAATTGCATCGATCGAGAAAACAGATCGGTTGCATCAGAGAAATTTTTTAAAAGAGCACAGCCGTCCTAGAACGCCTGTGCTTTGAGTGATTGATAGTAGTTAGTTTAGAGAGAGGTAGGAAGGGTTTTGGAAGATATGAATTAGATATTAGGCTGCGGCACCTCGACTGTATTCCATCAAGTTTTCTTGCCAGTGCTTGTTGTTTGTCTGAGATTCAAATAAAGCCAATTCGAGCGAAGAATAAAGAATTGGGCTACGAAGAGAAACATCGCCGATAGCCTGACGGGACTTTTCGAAGTCATCGCGCTTGAACTCGCTAGAGATCAAGATGACTGGAATAGTAGGGTAATCCACACGCAGGTTCGTAAGACGCTCAAATGCTTCGCCGATGCCGCCTAGACCGTCGATGTCAACGAACAGGAAGTCGTGAGAGTCGGCTTCGGCATATGTCAAAGAATTGAAGACCGTGAAGCTCTTTGCCTCCTCAAGCGTAATTCTATTGGCCTCTAGCATTTCACGTAGTGCTGTGAATTGGCGTCCGTTAGGTCCGATGAAGCCGCACTTAGCGTCGATGTCGTCGAAATGAGAAAACATAATATCCTCCAGTATAATAAAACAAGACTAAGTTGGAAAAACACGCAGGTCTCACTTACTTCAGTGCGCGATCTCTATCTTAGGATAGGGTTTCATCCGAATGCGCACCAAGGATGTGTTATACTACGCCGCTGCTTGCAGCTGGTAGCTACGGCGGCGTTGGGATGAAGATGGAATGTTGTCGAGCTTGCGATACTTCGCGACCGTACGACGCGCGATTCGCAGGCCTTCTGTGTGCAATTGGCTTGTGATGGTGTCATCGCTCAGCGGGCGCTTGGGCAATTCATCCATGATCATCTTGCGGATTTTCTCGCGGATCATCATTGCAGACGCGCCCTCTTCTGAGTCGTCGCTTTCAATAGCGGTGCTGAAGAAGATCTTTAGCGGGAAGCATCCTTGTGGCGTTTCCATCATCATAGAAGACGTAACACGGCTGATCGTGCTTTCATGTACGCCCACATTGTCTGCGATCAACTTAAGCTTAAGCGGGCGCATTTGATGCATCCCTTCTTCAAGAAAGGCTTTTTGATACCGCACGATCTCGGCCGCTACCTTGAGGTTGGTCTCATTGCGTTGCGCAATTGCGCGCGCAAGCCAGCGAGCAGATCCAAGTGCGCCTTGAACAAACTCTTTGTCAGCGTCTTGCATGGTGACCTTGCGAACTTCGCGACCCTTTTCTTCGTCAACACGGATGCTTGGCAACGTCGCTTTGTTCAACTCAACGCGCCACTCCCCAGCTTCGCTTTTGAAGGCACGCAAGTCTGGCTCGCGGATTGGTTCCGCGCTGCCGTCGCCAAGTTGAAGGCCGGGCTTCGGGTTCAAAGAGCGCAATTGACGCAAGGCGACGGCCAGTTCTTCCTTACTACATTGCAGCTTGCGTCGAAGTTCTGGGAAACCACCGTTCTGAATGACCTTCAGATTATCGATCAACATAAGAAGGCGCGTTTCTTCTGGGCCTTCACTTGTGACTTGCAGCTTGAGGCATTCAGAGAGGCTGCGCGCAAAGAGCCCTGCAGGTTCCGCTTTTTGGACTTTCGCCAACACGCCTTCGACCACTTCAATTTCGACCTTAAGAGTCTCGGCGATAAGTGACAAAGGTGACGGAAGCCAACCTGTTGGTTCAAGATCCGCAGCCAATGCGTATCCGATTGCACGCTCTTTAGGATCAGTGATCAATTCATCGACTTGACTAAAGATATGAGCACGAAATGTTTGACCAGATGTGTCTTCGAGAAGAGAAACGGGATCAAAGTCATTTGCGTCTGAAGACCTGCCAGGCATTGAAGGCAAGCCACGTAGTGCTTTTGGGCGCTCCACTTCTAAGAATGGATTTTCTTCAGCAGCACTATCTGCATATTTTGCGAGTTCAAGGTTGTTGAGTAAGAGAAGTTTAATCGCCTGCTGTAGCTGCGGGGTAAAAACAACAGATTGGCGCTGAGTGATCTGCGCTTGCATAGACATGTGCATCATAACGATTCCCTCGTATTCAATTCGAGATCATTTAAGCACGTCAAAAATGACAGAGGATTCAATCTTTAGATTTTAGGATACCTCGGAAGTTTCGGTGCATTTTTTTAGCATGATTATTGCATATCCATATTTGTTGAATTTCGGAGAAGATGCAGTGGAAACTGGAGAACCCAAGAAGAAAACCTTGAAAAACACCCCTTGTCGTACATGCATTTCTATCAGGCTTTTTCTTTTATCGGTTCTTGGGATTGTAGCGCTCTCTATAATAGGCACTGACTCCGCGGACATTCTTAAGGGTATGTCCACGATGACCGTTGCGATTATGTTCGTTGGGATGCTTGCATGCCTTGCGGTTGGCAAATCTGTGATCGAAATTGCGCAAGCATGTCGCAATAAGAAATCTTAAGATTGCTTATCTATCTTTCACCAACCTCATTGCGAAGGACTGAGTCTTTGCCGCACGTCCATAACTATGGCCCGTGTAGAAGTTCACGACCCAATGCCCGTTCGCGAGAAGTCGATTGTTGTCGGCGGTCCAATAGCTTCCAGCATGAGTCGTTGGGAAATACTTGGCGTTGATCATTGGCGGTTCGTCATTAATCTCGATCAGTGTTCTGAGTTCTTTGAGTGTGGGTAGACGCCACCCCTCGCCAGAACTTGCCAAGGTACGCTCTAGTACCGCACTGGCGGCTGCGTAGGGCAGCTGCATGGGCTCACCAACACATGTCTCATCGCTCCATACCTGCCCGATACTGCAACGCATCCACTCAAGATTTCCCATAATGTCAACAGCGATAGGTCCCTTTGAGAAATAGGTCTTGCTGCTATTTGCGCTTACGGCGTGCGTCGAGAGGGTCAAACAAGCAAAAGCACAAGCGATTGCTCTATATATGTTCGATTTTTTGAATGGTTTTCTAGCCAAGGGCATTTCTGACTCCACGTTTCACTGACTTGGCACTCTGCTTGCATAAATCGTGCCGAAGACGCGCGTAGAAGGAAGATCACGTGGATATTGCATCACTAGTAGGTTTCATTGGAGCATTCGCGATGATTGGCGGTGCCATGGTTGTTGGCGGTGGCTTGGCACCCTTTGTCGATACCCCATCAGTTTTGATTGTGATTGGCGGTACGTTCTTTGCTGCGATGTACACAACACCCATTGGGACTTTCTTTGGCAGTTTTGGCGCGATGGCAAAAGCCTTCTTGCCTCCGGTGAAAAAGCAAAATGTGCTGATCGAGAGAATGGTCGAACTTGCGGGTATCGCTCGTAAAGACGGTATGATGGCGCTTGAAGGTCAGGAAGTGCCAGACAAATTCTTTGGCAAAGGTATGCAGCTGCTCGTGGATGGCGCTGACGAAACCAAGTTGGTTCAGCAGCTCAACCAAGAAATTAAGTCCATGAAGAGCCGCCATGAGGCCAATCAGAATGTCGTAAAGGCTTGGATTGATCTCGCGCCGGCGATGGGCATGATTGGAACGCTCATCGGTCTGGTTCTTATGCTGGGCAATATGGAAGACCCGAAGTCCATCGGCCCATCTATGGCTGTTGCTTTGTTGACGACGATGTACGGTGCCATTCTTGCGAACGTCATTTTTGGTCCGATGCTGACAAAGCTTGAAGGCTACACAGCATATGAAGTGACTTACCGAGAAATGATCGTGCTTGGCCTGCGCAACATCGCGCGCGGGGAATCGCCTCGCAATATCCAAGACCAAATGGTCTCGAACCTGCCTCCTAAGATGCAGGCGAAAATCGAAGCGGCGTAAACCAATCAATTCGGGGAATAACCCATGGCCGAAGCCATTGAAGCAGAAATCGAAGAAGAAGAAGAGGAATGCCCGAAGTGTCCCCCCGTCGGGGCACCTGCATGGATGGCGACATTTGCTGACCTTGCGACCCTTCTTATGGCCTTTTTCGTTTTGATCCTGTCATTCGCAGAAATGAACGTTCCAAAGTTCAAACAGATCTCTGGATCCTTGAAGGACTCGTTCGGGATCCAGCGTATCGTTCCAGTCGTGGAGCAGCCGGAAGGCACGACCATTCTAGAGCTTAACTTCAGCCCCTCCCCTTCCCCGTCTATTACTGAAGAGGTCACGCAAGAGACGACCGAATTGCGTGAGCCAGAGGTAAAAGTTCCAACAGATAATCGGGACAACGACGGCAAGGATAATCTGAACGAAGGCGACGAGAACGAAGAAGGTTTAGGCGGAGAAAACGCTGATGGTTCCGGCGATGGAAAGTCTGGCGCTGAAAAGCTTGCGGAAGCGATGGAGAAAATTGGCGCATCTGTAAACGTGAGTGCGGAAATCGTTGACGGCAAAATTGCGGTTAATTTGAACGCGGAAGATTCGACGCCGGAAGAAATGATCGAGAAGTTTCAACGCGTGGCCCAAGCGCTTGAGATTGCGGGGCTTGCAACCGGTAATTCCGAACAAGAGGTGTTGTATGGCGGGTTGGACAAAGACCTGAGCCAGTTGATTGGGATGGTCTCAGAAATCCAGGACCAGAAAGACGCGATGAACGGCGAAAGCACTGAAGAGGATAAAGAGCGCGCTGAAAAAGCACTCGACAAGGCCCGCGAAGCGGAGGCCGAGCTGAAAGCCAATCTCGAGAATGAAATTGAAAACGGCCTTGTGACTGTTGAACGGCGCGAAGGTAAGGTTTTTGTCAATCTTGGATCTGGCGGCGCTTTCCCTTCAGGCTCTGCTACGCTTACCGGCGCTGCACAGGCCATCGTGGCGGAACTTGCAGCCGCTACGAACGATCCTGACAGCTCTGTCGTCGTGGCTGGTCATACAGATAACGTGCCTATCGGGTTTGGTGCGCTGTATCGAGACAACTGGGATCTTGCAGCAGCACGCGCTGCAAGCGTCGTCCAAGAGATCGAAGGCTTAAACGCCGTACCGGACCGTGAGATGTCAGCAACGAGCTATGGCGAAACGCGCCCCATCGCTGACAATGACACCGCGGAAGGGCGTGAAAAGAACCGACGGATCGAGATTGAAATCGAGTTTAAACAATAATGAACATGGTGGCCCTGCTTAAAGTGTGGGGCCA
>CBFIGL010000047.1:0-11364 GCA_965662135.1 Planktotalea sp. | reverse complement strand
TCAAAACGATCCATGCCACGGTATTCGTCAGGCACAAGATTCATCGCGGCGATCATCGCCTCGTCGAACTCTTGCGCGCCATTGGCAATCGCTTGGGCCACAGCTGCTTCTTCCGCGTATGGCTTGCCGTCAGACCGCATCGCCGCCTTCGTATCCATAAGGTTATACATCGGAATGCCGCCACGCTTTGCCACTTGGTAGTCGTTGAAATCATGCGCGCCAGTGATCTTTACCGCGCCGGAGCCGAAATCCTTGTCAGGATATTCATCGGTGATGATCGGGATCAGGCGACGGTGCTCTTTCGGGCCAACCGGAATTTCGCAAAGCTGGCCAACGATGGAGGCATAGCGTTCGTCTGAGGGATGCACAGCAACCGCGCCATCGCCGAGCATGGTTTCAGGGCGCGTGGTAGCGATAGAAATGTAGTCGCGCGTCTCACTCAGCGTGACATTTCCATCTTCATCTTTCTCAATAAACTCATATGTCGCGCCGCCCGCCAAGGGGTACTTGAAGTGCCACATGTGGCCAGCCACTTCGATATTCTCGACCTCAAGATCGGAAATGGCCGTTTCAAAATGCGGATCCCAGTTCACCAAACGCTTGCCGCGATAGATCAGGCGCTTGTTGTACATCTCGACGAAGACTTTGATCACTGCATCATGGAAATTGCCTTCCTCACCTTCTGGAGCACCGGGCGCACCAGACATGGTAAACGCTTCGCGATCCCAATCGCAGGAGGCACCAAGACGCTTGAGTTGGTTGATGATCGTTCCGCCGCTCTCGCGCTTCCACTCCCAGACCTTTTTAAGAAACGCATCGCGCCCCATTTCCACGCGACTGGGCTGCTGGGTTTCAGCCAGTTTACGCTCGACCACCATCTGCGTGGCGATCCCAGCGTGATCTGTGCCGGGCTGCCAGAGGGTGTCAAAGCCTTGCATGCGTTTCCAGCGGATAAGAATATCCTGCAACGTGTTGTTGAATGCGTGACCAATGTGCAAAACGCCCGTCACATTTGGTGGCGGGATCATGATACAAAAGGTAGATGCTTCAGGCTTGGCATTGGCACCCGCCGTAAAGCAGCCGGCCTTTTCCCAAGCGTCGTACAAACGGGGTTCAGCACTTTTCGCGTCGAAATTCTTTTCCATGGCCATGCGCTCGGCGTCCTCAAATACATATGATCAGTTAAGGCTCTGATAAACAAAGCGCGCCCAAAGGAAAAGGCAATCTGGACATCTGGTGCGGGTGGCTTAGGGTTATCTTTCAGGGATGCCCCTAGCGCATGGAGAGTGAAGTGGAAAAATTCGGTAAGAGCCAATCGGTAAAACGCACGGAAGACATGCGATTTTTGACAGGGGACGGGCGCTATGTTGATGATATTGTTCCTGAAGGTGCTTTGTTCGGCTTTGTTTATCGTTCTCCTGTTGCACATGGCGAGATCATCAAATTGAACGTCGAAGATGCGCGCGCTGCAGACGGTGTAGCATTGGTTGTGACGGCCGCAGATCTGGAAGAGATGGGCGTCAAACTGGAGATGGGGGCGACCGTCTTGAAAAAGCGCGATGGCAGTCGCGGGGATCGCACGGTGCGGCCATTGTTGGCGCAAGGGCGTGTGCGCTTTGTAGGTGAACCGGTCGCGATGATTTTTGCCAAGACCATGCAACAGGCAAAAGACGCCGCTGAACTGATCGAATTTGATTATGACGAGTTGCCCGTTCACATGGGGCTGGCTGCAGGGGGCGATCCTATTCACGCGATCGCGCCTGACAACGTCGCCTTTGATTGGGCCCTAGGGGATGAGGATGCGTTTAAGGTGGCTTTTGAGACCGCTACGCACCAAATAGATGTCGAAATCGAAGACAACCGTATCATCGTAAATTCGATGGAACCGCGCGGATGTTATGCGGAAGTGACCGATAATCGCGTTCACGTCGCGTTGAACGGACAGGGCGTATGGGCCCCCAAAGCGCAATTGGCCGCGCATTTGGGCCTTGATCCCGATGATGTTCGTGTGACCAACCCCGACACGGGTGGCGGTTTTGGAATGAAAGCGATGATGTATCCTGAATACGCCATCTGCGCCGCTGCCGCGCGTCGTTTGGGCAAACCTGTTCGCTGGATGTCAGAACGCACCGAGGCGATGCTAAGTGATAATGCGGGCCGCGATTTGACAAGCCGCGTGCAGATGGGTTTTGACGCGGATCACAAGCTGGTCGCGTATAAGGTGCATTCCACGGCCAATATGGGTGCGTATAACTCGCAATTTGCACAACCTATTCAGACCGAGCTTTTCTCCAAAGTTCTGACAGGGTGTTATGACGTCCAAGCCGTTTTCCTGCATGTGGAAGGCGTCTACACCAATACCACTCAGGTGGATGCCTATCGTGGTGCTGGCCGACCCGAGGCGATTTATGTTCTTGAACGATCCATGGATTACGCCGCGCGTGCGCTGGGCGCTGACCCCTGGACGCTGCGCCGCAAAAACTTCATCGCGCCTGATGCCTTCCCTTACGCAACGGCGGGGCAGGTGGTCTATGACATCGGTGATTTCACGCGCGTTTTGGGTGTTGCCGAAACCCGATGTGATCTGCCGGGCTTTGCGGCACGACGCAACGCCAGTGCTGCACAGGGTAAATTGCGTGGCATGGGTCTTTGTTACTATATCGAAAGTATTTTGGGCGATCCTTCGGAAACCGCAAAAGTGGTATTCTTTGAAGAAGGGGATCGCGTGAACATTTATGTAGGGACGCAAAGCAATGGCCAAGGTCATGAAACGGTCTATGCGCAGTTCTTGTCGGATCAAACGGGGATTGCTGCTGACAGAATTGACGTGATCCAGGGTGACAGTGACCGCATCCCGACGGGTGGGGGAACGGGTGGGTCGCGCTCTGTCACGGTGCAGAACACCGCCACCCTTGCCACGGTCGAGAAGATGATCGCCCAATTTACGCCCTTCTTAGCCGATAAGATGGGTGTGAGTGAGGAGAGCGTCATGTTTGATGATGAGGCCTTTAGAGCAGACGGTTCGAATGAGAGCTACACGATGGTCGAAGTGGCCGAGCTTGCCCGCGCGGATGGTCGCGAAGATTTGCTAAGCCATGAAGCGCGCATAACGCTTGATGCACGCTCGTTCCCGAACGGTGCCCATGTGGCCGAGGTGGAAATTGATCCAGACACAGGCGTCACAACCGTTGACCGCTATACAGTGGTTGATGATTTTGGCAATCTTATCAATCCTATGCTGGTTGCAGGCCAGGTTCATGGTGGTATCGCACAAGGCTTGGGGCAAGCACTTACCGAGCGGGTCGTATTTGATGAAGATGGTCAGCTGCTCACGGCAAGTTTTATGGACTACGCCATGCCGCGTGCGGATGATCTACCTATGATTTCATTCTCGACCGAAGCTATACCAACGAAAACCAACCCTATGGGGATGAAAGGCTGTGGCGAAGCGGGCACCGTTGGTGCGCTTGCGGCAATTGCAAATGCTGTACAAGACGCGGTTGCCCCCTTGGGGGTCGACAAAGTTGATATGCCCTTCACACCCCATCGCATGTGGCAAATGCTAGAAAACGCACCAAAGGCAGGTAAAATTGCGGCTGAGTAAACGCATCTCCCTCTGGCTATCGGGCGCTTTGCGTCGGCGCCGTCAAAGCCCGCGTTCAGCCGCGCGCGAAAGCCAGACACATGTGGTTATTCTTGATGGAACGATGTCCTCGTTAGATGAGGGCCATGAAACCAACGCGGGACGCACCTATAAGCTGCTTTGCGAAGCCACGCCTGATCTGTCGCTTTATTATGAAGCGGGTGTGCAATGGCGTGGTCTGCGTTCGGCCCCTGATGTGATGATGGGGCGCGGAATCAACCGGCAAATCCGGCGCGCTTACGGGTTTCTTGCCTCGCGTTATAGACCAGGGGATCGCATCTTTCTGCTTGGGTATTCGCGTGGGGCTTTCGCCGCGCGTTCACTTGCAGGTGTGATCGACCGCGTGGGATTGCTGAAGGCCGAACATTCAGAAGAACGTAACATCCGAACGATTTATCGAATTTATGAAAGTGGTAAAAGCGACGCCGGTGAAACCCATTTCGCCAAAACTCACTGCCACGAAAAAGCGCCAATCGAGATGGTCGGCGTCTGGGATACGGTCAAAGCGTTGGGGATCGGATTGCCCATTCTGTGGCGCTGGAGCGCACCGAAGCATGATTTCCACAATCATGATCTTGGCCGCTCGATCCGTCACGGCTTTCATGCGCTCGCACGGGATGAAACGCGCAATTCTTACGCACCTGTTCTTTGGACGTGTCCTGATGATTGGCAAGGACGCATTGAACAGGTTTGGTTTCCGGGAACGCACGGTGATGTGGGTGGTCAACTTGGTGGTTTTGAAGCCGCGCGCCCGTTGGCCAATATTCCGCTGGTTTGGATGCTGGAGCGTATGGAAAGTTGCGGGTTGGTTTTGCCAGACAACTGGCGTGCGCGGTATGAGCAAAACCCAAGGGCGGCATCGGTCAGCACGTGGCGGGGCTTTGGCAAACTGTTTTTGATCCGCAAGCGACGTATTAGCGACAATGGAGTTTGCGAACGCTTGCACCATTCGGTTTACGCGCGCGAGCAACGCCAGCCGCTCAAGCCCCACGACAGCCTAGCTGCGCGCATCAAACAACGCTTGGGCCGCGCAAACGCTTAGGGGCGGGACGCTAACCTTTCGGCATCATAATAATACACGTTGTTGAACCGGTTGCGTAAAGCTTGCCATCCTCGACACCTGTTATTTCTCCATGCGCGATGCCGGTTGAGCGACCTGTGTGATCTGTCACGCCAATTGCATCTATCACCAGTCCCAAAGGGATGGGGCGCAGAATATTTATCTTGTATTCCAGTGTTGTATAGACACTGCCCTTGGGTACTTTGGTCATCACCGCGCAGGCCATCGCACTATCCAACAAAGTGCCATACCATCCGCCGTGTACCGTACCCATCGGATTACAATGATCGAACAAAGGTGCGCCGCGAAACACGATGCGACCATCGTCCACGTCGTGTAACTGATAGTTCAGTGTCTTTCCGATAGGCGGGGCAGGGTGGATTCCGTCCAAAATCCCTTGCATAAAGTCTTTGCCAGACAGGTCCAAAAGTTGGGCTAATGTCAGTAATTCGTCGGGGCTTTGGGCGTACTGCATCACGTGGTCTCCTCTAAGCTATAGGCTAAGAGGAGCACGTGCGCGCTGCAATCGCGAATTAGGCGACGTTCTGTAGTTCCAACTTAGGCGTCACACCTAGCGCATGGCAGACATCACGGGTGAGTTCGGGCTTGTTGAGCGTGTAGAAATGCAGCGCATCTACACCGCCCTCGATCAAATCCGAGCACAACTCGGTGCAAAGAGCAGTCGCCAACAAGTCACTGCGCCCGTCACGCTCTGCCTTGTCAAACACATCTTCAAGCCATTGTGGAACTTGCGTGCCACACCGTTTGGCGAAGTTTCGTGTTCCTTTCCAGTTTTCGATCGGCAGGATGCCGGGCAAGATAGGGGCAGTGATGCCGGCTTTGACGCAAGCGTCGCGGAAGCGGAAAAATGTATCGGCCTCAAAGAAGAACTGCGTGATTGCTTCGCAGGCCCCTGCATCCAGTTTTGCCTTTAGCCAATCGATATCTGCTTTGGTGCTTGTCGCCTCTGGATGCAGATCAGGATAGGCACCCACGCGAATTTTGAAATCGCTCTCGGCACTGAGCGCTTCGATCAATTCGACTGAATTGTTAAAGCCACCTGCGCAGGGCATAAACTTTGTTTGCCCCTTGGGTGCGTCGCCCCGCAAGGCAACGATCTCTTTCACGCCAGCCTGTGCAAAATCACGTGCAATTGCGAGGGTCTCGGCTTTGGTTGCATTTACGCAGGTCAAATGCGCAGCAACGTTCAACCCACTGGTCTTGTGCAAAGTCGCAACCGCGTCGCGTGTGAGGTCACGGGTCGTGCCTCCGGCTCCGTAAGTGACAGAAACAAACGTTGGATCCAGCGGGGCCAAGGTTTGCACAGTGTCCCAAAGCCTGAAAGAGGCTTCGAGATTTTGGGGTGGAAAAAACTCGAATGAAACCTGTGGAGCGCTCATGTTAATGTGATCCTTTATGAATTTCATTCTTGTCGCACGGTCTTCACTGTGAAACAAATTCATAATATTCAAGATAATCATGAGGTCTATGCGGTATGCACATTGAATTTAGACATTTGCGCACGATCAAAGCGATTCATGAGAATGGCGGTTTGGCGAAGGCGGCAGATCAATTGCACATCACCCAAAGCGCGCTGAGCCATCAGATCAAAGGGTTGGAAGATCAAGCGGGTGTGGAATTATTTGTGCGTCGTTCAAAACCTATGAAGCTGTCCGCAGCAGGCTTTCGATTGCTGAGACTGGCCGAAAAAATCCTGCCTGAGATCGATGCAATGCAAGCAGAATTCACGGGGCTGCGCGATGGTAAGTCAGGGCGGCTTCATATCGCGATTGAGTGTCATGCATGTTTTGAATGGTTGTTTCCGGTTCTGGAAGCCTTTCGTAAACTTTGGCCGGACGTTGATGTGGACATCAAACCCGGGCTGGCTTTCGACGCACTGCCAGCGTTGCAAAAAGAAGAAGTCGATCTGGTTGTCAGTTCTGACCCTGAGAACCTAAAAGATGTCGAATTTAGTCATCTTTTTGACTATGCACCTGTTTTTGTTGCTTCTGCGCAGCATCCGCTGGCGCGAAAAACCTTCATCGAGGCACAGGATTTCAGGGGGGAAACCCTGATAACCTACCCTGTGGATCGCGCGCGGCTAGATATATTTAGCCAACTTTTAACCCCTGCAAAGGTCGAGCCTGCTGCCATTCGGCAGGTGGAATTGACAGCTGTGATCTTGCTGTTGGTCGCATCCAATCGCGGCGTTTCGGTTTTGCCAGACTGGGTGGTGCGGGAGGTGAAATATTCGTCTGACTATGTCACGCGCCCTTTGACCGAGACCGGTCTGACACGTCAGCTTTTTGCCGCCACCCGAATTGAGGATGTAAGCAAACCTTACATGATCGACCTGATCAGGTTGGCCAAAGCAGAGGCGGCAAAATTGCAAAACGCTTAAGCGCTTGGCAAACCTTGCGCGCGTGCCTATACCGCGCGCCTGAACCTCTCACATTTCAAGGACGTATCCGCCATGCAAGGCAGCGCAAATCTAAACGTGATGATCAAAGCGGCGCGGAAAGCCGGACGTAGCCTTGCGAAGGACTTTCGCGAAGTGGAAAACCTTCAAGTTTCGCGCAAAGGCGCTGGAGACTTTGTAAGCAAGGCCGATTTGTCTGCGGAAAAGATCATCAAAGAAGAACTGATGGAGGCGCGCCCCACCTACGGCTGGCTTGCGGAAGAAGGCGCTGAGGACGAGGGCGCAGACCCCACACGCCGCTGGATTGTTGATCCATTGGACGGCACTACAAATTTCTTGCACGGTTTGCCGCATTGGGCGGTTTCCATAGCGCTTGAGCACAAGGGCCAGATCGTGGCCGGCGTGATTTATGATCCAACCAAAGACGAATTGTTCGCCGCGGAAAAAGGCGCTGGCGCGTTTATGAACGAGACACGTTTGCGCGTATCATCGCGCCATTCGATGATCGAGAGTATTTTCGCGACAGGTATCCCGTTTGGTGGCCGTGCTGACTTGCCATTGACGATTAAAGATATCGCCAAGCTTGCTCCGTCTGTTGCGGGTGTGCGTCGTTTCGGCTCTGCCGCGCTGGATTTGGCCTATGTGGCGGCTGGCCGCTATGAAGGCTATTGGGAACGCAAGCTAAACTCTTGGGATATGGCTGCTGGTCTCGTGATCGTGCGTGAGGCAGGTGGGTTTATTGAACCGCTTAATCCTAGAGGTGATATTTTTGCGGACGGTGAAGTGATTTGCGCCAATGAAGCGATTTTCGGAACATTTTCGAAAGTTATTCGTAGCGCGTAAGATGTTTGTCGGATCACTACGTGATCCGATCGGCGCAAGGGGCTTTGCCCCTCGCGCTCCCCGAGGTATTTTAAGACCAAAGACGCATGAGCGGCGAAAACCGACGTGGGATTTGTCGATTTTGTATAAGTTGTGACCGATATGTTGGGGTCTTAGTGAACCTATGCGGATGCTTATTTCTTTTGCAGCTTTGTTCATGTCAGTTGCTTTGTTGCAATTGTCTTCGGGAGGCGTCGGGCCGCTAGATGCATTGTCTGGTATTGTATTAGGGTTCACCAAGACTCAGATCGGTTTACTTGGATCAGCTCATTTTGTGGGCTTTTTTATAGGATGCTGGTGGGCTCCGCGTCTTATGGGCAGTGTCGGCCATAGCCGTGCGTTTGCGGCTTTCACCGCAGCTGGTGCGATTGGCCTTCTTGCGCATATGTTGATCATTGATCCATATGCTTGGGCCTTGATGCGTATTGCTTCGGGCCTTTGCGTCGCAGGGTGTTACACGGTGATCGAGGCATGGTTGCAGGCCAAGGTGACAAATGAAACCCGTGGGCGCACGATGGGCGTTTACCGGATTGCGGACATGGGCGGATCGCTGGTCGCACAGTTGATGATCGGGGTTCTGGAACCTGCGTCCTATGTGTCTTACAATCTTCTAGCGATTTTGTGCTGTGCAGCCTTATTGCCAATGACACTGACAAAAGTGAGCCAGCCAAAGACACCAAGCGCGCCGCGTTTGCGACCGATGCTTGCGGTCACACGTTCGCCTTTAGCAGCAGCAGGGGTGGTCGTGGCTGCGCTTTCGAGCGCGTCGTTTCGAATGGTTGGGCCGATCTATGGGCAAGAGGTTGGGCTTGGCACCGATCAGATCGCGTATTTCCTGGCGGCCTTTGTTTTGGGCGGGGCAATGGCACAATATCCGATTGGCTGGCTTGCGGATAAATTTGATCGACGTTGGGTGTTGATTTGGCTGTCTGTTGCTGCGGTTGTTAGCTGTATTGTCACCAATGTTATTGGAGCAGGGGGAACTGCTGCGATTATGGGGGGTGCCGTGTTCTTTGGATTGACCACGTTTCCTATTTATTCGGTCGCAGCCGCGCATGCCCATGACTTTGCATCCGACGATGAGCGAGTGGAATTATCTGCAGCATTGATGTTCTTTTTCGCGATTGGCGCGATTGCGTCTCCACTGGTGTCGTCCACATTGATCAACTTGTATGGGCCGTCAGCTTTGTTTGTGATGATCGCCGTTGGACACATTGCGCTTATTTTGTTCGGGCTGCTGCGCATGCGTGCGCGTGACACTGTTCAAGAGAAAACGCGCTATGTTTACGCGCCCCGCACGTCCTTTGTTATCGGTCGATTGGTCGGGAAGTCCCGCAAACGCGATTGAGGTCTAGCCGCGTCCCTAATGCTGAGCTAAACGAAGGGACGTTCAGACAAAAGGCGCATCATGGCTCGGCATCTTATCACTTCTGCGATCCCTTATATTAATGGTATCAAACACCTTGGCAATCTTGTGGGCAGTCAATTGCCTGCGGACCTTTATGCGCGTTTTCAGCGTGCGCGGGGCAATGAGGTTTTGTTCCTGTGTGCCACGGATGAGCATGGCACGCCGGCTGAACTAGCGGCGGCCAAGGCGGGGAAGCCTGTCGGTGAATACTGTGCAGAGATGTGGGCGGTTCAAGCCGAGATCGCCAAAGGTTTTCGGATGTCGTTTGACCACTTTGGTCGATCTTCATCAGAGCAAAACCGTGCGTTGACGCAATATTTTGCGGGTCGTTTGGCTGATGAAGGCCTGATTGAGGAAGTTACAGAGCAGCAGATATATTCCAACACCGACGGACGTTTTCTGCCAGATCGCTATATTGAGGGAACCTGTCCGAATTGCGGATTTGAAAGCGCTCGCGGGGATCAATGCGACAACTGCACCAAGCAGCTTGATCCGGTCGATTTGATCAATCCATATTCGACGATTTCGGGGTCGACTGATCTGGAAATGCGCGAAACCAAGCATCTGTATTTGCGCCAAAGCAAGATGAAAGATCAGTTGAGCGACTGGATTGAGTCCAAGACGGATTGGCCCGTGCTTACCACTTCGATTGCGAAGAAATGGTTGCATGATGGCGATGGTCTACAAGATCGCGGGATCACGCGGGATTTGAGCTGGGGAGTGCCTGTCAAACGCGGGGCAGAAGATTGGCCGGGGATGGAAGGCAAAGTCTTTTACGTCTGGTTTGACGCCCCTATCGAATACATTGCTTGTACGAAAGAATGGGCTGATGCGAAGGGCCTACCTGATGCGGATTGGCAGCGCTGGTGGCGCACGGACATGGGTGCGGATGATGTACGCTACACCCAGTTTATGGGCAAAGATAATATTCCGTTCCATACACTTAGCTTCCCAGTCACAATTCTTGGCTCGAAGGAGCCGTGGAAACTTGTGGATTACATCAAGGGTCTGAATTACCTCAATTACGATGGTGGCCAGTTTTCGACATCGCGCGGGCGCGGAGTGTTCATGGACCAAGCTTTGGCCATTTTGCCAAGTGATTATTGGCGCTGGTGGTTGCTAAGCCATGTTCCCGAAAGCAGTGATAGCGAGTTTACGTGGGAGAATTTCCAAGCCTCCGTAAACAAAGATCTTGCGGACGTTCTTGGCAATTTTGTGTCGCGTGTCACCAAGTTCTGCCGTTCCAAATTTGGCGAAGTGATCCCAGAAGGCGGCACTTGGGGCGCGCAGGAAGAGGCGTTGATCGCTGAGCTCACAACGCGCGTACGTGCCTACGAAGGCTACATGGACGCTATGGAAGTGCGCAAATCCGCGTCTGAATTGCGTGCGATTTGGGTTGCGGGAAATGAGTATCTGCAAGCTGCAGCACCTTGGTCCACATTTAAAGACGACCCCGATAAAGCCGCCGCACAAATCCGATTGGCGTTGAACCTGATCCGTCTTTACGCTGTTCTTTCAGCACCTTTCATTCCAGACGCGGCGGGCGCGCTTTTGGATGCGATGCAGACCAAAGATGATGCTTGGCCGGAAGATATCACAGTGGCCCTGTCTGCCCTGTCGGTCGGAGATGCCTTTACGGTTCCAGAGGTGACTTTCCGCAAAATCACCGATGAGGAGCGTGAAGAATGGCAAGCCCGTTTTGCGGGAAAACGCGACGAATCCTTTGAATAACAAACGACAAGTCGCGATGAAATTCGGCATATGCGCTGGGGCGTCATGGTGGTGCCTGCGCTTATCTTGGGTGTCTTTGCTCTGGAATGTTTGGAAGATCTTTGATCTTTATGTGGTGGTCGAAAAATTTGGCCCTTCGCAGGGAGAGGTGGTCGCGGATTTTCGGACCAATCGTTAAGGTGGATCGCATGATGAGAGAAGTGATCCGAAATGAAGAAACG
>CBFIGL010000046.1:0-11727 GCA_965662135.1 Planktotalea sp. | reverse complement strand
CATCTAATAAAGTAGGCGCATCACTGGGTTTCACTGAAATACGCCACAAATCGCCTGTGCCGCTTGCAAAGCCGCGAGCATCTCGAATGTCACGCCAAAGCGCTGTGCAGCGTGCTTGATCATTCAGCACGTCTACATCCCCGAATTTGGACAAAACGCGCGTCAACTCTTTCGCGCGATAGGCAACAGAGGCTTCGAAACCCTCCAGGCGCAGCACAACGACACCGTCCAAATCACGCGCTGCACCTGTGACCTCATAGGGTGATCCAAGTGCAGCGGACATGGCGGCGATGGCCTGCTTTGTCCCAAGACCTTCGAGCCGCAAACAAAGCTGCATTTCCACGTTGGGCAAAACCTTCATCGATACTTCGCTGAGAACACCCAATGTCCCATGCGCGCCGCTGAGCAGCTTCACAAGATCGTAGCCCGTGACATTCTTCATCACGCGCCCGCCGTTTTTCACGATGCTGCCCAGACCATCGACAAACCGCACGCCAAGCATGAAATCACGACAGGCCCCTACGGAAATCCGGCGCGGACCAGAGGCGTTTACAGAAGCGACACTTCCAATCGTGCTGTCACCTTCGGTTCCCAAGACATCGCGCAAATCCGCAGGTTCGAAGGCAAGCCTTTGGTTCTCGGACAAGACGGCAGCCTTGATCTCTGCCAGCGGCGTTCCTGCTTGTGCGACAAGCGTCAAAGCGCCGGGCTCATACAGGCTGATCCCCGTAAGACCGCGCGTTTCCAGTGTGTGACCATCTTCCAGCCCCATCAATCGTGTCCCGCCACCCTTCACTCTGAAAGGCGCGGAAGCAGAGGCAATCAAGTCAGCCAATTCGGCTTCAGAAGTCGGTTTCATCGTCTTTGGTCCTTAAATACCTCGGGGGAGTCGGCGTTCGCCGACGGGGGCAGCGCCCCCACTACTCGGCAGCAATCAGATCTCGGCGCGTCTCGGAGGCATCCAACGGAAAGACTTTCGCAGGGTTCAACAACCACTTGGGATCAAACACATCTTTCACCGCCATTTGCGCGGCAAGATCAGCAGGCGCATATTGATAATTCATCAAATCACGCTTTTCGATGCCGACGCCATGCTCGCCTGTCAAACATCCCCCAGCTTCAACGCAGAGCTTCAAAATCTCCGCTCCAAAGGCTTCGCATAATTCCAGATCACCTTCTTTGTTGGCGTCAAAAAGGATCAGTGGATGCATATTGCCATCACCAGCGTGAAACACGTTGCCCACATCAAGACCGAATTCTTCGGACAGCTCCCCGATCCGGCGTAAAACCATGGGCAAAGACGACACGGGGATCGTTCCATCAAGACACATATAATCGTTGATCTGCCCCATCGCGCCAAAGGCGCTTTTGCGGCCCAGCCAGATGCGCGCGGCTTCGTCGGCGTCTCTGGCCTCGCGAAATTCAACAGGGTTGTGGCGTTCTGCAATCTCGCGGATCAACGCCAGTTGCGCATCAATTTCAGCTTCGGACCCTTCGACCTCAATGATCAAAACAGCTTCGCACAAAGGATATCCCGCTTGCGCATAGTTTTCGACCACTTCAATGACACGGCGGTCCATAAATTCGATGGCCACAGGTAGAACCCCTGCTTTGATAATGTCAGACACACAGGCACCCGCGACTTCATTGCTATCAAAGCCAACAAGAACAGGGCGCGCACCTTCGGGTTTGTGCAAAATGCGCAAGGTCGCTTCGGTCACAACGCCTAATTGACCCTCTGATCCGCAAATGATGCCAAGCAGGTCAAGCCCGCCGCTATCCAAATGGGTGCCCCCGATTTCGACAACTTCACCGTCCATCAACACCATGGTCACACCCATGAGATTGTTAGTCGTCACACCGTATTTCAAACAATGCGCGCCGCCAGAATTCATCGCGATATTTCCTGCAATGGCGCAGGCAAGTTGGCTTGACGGGTCGGGGGCGTAGAAGAAGTCTTCTTCCTCAACCGCTCCAGACACACTTAGGTTCGTGCGTCCCGTTTGCACGCGGATCACACGGTTCGCGTAATCTGTCTCCAAGACATCGTTCATCCGCGCAACGCCCAAGATAACGCAATCCGCAGTGGGCAATGCACCACCCGCCAGCGACGTGCCCGACCCACGCGGAACCACAGGCACATTCATATCATGGCAGATGCGCAAAACCTCGGACACCTCTTGCGTACTGCGCGGTAAAACCGCGAGGAGGGGAGGGCATTTATAAGCTGTGAGCGCGTCACACTCATAGGCGCGCGTTTCCATTTCATCCTCAATCACCGCATCGTCGGGCAAGACAGTTAGCAAGCGTGCCACCAGTTCAGCCTTGCGAGACAGAACAATCGGGTCAGGGCGGGGCATGTCCATGGGATGATCCTTTTGATGATTGGTAATAAAATATAACCAATTTATCGCATTGGCAAGCTATCATTGCTCGGCCTATGTGACAGACATGGATATTCTCACACGCCTTGCATTGTTTTCGTACCTGGATTTCTGCGCAATTGGACTTTTGTTGTGTCTTTGGATCGCCATTGGCTGGCGTATCGAACACCCGTCAAGAAAACATGCGTCTGTCTCTGTTCTTATGGCGGAGTATCGGCGCGAATGGATGCGCCAGATGGTGACGCGCGAACCGCGTATCTTTGATGCGTCGATCTTGGGAGGCCTGCGCCAAGGCACTGCGTTCTTTGCATCTGCGAGCCTCATTTCGATTGGTGGCGTTCTTGCACTTATCGGAAATACAGAACAACTTATTGGAATTGCGGATGATTTGACGCTGGATCGTGACCCCAGCATCGTGTGGGAGCTAAAGCTGCTGGTCACGCTATTCTTTGTCACCAACGCCTTCCTGAAATTTGTGTGGTCCAATCGTTTGTTCGGGTATTGCGCAGTTCTGATGGCGGCTGTGCCCAATGACACCTCGGATCTACGCACCATGCCGCGCGCGATGCAAGCGGCTGAAATCAATGTCACCGCCGCGCGTGGCTTTAATCGCGGGTTACGTTCGGTCTATTTCGGCCTTGCGTCTGCGGCGTGGCTTGCGGGGCCGATTGCATTGATTTTGACAAGTTTGATCACATGCCTTGTGCTTTGGCGCCGTGAATTCGCATCGCAATCGCGTGACGTGTTGCTCTCGGGCGACGCTCACGACGTTTAACGCGCTTGTGATTGCTAGAATCGTCATACCCGCCCTACATGGATTGCTATGAAACACGCATCCATTCTTGTCGCGGCGCTTTTGGCAGCCGCCCCTGCTTTCGCTGAACAGCCCAAAATCACTCATGCGGTCGCGCATTCGACTGGCATGGGTTGGGATTTTGAAGTCACGATTGAACATGGTGATACCGGTTGGGATCACTATGCGGACGGTTGGGAAATCGTCGACGGCAACGGTCAAGTGTTAGGAACGCGCGTGCTACATCATCCGCACGTGCAAGAGCAGCCGTTCACACGCGGCTTGAACAATGTGATGTTGCCTGACGGCACACGCGAAGTGTTCATTCGTGTGAAGTGTTCGCAAGAAGGTTGGAAAGACAGTGGTTATAAAGTGACCTTGTCGCGCTAAAGGCGTCTACCGACGGCCTTCGCGCAACCATGCGGCCAAAATCAAACCAGACGCCAATAGCAGAACCAACCAAGCTGGCAGCAGCGCGGTTTGACGCACATTCAGTGTTTCGTATGCGCCTCGTGGGGTAATCCCCAGCCACCCGCGGCCTGCCGCGGGACGGCCTTCTCGCACCGCTCGGATTGACGGGACGCCGTCTTCCAAACGCGCAACACCACCACGGGTTTGTTCGACCAAAGGTGCCAACAATTCATCGGTCGCGATGGTTCTGACAAACTCACGCGGCGCGGCAGGGCCAAGGCCAATCACCGTTTCATGAGCGTCATCCGTTAAACGATACAGCCCGATGTCCACGCCTGTATATTGCGCTTCGAACCGGCCGGGTGCGGTTTCGATCAGGGTAAGTTCGCTTATGCTGCCATCTGGCGCGGTCACAATCACGGGGGCTGCCGTTTCTTTCAACGTGCGCCGTATGATGCGCATGTTTTGACCCGTCGCTTCGGCCATCAGCGCGTTTTCTTCCAGCTCTGGTTCGCCCATCATCCAATGCGCAAGACGGCGCAGCAGTTCCAGTTGCGGCCCACCCCCTTCGAACCCACGGCTCCAAAGCCAAGCATGATCAGAGGCAAGCAATGAAACGCGCCCTTCGCCGACGCGGTTCAAGATCAAAAGAGGCCGTTCATCAACGCCGGTCATGATCACATCGCCGGCACTTGGTTCGACGTCGATCTGACGCATCCACCGGCCCCAATCTTCAGCGTCGGGAAGACCTGCAGTGACGGGATGCCGATCACCAAGCGCATTGACGGTCGGGCGATAGCCTTGCTCGATCACGCGCGCACTTGGGGCTGCGGGTAAAATTTCGGCCAGTGGAGAGCGATAGATGCTATCCGCAGAGGCGAAATCAGGCCCCGCTGCGACCAAAACTGCGCCACCTTCTTTCACGTAACGCACGACGTTATCCAAGTAGACAGTCGGTAGGATTCCACGTCGCTTATAACGATCAAAGATGATCAGATCGAAGTCTTCGATCTTTTCCAAGAACAATTCGCGCGTAGGGAAGGCGATCAAAGACAACTCTGACACGGGCACACCATCTTGCTTTTCCGGTGGGCGCAGAATGGTGAAATGGACAAGATCAACCGAGCTGTCGGATTTCAACAAATTGCGCCACGTTCGCCCACCCGCATGGGGTTCGCCAGAGACCAGCAAAACACGCAACCGATCGCGCACGCCGTTCATTTGGATAAGCGCCGTATTGTTACGATCAGTCAACTCGCCCTCGGCGGTGGGAACCGTGAACTGGATCACGTTGCGCCCCCCGTGTGGCAGCGTCAAAGGCAGTTCAATATCTGCGTCCACCGGCACTTCGAAGCGTTGCGCAGGGGCACCGTCGATGGAAATTTCAAGCGGTGCAAAACCAGTGCCAGCAGGGGCGGCACCCATATCTTCGATCCGCAAGGTTAGGGTCACAGGCTCGCCCAAAATCGCAAAGGCCGGTGCATTGGCCACGCTTAGCCGGCGATCCCAATCCGTGTTTTTTCCACTTAGCAATAGATGCAAAGGCGCGGGCGGGTTTGGTGCGCGTTCGAGATCATGCAAGCGACCGTCGCTGATCAGAAAGGCCCCCGCAATCCGCCCTTGGGGTAGTTCGGCAAGCGTGTCGTTAAGCACGCTCATAAGCTGCGTGCCTGCGTCGCCTTGCCCGTCAGGAACAGAAACGCGCACGACGTCCGTGTTTTGGCGTTCGGCAAGCAACGCCTCTAACTGCATGCTCGCATCCTCAGTAACACCGGCGCGGTCAGCTAGCTGCTGAGACGCGCTTTCATCGCTTACGATCACGACGATATCATTTAATGTACCGCGTTCTTCGCGTTGCAGATTGGGACCAGCAAGGGCGGCAAGCACTACGATGCCTCCAAGCCCGCGCAACCATGCACCTGCCAAACCACGCCATAGTGCCAGCGCCAGTCCGGCAAAAACCACAACCGCTGCCGCAATAAGCAAAGCCAGTGGAACAAGCGGGTCAAAGACAAGTGTTTGGGTCATTGGCCAAGCCTATCCAAAAGCGCAGGCACATGGACCTGATCTGATTTGTAGTTGCCCGTCAGAACATGCATCACCAAATTGACGCCGAACCGATAGGCCAGTTCGCGTTGTCGTTCACCGGCAAAGCCGCGCCCGATAGGGAAGACGGAATTCCCACGCCTGTCCATCGCCCATGCGGCGGCCCAATCGTTGCCGCCGATCACAACGGGGCTGACCCCGTCGTTAAGGTTGCGAAAGGGCATCCCTTCGACCTGGGTCGCGTCTTTTGGTGCTGCTTCTACCCACAAATCGCGCGCGGTGTGACGTCCGGGAAAGTCCTGAAGCAGATAGAACGTGCGCGTCAGGACATGATCAGCAGGCAACGGTTCAAGCGGAGGAATTTCCAGTGGCGCGGCCAACGCCTGTAACTTGCGCCCGTTCGGGCTAGAGGCACCAAAGCGAGCAATATCCGCATCGCGTGTATCAAACAGGATCATCCCGCCAGAGCGCAGATATTCATTCAGTTTGGCATATGCGTTGGCCGAAGGCGTCGGTTGGTTCTGGGTGATCGGCCAGTAGAGCAACGGAAAGAACGCCAGCTCGTCCGTTTCTAGATCAACACCGATGGGCTCGGCTGGCTCAATTGATGTTCTAAAGAATAAGGTTTGTGATAGGCCGCGCAGGCCTGCTTCGGCGGTGTTGTCGATCGCTGTGTCGCGGGTGATGACGTGACCAAGCACCAGTTCCGAAGATGCGATAAGCGCAAAGCTATCTTGTTGGGCGTCCGCGCTTGCCACGCCTAAGATCATCAATGTACCCAAGCCAGCAACAGCGCCACGCAAACGGCCAGACATGGCAAGGGACGCCACAATATCAAGCATTAACGTCGCCAATGCGAGGCCAAGCAATATCCCACCAAGCGGTGTTTCAGGTTGGGTTTGCAAAGATCTGATATCCGTCCCTACGGGCCAGCTTGCCTGCGATAAGTCCGTCTCTGGTGCAATGACATTGCGCGCAATTTTGCGCCCGCCACCTTCGTACAGGCCGGGCTGCAGATTAGGACCAAGTGGGTCGCTTAGCAAACGCTCGCCCTCTACACCCGCAAGCGTATCTGCATCTGCGATGCGCCCGAACCCGTCCAGAACCCTAACTGGCTTCCATGTGCTACCGTCCAAATCACCCGCTTGTGGGGGGCCGGCAAGGGACGAAACCGCAAGGCGATCCAGCATCGTCACGAATAGTCCGGACAGCGGCAGCGTGGACCATTCTGCATTTGCAGTGACGTGGAACAAGACAACTTGCCCTTCGCCTAGCGGTTTGCGCGTCACCAAAGGCGTACCATCGCTTAGCGCTGCAATCACGCGGGCGGCCAGTGTTGGATCGGGTTGGGCCATAACTTGCGAACGCACGTTTACATCCGAAGATACAGGCAGGCCGAAGAAAGGGCTGTCTTGCGAAAACGGGGCAAGCTCTTTGGGCGTGCCCCAGCTCATTGCGCCGCCAACAGTGCGCCCACCTGCGCGCAGACGCACGGGCATCAAGGTATCTTCGCTGGAACGGCTTACGTCACTTGCGGCCAGTCGTGGACCTGCAAAGCGCACCAACAATCCGCCTTCTTCCACCCATTGGGTCAGCTCGGCTTCTTGTGCGGGAGCCAGCTTGGCAACATCAGCCAAGATCACCACATCAGGAGCAGCAGGCAATATGTCGATAAAGCTGCCCTCAAGCAGTTCTGCATTGGGCTGCAAGGCTTGGCGCAAATAGTGTAGCGGCGAGAGCAGTTCCAATCCTTCGCGATCTTCACGCCCTGCGATCAAAGCCACTTCACGTCTTCGTAAACTGTCGTCCGACAGCGTAACGGCACCGGCAGAGCGAACATCGGCCAAAGCAAAATGCGTGACACGCGCGCGCAACTCGGCGGGCAATGAAATTTCCTGTACGGCCGTTTTGGCACCGTCTTCAAAACTGATTTCAGCGCGGGCTAAAATACGTGAGACACCAGACGGGTCTTTGCCGTGCACTTGTGCTTGGACCGCCCGGGCTGGATCAGCGCGCGAACGCCGTGCCTCTATAAGGGTGACACCGCCTTCAAACCGCGCGGGAGCAAGCACGACGCTTTCCCCTTCAGACGCAAAAACGCGCAGCGCGCCCTTTGAGGTGAACAAGTCAACCAGCCCTTCGCGGGCGGGGCGGTCCAATTCATCCGACACCCAAATGGTATCAAAGGATTGGTCTGGCAAAAACGGTACCAAACCTGCGGCGTCAAGATTTGGAGCCCAAGCTTTCGGGGCAAACCCGGCCAGCGTGCTTTGTACATTTGTCGCTGATTGAAAGCTCACTTTCTCAGGCGCGCTGAGGCTCAGGATCGCAGCGGTGCGCTCTGCGCGCGCAGCATCGTCCAAGACGCGCTCTAGCATGCTGATGCGCGCTGCCCAGTCAGGGGCACTGGCCCAGCTGGCATCCATGACAATCAGCAAAGGTCCACGGCCAATTTCATCGCTGCGGGGATTTAGAACCGGACCTGCGAGACCTATGATCAACGCAGCAATCGCGATCATGCGGAGCAGCAAAAGCCACCATGGGGTTCGATCACTGACCTGTTCCTCATCCTTCAGGCCAAGCAAAAGCGTCACACCCGGGAAAATCCGCCGTATCGGTGCTGGCGGCACAGCGCGTAAGATAATCCACAATAGCGGCAAAGCGACGAGAGCTAGCAAAAGCCAAGGTGACAGAAATCCGATTGCGCCGATCATGCGGTTCGCCCCAGCGCGCTATGCAACCAAAGCAGCGCAGATTGTGCAGAGGTATCCGTGTGATGGGTGGTGAATTGCCAGCCTGTGACGGCGCATAGATGGCGCAAAGCGTTTTTGCGCTGGGCAAGTTTTTCCAGATAGCGATCTTTCAAATCATTCGCCTTGAGCGTCTCGTAACGCAGGGTTTTGCCAGCGCTTTCGAAAATGGTGCGCCCATGGAACGGAAAACTTTCCTCAGCTGGATCAAGGACTTGCAGCAGCACACCGCGCACACCGCGATCGGCGGCTTTGGTTAGGGCTGCTTCAATGGTATCAAGATCACCCATAAAGTCTGACACAAACAACGCGCGCGCATGGGGGATCATTGCACGCGATTCAGGTGCCCCGTAATCAACGTCTGGATTGGTTGAGAAATGTTCAGCCAAGCGCAAGACCTGCGCGCGGCCACGGCGCGGAGGCAGGCCGGTACCAGTGACGCCGACACGCTCGCCTCCTTTGATCAAAAGGATGGAGGCGGCCAATGCAATCAGACGGGCGCGATCAGCTTTTTCAGGATAGGCAGCGTCGCTGCTAAAGCGCATCGAGGCGGCAGCATCAACCCAAAGCATCATGCTTTGCGCCACTTGCCATTCGCGTTCACGTACGAACTGTGCATCCGAACGTGCAGAGCGACGCCAGTCAACCATGCGACGGCTGTCCCCTGCTTGCACAGGTCGGTATTGCCAGAAATCATCGCCCATCCCAGCGCGTCTGCGACCATGCTCTCCCAGCAGGACCGTGCCTGCCAGTTGCTCTGCACGCGCCAAAAGGGGCGGCAGGTGAGAGGCTTGTGCCTCTGCATCCAGTCGTAGGGCGCGTGGAGTGCTCACGCGGCGTTTGCCTTGCTGCCTGTGATCTGGTTTGCGGTTTCACTGATCAGATCAGACAGGCTATCACCGCGCGCGCGGGCCGCGAAGTTAAGCGCCATGCGATGTCCAAGGACCGGTTCTGCCATGTCGATCACATCCTCTGATGACGGCGCAAGGCGACCATCCAACAGTGCCTTGGCGCGTACCGTAAGCATCAACGCCTGCGCCGCACGCGGGCCTGGACCCCAAGCGACGGTGTCTTTGACGCGCGCACTGGCATCGGGTTCATCAGGGCGGAAGGCGCGCACCAGATCTAGGATCATTTCCACGACGCTTTCGCCAACAGGCATGCGGCGCAAAAGGGTTTGCGCTGCTAGCAATTCGTCGGTGTTGAAAACAGCGTGCGCATCATCTTCGGACACGCCAGTCGTCGCAATCAGGATGTCGCGCTCTGTCTCGCGATCCGGATAGGGGACATTTATCTGCACAAGAAAGCGGTCAAGCTGGGCTTCGGGCAAGGGATATGTGCCTTCCTGCTCAATCGGGTTTTGCGTGGCAAGAACATGGAACGGTGCGGTCAGCGGACGGTTTTCGCCAGCAACAGTCACGATCTTTTCCTGCATCGCTTGCAAAAGTGCGGATTGTGTACGCGGGGACGCGCGGTTGATTTCGTCCGCCATCAAGAGCTGACAGAAAATCGGCCCCTCTATGAACTTGAACGCGCGCGCGCCGTCGTTGCCGGTTTCCAGAACTTCAGAGCCGAGGATATCGGCAGGCATCAGATCAGGCGTGAACTGCACGCGGTTGCCGTGAAGACCCATCACTGTCGAGAGTGTTTCCACAAGACGGGTCTTGCCGAGACCGGGAAGGCCGATCAACAAAGCATGGCCGCCGCACAAGAGTGCCGAAAGCGTCAGATCGACAACCCGCTCTTGTCCGATGAAACGGCGGGTGATTGACGCCTTGGCCTCTGCCAGACGTGCGCCCAGCGTTTCGATATCTGCGACTAAATCTTCTGCGCTGGACATGACAACTCTCCCTTGAACTCTAGGTATGATGGTATGAGACTAGGCTCCTAAGGACAAATAGCAAAACCATGGTTGGACAAAATATCGTGACACCTGACGCTGCGGGAATTGCCGCCTCTGCCAAAGCTGCGGCCAAAGGGCGGGGATTGCCCCCTGTTCATCTCTGGAATCCGCCGTTTTGTGGTGATTTGGACATGCAAATCAAACGCGATGGCACATGGTTCTACATGGGCACGCCAATCGGCAGGTTTGAGCTGGTGAAGCTGTTTTCATCGATACTGAAGCTGGAAGACGGGAACTATTTCCTTGTGACCCCCGTCGAGAAAGTGGGGATCGCGGTAGAAGACGCGCCCTTCGTGGCTGTGGACTTCGAGCTTGTCGGCGAAGCGATCCGTTTTGAAACCCATGTCGGGGATTTTGTTGAAGCAGGGCCTGACCATCCAATCCGCGTGGTGCGCGATGAAGAAACGGGGGAACCGTCACCTTACGTGATGGTGCGTGCAGGACTTGAGGCGTTGATTGATCGCAAGAGTTTTTATCGGCTTGTCGATATCGGTGTGCACCACGAAGGCTGGTTCGGGCTTTGGTCCGGTGGTGAGTTTTTCCAGATCATACCGTCAGCTGAGCTTGAGGGCTGAGGAGCCTCCGGCGGGAGTTTACTTTGCAAGATGAAGTTTGGTGAGGCGCGTGGTTAATGCGCCTCTGCCCAATTCGCGCCTTGGCCTGCGTCGACGATAAGCGGAACGTCGAGTTTGACGACTGGATCGGCAGCGTTTTCCATGATGTCTTTTGCGGTCGCGATCAGCTTGTCGACGCCGTCTTTTTCCACCTCGAACAACAATTCATCGTGCACTTGGAGCAACATCTTTGCGGGTTGATCTTTAATTGCATCGGGCATGCGGATCATCGCGCGGCGGATGATATCGGCGGCGGTGCCCTGAATGGGTGCGTTGATCGCTGCGCGTTTCGCAAAGCCTGCTTGCGGGCCTTTGGCGTTGATATTGGGTGTGTGAATCACGCGGCCAAACAGGGTTTCGACGCGATCATGCTTTTTTGCGAATTCGATCGTGTCGTTCATGTATTCCTTGATACCCGGGAAGCGTTCGAAATAGCGGTCGATAAAGCCCTGCGCCTCGGAGCGTGGAATGCGCAGATTACGCGCAAGACCAAAGCCGGAGATGCCATAGATGACGCCAAAGTTGATCGCCTTGGCCTGTCGGCGCACATCGGGAGTCATCTCATCGAGCGGTACGTCGAACATTTCAGAAGCGGTCATTGCGTGGATGTCATGGCCATCGCGGAAGGCCTGTTTCAGGCTGTCGATACCTGCCACATGGGCAAGGATGCGCAGTTCAATTTGCGAGTAGTCGAGCGCGACGAGGACCTTGCCTTCCTCGGCGATGAAGGCTTCGCGAATGCGGCGACCTTCCTCGGAACGGATCGGGATGTTTTGCAAGTTCGGATCGGTGGAGGCGAGACGACCTGTGGACGCACCTGCGATGG
>CBFIGL010000045.1:0-11820 GCA_965662135.1 Planktotalea sp. | reverse complement strand
GCGTCGAAATCAGCCTCTTGGATTTCATCGTCCGTGTAGGTACGCACGACAGCCAATGCGGTTGCGCTGACATCTTGATCATCGTAAATCGAAGGTTCATCAGGATCGAACCCGCCTAGACCGTTGTCTTCAGCAATACGTTCTGCTTCCACGTCAAAAATACCAGAAAAGGCAATCGCCCAAGCAAGCGGGATAAGGATGATTGCAATCATATTGCCCCCCCAGCCAGAATTAGAAAATTACTTTTAGCCTAGGCCACAAAACAGCCTGCGCTCAAAACACATAAAATTTATCGAAGGGCTGTAATACGGCCCCTGTCACGTCCAGACCTACCGCGCCTGAACAAAGGCAAGCGCGCTTAAATTAAACGTCCCTGCCTGACCTTCTATAAACTCTACCTCCAATTGCTTCGGGATCAACTATCTTATGGTGTCGTCGGCACGACCATCACCGCCAATGCCAAACATCGCAAAAAGAAGCAAAAAGGGCAAAATTACCAAAGCACCCATGTCATATTCCCTCGAGTAGACACAACTACGATACGCAACTCAAAAGCGCTGTCAATGCGATGAACTTGATTATTCTCCAAATGGAAACAACGACTTATCGTCAGCGGAATGGCGTCGTTTCAAACCAAAACGCCGCCCATCTCGCAGAAGATGGACGGCACAGAACCAAACGTGTGTTCGCTTAGTGCTTTTTCTTTTTCGGCGGCATCAGGTCCGTAATGGTTCCTTCAAACATTTCGGCCGCGAAGTTCACCGTTTCCGACAAGGTCGGGTGTGCGTGGATCGTGTGAGCAAGGTCCACAGCATCCGCGCCCATCTCGATTGCAAGGCCGACTTCAGCAATAAGATCGCCTGCATGAACACCCACGATGCAGCCACCAATGACGCGCTGATCTTCGGGATTGAACAACAGTTTGGTGATCCCCTCAGAGCGCCCGTTGGAAAGCGCTTTGCCGGATGCGGCCCAGGGGAATACGCCCTTTTCGTAAGGAATGCCTTTGGCTTTCGCCTCAGTCTCGGTGACGCCGCACCATGCGACTTCCGGATCGGTATAGGCCACGGACGGGATCAATTTTGCATCAAAGTGACGCTTCTGGCCAGCGCACACTTCCGCAGCGACCTTGCCTTCATGAACCGCTTTGTGCGCCAACATGGGTTGTCCCACCAGATCACCAATCGCGAAAATATGATTCACACCTGTGCGCTGTTGGCTGTCTACGGCGATAAAGCCGCGTTCATCCACAACCACACCGGCCTTTTCAGCGTCGATCTTTTTACCATTTGGCGTACGGCCAACGGCAACCAGAACCTTGTCAAACGTATCCGTCGTAACTTCGCCATTCGCATCCTCAAACGTGACTTTCAGCCCCTTCGTCTGGGCCTCCATCGCGGTCACTTTAGTCTTCAAAAGGATATTCTCGTAACGCCCTTTAATACGGTTGTGCAAAGGTTTGACAATATCTTTGTCAGCGCCTGGAATAATCTGGTCCATCAACTCAACGATCGTCACTTTTGATCCCAACGCATCATATACGCAGGCCATTTCCAAACCGATGATACCGCCGCCAAGAACCAACATTCGCTTGGGAATATCTTTCAATTCCAATGCACCGGTCGAATCAATCACACGTTCGTCGTCATGTGGTAGGAACGGCAGATGCACAGGCTCTGAGCCAGCCGCGATGATGCACTGATCAAAACTAACGGTCGTCGTTTTGCCGTCCTGTTCCACCTCGATCATGTTCGGACCAGTGAATTTTCCAGCGCCCTTCACAGTTGTGACTTTGCGCGCTTTCGCAAGGCCCGTCAGACCGCCAGTAAGCTGCCCCACAACGCTGTCTTTAAAGCTACGCAGCTCGTCCAGATCAATCTTGGGCTTGGCAAAAGACACGCCATGCGCGCCCATTTCTTCGGCTTCTGTGATCACTTTGGCAACGTGCAACAGTGCCTTGGACGGGATACAACCCACGTTCAAACACACGCCGCCAAGTGTTGGGTCTTTCTCAATCAGCACAACCTTTTTACCAAGGTCGGCCGCGCGGAACGCAGCTGTGTAGCCACCCGGGCCAGAGCCCAGAACAACCACTTCGCCGTGAACATCACCTGCACCGCTTGCCGTGCCCGTTGCAACAACGGTTGCCGGGGCCGCAGCTGCCGGTGCTTCAACAGCAGGTGCCGCAGCCGGTGCCGCTTCAGCATCAGCGCCTTCAAAGCGCATGATAACAGTGCCCATGGAAACCTTGTCACCTTCAGAAACGAGGATCTCTTTAACGACCCCCGCCGCAGGGGACGGGACTTCCATCGTGGCTTTGTCGCTTTCCAGCTCGATCAAAGCATCTTCTGCTGCGACAGTATCGCCCACAGAAACCAGAACCGTGACGACAGGAATTTCGGTAAAATCACCAATATCGGGAACTTGAATATCCATTGTGCCGTCTCCTACCACATCAACTTACGCATATCGCCGAGCAACGTCTTTAGCGTCACGGTAAAGCGTGCAGCCAAAGCGCCGTCGACTGCGCGGTGATCGTATGACAAGGACAAAGGCTGCATCAGGCGGGGCACAAATTCCTCACCATTCCAGACAGGGGCCATCTTTGAGCGTGTGAGACCAAGGATAGCAACTTCTGGCGCGTTCACGATTGGTGTGAAGGAAGTGCCGCCAATGCCACCAAGGGATGAAATCGTGAAGGTCGCGCCTTGCATGTCTTTCGACTTGAGGTTGCCTTCGCGTGCTGCTTTGGACAGTTCCATCAGCTCTTTTGAAATTTCGACCAAACCCTTTTTATCGGCGTCCTTGATGACTGGAACCATCAAGCCAACAGGTGTATCTGCCGCGAAGCCAATGTTATAAAAGTCTTTCTTGATCAGCTTATCACCATCAGGATGGATCGATGAGTTGAATTCCCAATGCTGTTTCAGGGCAGAAACAGAAGCTTTGATGACGAAGGACAAAAGCGTAACGCGGTAGCCTTCTTCCTTGGCCATCGTGTCCATTTCTTTGCGATACTTATCCAGATCTGTGATGTCCGCTTCATCATTGTGCGTGACATGTGGAATGTTGAGCCAAGAGCGGTGCAGCGCTGGGCCGGACAGTTTCTTGATGCGTGGCATTTCCACATCTTCCACTGGACCGAATTTGGAAAAGTCTATCACTGGGATCGGTGGGATACCCATGCCGCCTGATGCGCCACCTGCAACGACGGGAGCTGCCGTAGACTTAAACGCTTTGGTGATGTCTTCGCGCAAAATGCGGCCCTTGCGACCAGTGCCGTTCACTTTGGCCAAATCAATCTCAAGGTTACGTGCAAACGCGCGAACAGACGGGCTGGCATGTGCTTTGCCAAAACCCGCATCTGTAACGGCCGCCGCTGCCGGAGCAGGAGCAGGCGCAGCTGCTGGCGCAGTTGCGGGTGCCGCAGCTGGTGCCGCTTCGGGTGCTTTGGTTTCGGCAGGTGCCGCGCTCGCGCTTTCACCTTCCAGGATCAGGATGAGCGAGCCCATGGATACCTTGTCACCCTCAGCAACCTTGATTTCCTTAACCACACCCGCCGCAGAGGACGGCACTTCCATCGTGGCTTTGTCAGATTCAAGCTCAACAATAGGATCTTCAAGCGCGACGGTATCGCCAACGGCGACCAGAACGGTCACAACTGGAATTTGATCAAAATCGCCGATGTCGGGGACTGTTACTTCAATTGTCATGATTTATGTCTCCTCTCGCGCTTAAACTAGACGCGGGTTCGGCTTTTCGCCGTCAATGTCATATTTAGAAAGCGCGGATTTCAGGTCTTTCTCTGAAACCGTTCCTTCTTTGAAAAGCTGCACCATCGCGGCCGCTGCAATGTGGTTTGCATCCACCTCAAAGAAGCGGCGCAGGTTCACACGGCTGTCAGAGCGACCAAAGCCGTCCGTGCCAAGGATCACCAAATTCTGAGGAACGAAGGCACGGATCTGCTCGGCGTAGTTCTTCATGTAATCGGTAGCGACGATCACGGGGCCTTTTGCTCCGCTTAGCGCTTGTGTTACATAAGGCACTTGCGTGTCAGCCAATGGGTTCAAACGGTTGTGACGCTCTGCATCCTGACCGTCGCGCGCCAACTCGTTAAAGCTGGTGGCAGACCAGATATCAGACGTGACGCCAAAGTCTTCCTTCAGCATCTTCGCAGCTTCCATCGCTTGCACAAGGATTGTGCCCGAGCCCATTAGGTTCACGTGCTTTTTCGCAGGTTTCGCCGTTTTGCTAAGGCGGTAGAGACCTTTGATGATCCCCTCCTCCGCGCCCATGGGCATTTCGGGGTGCACATAGTTTTCGTTCATCAGCGTCAGGTAGAAATACACGTCTTCCTGATCCACATACATGCGCTGCAAACCGTGATGCACCAGAACCGCGACTTCAAAGCTGAAGGTCGGATCGTAGCTGATACAGTTCGGAATGGTGCCTGCAAGAACATGGCTGTGCCCGTCTTGGTGCTGCAAACCTTCACCGTTCAGCGTTGTGCGCCCTGCAGTACCACCCAGCATAAATCCACGCGCGCGGCTGTCACCAGCTGCCCAGCATAGATCGCCGATACGTTGGAAACCAAACATGGAATAGTAGATGAAGAACGGCACCATCGGCACGCCGTGATTAGAATAAGACGTTGCCGCCGCAATCCAATCCGCCATCGCGCCTGCTTCGTTAATGCCCTCTTGCAGAACCTGACCGTCGGTCGATTCCTTATAATAGGACATCTGATCGCGATCTTCTGGTGTGTAGTTCTGACCTTTCGGGTTGTAGATTCCAACCGAGCGGAACAGACCCTCCATACCAAAAGTGCGGCTTTCGTCCGGCACGATTGGAACCACGTTTTTACCCATTTTCTTGTCACGCAGAAGCGTTGTCAAAATGCGTACAAAGGCCATCGTGGTTGAGATCTCGCGATCTCCTGTACTTTTCAACTGCGCTTCAAAGCTCGCCAGCGGTGGGATTTCCAGCTTGGGCGTATCGCGCCATTCGCGTTTCGGAAATTCGCCACCAAGTTCTTTACGCTTCTCTAGCAAATAGGCTTTTTGCTGGTTGTTCAGCGACACGAACGGTGCTTTTGGCAGGTCTTCATCGCTGATCGGGATCTGGAAACGATCACGGAACGCGCGCAGCTGATCTTCGGCCATTTTCTTTTGCTGGTGCGTGGTGTTCTGACCCTCGCCAGCGGTGCCCATGCCATAACCTTTGACGGTTTTGATCAGCAGACACGTTGGCTGGCCTTTGGTTTCCGTCGCACGTTTGAAAGCTGTATAAACCTTCTTGGGTTCATGGCCCCCGCGACGCAGCGCCCAGATTTGCTCGTCCGTCCAGTCTTCCACCAACGCAGCTGTTTCAGGGTATTTCCCAAAGAAATTCTTACGGATGAACGCGCCATCTTTGGATTTGAATGTTTGATAGTCACCATCAACGGTTTCATCCATCAACTGACGCAAACGACCTGATGTATCTTTTTCAAGCAGGGCGTCCCAGCCCTTGCCCCAAAGCAATTTAATCACATTCCAGCCAGCACCGCGGAAACCGCCTTCAAGCTCTTGCACGATTTTGGAGTTGCCGCGCACCGGACCGTCAAGTCGCTGCAAGTTGCAGTTTACAACGAAGATCAGATTATCCAGACCTTCGCGGGCCGCGAGATCAATCGCGCCGCGTGATTCCGGTTCGTCCATCTCGCCGTCACCCAGGAAGACCCAAACCTTGCGGTCGCCCATGTCGATGTGACCACGGTTGTGCATGTATTTCATGAACCGCGCTTGGTAAATCGCCATCAAGGGACCAAGACCCATCGAAACGGTCGGAAACTGCCAATAATCAGGCATCAACCAAGGGTGCGGATAGGAAGACAGACCGCCGCCATTCACTTCAGAGCGGAAATTTTCCATCTGCTCTTCTGTCAGGCGCCCCTCCATAAAGGAACGCGCGTAAATACCAGGAATAACGTGGCCTTGGAAAAACACCAGATCGCCGCCGTGGATCGCAGATTTAGAGCGCCAGAAATGATTAAGGCCGATGTCATACATAACTGCCGAAGACGCGAAAGACGCGATGTGGCCGCCATATTCGCTGGACACTTTGTTGCGGCGCACAACCGTCGCCATAGCGTTCCAACGATTGATAGTGCGAATGCGCCATTCCATTTCCTGATCGCCCGGAACGTCGATTTCGTCATCGACAGGGATCGTATTCTGGTAAGGCGTTGTGGCTGAAAACGGCAATTGCGCGCCTGCGGCGCGTGCCTGCTGAACAGCTTTATCAAGCAAATAATGGGCACGGTTCGCGCCATCCCGCTCGATCACATCAGAAATGGCATCCTGCCACTCTTGTGATTCAATTGGATCAATATCCTGATTTTGGTCGGTCATTCGTCCCTCTTCCCTCAAATGCCAGCGCTCAGCTTTAATTGTTAAACGTTAAACTACACAAAAACCTTGCGCGATATCCCTCTCGCGGTTGACGCATTATCTCTGAATTTTTGTAAATCCAGACCGCCAACCCTCTAAATACAAGTAACATGCTCACTTTACGCTAGGTAGGCGTCCAATCGAATAGCGCCATGCACGAGGCGCATAACAAATAGTTTAGTATTAAACAAAATTATCAAAACGCGAGTTTTACTTTGCATATCTTGCTTTGTGACTTCTATTTTGAGTATCTCAAAAGCCTGATAGACTTTAATGGGCTTAGGCCCATTCGCCAAGAAAGCTTTTGGGAATCAGCAAAACATCACGGTCCAGATCTTTCACGTTTCGTTTGCCACATAGCGCCATGGACACATCAAGTTCCTTGTGGATGATTTCAAGCGCCTTGGTAACACCCGCCTGCCCCATCGCACCCAAACCATAGATGTAGCTACGTCCAATATACGTCCCGCTTGCGCCCATCGCCAAAGCTTTCAAAACATCCTGGCCTGACCGTACACCACTATCCAGATGAACTTCGATTTGATCGCCGACAGCGTCCAAGATCGAGGGCAGCATTTTGATTGAACTCATAGCCCCGTCCAATTGACGTCCGCCGTGATTGGACACAATAATCGCATCAGCACCAACTTTTAGCGCCATTTTCGCATCTTCTGCGTCAAGAATCCCCTTAAGGATCACCTTGCCGCCCCACAATTCTTTAAGCTTGGCGATTTTGCCCCAGTCTAATGCCGGATCAAATTGCTCAGCCGTCCATGCGCCCAAGTCAGCAGCATTCGAGATACCGTCCACATGCCCGACAACGTTGCCAAACTCACGATTTTTGGTCGCAAGCATCTGCAAACCCCATGTCCATTTGGTCATCAGGTTCGCGATTGTTTTTGCTGTCAACTTGGGCGGCGCAGACAATCCGTTCTTCAGATCCTTGTGCCTTTGCCCCAAGATTTGCAAATCAAGCGTGATAACAAGCGCCGAACAATTCGCCGCCTTTGCGCGTTCAATCAAACGACGCACATAATCGTCATCCTTCATCGTATAAAGCTGAAACCAGAACGGCTTGCTCGTCTTCTCTGCAACCGCCTCGATCGAACAGATCGACATAGTCGACAGAGTGAACGGCACGCCAAAAGCTTGCGCCGCCTTTGCCGCTTTTATTTCACCATCTGCATGCTGCATTCCGGTAAGACCCACAGGCGCAAGAGCGACAGGCATCGCCACATCCTGGCCTATCATCTGGCTAGCGGTTGAGCGTCCGGTCATATCAACCGCAACACGCTGACGCAGCCGAAGCTGCTCAAAATCCGAAGTATTTTCGCGAAATGTCTGCTCTGTCCAACTGCCACTCTCAGCGTAATCGTAAAACATACGCGGGACCCGGCGCTCAAAAAGGCGCTTAAGATCTTTAATCTCTGTAATTACAGCCATCAGGTCACTCCTCTAAGTGGTCACTTTTGTTTACCACCTCACTGCTGTGCGAGCAACAAAAAAGACGCGCCAAATCGGCGCGCCTCTCAACCCCAATAAATATGGGTATTTAAGCGCTATGCGCACCGTCCGCCAAGCTCTTGACAAAGGCAAGCACATCTTCAGGGCTTTCACCCGCACCAATTTTCTCGACTATGGCAGACCCGACGACGGCTCCATCAGAAATTGCAGCGATCTCACGCGACTTTTCAGGCGTCTTAATTCCAAAACCCACAATGATCGGCAAATCTGTTTGCGATTGAATACGCGCGACCTCTGGCCCCACATCTGCACCCTCAGCATTCGCAGCACCGGTGATCCCCGTGATCGAAACATAATATACAAAACCGGACGTATTCTGCAAAACCCGCGGCAAACGCGCATCATCCGTGGTCGGCGTAGCAAGCCGAATGAAATTCAATCCCGCCGCCTGTGCAGGTATACAAAGCTCGGAGTCTTCTTCCGGGGGCAGATCTACAACGATCAAACCGTCGATACCGGCGTCTTTTGCATCCTTAAGAAAGGCATCAACACCATGGGAATAGATAGGATTGTAATACCCCATCAGAACGATCGGCGTTGTATCGTCGACTTCACGAAACGCGCGCGCCATCTCAAGTGTTTTACGCAAAGTCATACCCGCTTCCAAAGCGCGCTGACCGGCTAACTGAATGGTGGCACCATCAGCCATAGGATCCGTAAACGGCAACCCAAGCTCGATAATATCCACCCCCGCGTCGGGCAACCCTTTCATGATCTCCAAAGACACTTCGGGGTCAGGATCACCCGCCATGATGTAGGATACAAAAGCTTTCTTACCGCCTGCGCGCAGGCTTTCGAACTTGGCATCAATCCGGGTCATGAAGTCATCCTTATAAACTCTTAAAGCGCATGTGCCGTGAAACTGCGGTCTTTCGCAAGTGGGTCTAAGACAAAAACCGCCTCCAAATTTCGCACTCAGCCTTCCTCTCTCTTAAAATATCCCCGCCGGAGGCAACTCGCACGCCCTCAGGCGTGCTCAAACAAGCGTGTGCAGCACACATTAACCTAACAACTCCAGCACAACATTGCCCGAAATAGTAAGCCACTTAACACAGCCTTGCCTTGCACCACCCAAAAAACCTGCCATATGGAAGCGCATCGCAGCAAAGGAGAGCATCATGGGTTTCAAAATGGGTATCGTAGGCATGCCGAATGTCGGTAAATCCACACTCTTTAATGCACTGACCAAAACAGCAGCCGCACAGGCGGCAAACTTTCCCTTTTGTACGATTGAACCCAACGTCGGCGATGTTGCCGTCCCGGATACGCGCCTAGACAAACTTGCCGCGATCGCAGGGTCCAAACAAATCATCCCGACCCGTATGACCTTTGTGGATATAGCGGGCCTCGTCAAAGGCGCGTCCAAGGGCGAAGGCCTTGGAAATCAGTTCCTCGCCAACATTCGCGAAACGGACGCAATTGCCCACGTCCTACGCTGCTTTGAGGATGGCGACGTGACCCACGTAGATGGCCGCGTGAACCCGGTTGAGGACGCGGATACGATCGAAACTGAACTGATGCTGGCCGACCTTGAAAGCGTCGAAAAACGCCGCCAAGGCCTGACCCGTAAGACCCGTGGTGGAGATAAAGAAGCCATTCAACAAGACCGCCTGCTAGAAGCCGCACAAAAAGCGCTTGAAGACGGCAAGCCTGCGCGCACTGTCGAGGTTGACGAAGAAGACGCCAAAGCTTGGAAATTGCTGCAATTATTGACCTCCAAGCCGGTTTTGTACGTTTGCAACGTCGGTGAATCCGAAAGCGCGACAGGCAATGCACACTCTGAAGCGGTCGCCGCGATGGCAGCGGCACAGGGTAATTCACACGTTATTATCTCTGCACAGATAGAAGAAGAAATCAGCCAGCTCGACGCCGAAGAAGCCCAGATGTTCCTCGAGGAAATGGGTTTGGAAGAACCCGGCCTAGACCGCCTCATCCGCGCAGGTTACGAACTGCTTCACCTTGAAACCTACTTCACAGTCGGCCCCAAAGAAGCCCGCGCATGGACGATCCGCCAAGGCACAAGTGCGCCAAAAGCGGCAGGCGTCATTCATGGCGACTTTGAAAAAGGTTTCATCCGCGCAGAAACCATCGCCTATGACGACTACATCGCGCACAATGGCGAGCAAGGCAGCAAAGAAGCCGGCAAAATGCGCGCCGAAGGCAAAGCCTACACCGTCAAAGACGGCGACGTTCTGCACTTCTTGTTCAACACATAACCCAACAGACCATTTGGGATATCATTCTCTGCCCGATAGCGTATGGACATCCTTAACTTGAGGAGAATGATCAATGGACGGCTCGCACGATCTACCCGAACTGGTGGCTTTGGCCCAAACCAATGCAAAAAAGGTTGAAGCACGTATCGCAGACCTGAAGGACGCGACGCCAGACTGTCATGCCGCAATTGCGGAATTGGAAGCCATCTGCATTGATATTTATTCGCTCTTCGAAGCGCGCATGCAGAACACGTTCAAACGTGGCCCCTTTTCGCGCAAGCTGAAAGCGCTTTTGATCGAGGCAGGTCAAGACGACCTCGCGCAGCGTGTCCATCAATCCTACCTCGCGGTCAACGTCTTGAAACATGGCAAAGGGGCCAGCTATCGCGAACTCCTTGCGACTGAAGCCCCCATGATTGTCGTGCGCCCTTCACAAGCCACGGAAAATGGGTCCCGCCTTGGCCTGATCGACGTGACCACGCACGGATTTTTTGATTCTTTTAGCGCGACAATTTTGGATGCCTATCATTTCCTCCAAGACCGCTAGAGCACGCCCGAACGATCGCCATTTAGCATCGACAGTCATCGGTTGAACCTGCACTGAAACTTGTCCAGCATGTCGCCAACTTAAAACGGACTTTGCCAAATGACCAAACCCATCAAAATGATCATCGACACGGACCCCGGCATCGACGACGCAATGGCAATATTTTATGCGGCCGCTGCTGCGGACATTGAATTGCTTGGGCTGACTTCGATCTTTGGCAACGTGACAGTTGAACAAGCCACACGAAACGCGCTGCGCTTGCTCGAATGGGCTGGTCTGGAGCCTGTGCCCGTCGCGCAAGGCGCAGCCAAGCCGCGCGCACTACCTGCGTTTCCACCGTCGCAAAACGTACACGGTGACGAAGGGTTCGGCGAAATTCCAGCACAAGCGCCCAAAGGCAAAGCCGTCACGGAGTCAGCTGCCGAATTCCTCGTGCGAATGGCACGGCAACATAAAGGCGAGTTGGTTCTTTGTCCTATTGGCCCTTTGACAAACATCGCCGATGCCCTTGATCTTGACCCTAAATTTGCTTCCAATGTCGCACGCATCGTTTTTATGGGCGGCTCTCTCGAAGAAGGCGGTAACATCACCCCCCATGCAGAGGCCAACATCTACCATGATCCCCACGCTGCCGAGCGTGTTTTTGCCTCTGGTGCCAACATCACCATGGTCGGCCTTGATGTGACGCACCGGATCTTATGTACTGCCGAAGACTTCGATGCAATTGAAACGGCCTCTCCCCACCTTGGCGGTATGATTAATGAAATGAGCCGCTTCTATCTGCATTTCTACACGACAGTCGGCAAACATGATGGTTGCTCGCTTCATGATCCCGCCGCGGTGATCGCATGTACACATCCGGAACTTTTTACAGCCCGCAGCGTGGCTGTCACAGTGTCATGCTCCGGTGAAACGTCAGGCGCGACCTTACGCGCAACCGACGCCAGAGCCAAAACAGAGGTTTTGATGAGCGTAGAGGCAGATGCCGTGAAACAGCAATTCCTCACACAGATGTCAAAACTCGCTTAAAGCGTTTCGGTTTTAACCTGCGACATATCCGGCAGCCTTGAAGTAGTTCCAGCACTCTGTCGGGTGGTAGAGG
>CBFIGL010000044.1:0-13276 GCA_965662135.1 Planktotalea sp. | reverse complement strand
CTTGCATAAGCGGATCCGATGGTATGAAGAGCGCCTCAAGCAAGTGGCCAAAGAAGATGCGCGCGTCCGTTTGTTGCGCACGATACCTGGCGTCGGCGCGGTGACGGCTTCTGCGATCATCGCCAGCATCGGCGACGGGCACCAGTTCCGCAATGGCCGGGAGTTCGCCGCCTGGCTAGGCTTGACGCCTGCGAATAAATCCAGCGGAGGTAAGGAAAAGCTCGGGCGAATCACCAAGATGGGCGACCAGTATTTACGCTCGTTGCTTGTCGTCGGTATGACATCACTGGTCCGACAAACACGGACCCACCCCGAACGTGCCAGCAAGTGGCTGACGTCACTGCTCGAACGCAAACCTGCCCGTGTCGCAACTGTCGCCATGGCCAATAAGACCGCCCGGATCGTCTGGGCTGTCCTGACCCGCGACGAGCCCTACAGCCCACGTGCTGCAGTCTAAGAAGAAAGGAACAACGAGTTAGCAAGACCTGCGAGATGATGGTGCATAAGTCTGCCGCCAAAGCCAAGACACTCCGCCGAATGTCCCGGGCGTAAGAGCCCGCATTGCTGTAAGGAACTTAGTTTGCGGAACCCATCAGGGCCAGCGGTCAAAACCGCGCAACCAGGCCGGACACATGACTGCTTCTGACAAATGCACAAATCTGATCAAAAATGTCTTGCTATGCAGGAGCCATCCACACAGGACGTTCGCCGCAAAAAGCATGAAGGTCCGCTATCAAAATCCTGCCTATTCCTGCGTTCTCATGAAAGCTGCTTCAAATTCGTAAAGGTCAGCAACTCTCCGCATACGCCTGACTTTTCCAACCCCGCCCCCTTGCGTTCGCCCCGTTCACGACATATCTGGAAATTTCCTGCGGCTTCGATTGATTCGACGCCGCTTTTCCGTTTGCCGAAAAGGAGGTTTTGATCAATCCGATTTTGTCCTGATATCCTTTGAAAAGCAGACAAAAAAGCCTCTTACCCTTCCAAACATCAATGCCCCTCTCTCGGCAAGTCTCTGGCATACAAGAGATTTTCCAAGGCAGGACTTTTGATCGAGTGCCGCACAGTGGGACGTGCGGCGAGAATGGATCAAGACATGAATGCCGTCTCGACAGTGTGCAGTGTGGTGCCCGACCGCTCTTGTGCGCGATGAGAAACTAAAAAGGTGATACCTACTATGGCTCAATCCTTCCTTGGCCAGAAGCGTTTGCGTAAATATTACGGCAAAATCCGCGAAGTTCTTGAGATGCCGAACCTTATCGAGGTTCAGAAAAGCTCTTACGACTTGTTCCTGAATTCAGGTGACGAACCGATCCCGTTGGACGGCGAAGGCATCAAAGGTGTTTTTCAGTCGGTCTTCCCGATCAAAGACTTCAACGAAACCTCCATTCTTGAATTCGTCAACTATGAGCTGGAAAAGCCCAAGTATGACGTCGAAGAGTGCCAGCAACGTGACATGACATATGCCGCACCTCTTAAGGTGACGCTGCGCTTGATCGTGTTTGAAACCGACGAAGATACAGGCGCGAAGTCTGTTAAAGACATCAAAGAACAGGACGTCTTCATGGGCGATATGCCTTTGATGACACCAAACGGGACGTTCGTTGTGAACGGCACCGAGCGCGTAATCGTTTCCCAGATGCACCGCTCTCCCGGCGTGTTCTTCGATCACGACAAAGGTAAGACACACAGCTCGGGTAAGCTGTTGTTCGCCTGCCGTATCATTCCGTACCGTGGCTCATGGCTCGACTTTGAATTCGATGCAAAAGACATCGTCTTCGCGCGTATCGACCGTCGCCGTAAGCTACCTGTCACAACGCTTTTGTACTCCCTTGGTCTCGACCAAGAGGGCATCATGGATGCGTATTACGACACTGTCGAGTTCACGCTGAAGAATAACAAAGGCTGGGTCACCAAGTTCTTCCCAGAGCGCGTTCGCGGCACACGTCCGACATACGACTTGGTTGACGCCAAGACGGGTGAAGTGATTGCAGAAGCCAACAAAAAGGTTACGCCGCGCGCAGTGAAGAAGCTGATCGACGAAGGCAATGTGACTGAATTGTTGATCCCATACGACGCAATCGTTGGTAAATTCATCGCGAAAGACATCATCAACGAAGAAACCGGTGCGATCTACGCAGAAGCCGGTGACGAGTTGACGTTGGAAATGGACAAAGACGGCGACGTAATCGGCGGTTCCTTGAAGGAATTGATCGACGCGGGCATCACGACTTTGCCGATCCTCGATATCGATAACATCAATGTGGGCGCGTATATGCGCAACACGATGGCGGCAGACAAAAACATGAACCGCGAAACCGCGCTCATGGACATCTACCGTGTGATGCGTCCGGGCGAACCACCCACCGTTGAAGCTGCGTCCAACCTGTTTGACACATTGTTCTTCGATTCAGAGCGTTACGACCTATCCGCGGTTGGCCGTGTGAAAATGAACATGCGTCTTGATCTGGATGCGGAAGATACCCAGCGTACCCTTCGCAAAGAAGACATTGTCGCGTGTATCAAAGCACTCGTGCACCTGCGCGATGGCAAAGGCGACATCGACGACATCGACCACCTCGGCAACCGTCGTGTGCGTTCCGTCGGCGAATTGATGGAAAACCAGTACCGTGTTGGACTGCTTCGCATGGAACGCGCGATCAAGGAACGCATGTCTTCTGTCGAAATCGACACAGTCATGCCCCAAGATCTGATCAACGCGAAACCAGCAGCGGCTGCTGTGCGTGAATTCTTCGGCTCATCCCAGCTGTCACAGTTCATGGACCAAACCAACCCGTTGTCCGAGGTCACGCACAAGCGTCGCCTGTCTGCGCTTGGACCAGGTGGTCTGACACGTGAGCGTGCAGGCTTTGAAGTGCGCGACGTGCATCCAACGCACTACGGTCGCATGTGCCCGATTGAAACGCCGGAAGGCCCGAACATTGGTCTGATCAACTCGCTCGCGACATTCGCGCGTGTGAACAAGTATGGCTTTATCGAAACACCGTACCGCGTTGTAAAAGACGGCACAGTCACGGACGAAGTCCACTACATGTCCGCGACCGAGGAAATGCGCCACACAGTGGCTCAGGCAAACGCCAACCTCGACGAGAACATGAAGTTCGTGAACGATCTGGTCTCGACACGTAAGTCTGGCGATTACACTTTGTCCCCGAACGAAAATGTGGACCTGATCGACGTCTCTCCAAAGCAGTTGGTCTCTGTTGCGGCCTCGCTGATCCCGTTCCTTGAGAACGACGACGCGAACCGCGCCTTGATGGGGTCCAACATGCAACGTCAGGCCGTTCCCTTGCTGCGCGCAGAAGCGCCGCTGGTGGGTACAGGCATCGAAGAAGTTGTTGCACGCGATAGCGGTGCAGCGATCATGGCGAAACGTGCAGGCATCATTGACCAGGTCGATGCCCAGCGTATCGTTGTGCGCGCAACGCATGATCTTGAGTTGGGCGATGCAGGCGTAGACATCTACCGCATGCGCAAGTTCCAGCGTTCGAACCAGAACACCACAATCAACCAGCGTCCGTTGGTGAAAGTGGGTGACACGGTTCAAAAGGGCGAAGTCATTGCAGACGGTCCATCCACGGATATGGGTGAATTGGCATTGGGTAAAAACGTGGTCGTCGCGTTTATGCCTTGGAATGGCTACAACTACGAAGATTCGATCCTGATTTCCGAACGTGTTTCGCGTGACGACGTGTTTACGTCTATCCACATCGAAGAATTCGAAGTGGCGGCACGTGATACGAAACTCGGCCCAGAAGAAATCACTCGCGATATTCCAAACGTCGGTGAGGAAGCGCTTCGCAACCTCGACGAAGCGGGCATCGTATACATCGGCGCAGACGTTGAGCCGGGTGATATTCTTGTCGGTAAGATCACACCAAAGGGTGAAAGCCCGATGACGCCAGAAGAAAAGCTTCTTCGCGCGATCTTTGGTGAAAAAGCATCTGACGTGCGTGACACATCCTTGCGTGTGAAGCCGGGTGATTTCGGTACTGTTGTCGAAGTCCGCGTCTTTAACCGCCACGGCGTTGAAAAAGACGAACGCGCGCTTCAAATCGAGCGTGAAGAAGTCGAACGCCTTGCGCGTGACCGCGATGACGAACTCGTCATTCTCGATCGCAACATCTACGCCCGTTTGCAGGGCATGCTTCTTGGTAAAGTGGCTGTAAAAGGTCCTAAAGGCGTCAAGCCGAATGCCGAGATCACAGAGGAACTTCTGGAAACTCTGACACGTGGTCAGTGGTGGCAGTTGGCCCTTAAGGACGAGAAAGACGCACAGATCGTCGAAGCCCTGAACGAGCAGTATGAAGTACAAAAGCGTACTTTGGATGCCCGTTTCGAGGACAAAGTCGAGAAAGTCCGTCGCGGCGACGATCTACCACCCGGTGTTATGAAGATGGTTAAAGTCTTTGTCGCGGTGAAGCGTAAGCTTCAGCCAGGTGACAAAATGGCCGGCCGCCACGGTAACAAAGGTGTTATTTCCAAGGTTGTTCCAATGGAAGACATGCCGTTCCTCGCGGATGGTACCCCAGTAGACTTCTGTTTGAACCCGCTCGGCGTTCCATCACGTATGAACGTTGGTCAGATTTTGGAAACACACATGGGTTGGGCCGCACGCGGTCTGGGTCTGAATATCGACGACGCACTGGGTGCTTACCGCCGCTCTGGCGATCTAAGCCCTGTGAAAGAAGCGATGCGTCTGGCTTACGGCGATGACGTTTACGCGGAAGGCCTTGAAGGCATGAGCGATGATGACTTGCTCGAAGCAGCAGGCAACGTCACAAACGGTGTTCCAATCGCAACACCCGTCTTTGACGGCGCGAAAGAGCATGACGTGAATGACAGCCTTAAGCGTGCTGGCTTCTCTGAAAGCGGTCAGTCAGTCTTGTTTGACGGACGCACAGGCGAGCAGTTCGCGCGCCCTGTGACGGTCGGCATCAAGTACTTGCTGAAACTGCACCACCTTGTGGACGATAAAATCCACGCGCGTTCCACTGGTCCATACTCCTTGGTCACACAGCAGCCGCTGGGTGGTAAGGCACAATTCGGTGGTCAGCGCTTTGGTGAGATGGAAGTCTGGGCACTTGAAGCATATGGCGCAGCCTACACGCTTCAGGAAATGCTCACCGTCAAGTCGGATGATGTTGCAGGCCGTACCAAGGTCTACGAGAGCATCGTCAAAGGCGAAGACAACTACGAGGCTGGCGTGCCAGAGAGCTTTAACGTTCTCGTCAAAGAAGTCCGTGGCCTTGGCCTGAATATGGAACTCCTGGACGCGGAGGAAGATGAGTAGAATTTTCTAGAAAATTCTCAGCCTCCGATTTTTCTAGAAAAATCGGAGGCGATCCATCTCCCAATGCTCCCCTTTCAAGGATTTGAAAATGAACCAGGAACTGACAAACAACCCGTTTAACCCGGTTGCCCCCATCAAGACGTTCGACGAGATCAAAGTCTCTCTCGCGTCCCCTGAGCGCATCCTGTCGTGGTCTTTTGGCGAAATTAAAAAGCCGGAAACCATCAACTACCGTACCTTCAAGCCCGAGCGCGACGGCCTGTTCTGTGCGCGTATCTTTGGACCAATCAAAGATTACGAATGCCTCTGCGGTAAATATAAGCGCATGAAGTATCGCGGCGTTGTCTGCGAAAAATGTGGTGTTGAAGTTACGCTTCAAAAAGTCCGTCGCGAGCGTATGGGCCACATCGAACTAGCCTCCCCTGTTGCGCACATCTGGTTCCTCAAGTCGCTGCCATCGCGCATCGGCCTGATGCTGGACATGACTTTGCGTGATCTTGAGCGTGTTCTCTACTTTGAAAACTACGTTGTGATCGAACCGGGCCTCACGGACCTCACTTACGGTCAGATGATGACCGAAGAAGAATTCATGGATGCCCAAGACACCTTCGGCATGGACGCATTCACAGCCAACATCGGTGCTGAAGCGATCCGCGAAATGCTGGCACAGATCGACCTTGAGTCCGAGGCAGAAACGCTACGTGCCGATCTTGCTGAGGCAACGGGTGAATTGAAGCCCAAGAAGATCATCAAGCGTCTTAAGGTTGTTGAAAGCTTCCTTGAATCCGGTAACCGTCCTGAGTGGATGATCCTGACCGTGATCCCTGTGATCCCGCCAGAGCTTCGCCCACTTGTCCCACTTGATGGTGGCCGTTTCGCGACGTCCGACCTTAACGATCTCTATCGTCGTGTGATTAACCGTAACAACCGCCTCAAGCGTCTGATCGAATTGCGCGCACCTGACATCATCGTGCGTAACGAAAAGCGTATGTTGCAGGAATCTGTTGACGCATTGTTCGACAACGGCCGTCGCGGTCGTGTCATCACAGGCGCAAACAAGCGTCCTTTGAAATCCCTCAGCGACATGCTTAAGGGTAAGCAAGGTCGTTTCCGTCAAAACCTTTTGGGTAAGCGCGTCGACTTCTCTGGTCGTTCGGTCATTGTGACCGGTCCAGAACTGAAGTTGCACCAGTGTGGCTTGCCCAAAAAGATGGCGCTGGAGCTGTTCAAACCGTTCATCTACTCGCGTCTGGAGGCCAAAGGTCTGTCCTCAACCGTGAAGCAGGCGAAAAAGCTCGTTGAAAAAGAGCGTCCCGAAGTTTGGGACATCCTCGACGAAGTTATTCGCGAACACCCGGTCATGCTGAACCGTGCGCCTACGTTGCACCGTCTTGGCATTCAGGCGTTCGAACCTGTTCTGATCGAAGGTAAAGCGATCCAGCTGCACCCGCTTGTGTGTTCTGCGTTCAACGCGGACTTCGACGGTGACCAAATGGCTGTTCACGTACCGCTTTCCCTGGAAGCGCAGCTTGAAGCACGTGTTCTGATGATGTCCACGAACAACGTTCTGTCGCCAGCAAACGGCGCACCGATCATTGTTCCATCACAGGATATGATCTTGGGTCTGTACTACACAACACTTGAACGAACAGGTATGAAGGGTGAAGGCATGGTCTTCTCCTCCATCGACGAAGTGCAGCACGCACTTGATAATGGCACGGTGCATCTGCACTCCAAAATCACTGCGCGCCTGCCTCAGATCGACGATGAAGGCAACGAGATCATGAAGCGCTTTGAAACCACGCCGGGCCGTGTCCGTCTTGGTGCGCTTTTGCCGCTCAATGCCAAAGCACCGTTTGAATTGGTGAACCGCCTTCTGCGTAAGAAGGAAGTTCAGCAGGTCATCGACACGGTCTACCGTTACTGCGGTCAGAAAGAATCTGTGATCTTCTGTGACCACATCATGACCATGGGCTTCCGTGAAGCGTTCAAGGCCGGTATTTCGTTTGGTAAAGACGACATGCTGATCCCGGACACCAAATGGCCATTGGTTGAAGAAACCCGCGGTCAGGTGAAAGACTTTGAACAACAGTACATGGACGGCCTGATCACTCAGGGTGAAAAGTACAACAAAGTTGTCGATGCTTGGTCAAAGTGTAACGATAAAGTCACCGACGCGATGATGGGCTCGATCTCTGCCGCACGTCACGACGATCAAGGTGCCGAAATGGAGCCGAACTCGGTCTACATGATGGCGCACTCTGGTGCGCGTGGCTCGGTCACACAGATGAAACAGCTGGGCGGTATGCGCGGTCTGATGGCGAAGCCGAATGGCGACATCATCGAAACACCGATCATCTCCAACTTTAAAGAAGGTCTGACCGTTCTGGAGTACTTTAACTCCACACACGGCGCTCGTAAGGGTCTGTCAGACACGGCTTTGAAAACAGCGAACTCCGGTTATCTGACACGTCGCTTGGTTGACGTTTCTCAGGACTGCATCGTGCGTATGCGCGACTGTGGCACAGAGAAAATGATCACTGCTGAAGCGGCTGTGAACGATGGCGAAGTTGTTTCGTCCCTTGCAGATCGCGTCCTTGGCCGCGTTGTGGCGCAGGACGTTATGCGCCCGGGCACAGACGAAGTACTGTTCAAAACAGGCACCTTGCTTGACGAGATCATGTGCGATGTCATCGAAGAGGCGGGTGTCGCATCCATGCGCATCCGTTCACCTTTGACATGTGAAGCCGAAGAAGGCGTCTGCGCCATGTGCTACGGTCGTGACCTTGCACGCGGTACATTGGTCAACTCCGGTGAAGCTGTCGGCATTATCGCCGCGCAATCCATTGGTGAACCCGGTACACAGCTGACAATGCGGACATTCCACATTGGCGGCGTTGCACAGGGTGGTCAGCAGTCGTTCCAGGAAGCGAGCCAAGAAGGCACAATCGTCTTCGAGAACCCGCAACTGCTTGAAAACTCTGACGGCGACATCATGGTCATGGGTCGTAACATGAAGATGATCATCAACGACGAGAATGGTGAAGAACGCTCTAGCCACAAACTTGGCTACGGCACGAAACTATTCGTCAAAGAGGGCACGAAAGTGGCCCGCGGCGACAAGTTGTTTGAATGGGATCCGTACACGCTTCCGATCATTGCGGAAAAAGCCGGTACAGCCAAGTTTGTTGACCTCGTCTCCGGCATTGCCGTACGCGACGAAACAGATGAAGCCACTGGTATGACACAGAAAATCGTTATCGACTGGCGTGCAGCGCCAAAAGGTAACGAGCTGAAGCCAGAAATTATCATCATGGATAAAGACGGCGAACCTGTGCGCAATGATGCTGGAAACCCTGTCACATACCCAATGTCTGTGGATGCGGTTCTGTCGATCGAAGAAGGCTCCGAAGTGCAAGCGGGTGACATCGTCGCGCGTATCCCGCGTGAAGGTGCCAAGACCAAGGACATTACCGGTGGTCTGCCACGGGTTGCGGAACTCTTTGAGGCACGTCGCCCCAAGGATCACGCGATCATTGCAGAGCTTGATGGTCACGTCCGCTTTGGCAAAGACTACAAGAACAAGCGCCGTATCGCGATTGATCCTGTGGACGTAAGCCTTGATCCGGTCGAGTACATGGTGCCAAAGGGCAAGCACATTCCAGTTCAGGAAGGTGACTTTGTCTCCAAAGGCGATTACAACCTGGACGGCAACCCGGCGCCGCATGACATCCTGTCCATCATGGGTGTCGAAGCGCTGGCTGACTATATGATCAACGAGGTGCAGGACGTTTACCGTCTTCAGGGCGTTAAAATTAACGACAAGCACATCGAAGTCATCGTACGTCAGATGCTCCAGAAGTGGGAAATCCTTGATAGCGGCCAGACCACATTGCTCAAGGGCGAGCACGTGGATAAGCAAGAATTTCTTGCAGCCAATGAAAAGGCAGCTCTGCGTGGCTATAAGCCAGCGCAAGGCGAACCAATTCTTTTGGGTATCACCAAGGCGTCCTTGCAAACACGCAGCTTCATCTCTGCGGCGTCGTTCCAGGAAACAACGCGGGTTCTTACCGAAGCATCGGTACAGGGCAAGCGCGACAAACTGGTCGGCCTCAAAGAGAACGTCATCGTGGGTCGCTTGATCCCGGCGGGTACAGGTGGGGCAACTCAGCAGATGCAACGTGTGGCCCAAGATCGCGATAACGTCGTTGTTGAAGCGCGTCGCATCGAAGCTGAAGCCGCCGCTGCACTGGCAGCACCTACGGATGATATCGTCGGTGGTGACGTGTTCGATAAGCCAGAGGATGTGTTCAACACACCCGAAAGCCGCGACGAATAAAGCGTCAGCTTAGAAATTAAGAAAGGCCCTCGCAAGGAAATGCGGGGGCCTTTTTTGTGGCTTGGTATTTGTTACCTGAGATTGGATGGATTTTTGGGCATCGTGAATGGCGCGTTGTCTTGCATGGTTAGAACCCCTAACTTGCAAAATATGGGCAACACTCTCGCAATCAGAGCAGCAACAATTGACGACCTTGATCGCCTTGGCACGCTCTATGTGCAGCTTTCGGCAGACAATTCACCGCTTCCGAAATCCGCGGCAGAGGCAATTTTCAAACGGTTTGTTTGTTATGATGGCAGCGTAATTCTGATCGGGGAAGTCGATCGTGTTCTGGTCTCATCCTGCACGCTTGTCATTATTCCTAATCTCACTCGAAACGGTATGCCCTATGCGTTGATTGAAAATGTGATCACCCATAAAGACCATCGACGAAGCGGCTATGCTAAGTCCTTGTTGGATGCTGCAACCGCCAAAGCTTGGGCGCAAGGGTGTTACAAAGTCATGTTGCTAACAGGTGCGACAGAGCGCAAGACGCTGGAGTTCTATGAAGGTGCCGGCTTTGCGCAAACCAAAACAGGGTTTCAAAAACGCCGTGAATTGAAGGGTTGAGATTAAACAATGGCGCAAACGGTGCGCCTGTTGATATTCCTTATTGACCCAAACATAATTACCGAAAGCCAGCTGCTTATGTCCCTAAACTTTGCCGCCAACCTTAGCTTTCTCTTCACGGATCTCCCGTTCGAGGATCGTTTCCAAGCTGCGGCAGACGCAGGGTTTCGCGGTTTAGAGTTTCTTTTCCCTTACGATCACACGCCCGAAACAATTGCGCAACTCGTAAGCGATGCGAACCTGACACTCGCTTTGCACAATCTCTCGCCGGGAGATTGGGACGCGGGCGAGCGTGGTCTTGCAGGCGTGCATGGACGCCAAGACGATTTCAAAGCTTCCATCGAACAAGCGCTCAGATATTGCGAAGTGACAGGTCTCAAACAACTTCACATCATGGCGGGAACCGTTCCCGACAAAGATAGGGCAGGGGCGTGGGGGCTATATTTGGCCAACCTCAGTTTGGCAACACACCGTCTCGCGCAGGTAGGCGTCACAGCTTTGATCGAACCGATCAATGCAACCGATATGCCCGGGTATCTTTTAAATACAGTAGATGATGCTCTAACCGCGATAGCGGCTGTGAATGCGCCAAACCTAAAGCTACAGTTCGATTGCTATCACGCCCAAATCACTGGTGGAAACGCACTGCGTCAACTCAAAGACAGCTACCCTCATATTGCCCACATCCAAATCGCCAGCACACCCGACAGGGCAGAACCGGACCACGGAACATGCGATTACAAGGCCATCTTCAAAACCCTAGAGACCAAGAAATACCAAGGTTGGATCGGATGCGAGTACCGACCCAAGGGGCAAACGCGCGACGGTTTGGGCTGGTTGGCAAATTATACACAACGCTAAAGTCGTAATCAGACTAGGCGGCGGACGAACAATAGGGGATAGAGGTCCTTATGAACATGTTTGCCACTCTCTCTGACAATGCCAAAGGCGCGCTCTTTATGATGTGCTCTATGGCGGCGTTTACGTTCAATGACCTTTGCATCAAAGGCATTGGCACGGATGTGCCGCTGTCCCAGCTCCTTTTGCTGCGTGGGATTCTGGCGACGACACTGATCTATTTGCTGGCGCGATATCTCAACGCGCTTGCATGGCCGCATCTTGCAAAAGATCGCTGGCTGATCGTCCTGCGCTCCGGGGCAGAAGTGGCGGCGGCTTACTTCTTTCTCACGGCGCTTTTGCACATGCCCTTTGCGAACGTCACCGCAATCTTGCAGACCCTTCCTTTGACGGTAACACTTGCTGCCGCCCTTGTTTTTAAGGAAGCGGTTGGCTGGCGGCGCATGTTGGCGATTGTTATCGGTTTTTGCGGGATGATGCTGATCGTGCGTCCCGGAACGGACGGGTTTACGGTGTATTCTGTCTACGTGTTGATCGCAGTGCTCTGCGTGACGGTGCGCGACCTGGCAGCACGTCGTCTTAGCAAGGATGTTCCATCGCTGACCGTAACACTGGTCGGGGCGATCTTCGTGACCGTCTTTGGCGGAATTGGTGCTGTGGCAACAGGCGACTGGGCTGATATGAACACGGCGCAAATCGCACTGCTTACCGCGTCGGCGTTCTTTGTGATCGGGGGCTACGTGTTTTCTGTGATGGTGATGCGCGTGGGCGAAGTCGGGTTTACCTCACCCTTCCGATACACCGCGATGATCTGGGCGCTTTTGCTGGGCTATGTGTTCTTCGGCGAATGGCCGGAACCGCTGACCTTCGTCGGGGCTGGGCTTATTGTGGCGACAGGTATTTTCACGCTTTACCGTGAAGCGCGCGCAAAACGACGTCAGGCGAAAGCTGTGCGGATATGATCGGCGTTGATCGCAAAGCGCTTTAGGAACTCCAGCTCTTCATCATCGCTTAGCGGCGTCACCGGCACCGGTTTCACCTTTTTCTGGCGACTGTCATTGTAACCGTTGTGCGATCGCACGAACATCGGTTCGTCCATGAAGGTCACAGTGGTCATATGACGGGGCAGCTTTTCATGGGCGTAGTTCATGATCGTCAGGAAATCCCCGCCAGCGATATACATACCAAGGGCGGCGACATAGTAAGGGCGATGGATATCCGTGGCAGCAATCCCGTCAGGTCCGAATTCCGCGACGTAGCCCATGTTATAGTCAAAGGCGACGGTGCGGTTCTGACTGCATAGCACCGCGCAAGCTGCTTGATCCTTGCGCAAGCGTTCGATGAAATTCAACGCAACAGCATCATCGTCGTCATAACGAAAATGCAGGCAAGGCGCGCTTGGATCTTTGCGCGCCGCACGCAAGATCTGTTTCATCGCTTCGCGTTGGGGTAAAGGGGGATGCGCCTGTATCTGAACTTGCGGCATGTCTGCGGTTATGTCGTTCAAACGCGCAACGTGCCGATCCGGCAGGCTTTCGCCAATGACGATGATCAGGTCGAAATCCGGGTCGGTTTGTGCGCGCAAGCAGGGCAGGGCAACATGTTCCAACAAACGGAACCTTTCTTCCAGACGATCCTCTTGATAGAGAAAAGCAATGCGTTCTTCTATTGTGTCATGTTCAACTTGAAAGCCACCAATCGCAGGGTAGGAAAACCGGCATAGCCCGATAACTTGCATGGATAAACCTTTTGATTGTGTGTGCTCAACCTTAGCATGTCATTGTCGCTGCGATAGCGCAAGCAGGTGGTCCTGTTGACACCCTATGCGACTCCCCCTATACGCGCGATATCCGGCTCAAGGTTTATTCTTTTGCCGATATCATATCGACTGTGGTCAAGTCCTTGGCACCTATAGCCAGCGACCTCTGAAACCCAACCGCGACGTTCACCTCGGAATGGGAACGTTTGCGGTTTTTTCGCTTGTTTACAGGCGATCGTGCTCCACGGCACGGCAAATTCGCGTCACGGGCATGTTACATGCTTGCGGCAAAACTAAGTTGAGAGATGGGGAAGACACCTTCTATGCCAACGATCCAACAGCTGATCCGCAAGCCGCGTCAGCCTAAAATCAAGCGCTCTAAGTCACAGCACCTAGA
>CBFIGL010000043.1:0-13479 GCA_965662135.1 Planktotalea sp. | reverse complement strand
GGCTGGCTGCAGCCCAAGAAGACAGAAAGTTCAGCGCATCGGCACCGACCGGCGCGATCCGCTTTGATCCGGAGGCAGCCACAATCAAGAGGGGGAAATAAAGAGGGAAGTTATTTTCATTTTCTATTTAAAATCAACCACTTAAGTATGTAAAGTGGCGGAGGCTCAGGGATTCGAACCCTGGGAGGACTTTCACCCTCGTCGGTTTTCAAGACCGGTGCATTCGACCACTCTGCCAAGCCTCCGACGCGCACTCTTTAACCGTGCAAGTGGACAGCGGCAAGAGGTGAAGCGTGTGAAAAGTTTAAGAAACGTACACAAGTTGATCGAAATTCCGCCCAAGCCCCATCGACGGACTTTTAATGTGCGCAAAACAAGGCTACGTTGCCGCAAAGCAGGATTGAAAGTCCTATGCGTTTTCGGACCGAAAAATCGGCCGCCGCATACAGGCTTTGAGGCAAAGGGCATAGCATGGGTATCATTTCAGGACAAAATCCGGCTCGGCGGGTTTGGATCGCAATAGCGCTACTATCGACTGTCGCTCTTACGGCTTGCCAAGACGGCCAAGGGCCCAGCTTTTTGCAGCCCAAAGACAAAGCTGACGAATTTGTTGATGGCGATCCATCGCGATCCGTCAAATTGGTAGAGCGTGACACCGAAGCGCCTGATGTTTTTCAAGTCACCGAAAGCGGTCTTTGGGACGGACGCCCATCTTTGGGCGGTGTCTGGGTTGCACACCCTGACGTGAAAGACCCAGAACGGGTTATCATTCGTAACGAAAAGAACGGAAAATTCGTCATCGGTGCATTGTTCCGTCGCGAACGCGCCAATCCCGGACCACGCTTGCAAGTGTCGTCTGACGCAGCCGCGACGCTTGGGATGCTGGCCGGACAACCGTCCAAGCTGAATGTAACAGCCCTACGCCGTGAAGCTGTTGCTGAAAACCAGCCCGCGCCAGATGCGGCTCTGCAGGTCGATGCACCCACAGCGACAGGCGACATTTCGCAAACGTCTCTAGATCCTGCAAACACAGCGACGCCACCCGCCGCCGCTGCAGCCCCCAAGCCAAGCGCGCCCAAGCCCGCGAGCGGTTTAAGCAAACCCTACATCCAGCTTGGTATTTTCAGCGTTGAACAGAATGCCAATAACACCGCAGAAGCCATGCGCGTGGCTGGCATGGTGCCAACGGTTAAGAAATCCAATAGTTCAGGCAAGCCGTTCTGGCGTGTTCTTGTTGGCCCTGCGCAAACAAGCGCCGAACGAAGTGCCCTTTTGAAAAAGATTAAGGCATCAGGCTTCGCAGACGCCTATGCTGTTAGCAACTAAACATCCAAGATAGGGAGGGCCGAATGATGCGCCACCTCATCACTGCCGTCTTATCGCTTTTTGTGCCTTTGTTTTTGGCCCTGCCTGTCGCTGCGTTCGAAACCCGCGCCAGTTCTGCGTTTGTGATCGACCAAACGACTGGGACGGTTTTGCTAAACAAAAACGCTGACCAAATGTTACCCCCCGCCTCGATGTCAAAGCTGATGACGCTCTACATAGCGTTTGAAGCTCTGCGCGATGGCCGTTTGTCGCTTGATGAAAAGCTACCCGTTTCCAAACATGCGATGTCGTATGGCGGATCGACGATGTTTCTGGACACAACAGACAGGGTCACAGTCGAAGACCTGATCCGCGGCATTATTGTCCTTTCAGGCAATGATGCGTGTGCTGTGATCGCTGAAGCCCTTAGTCCTGATGGCACAGAAGCCGGGTTTGCCCGCTTCATGACCCAACGTGCGCAGCAACTCGGCATGACGAATTCGACCTTCACCAATTCAAACGGATGGCCACAAGCAGGGCATCGAATGTCGATGCGTGATCTGGCTTTGCTCGCCAACCGCTTGATCACGGATTTCCCCAGTTACTACCCGCTCTTCTCCGAGCGTGAGTTCAAATTCGATGGTCGCGCACCACAAAACACGCGCAACCGCAATCCACTGCTTTTTCTCGGTATCGGTGCCGATGGATTGAAAACAGGGCACACTCAGGAAGCCGGCTACGGCCTTGTCGGATCAGCACAGCAACGCGGACGGCGCGTGATCTTTGTGATCTCGGGTCTGCAAACCGCACAAACGCGCGCAGAAGAAGCTGAATCCATTGTGAACTGGGCATTTCGCCAGTTTGCGGTAAAGCCGGTGGCAAAAGCGGGAACATCCGTTGCCAGCGCGGATGTCTGGATGGGACGCGACCAGAAAGTAGCGCTTGTGCCTTTGGAAGACGTCTCGATGCTTATGCCAGTCACATCACAAGAGGACGTCAGCGCGGAAGTCATCTACAATGGACCAATTACTGCGCCCATCACGAAGGGCCAACAAATCGCAGAATTGCTCATTACACCGCCCGGCCTTCCAGAAACCCGCATTCCGCTGGTTGCCGGAAATGACGTACCCGCTGGCGGATTCATGTCGCGTGTTGGAACTGTCGCACAAATGTTGATTGCACAGCTTAACGAACAACCCGCCGCCCCCGCTGAACAAGGATCTTAAAGATATGACCATGCCGGGGGGGCGTTTCATCAGCTTTGAAGGCATCGACGGGTCTGGCAAATCTACCCAAGCAAAGCGCCTTGCAGCAACACTTGAAGCCGACGGGTATGACGTCGTTCTTACCCGCGAACCCGGTGGCTCGGCGGGTGCGGAAGAAATCCGTGCCTTGGTGTTGCAAGGCGATCCTGATCGCTGGTCGGCAGAGACGGAAATCCTTCTGTTCACCGCCGCACGGCGCGATCACATGGAACGTACGATCCAACCCGCGCTTGATGCTGGAAAGATCGTCATCTGTGATCGTTTCGCTGATAGTACGCGCATGTATCAAGGTATCTCGCGCGGTGATTTGCGCGCGCTTGTGGATCAACTCCATGATCTGATGATTGGTCGCGAACCTGATTTAACCCTGCTCTTTGATATGGACCCTGATGTCTCGCACTCGCGTGCGGTGGAACGCGATAGCATCGACAGCCGCTTTGAGGATTTTGGCGCCGATTTGCAAAAGGCGATGCGCGCCGGTTTTTTGGCCCTCGCGGCTGAAGACCCGAAGCGCTTCCGCATCATCGACGCGGCGCGCGATATAGAAGCGATCGCCGCTGATACCTTTAGCGTAATCAAGGCACACCTGGCATGAGCGAAGACGGCCTGCCCGAACCCGATCGCGTCCATGGTGCCCCGCATCCGCGTGAAACACAGCGGTTAATTGGACAAAGCGCAGCAGAAGCCAGCTTTTTGGAAGCCTTCAACACAGGCCGTTTGCATCATGGCTGGCTGATGATTGGTCCGCGTGGCACAGGGAAGGCCACCCTTGCCTATCGTATCGCGCGCTTTTTGCTGAGCCAACCACTTGATCAAAGCGGTGGTATGTTCGGAGAGCCTGACAAGCCCATTTCATTGGATACTGATGCACAACACCCAGCCCGCCGCCGTATCGCTGCACGCGCGGAACCGTCGTTGTTTGTGCTTAGACGTGGCGGCGCTGGCTCGACGGAGAGTGATCGGCAAAAGAACCTTGAGGCCGGTAAGTTCGCGGCAGATATTCGGGTCGACGATGTGCGCAAGCTCAATGACTTCTTCAACTTTTCCTCTGCCGAAGGAGGCCGCCGCGTCGTGATCGTTGATGCTGCGGATGAGATGAACGTGCAAGCCGCCAATGCTTTGCTTAAACGCCTTGAAGAACCCCCAGAGCGCGCAACCCTTTTGCTGATCAGTCACCAACCCTCGCGCCTGCTGCCGACGATCCGGTCGCGATGCCGCGAGTTGCGATTATTGCCCTTGAACGAACAAGATATGGCGGATGCTCTGCATCAAGCACTCCCTGAAACAGATTTGGACAAAGACGCACTTGCCGCTCTGACCTCTGGCTCTGTGGGGGAAGCCATCCGCATGACCAATCTCTCAGGCCCTGCGATTTACGCTGAACTTGTTGGCCTTTTAAATAGTCTGCCGCGCATGGATCGTGCACGCGCACTGCGTCTTGCCGATGCGGCAGCGCAACGCGGCGCAGAAGACAAACTCGATATACTGGTCGATCTGATCGCCCTTGCGCTGGCCCGTCTCGCACGCGCGGGCACGCTTGGAACAACGCCCTACCCCGAAGCCGCGCAGGGCGAGGCACAGATGATTGCGCGCCTTTCGCCCAACCCACGTCAAGCGCGTCGATGGGCCGAAGTTGCGCAAGACGTCGATGCAAAGCTGCGCCATGGACGCGCTGTGAACCTTGACCCTGCTGCGCTCATCCTAGATACCCTGAGACATATTTCGCAGGCGGCGAGCTGAGCCGCACGGCAAGGACGCACCATGACCACACCGCCGCTTATCACCGACAGCCATTGCCACTTGGACTTTTCCGATTTCGACGGGGAATTGCCCGATATTCTAGCCCGCGCACGTGAAGCAGGCGTTCACCGCATGGTCACGATTTGCACGAAACTTGTAAACGAGCCAACTGTGCGCGCATTGGCCGAAGCAAACCCGCAGGTTTTCTACGCTGCCGGCACACATCCGATGAGCGCCGCTGATGTTCCGCTCGTCAGCGTGGATGATTTACTCGCGCTCACTGCGCATCCCAAATATGTCGGGATCGGCGAAACCGGCCTTGATTATCACTATACCGCCGAGAGCATGGACATCCAAAAACAATCTCTACTGGTGCATATCGAAGCGGCGCAGCGCAGTGGATTACCTCTCATAATACATGCACGCGCCGCAGACGCGGATATGGCCGAAATCCTGAGCCGCGAGTATAAAAATGCGCCTTATTCCTGCGTAATGCACTGTTATTGCTCTGGCCCCGAATTGGCCAAAACCTGCCTTGATATGGGGTTCTATATATCCATGTCTGGCATCGCGACGTTCCCGAAAAGCCAAGAAGTCCGAGATATCTTTGCAAGCGCGCCTGTCAGCCAAGTGCTGGTAGAAACCGACAGCCCCTACCTTGCGCCTGTTCCACGTCGCGGCAAACGCAACGAGCCCGCTTATACCGCCTTCACTGCGAAAGTTGGTGCCGAAATCTATGGCATGGAGATTGCAGATTTCGCCGCACAGACAGAGCAGAACTTTGAACGATTGTTCACCAAAGTTGCCGCATATAAGGCGGCCGCATAATGGTCCAACTGCGGTTCACCATACTTGGCTGCGGATCTTCCGGTGGCGTACCACGTCTTGGAGGACATTGGGGCGACTGTGATCCCAACAACCCCAAGAATGCCCGTCGGCGTTGTTCCATGTTGATTGAACGTATTGGTGAAGACGGGATTACGCGAGTGTTGATCGACACATCCCCAGACTTGCGCAGCCAGCTATTAGACACAGGTATCGGCGCGCTGGATGCGGTGGCCTATACCCACAGCCATGCAGACCATGTTCACGGTATTGATGATCTGCGCATGGTGGTTTTCAACATGCGCGCACGCTTGCCCGTCTGGGCCGATGGAGCCACTCAGAACGATCTGCTGTCGCGCTTTGGCTATGCCTTTGTGCAACCTCATGGTTCTGCCTATCCGCCTATTCTGGATCTGTTCACAATTGATGGTGATTTCACAATTGATGGCGCTGGTGGGCCGATTACCCTGCGTCCTTTCGAGATAGAGCATGGAAACATTGACGCACTTGGTTTCCGCGTCGGCCCCTTGGCCTATTTGCCCGATGTCTCTGAGATGAGCGACGAAGGCTGGGCCGCGATCAGCGGTGCGGATTGCTGGGTTCTGGACGCACTGCGTCGCACGCCGCATCCGTCCCATTCACATCTGGAAAATTCACTTGAGTGGATTGCGAAGTCAGGCGTAACCCGTGCAGTTCTGACCAATATGCACATCGATCTGGACTACGAAACCGTGCTGCATGAAACCCCTGACCACATCGCCCCCGCCTTTGACGGGATGCAGATCACATACGATGTGTAGCACCTGATGCAGGCGCTTATCGACGTTATCCTTCCGGTATTTCTTGTCATTGGCTTGGGATATGTTCTGGTTTGGCAAAAGTTTCTGAGCGACAGCGCAATCGATGGCATTATGAAATTCGCACAGCAAGTTGCAGTGCCTTGTTTGTTGTTTAACGCGCTGGCCCATATTGAACTGAGTACCGGTTTCGATCCAAAACTCCTGATCAGTTTTTACGCAGGGGCAACAACCTGTTTCACATTGGGTCTGTTTGGCGCGCGGTATGTGTTCAAGCGTTCCTGGGAAGACAGTGTCGCGATTGGTTTTTGTGCCTTGTTTTCCAATTCAGTGTTGCTTGGCTTGGCGATCACACAACAAGCTTATGGCAGTGGCGATGCGCTGGCTGGCAATTACGCAATTATCGCAATGCACTCGCCCTTTTGCTACGGTCTTGGCATTACCGTTATGGAACTTGTGCGTGCCCGTGAAGCAGGGACCAGCATAGCGCGTCTGCCGACGACTGTCTTAAAAGCGATGTTCAGCAACGTTTTGATTATCGCTATATCGCTTGGTTTTTTGTTCAACGTACTTGGCTTTAACATTCCCACCACCTTTCAGAGCGCCCTTGATATGATGATACGAACAGCCTTGCCGACTGCGTTATTCGCATTGGGCGGCATTCTGTATCGCTATCGCCCGGAAGGGGATCTACGTGTGATCTTCTTTGTATGCGCGCTGTCTTTGCTGCTTCATCCTGCGATTACATACGCGCTTGGCGCGTGGAACGGTTTGACCGCTTCGGGCATGAGATCGGCAGTCATCACCTCTGCCATGGCCCCGGGTGTGAACGTCTATATCTTTGCAAGCATGTACCAGAAAGCCCAGCGTGTCGCAGCCTCAGCGGTATTGATTGCGACTGCTCTGTCCTTGTTTACAGCCTGGTTCTGGTTGTCGGTGTTACCATAGCGAACGCGCCTAAAGGCGCGTGCTTTATATGCATGACCTGTGGGTCATGCCGGTTTGCCTCCGGCGGGGATGTTTTAGAGAGAGGAAGCCAGAACCGTACCGAGCGCCATGGCAACGGCGGCTTGGGTGGGGTCGATGATCGGAATGCCCAGCGTCTGTTCAAGTGGTGATCGATGTTTCGCCATGCCTGCACAGCCGAGGATCAAGCATTCAGCGCCGTCTTCGATCAAATCTGCGCCCACTTTAGTCAGCCGTTTGAAGGTGTTTTCGCCGCGCGCGGTTTCATCCACGGTCATATTCAAGGCACGTTCCCCTGCCAGACGGTCGAGCACGCCCATGCGGCGCATATATTTACGGTGCCGCAGGATTGACGGTTCACCAATCGCAATAACGCCGAACATATCGGCGCGACACATCGCAGTAGTGGTGCCTGCTTCTTGTATTCCAAAAACAGGAACAGGGCTTGTCGCCTTGGCTGCATCAAGTCCCGGATCGGAATAGCACGCAATGACGAAGGCGTCCGCATCTGTTCGGGACTTTATAAGCTCCAGAAGAGGAAGAACGACGCTGTCGCTATCGGCCTGGCTTTCAATTCCAAATGGACCGGATGTAAGGGTAACACATTCCGTATTTTCAAATGGTACCAGCGCATCACGCAGACCTTGTGTAACCGCTTCGTTCGAGTTGGGATTGATAACAACAATGCTCATGGGGCGATGTCAGTTGCGAAATTTCGGGTTGGATCCAGCTCTGGTGCAAGGTAGCCTTTGCGACCGCCAGCATCGAATTTAGCGCGCGGCAAAAACTGACCGTGACCTGCGTTCACATGTAAAGATCCTTGATCCACAACCCGAGCGCCGCGTGAGAGAACCGTGATTGGTAGGCCTTTGACCTTCCATCCTTCAAAAGGAGAATAGCCTGCATTGTCATTCTGGTTATCTACAGAAATGACCCCTTCTTTATCAGGATCCCAGATTGCGATATCCGCGTCCGCGCCGATGCCTAGGGTTCCTTTCTGAGGCAGTAGCCCATACAGGCGTGCCGCATTTGTAGAACTGAGTGCCACGAACTCGGGCAAAGTCAGACGGCCTGTTCCGAAACCTTCGGAAAACAGCATTGGCAGGCGCGCACCAATTCCGGGCATGCCGTTGGCGATCACTGTAAAGGGGACGTCGGGACCATTAGCGAGTTTGCCGGTATCATCCATGCGGTAAGGGGAATGATCGGAACTGACCACATCAAACGTGCCTGCTTGGATATGCTTCCAGAGGGTGTCTTGTGTGGCTTTGTCGCGCAAAGGCGGAGAACACATCAGGGCAGCCCCCTGCATGCCCGGTAGATCCATATCTTCCCGCGTCAGGAACAGATATTGTGGACAGGTTTCACCATAAATCTTAGCGCCGGCCTTGCGAGCATTTTGGACCAATGTGGCCCCTTCCGGCGTACTTACATGGACGATCAGCAAAGGGGCATCTACCAATTTAGCCATACAGATTGCGCGATGTATCGCCTCTTCCTCGGCCAAGGCTGGATGGGACAGCGCGTGATATTTGGGGGCCTTCAGACCACGCGCCAAAAGCCGATCCGTCATCCACTTGATCATACCCGCGTTCTCGGCGTGTACCATTGTCAAGGCACCATGGGTTTTAGCGACAGTCAAAACATCCAAGAATTGCGCGTCATTTACCAGCATCTTGTCGTAGGTCATGAACAGCTTGAAACTGGTGATGCCGCGCTTGAAAGCTGCGGGCAACTCTTCGCTAAGAACCTTTTCAGTCGGATCAGCCACGATCAAATGATAGGAATAATCCAGCACAGACGCGCCCTGCGCACGGCTATCATACAGGTCGAGCGTTTCGGTAACACCCATGCCACGATGCTGTGCTGCGAAAGGGATGATGCAAGAATTACCACCAAAGGCCGCTGAGATCGAGCCGGATGTATAGTCATCCGCAGTCATGCCACCAGTTGCGGAATTCTGAGCAATATGAGCGTGCGCTTCAATGCCACCCGGCATCACCAGCTTGCCGCGCGCATCAATCACATCATCGCCACGAAAGTCTTCGCCCAGCCCCGCAATCTTGCCATTGGATATGCCGATGTCCGCCAGAAACATGTCCGAAGCGGTGACGCATGTGCCGCCTTTGATGACCGTGTCGAATATCATGACAATGCTGCCAGTTTCACCTCTAGCCGACTGGTGAGGCGGGTCAATTCTGCTTTGTCCAAAGCGCTTAGGGCAGGTCCTGGTGCACGCACTTTCGGGCTGGAAAGCACACCACGGCGATGCAGGACCTCTTTGCGAATTGCAAGCCCAAGGCCCAGCTGCTGCTCGTACCGCACCATTGGCAAGTAGGCATCGAAGAGATCTTCAGCACCATCCACATCCCCTTCCAAATGGCGCGTAACAACTTGCACCATCATCTCGGGATAAGCGAAACCTGTCATCGCACCATCGGCACCGCGTTGCATTTCTTGCGGCAAGAACAAAGCTGAATTGCCTGTGAGAATAGACACACGACCACTGCCTTCACCTGTCGCGGCACGAATACGCGACAGTTTGGTAAGGCCCGGCCAATCTTCATGCTTGAGCATCACGATCTGATCGTGTGCTGCGAAAATATCCAAAAGAGTTTCAACCGAAAAATCAACGCCCGTGGTTTGGGGGTAGTCTTGCAAACAAATTGGCACATCCGGCCCAAGGGTTTTGCAGACCTGTGCGAAATAGCCCTTTTGTTTCATATCTGTATTTAGACTTGGCATCGGTGCGACCATCACGCCAGCAGCGCCTGCGGACATCACTTCGCTTGTCAAACCCTTCATATTGTCCAGACCTGGCCCAGACACACCGACAACAACTGGCACACGTCCCTTAACGCGGTCCAGAACATGGCGCGCGAATGTCAGGGATTCTTCGGATGTCAGTTTTGGAGCTTCGCCCATGATACCAAGAATGGTCATGCCGGTCACACCCATGTCGATGTAGAAATCAACCATGCGATCTGTGCTGTCCAGATCAAGTGCGCCATCATCCGTAAATGGCGTCGCGGCGATAACGAATACACCGTTGCTTTTGCGATGGATCATCCGGCCTCTCCCAATTGGCAATCATTAGATTGCACGATGTGCGAGAGGCCCGATAAGCGCAAGAGCTTACAAGCTATCAGAACAGAAGCAGATCTTCCTTTTCCACATATTCCGCTTCGCTTGTCACAATTTTAAAGGCTTCTTCATCCGAACGCGCGGCAACGTCATCGCTAAACAATGCGATGACGGAGTCCGTTGATGTATCACCGATGGGCATAACGTCACCGTCGGTGTCAGGGCCAAACCACGTCACATCAAGCGACTGCGCACCGTCGGTATCGAGATAACGCACTTCGACATTGTGGTTGCCAGACGTCAGATAGATAGAGTTTGATTGCGCTTCACCGTTGTCATCCGCATCGGTGCCCACAACAGGTAAACCGCTGATAGTCACTTGTGCTTGCTCGTCCGAAGCCAATCCGATTTCGTAAAGACCCGATGTTTCCACCGATATCTGTGCAAAGAACTGAACAGCGCCTTCGCTTGGTCCGCCATCGAGTAAAGCCTCATCTTGCGACGCAAGCGTCACACCGTTGGTGATCTGTGACACACCTGCGTGGGACGCAAAATCAAGATCGTTGAGAGACGTCGTATTGGTTTCGATCGCCGTAGCTGCAAATGCGGTTTGCGGCATTGGATCTGGTGTTTCTTCGCTTTCAGACTCGACCGGTTCTTCAGGCTCCGGTTCTGCTGGCCCTTCAGGCTCTGCAGGCACTTTCGGCTGTTCTTCGGGCTCTTCCGGTTCGATGATCTCGATTGGCTCTTCCGGCTCCTCAGGTGTTGGTGTCACCTCTTCACCGTCAACTGACGGCACCATGCCGACAAAGGCTTCGACATCGCCGCCCTCATTGTCGGTCACAATATAGGCAAAGCTATCGCTGCCGGAAAATCCTTCGTCTGGCGTGTAAACGGCGCGGCCATCTAGAATTTCAACCGTTCCAAATTGTGCGTCACCCACAGATTGCAGGCTAAGCGCATCACCGTCCGGGTCTGAATCGTTCGCCAGCACATCGATCACGGCGACCTCGCCTTGCGACAACTCAGCATATTCGCCTTCAACAACGGGATCTGCATTAGGCTCAACAACGACAGGGGTTTTGCCACCACCTGTATCTTCAGTTCCCAAAATCTCTGCAATGCGCGTGTTGATCGCATCGTAATTATTCGCAACCAACGGATTGATCACGTCAGGCACATCAAAGTTCGCAGGCGGCATTTCACCAAACGTCTCTTGATATGTGATCATACTCGCAAGGGAGTAGACAGTTTCGGTCCCATGCGGCGCGCGATCGACGTATAAATCGTCAAGCGACATTCCTTGCAGCGGTCCGTCTGTAAATAGATCGGCCATCGTAGAGGCAACTGGAATAAGTTGAACATTCGCCTCTGGCACCGCTTCGTTAATGCCATCCGTGAACTCGACAAACCAATCGTGATAGTCGCCTGCGTTATACTCGTGGAAGTCCTGCAATTGGGACAGCTATACGGGGAAGCCGTACAAACTACCTAGATCAGCCCATCCTTCGTAAATATAAATCTGCGCACCGGGTTGCTCTGTAAGTGTGTCGCGCACCACATCAATCGTGGCGTTCAACGGCGAACGGTCATCGCCTGGATAGGGTTCATCAGGCGCAAGACCTTGGATGAAGTTACCCGGCGTGATCATCACCGAATTGAACGAAACGGGCTCATAGCTATCAAAGTCGGAATCCCAAAGACCATCTACGCCTTGAAAGCCCCATTCATTGCTTGGCTCGTTACGATCCGCGAACTGACGCAAGAATCCGTAGCCACCGTTCGCAGCATAAGTGTTACCCGCCGCTTCAGAGAACTGGTTCATCCAGTAAGGTACATCGCTTTGCGCCGAGCATCCGGCAAAGTTTACAAGGCTGTTACCATAAATAAACTGGTTAACTTCAACTGGCATTTCGCGGTGTTCCCCACAGACAAGATCAACCCCGACAAATGCTTCAGAATGTATAACATACATATAAATATTGCCACAAGATGAGTGGCGAGTGCTTCTTTTCTCAAGGAAAAGGTAAGCGAAAAATCGCTAGCTTGGCGCTATTTTACCGTTTTTAACCTGAGTTAACAAAAACCTTAGGAAACGCAGGCGCGACGGTATCCAAACACCCCAACGCGACTTTTGGAAACTTATTGTTTCCGCAATTGCGGTGCCAAATAAATACTCACAAAGATCAATATTGCAGCAATTGTGTAGAAAGAAACCGATAGCCCGAAAGCTTCGGACAAGCCCCCCATCAACGGTGGACCGATGAAAAAGCCCATATATCCAATAACGGAAATGCGCGTTATCACCAAGGCGCGCTGTTGATTGGTGACCCGTTTGCCCACTGCCGAATAGGCCATTGGTGCCATAACCGACACGCCCAAACCAAGAATTGCAAAGCCGACATATGCAATTGCCAGACTAGATGCACTTGCAGCGACAGTCAGACCAATGGCAGCAACCACCGCTACAATCTGCAAAACCAAAGTTTCGCGTACGTGGGCCGCGATGAATTGACCCGACAAACGCCCGACCCCCATCGTGATGCCCAAGATCGCAGGCCCAAACGCGCCTTGTGCTGCACTGCCCCCAAGACCGCGTTCAAGATGAAGTGCGGACCATGCTTCGGTCGCTTGTTCGGACATGAATGCGATCAAAATGATCACACCGCCAAAAAAGATCAATGGTTTTCGGATGTTAAGGGGCTGTTGGACTTCCCCTTCGCCAAAACCGACGGGCCTGTGAAACATAGCCGGGATCAACAAAATGGCGACAAGCCCTGCAACCACTGAGAAAACAAAAGCTGGCTGGAACCCCGCTTCACGAAAAAATCCAGCGCTCAAGGCAGCACCGGCGTAAGCAAAGGAAAAAAGCGCGTGGTTCAAATTCATGAGCGAACGTTTGGTATCGGATTCAATCCCGCTCAGCCGCGTATTCATAATCACATCAAGCGATCCAGACCCTGCGGATGCAAGCACCATTGCGATCGTGAAAAAGATTGGCCCACTTGCCAGTCCTGGCAGCAAAAAGGCCAAAACCATTGCTAAACCGGCGCCTTGCATCGCGCGCGCACCCAGTTTGGCGTCAACCTTTGGGGCAAGCCACATCGCAGCAACCGCACCAAGCGAGGCGAAGAACATGGTCAGTCCGAAAACCCCATCACTGGCCCCGATCGCATTCTTAAGATCAGGAACCAAGCCTGCAAAACTGCCCCAGAACAACCCTTCCGCAACAAACCCAGCAGCAGGCGCTTTAGAGTGGCGCAAATCGGTTTTTAAGGTGTTGATAAAATTCATGTATTTCACTTGCGTCAGGATCGCGTCCTTTACAAGGAAAAATTGGCTTCCCCTACTCGCGATTCCGGTCTATACGCGCGGCTTCACGCGAGGTGACAGCCTTGGAGGCACTTCGCTCTTACATTTGGAGAATATAAAATGGCTGGAGAAATTCCTGATTTCCACGCTGAGGTCCGTACGGGGACAGGCAAGGGCGCCGCTCG
>CBFIGL010000042.1:0-14070 GCA_965662135.1 Planktotalea sp. | reverse complement strand
GTGCGGGACTTGCTGGATCAAGGCGTGCCGGGTGAGGTGATCCGCTTTGTGTTTTTGTCTACGCATTATCGCAAGCCGATGGACTGGACGGACAAGAAGGCTAAAGAGGCGGAGGCGACTCTCGAAAGTTGGGCGTTGCTAACTAAAGATGTCGAGGAATCCAGTGTTGCCGATGAAGCGTTCATTGCGCATCTGTCGAACGATCTTAATACAGCTGGTGCTATCGCTGAGATGCACAAGATGAAAACAGAACTCCGCTTTGCGGATTTGAAAGCAGCAATGCGTTTCATGTCACTTGAATTTGAGGCCACAGAGGATTCAGTAAATGCGTATGATGCGTTTAGGAGTACTCTTGTAGCGGACGATGTGGACAAACTTGCAAAAAAACTTGCTGATTTACGTCAAATGGCAATGCTGAGCAAAGATTTTTCACAAGTAGATTCCATGAAAACATCACTTATTTCAGCTGGGATTGAAGTTCGCATGAGTAAAGATGGGGTTCAGCTAGTAAGAGGTCCGAACTTCGACCCCTCAAAGCTTGAGGGCCTGCTATGATCTGCCTCCAAACACAGGACAGCCCCCGACCGCAGGGGGGGGTGAAGCCCCCGCCCATGGGGGCGGTCGGGGGCTGTCCGTGCAAAGAGCACGGACTTAAGGAAAGTGCAGTGCGATGAAAGAGAAATTGTACCTCTACGACACCACCCTGCGCGATGGGCAGCAAACCCAAGGCGTGCAATTTTCCACGCAGGAGAAAATCCAGATCGCGGAGATGCTGGACAGGCTTGGCGTTGATTACATCGAAGGCGGTTGGCCCGGTGCGAACCCGACAGACAGTGCGTTCTTTGATGAAGCACCAAAGACAAAGGCGAAAATGACCGCCTTTGGCATGACCAAACGGGCAGGGCGCTCGGCTGAAAACGACGATGTTCTGGCGCAAGTCATGCAAGCGAACACAGGCGCGGTCTGTCTGGTTGGTAAATCCAGCGCTTTCCACGTCTCCGACGCACTTGGCATCACCAAGGCAGAAAATACGGCCAATGTCGCGGCCTCTATCTCACATATCGTGGGTGCAGGGCGCGAAGCGTTGTTTGACGCAGAACACTTTTTCGATGGGTACAAAGCCGATCCTGATTACGCGATTGAAACGCTTCATGCGGCTATCGAGGCAGGCGCGCGTTGGGTTGTTTTATGTGATACCAACGGCGGCACGCTGCCTGCTGAAATCAGCGATATCACAAGGGCCGTCATTGCATCTGGTATCAGCGGCGACAATCTTGGCATCCACACGCACGATGACACGGCCAATGCGGTCGCCTGTTCGCTGGCGGCAGTTGATGCCGGTGCGCGTCAGGTGCAAGGCACGCTGAATGGATTAGGTGAACGCTGTGGCAATGCGAACCTGACAACACTCGTTCCGATTTTACTGCTTAAAGAACCCTATGCGAGCAAATATGAAACAGGCGTCACGTTAGAGGCGCTGAAATCGCTCAAGCAGATGTCGTACAAACTGGATGATATCCTGAACCGCGTGCCTTTGCGCCAAGCGCCTTTTGTGGGCTCATCCGCGTTCGCCCATAAAGCAGGTTTGCATGCCTCTGCGATCCTCAAGAACCCTACGACATATGAACACATTGAACCTGAAATCGTCGGAAACGAACGCATCATCCCAATGTCCAACCAAGCAGGGCAATCGAACCTGCGTAAACGGCTCTCTGATGCGGGTCTTATCGTCGAAAAGGGTAATCCGGCGCTTGGTTTTCTGCTTGATGAGATCAAAGAACGCGAATCGCAGGGGTATTCCTACGACACTGCACAGGCCAGTTTTGAGCTGCTCGCGCGGCGCGCACTTGGGCAATGTCCTGAGTTTTTCGAGGTAAAGCGCTACAAAGTCACGGTCGAGCGGCGCAAGAATAAATACGATAAAATGATCTCGCTGTCCGAGGCCGTCGTGGTGCTGAAAGTGGACGGCGAAAAGAAACTGTCTGTTAGTGAAAGCATGGATGACACCGGATCAGACCGTGGCCCAGTGAACGCGCTGTCCAAGGCTTTGGCCAAGGACTTAGGGCAATATCAAGAGATGATCGACGATATGCGCCTTGTGGATTTTAAAGTGCGCATCACCCAAGGCGGCACCGAAGCGGTCACGCGAGTGATTATTGACAGCGCCGATTCCAAGGGCAATCGTTGGAGCACTGTTGGGGCCTCGCCCAACATTGTGGACGCGAGTTTCGAGGCGCTGCTCGATGCGATCCAGTGGAAGTTAATCCGGGATACGTCGGACAAAACGAAAAAGTAACCTTGACGTTACATTTCACCTTAACTATTCATGTCACCTGTAGGTTACATGGAGTTTAGGATATGCCTTGGATCATTCTGGCAATTTCTGGTTGCCTCGAAGTCGTTTGGGCCACGGCGCTCAAAGCGTCTGAAGGGTTCAGTAAACCGCTATTTAGCGTGATCGTTGCTGTTGCTGCCTTTGTCAGCTTTTGGCTGCTCGCCTATGCAATGAAGTCGCTGCCTCTTGGCACGGCTTATCCTGTCTGGGTTGGTATTGGCGCCGTCGGTTCCTTCGTGGTTGGCATATACGCCTTTGGCGAAGTCGCCAGCCCAATGCGTCTTGCCAGTGCAGCGCTTATCGTGATCGGAATTGCCGGTCTGAAACTGGCGGAGGGGTAAGCCATGAACGCTGACACACTTTCACGCATTCGCATCTTGGTCTTCGGCCTCGCAGGGCTGGTTTGCCTAAGCTACAGTGCGCTGGCCCTTACGGGCGACACGCCGCGCCCGTTCTCACCCTGGCTGCCGGGTGCATCCGGTTTTGCCGCTGGTATGGTGATGTGGCTCTCAGCAATCAGCGCCGGGCTGCGCGCGGCGGGCATGGCCCATGACGAATTGTTCTGGGTTGAGTGGGGGCAAGCAGTGCGCTTCTCCTATTGGTTCTCGATCTCGCTCTATCCGATCTTTGGCGTCTTTATGGTTCTGGACTGGATCGCGCCAAGCACATCCATCGCTGCAATGGGCACCGCTGCGGGGGCTGCGCCGATGCTGGCTTTTTGTGTTATCAACTTGCGGTCTTGAGCCATGGCTGAGCTGCACAACACCCTCAAAGCGCACCGCACCGACAAGGGCTTTACCCAAGCCTCGCTGGCTGAAGCCGTCGGTGTGTCGCGCAAGAGTATCAACACGATTGAAAACCGTGTGTTCATCCCCTCCACGCTGCTGGCCTTGCAAATCGCAGCGGCGCTGGAGTGTTCCGTCCATGACATATTTTACGTGGAAGACGACTAACATGCTTCTGGCAATATTTAAATTTCTTGTGGTAAGCCTTGTGATTACCGCGCTGGTTCCCTTTGGCCTGATTGCATCGCAATGGCCTAAGAAAATGCAGACAATCCAAACAGGTGAAACGCTTAATTTTGAGTCAGCTCTCGCAGGCAATCTGGAAACCGCGCCCAAGCCCGAGCAAATCGAATTGCGTGATGGCTGGTCGATGCCGGTGCGCAAATACGGGACGCAAGACGCAGCCAAACCCTTGCTGATCCTTGTGCATGGCTCTGGCTGGAACGGGTTGCAATATAACTCTATGGCCCAGCTGCTTGCCAAAGAGGCCTTTGTGCTTGCCGTTGATCTTCGCGGTCACGGTGCCACGCCAAAACGGCGCGGCGATGTGGATTACATCGGCCAGATGGAGGATGATTTGGCCGATCTGATCAAAGCAGAGGCAGCCGAGGGCCAGCAGGTTGTCATGCTTGGTCATTCCTCTGGCGGCGGACTTGTGGTGCGCTTTGCCGGCGGTGCAAACGGTGCGCTCATTGACAACGCGGTGTTGCTTGCACCGTTCCTGAAGTATAATGCGCCCTCCACGCGGGCCGATTCAGGGGGTTGGGCGCATTTGTTGCTGCGCCGCGTAATTGGTTTGAGCATCCTTAACGGGTTCGGCTTTTCCGCGCTTAATCATCTGACTGCCATTCAGTTCAACATGCCTGCTGACGTGACCGAAGGCCCCTATGGTCACTTGGCGACAACTGCCTATTCCTACCGCCTCAACACTGGCTTTGCTCCGCGTGAGGATTATCTGGGCGACATCGCCGCACTGCCAGAGTTCACCCTTGTGGTTGGCAGCGAGGACGAAGCGTTCTATGCGGATAAATACGAAGGAGTGATGAGCGCTGTGACAGACAAAGGCACATATAAGATCGTGGATGGAGTGGATCATTTGGGTATCATCGACGCTGATGAAACCGCTGAAGCGATCAAGGCGGTGTTCAAGTGAACGCGGCTCCTGACTGGCACGCATGTGCTGCGATTGTGGAGCGGGGTGATCCCGCGCGCTTTCGTGCCGCGATGGCGGCCCCTGTGACGGGACGTGCCGTTCTGTTCCCGATCTACGCCGCCAATATCGAAATTTCACGTGCACCATGGGTGACGCAGGAACCAATGATTGCAGAGATGCGTTTGCAGTGGTGGCGCGATGTTATGGAAGAGATCATTGCAGGGGGCGACGTGCGCCGCCATGAGGTCGCTACGCCACTGGCGCGTGTCTTGGGGAAAGCGGGTGCTCAGGCGCTGGATCGCCTGATTGCTGCACGCCGTTGGGATATTTATAAAGACCCGTTCGAGGATGAGGAAGATTTTAAGACTTACCTAGAGGAGACCGCTGGCGGGTTGGTTTTTGCAGCCTGCGATGCACTTGGGTGTTCGGATGAACAAGTTGCGAAAGATGCAGGCTATGCTTCTGGATTGGCAGGGTTCTTCCAGGCCATACCAGCGCTGGAAGAAGCCAAGCGGGTACCTTTGCTTGATGGTCGCGCACAAGCGATTGCTGATTTGGCGCGCGAAGGCCTTGAGCGTCTCAAACGTGCGCGTTTGCAGCGATCGAAACTTGCAAAAGCAGGCTGTATCGCTTTGTGGCAAGCAGAACCCTTGCTTAAGCAGGTGGCATCGCATCCGCATGTGGTGGGTGAGGGTGGCCTTGAGGTTGGCGCGCTAAGCTCATCGCTTAGACTTACGAAAGCCGCGCTCTTAGGTCGCTGGTAACGGTTCTTTCGGGCGCATCACCAACCAGATCAGCGCTGATCCAGCAAGTGCGAGGAAAGGGATCATCGCAAGGTTCACAGCGGTCCAGCCTTGCACCGGATCACCACCCGAGCAGTTCATCAAACCGCCAGAGGCAAGCGACGCCAAGGTCACACCGCCGAACACGAACAGATCGTTCATCCCTTGCACGCGCCCGCGATCACGTGGCCCATGGGCCGAAGTCAGCATCGCCGTCGCGCCGATAAAGCCGAAGTTCCAACCGATGCCGAGCAAAATGAGCGCGATAAAGAAATTCTCCAATTCCACGTCATTCAAGGCGACAACACCAGCGACGGCAAGAATAACAAGCCCTGCACCAACAATCTTTTCCACGCCGAAGCGTGCGATCAAATGACCTGTGAAGAAAGACGGTATAAACATCGCAAGAACATGGCCGGAAACAATGTCAGCGGCATTGTTCGTCGTGTAACCGCATCCAACCACGGCCAAAGGTGTCGAGGTCATTACCAAATTCATCAAGGCATAGGACACCATTCCACAGATCATCGCGACTGCAATGCGCGGCGTTTTAAGCAGTTCAAGGCGTGAACGGGCCGCAGGGGCGTCGTCTGCGGGGGCCGCGGGTGCAGGGATATTGATGAACAAGAAAATAAGCGAACCGATGATGTTCAGAAAAAATACAAAGATATAGGCACCCATGAAGGCAGAGACAGTGGCATCGCCAGAGTCCACCATGCCATTCGTCGCTTTAACCATTTGTGGGCCGATTATCGCCGCAGCAAGGCCACCGGCCATCACATAGGAAATTGCCTTTGGTCGGAAGGCTTCATCAGCTGTATCCGCGGCAGCGAAACGATAGAAGCCTTGCGCGCTCATGTAAAAGCCGGTGCAGAAACTACCAAGCAGAAAGAGCGGGAAGTTTGCATAATATAGTGCAATCGCGCCAATCAACCCGCCAAGCGCGCCACCCGCTGTACCAATCCAAAAGCCGGCGCGCCGGCCATAGCGCTGCATGATAGCAGAAATCGGCGTCGCAGCGCACATGGATCCGATAACAATCATCGAGATCGGCATGGTCGCAAAACAAATGTTTGAAGCAAGCGACTGACCTGCAAGTCCTGCAATCGTGAACAGCATTGGCATCTGCGAGCCAAGGATGGCTTGGGCCAGAATCAGGATGAAGACAGTACGGCGGGGGGAGGAAACAGCTTGGGTCATAGAATTCGCCTTAAACCTGCTTTTGCTGCCAAGCAAGCGGACTTACGTCGCATCGATGATATGTGCGAAGGAACCAGACACATTACCCCACGTCAAACCCATCGCGGGTAAGACGGTTCCTTCGGCGTCTTCGGCTTTAAAAAGGGGTGTCCCTTTTGTACTCAGAGTGCTGGCATAGTGAAACTCATGCGCGTTCCATGAGCCTTTAAAAGGACCCTCAGTCGCGTTTAGTTGGCGATAGCCAAGGTGAAGTTTACGTTGCTTGAATGAGGTTTCAAGGCGCAGCAGACCTGCCATTTTATGGGGCATGCCATGCGCGTCGATCAGACCGTCACCTAGCAACATGTAACCACCGCACTCCCCGTAGATCTGCGATGTCTCTGCCGCTGATCGAAGCGATGTCATGAAGCAAGACGACGTTGCGAGCTTGGCCGCGTAAAGTTCCGGGTAGCCCCCCGGAAGAAAGATAAAGTCGCTGGCAGGTATTGCGTCATCATTCAAGGGTGAGAAGAATTCGATGTTTGCTCCTTGGTCACGCCAGTCCTGCAACAGATGTGGGTAAGCAAAGGCGAAAGCGCGATCTTGCGCAATTGCGATCCGCTGCGCGGGGGGGGCGATTTTTCTGGAAAAATCGGTCGCGGGAAGCCGTTGGCTCAAGCCAGACAGCAGATCGAGATCAATGTGGTTGACGATCAGATCAGCTGCGTTTTCGATGAAAGCATTCAAATCGTCGTGCTCTTGGGCCTGGACCAATCCAAGGTGCCGTGAAGGTTGCGCTAGCGCTGTGCTGCGCGCAATGACGCCAATGACGGGCACAGAACTTGGCAACAGGGCGCGGCGCAGCATGGCTTCGTGGCGCACACTTCCGACTTTGTTCAGGATCACACCCGCGATAACAACATCAGGATCAAAATTTGCAAAGCCTGTCACCAGAGGTGCGATAGATTGTGCCATGCGCGATGCATCAACAACCAAGATAACAGGCAGCTTTAACCGTCGCGCCAAATCAGCAACAGAGCCGCGTCCATAAGGGGGGGCACCATCGAAAAGGCCCATCGCCCCTTCGACAATCAACGGCATTTCACCCGCGGCAAGCGAGTGGATCCGTTCAGGTGTCATGGCCCAGGCATCCAAGTTAAAACACGGGGCTTTGGATGCGGCTTCGTGAAAGCGCGGATCAATATAATCAGGGCCTGATTTCGCGCCGCGCACAGGGATGCCTTTGCGCTTGAAAGCGCGCAACAACCCTAATGTAATCGTGGTTTTTCCCGACCCGGAAGACGGTGCCGCAATAATGAAACCGGTCCCACGTTTCATGAGGCTTCGGCAGGTCTGCCTCGTCCCAAGGGATCATCGTTGCGCGGCTCAAACCCTTGAGCCATGCTTTGCCAGTCCAGTGCTTGACGCATCAGTACAGAGCGGCCAATGCACAGAATCGACGGTGGTTTGAGGTTTGCAGCCTCGATATCTGCGGCCATCGTACCAAGGGTTGTCTCTAAGACGTGCTGATCAGGCGTTGTGGCAGATGTCACGACCGCAGCGGGTTCATTCGGATCACGTCCTGCATCCAGCAAGGCTTTGGCGATACGATCTACATGTTTCATACCCATGTAGATCACCAGCACCTGTGCACCGTCCGCAATCGCTTTCCAATTCAGCGAAGACGGTGTGTCACCGGTTTGATCGTGGCCTGTCACAAATGTCACAGACTGGTTCACGTCGCGGTGGGTCACTGGAATACCTGCATAGGCTAACCCGCCAATACCAGCACTGATACCGGGAATGATACGGATCGGAACACCATGCTGGACAAGCGTTTGTCCTTCTTCGCCGCCACGTCCGAACACGAAGGGATCCCCCCCCTTAAGGCGCAGCACACGTTTGCCTGCAAGCGCCAGTTCGACCAGATGTAGCGAAATATCGCGTTGCTTGGCGCTTGGTTTGCCGCCGCGCTTGCCTGCATAGATATGTTCGGCCTGCGGGGCCCATTCCAAAATGGCGCTTTGAACGAGCGCATCATAGACGATCACGTCCGCTTGGCGCAGCGCGTTCAGTGCATGCAGTGTCAAAAGGCCGGGATCACCCGGACCAGCACCAGCCAGCCAGACCCAACCGGGTTGGAATTTAGGCCAATCATTGCCGGGCAGCGCAGGCATGGCAGGCGCAATGGATGAAAGTGAATCGCTCATACCCCCTTATGACCTCTGCGCGTTTTTAGCGAAAGTGGGCAAGCGACATGGAATGAGGAATTGGCGGCATCCAATTGCCCCGCTATGGTCCGCTTTATGAGCAGAAAGCCCGAGACAGAATTGCGCCGTGGTTGGACCACGGGCGCGTGCGCAACCGCAGCAGTCCAAGCCGCACTTGGCGGCTTGTGGGAAGGGCGCGTGCCAAAGTCCGTTCAGATTACCCTGCCGCGTGGCGAAACGCCTGTGTTTGCGATTGAGAATAGCGAGATTGGCGATGGCTGGGCCTCTGCCGCGATTATCAAAGACGCAGGCGATGATCCTGATGTCACGCACCACGCGCTGATCGAAGCGCGCGTAGAACGTTCGAGCGGGGGCGTAGTTTTCAAGGGCGGCGTTGGCATCGGTCAGGTCACGCGCCCGGGGTTGCCGATTGCTGTGGGTGAGCCTGCGATCAACCCAGTTCCGCGCGAGATGATGCAAGCGGTTGTGCGCGATACAGCGGCTAGATTGGGCGAAACGGCTGATATCCAAATCACGCTTAGCGTGCCGAACGGTGCAGAGTTGGCGTTAAAGACGTGGAACCCGCGTCTTGGAATTGTTGGCGGACTATCGATCCTCGGAACCACAGGCATTGTGCGCCCGTTCAGTTGCGCCGCTTGGATCGCGTCAATCCATCGTGGAATAGACGTGGCTTGTGCAGAAGGTCTGCCACATGTGGCAGGCTGCACAGGCGCAACAAGTGAAAAAGTGGTTCAAGGTCTGTTTGATCTACCAGATCACGCGATGCTGGATATGGGTGATTTCGTGGGGGGATTGTTGAAATATTTGGCCAAACATCCGTTGCCACGGATCACCATTGGCGGCGGTATTGGTAAAATGACCAAACTGGCCCAAGGCGCGCGCGATTTGCATTCTGGGCGCTCGCAAGTGGATTTAGCTGCCTTGGCAAAAGTTCTGGACTGCGCGGACGTCGCGGATATGAACACGGCTTTGCAAGCTTATGAAGCGGTTGGCAAACCCATGGCGGATTGGGTCGCCCAAAACGCACTTTTGACGATCCGAACGATGATCCCTGACACTATCGCCGCAGATGTTGTGGTGATTGATCGCAAAGGCGAGGTCTTAGCGCGGGCATGACGCTTTTGGTTCTTTCAGGTACGGGTGAAGGCCGTGATATCGCGACTACATTGCACAAAGCTGGTGTGGCACTCATCACATCGCTCGCTGGGGCAACACGTACGCCACGGGATCAAATCGTGCCAACCCGCATTGGTGGATTTGGCGGCGCTGAGGGATTTGAACGCTACGTGAAAGACTATGACATTCGCGCTGTGCTGGACGCGACACATCCTTTTGCCAGCGACATTTCAAATCGCTCGGCGCGTATCTGCGATACGTTGGGCCTGCCATATTGCCAGTTTGCACGCCCTGCTTGGGTGCCTACAGACAAAGACCGCTGGACGATGCTTCACGATGAATCAGATGCTGCGACTTATATCGACCACGGCTCAACCGTTTTCTTAGCAACGGGTCGCAAGACGCTGAAAAAATTTCACAATCTTTCAAATTGTCGGTTAATTTGTCGGCAAATTGATCCCCCCAATTGCCCATTTCCGTTTCCTAATGGTGAGTTCCTGATCGGCCGTCCGCCGTTTTCAGTTGAGGACGAGATCGCCTTGTTTAAATCGCTGGGCATCGATTGGCTTATCGTCAAGAACGCAGGCGGCAAGGCGAGTTTTTCCAAACTGGAAGCTGCGCGCGCACTTGGTCTTAAGGTTGGTATGATTGAACGGCCCAAAGCGTTAGATGCACCGAAAGTGACGACGATAGAACAGGCAATCGAGTGGGGCATTGCACATGGTTGAACGTGTTATTCTGGGCGATCCTTGCGTTTCAGAAGGGGCCCGATGGCTGGCTGACTATGATGCCCGTTTCAAAGATGCGATCGCTCAGGTCGGTCCGTTGCCCTTGCGTCTAAAGGACGAAGGGTTTGCGCAGCTTTTGAATGCAATTATTGGCCAGCAAGTGTCTGTGGCATCCGCCAACGCGATCTGGGCGCGTATGGAAGGGTTGGAGCTGACTTGCGAAAACACGATTGCCAAAGCCAGTGACGACGATCTGCGTGCGGCCGGACTGAGTGGGCAAAAGATGCGTTACGCACGCGCTTTGGCAGAAGAACGTATCGATTATGATGCATTGCGTGAACTGCCCTCTGATGAGGTGATCAAGCGGCTAACCAAGGTTGTTGGCATCGGCCAATGGACCGCCGAAATCTATGCAATGTTCAGTCTTGGGCGTGCAGATGTGTTCGCGCATGGTGATTTGGCCTTGCAAGAAGCGGCGCGCGTTTTGCTTGATTTGCCAGAGCGCCCCAAAGAAAAAGAGATGCGTGTGATTGCGGCTGATTGGTCGCCGTGGCGCTCGGTTGCGGCGCGCGTGCTTTGGGCCTACTACCGCGTTGTAAAATCCAAGGAAGGGATCCGATGACACGAGTTTTGAATTCAGTACGTAAAGAGCCAGTTTCAGGTGACGTACGTTCCGTTGTGGTTTTCTTACATGGCTACGGCGCGAATGGTGCAGATCTATTGGGCTTAGCCGATCCGTTGGGTGAACATCTGCCGGACACGCTTTTTGTCGCCCCTGATGCGCCAGAGGATTGCGCAGGTGCGCCGATGGGCTATCAGTGGTTTCCAATCCCTTGGATTGATGGATCCTCTGAGGAAGAATCCGAGCGTGGAATGAATTCCGCCGTCGCTGATTTGAACGCTTTCCTTGATGCGCTGATGGTTGATGAGGATGTGCTGCCCGAACAAGTTGTGCTGTTTGGTTTCTCGCAAGGCACGATGATGTCGTTACATGTGGCACCGCGCCGCGAAGATGCGGTTGCAGGCGTCGTCGGATTTTCCGGTCGTTTGCTGGCACCCGAAGATCTGGTGGATGATGTGGTGGTTCGCATGCCGATTTTGCTGGTGCATGGTGACGCAGATGATGTGGTGCCTGTTCAATCCTTGCCCGAAGCTGCCGAAGCGTTGCAAAAGGCAGGCTTTGAAGATGTGTTCGCCCATATTATGAAGGGCACCGCCCATGGGATTGCGCCTGATGGTCTGTCCGTCGCACTGGCGTTCATGCGTGACAAACTAAGCTTGTAAACCAGCATACGCGCACTTTGCCCCGCAGGTCGTCAAGACGCTTGCCAGAGTGGTTTCCCTAGATATAGTGGCGTCATGAAGGGGCAGGGCTAGTCCTGCTTCGTCAAGGCGACCCATGGGGGATATGGGCTTCAAAAAGTTAAGGTTTAAAGGCAGCCAAAGCTGCTTGGCATTTCAGCTCCAAACGGGGCGTTTGTCATGAACACAGACTTGTTTCCAACCGATTCAGCTGATCCGCATATGCATCAGCTTAACGCGCATCGCACATTGGTGTTGAACGCGGATATGCAACCGCTTAGCTGGATGCCGCTGTCCACTTGGTCGTGGCAAGAAGCGATGACCGCTGTGCTACAAGATCGCGTTGTTCAGCTTAAAACCTATGAAGAGCTTGAAGTGCGCTCGGCCAGCCAAGCCTTTCAGGTGCCAGCCGTGGTTTGCCTGCGCCAGTACCACAAGCGTCGCAACGCCGCTTTCACGCGCTATAACCTGTTTCTAAGGGACGGATTTCGCTGTCAGTATTGCGGCGAGAAGAAACCTGCGAAAGATCTGACCTTCGATCACGTCTTGCCACGGTCACGCAAGGGGCCTGCGACATTTGAAAATATCGTTGCGGCCTGCCAGTCTTGCAATCTGCGCAAAAGCAACAAAACCCCAGGTGAAGCGGGGATGAAACTGCTACGCAAACCACGCGCACCAAGCCCACACGAGCTGGACAAGATCGGCCGCAAGCTGGCCCGCTTACAAAGCGAGTTACATCAAACGTGGCTCGATTTTCTATATTGGGGCGCTGATCTAGAAGAATGAGTTCAAAATTTATTTGGCAATGTAGAGGGAAGGATAAAACTCACGAAAACGATGGTTTTCCTTCTCAACAGGAAGCATCGGATTCACCAGACACGGTTTTTGATGGGTTTTTTTTGTGTATGTGGCTGAGCATCCATCCAATCACGCTCGGCACCATGCCTAAAACCGAATTGATCGACTACTCTTCCATCACTTAGAGCAGCTTCCTTGGAGGACAAATTATGGAATCGTGGAGGTAATTCGGGCGGAGAGGAGACCTTCGCTGCACTTTGCACAGAGGTCCGGTGTGCGGGACAAAGTTAGCTTTCGCTGCGCTTGCACGAATGGCTGTTCCTTGGAATCTGCTACAGCGCAAAAGCCTCATCAACAGCTTTTCGAACTGTCTCCAGAACGCCTTTCAACTCATCTTTCGGTATGCCGCCAAAAGCGAGCCGTAGGGCTTGTGGCACTGCAACGCTTGTCGCAAAGGGCTCTGCACCAGAAATCGACATGCCTTGACCCTTCAATCGTGTGACGATCGGTTCCGCTCTCACACCTTTTTCGAGAGGTAGCCAGGCGAAACCTGCGTTCGGATGCGCAATGGTGGATGACCCGCCCAGAACGCTTTGGCAGATTTCTTGACGCTCTAAGCCGTCAATTCGCCGGTTTTCTTCAGAGTTGGCGAGTGTGCCGTCTTCTATCCAACCTGTGACCAAACCCGAGATCAGCGCCGGAGCGTTCCAGGTCGTTGCCCGGATAGCCTCAAGCAGGCCGTTGATGTGCGTGACCGGAGCAATCAGATAGCCAAGACGTAACCCCGTCGCGACACTTTTGGAGAAGCCACCCACATGGATGGCCCGTTCTGGCGCGAGCGTGATAAAACTGGGTGGCGGATTTCGTTCCAGGAAAGCGTAAGCAGAGTCTTCAATGATCAACAGGTCATGCGCGCGCGCGATGTCGACCAGGCGCAGACGTGTCGCCTCATTCATGACAGCGCCTAGAGGATTGTGAACGGTTGGCATCAGATAGACCGCCCGCAGCTTGCCCGCGCGGCACTGTTGTTCCAGATCATCCGGGTCCATCACGCCGTGACGCCCTTCAACGGGAACAAGATCAAGGCCCTGCAACGCTGCAACAGATTTGAAACCGGGATAGGTCAGGGTGTCGGTTGCAACCTTGTCTCCACGTCGAAAGAGCCCAAGGGCGATGGTAGCCAACCCGTGCTGGCCGCCGGACGTGACGAGAAGGCAGTCGGGATCAATCGGACCAAGTGTTGGGACGACGCTTTCGGCAATAATCCGGCGTTCGTGCATTCGCCCGCCGTGAGGTTGGTAACGCAGCATCGCCTCAAGGTCGCCTGCTGCCGCAAGTCGCCGTAGTCCGGCACGCAACATATCCGCATCGGATGCGGCACCTGGCATGTTGAACACGAGATCAATGAGGCCATCCGCAGCGGTCTGTTGAACCCCCAAAGTGGGCGGTAGTCCAAGATCACGCACGAAAGTACCGCGACCGGCTTCTCCGACAATAAGGTTTTGGCGTTCCAATTCCTTGTAGACGCGGGTTGCAGTCGCCAGCGCTACATTGGCCTGCTCCGCAAATGCACGGTGTGTGGGCAGTTTGTGGCCCGGAGCCAGCTTGCCTTCGCGGATTGCGCCCGCGAGCATATCAGCGAGGCGAAGATACTGTGGTTT
>CBFIGL010000041.1:0-15383 GCA_965662135.1 Planktotalea sp. | reverse complement strand
GCAGCAGTGTTTCTGTTTGGCACAAGTCGAAACGGTAGAACCGATTGGCTCGTACAGAACGCGGGCATGAATTACGGTAGTTGGAAAGACACCTTGCTAAGCGCGGAGTGAAAGTTGCCTCACCCCCTAGGCACCCACCCTACAATCTGCGCAACCTTCATAGCACCCGCCTGCCGCTTCACTTCGCGGCCGTTTTGAAAGGCGATCATGGTCGGGATGCCTTTGATGCGCATCTTGCCAGAGACGCTCTGATGGGTCTGTGTGTTGAGTTTCACGAGACGCGCTTGGCCCGATAGTTTGCCAGCCGCTTTCTCGAACTCCGGCCCCATCATTTTGCACGGCCCGCACCACGGGGCCCAGAAATCCACGACAAGCGGGACATCGTCGTTGGCGCTGGCTTTGGCGAGCACGGCGGGGGTGATCTCGACCGCTTTGTTCGGCATCAAGCCTTGGGCGCAGGAGCCGCACTTGGGGTGATCGCCGAGTTTGTCAAAGGGCACGCGGTTCACTTGCGCGCAGTAAAGACAGGTGAGTTTCTTGCCAGCCATGATATTTCCTTAGAAAAGTGCGAGCCAGATGCCTGCGAACATCAACATGCCGCCAACACTAACCCATGAATGCCAGATTGCGTAACGGAATGGTAAGGATTTGCGCGCATAGAAAATTGTGCCGATAGCGTAGGAGGCGGAGCCTCCGAGGATGAACATCGGGGTCGCGGCGGGTACGTCTTTGAGGTCGGGCAGGGCGAGCAGGCCGATCGCCCCAAGCGCGAGATAGGAGGCGGTGGACCAGCGCGATTTGATCTGCGGGTTGGTGATCTTGTTCCAGATTGCGAGGATCGCAAGCGTCCAGCACAGGGCCAGAATGATCAGCGTCCGCGGTGTGTTTGCTTGGACGAGCAAGGGGGTGAACGTACCTGTAATGCTGGTGTAGATCGCAGCGTGGTCTATGCGACGCAACAGTGTGCGGCGCTCGTGCCACGGCGCGAAGTGGTAGAAATAAGAGGCTTGGTTCGAAGCAAGAGCGCATAAAACGTAGACAAGTGATGCAAGGAACAAGGAAGTCGACAAAGTTTGATACGTTTGCCAAAGCAAGATTGAACCGGCGATCAGAATTGCTGACAAGCCAAATGCATGGACGGCCATATCTGCGCTGCGATGGGCTTTGATCGGACTGGGATACATGTACTGACTTTGGTTTTGTGACGGTTGCGCGCTGGATAGGGGGCTAAGCCGGTCGTGTCGAGGTGAACGTGGGGTGCGTTTCAGACGTGGAAATCCGACACCGTTGCGTTTTGCGAAAAATCTGGCAAATTGTTTTCAAATTGGAAACAAAGGAATTTAAGATGCTGTCACGTCGTACGTTTATTCAGACTGCTGCTGCAGGCGTTGTTTTACCGCAGTTTGCGAATGCGCAAAGCAAGCCAGCCCCGTTCGTGTTGCCCGAACAGTTCATTCCACAATACGTGCGCATCAAGGATGATTTTGAGCCGGGTCAGATATTGGTCCTGCCTCGTTCACATTTCCTGTATTGGATTGAAGAAAAGAACAAAGCGATCCGCTATGGCGTTGGTGTTGGTAGGGCGGGACTTGAGTTCACAGGGGCCGCAACGATTGATGTGAAGAAAGAGTGGCCCACATGGCGTCCGACAGACGAGATGATCGAGCGCGAGCCCAAGCTGTATGGAAAATATAAAGGCAATCTTGACGCAATGCCGGGTGGTCCGCGCAATCCACTTGGTGCGCGCGCGCTTTACCTCTTCCAAAACGGCCGCGACACGTATTTTCGCATTCACGGCACCACGCAGCCGCAATCCATCGGGCACTCCGTGTCAAACGGCTGTATTCGGATGATTAACAGCCATGTGACGGACCTCTATGAGCGGGTTCCGATTGGGACGACTGTAACGGTTCTTTGATGTACTGCTCAATCCTAGCCGTTGGGATAGGCGGCTTCCCCGTTTGCGCCACGCAGCTAACTTCTCGCGGCCGTGCATAGCGGTGGGTGAGCTTGTAATTTCTATCTGGGAATGAGGCGTTCTCTAGGATGGCCAGCCCCACTCACGGGAAGACGCAGTGCGAACTAGTGCTGCGTCTTTTATTTTTACAACATCTTAGGTGATATGACGCGCCCGCGCGCCGCGCTCGATCGCTGCGGCGTGAAGGCGGTCTAGGTTCAGCTCGTAGCGGATTTCTTCAAGAATGCGCAGTTCGCTTTCTTGGAGTGTTCCGTCGGCCGCTGCGACATCGCAAGACAATGCATATGCCGTTTCAAACAAGCGTTCTGGCAGATTGTCGCGGATCAAGCCGAAAAGCGCGTCCAATCCATCCACTTGTTCGAATAAATCAAAAACGGTTTGGGCGATTATGTTCGTACGGTCGATGTCATAGGACGCAAATACCGGAAGGTTATTCACGGCCGTTTGGATCTTAACAAGTTCAACCGTGCGAATATCTTCATCAGATGCAGAGACTGCGATCATCAACGCAACAAGGCAATCCTGAGGGCTGAGCGGGTGGGGCGTTGATTGGGTCACGGCAAGTTCGCTTTCATTAGGATGCACCTTATGATGCGCGTGCAGAATATTGACGAAAACCTTTGCGTTCAATAGGAAGCTCACACAAGCCTGCCCCGTTGGGCAGGTTTCTTTTTTGGAGACCTGACATGCCTGATTTGCGCGATGCAGCGATGAGTTCAAAAGCTTGGCCGTTTGAAGAAGCGCGCCGTGTTTTGAAACGCTATCAGAAGACACCGCCTGAAAAGGGTTATGTCTTGTTCGAGACAGGCTATGGCCCATCCGGATTGCCGCATATAGGTACGTTTGGCGAAGTGTCTCGCACCACGATGGTGATGCGTGCGTTCAATGAAATAAGTGACTTACCAACGCGATTGCTGTGTTTTTCGGATGACCTGGACGGGATGCGCAAGGTGCCCAGCAACGTGCCAAATGCCGAGAGCTTGACCGAACATTTGCAAAAACCGTTGACGTCTGTGCCCGATCCTTTTGGTGAGTTTGAAAGCTTTGGGCATCACAACAATGCGATGTTGCGACGTTTTCTGGATACCTTTGGATTCGAATACGAGTTCATCAGCGCCACTGAATTTTATGGCAGTGGTCAATTTGACGAGGTTCTCAAGCGCGCGGTCGATAAATACGATGCGATCATGGAAGTCATGTTGGCGTCGTTGCGTGAAGAGCGTCGTCAGACTTATTCGATCTTCCTGCCGTTTCATCCTGAAACCGGGCGCGTTTTGTATGTGCCGATGAAGTCGATTAATCGCGATGATTATACGATTACATTCGATGATGAAGAGGGACGCGAGTGGACTGTTCCCGTGACTGGGGGCAACGTCAAGTTACAGTGGAAGCCAGATTTTGGTGCGCGTTGGGCCGCGCTGGGCGTTGATTTCGAAATGTATGGCAAAGACCATTCCACCAACACGCCGATCTATGACAAGATTTGCTGGATTCTAGGCACACCTGCGCCAGAGCATTTCACATATGAGTTGTTTCTTGATGAAAGCGGGCAGAAGATTTCGAAGACCTCTGGCAATGGCGTGTCGATTGATCAGTGGCTGACTTATGCGTCTTCGGAAAGCCTGTCCTACTTCATGTACCAAAAGCCTAAAACGGCGAAGCGGATGCACTTTGATGTTATTCCGAAGGCTGTGGATGAGTATCATCAACAATTGCGCGCTTATGTAGATCAGGATGCGAAGGCGCGGTTGAATAACCCAGTATGGCATATTCATGGTGGTGATGTTCCCGAAAGCAAAATGGTTGTGCCGTTTTCAATGCTGTTGAACTTGGCGTCTGTCTCGAGCGCCGAGGACAAGGATCAGCTTTGGGGCTTTATTCAGCGGTATGCGCCAGAGGCAAGTGCTGAAACCAATCCTGATATGGATCAGGCTGCGGGCTTTGCGGTGCGTTATTACAATGATTTCGTGAAGCCTGCCAAAGTGTTCCGCGCCCCAAGTGATATTGAACGCGAAGCGCTGATTGCACTGCGAGATGGGTTAAGCGACTGGGACAAAGGTCTTGATGCTGAAGAGTTGCAAAGCCTTGTCTTCGCTTGTGGTCGCGAGCGGTTTGATCCGTTGCGTGGTTGGTTCACGGCACTTTACGAAGTGTTGCTTGGCGCAAGCCAGGGTCCCCGTTTTGGCGGATTTATTGCGCTTTATGGCGTTGATGAAACGATTGCATTGATCGATCAAGCACTGGCTGGCGAGCTGGTTTGATTTGACTTGGCTTTAGAGAAGGTTAGCTTTTCTCTCATAAATTGAGAGGAAAGCACCATGTTCACTCGAATTACTGCTAGTCTTGTTTTGATCTTGTCGCTGGTCTTTTGTGCCGCTGCGAGTGCTCAAGATGCCGTCAAACCCCAGATCACAACGACAATCCAGAAACAGTTTGAAGCTTTTTCAAAAGATGATTTTGATCAGGCTTTTACCTACGCTAGTCCCTTTATCCAGCAACTATTCGGCAACCCGCAAAATTTTGGTGTAATGGTGAGCCGCAGTTATCCAATGGTGCACCGTGCCGATGACGTGCGCTTCTTGGACTTGCGTACGATTGCTGGATCGATCTACCAAAAGGTGCAGGTGCGCGACGCGACCGGTCAGATTTACCTGTTCGATTATCAAATGATCGAAGGTGAAAACGGCTGGAAGATCAACGGTGTACAACTTATCCAAGCTGCCGGTGTTGCTGCCTGAATTTAGCCAACGATGGCACCGTGACGGTGCTATCAAGCCTTCTTAAGACCTCTTGCACATTCTTTCGTCTGCGCTTGGCACGCTTTTCATGCGTCGAGCGTTATGAAACGGGCGCATGTGTTGCAGCCCTTGGCGCAAGAGGAAGATTTTATGAACAAGGCAATCACGGATGGCGTGGTTCTCATGCCGCCTGCATTTTCTCAAGGTTTGACTGTTTGGGCACGCGGGGATGGCACGCCCGGATCAGACACCTACCAAGGCACGGCAACCGCAGCTTATGTTCCTGCGGATTTGGATTTCAGCGGATGTCTGGAAATTCAAAAGACAGACGCGACACAAAAGCTGCGTTACATGGGGGAAACTCCACTTCTTCCCGGATGCTACTTGCGTATTACCGCAAAAATTAAAGCGATGAGTGGCCCGCTGCCCACGGTGCGGATCGCGGGGTGGGCTGGCGGATCGGGTGGTGCCCATGTCAGCGGTGTGAACGAAACAGGCAATCCTGTGAGCCTTACGGCCTACGGCGACGTGATCGAGATCAGCGCAATCGTTGGATCAGGCCTGCGAACCGGTGTCGACATGGTTTGGGGTCGTGATCCGCTTTATGGGCACTTTGGTCTGGATCTGACGGGGCCAAATGGTGGTGTTGTGCGCATTGATGACATCGTTATCGAAGACATAACCAGCGCGTTTCATCGCGATATGATGAACATCGTGGACGTGCGCGACTTTGGGGCTGTCGGCGATGGTATCACGAACGATCACGCTGCATTTGTTGCCGCGGATCAAGCTGCAAACGGACGTAGCATATTTGTACCCGCAGGCACGTTTTACATCGGCTCGTCCTTGACGCTAAGTGAGCAAGTCGAGTTTGAAGGCAAGCTGAGCATGGACGCTGGTGATATTCTGTCGCTGGTCAAAGACTACGCACTGCCAAGATATATCGAAGCGTTTGGAGGCGACGAGGAACTTGCCTTTCGAAAGGCGTTTCAAGCGCTATTGAACAACGCAGACCACGAAACCCTTGATCTGGGTGGGCGGCGGGTCACGATTTCCGAACCACTGGACATGCAGGCGATTGAAGGCTCACGCAATAGTTTTGCACAGCGCCGTGTGATCCGAAACGGGCAGTTATATGTCGCTGATAGCCCAGAGTGGGACGTCGATGTCACGACCTCTGCTGCAAGTTATAGTGCCACAAATGATGATCGTTTGACGGCGGTGACGAATGTGGCCAACATTCAAGTCGGCTCACTTGTGCAAGGTACGGGTGTCGGGCGCGAAGTTTATGTGCGCGAAGTGAATATAGCCGCCCAAGAGGTTCGATTGTCCGGTCCGTTATACGATGCGGCGGGGCGTCAGAATTACGGCTTTAAGCGGTTTAAATACGTGCTGGATTTCTCGGGGTTTGATCTGTTCAGTCAGTTGGTTTTGCTTGATCTGGAAATTCTATGTCGCGGTTATGCGTCTGGTATCATGATGCCGCGTTCTGGTGTCGCCAATACGATGAAGAACTGCTTTATCACACGCCCCAAAGATCGTGGCTTGACCTCGATCGGCAGCGGGTGTCAGGGCATGTTCATTGAGGGATGTCAGTTCATCACCAATGAAGGTGGCGCAAACGCACAAAGTCGTACCAGCATTGCGATGAATGCGAATGCAAATGATCTGAAAATTCGTAATAACCGCGCCAGCCAGTTTCGCCATTTCGCCATTTTGGGCGGGCAGAATTACGTGATAACTGGCAATCACGTCTTTCAAGGCGATGGCGTTACCAATGGTGCGCGCCTTGCGGGGTTTGTGTTTACACGCACAAATGTGAACCACACGTTTTCAACCAACTACGTGGACAATTGCCACGTTGAGTGGACGAATGAATCCACAGCCTCGCCAGACAATACAGGCGGTTTTTCGTTCAGTGCTTTGTCGATCACCGACAACGTCTTTCTGTGTAGTGACGTTGCACCATGGTTTTCGTTCGTCGTGATCAAGCCTTATGGCACAGGGCATACCTTGCGCGGGTTCACGTTAACGGGGAATATGTTCCGTTCAACCAAGGGAACTATTGATCGGGTCGAGCGGATCAACGCGACGTTCGCGTCCCTCAATATGTCTGCGGTGCGTGATGTAACGGTGAACGGCAATATGTTCTTGAATGTTGTCACAGGCACGGAAAACCCTCTGACGCTGGATTACACGCAAAACAATCATGCGGCGACGTGGTTTGTTCCTTTTGCCGGGCGGCTTCCGTTCGGAGGACGCGCAATGCGCGTGTCATCTTTGATCAATCGCAGCAAGATCAAGTCGGTTGCAAACGTGAACCAATACACCGTGCCTTGGGTGACACCTGAAAGCGGTAGCAATGGTGATGTGGTTGAGCTTGACTGGGAGAAAGATGTGGCAGGGACCGTCACGATCACCGCACGCATGGATGATTGACGCTGGATTGATTGTTTAAAACTCTTGCCAGATCCCGATTTTCAAAACGGGGTCTGGCTTTGCTCGAAGCCCAAGGACAACGCCAATTTCCAGATGGCGACCAAGACCCAGATCATGCGCGTAAGACGGTGTGAGTTTGATGGTTCGGATTTCGTCAAAAGCTTGAAACGCCGAAATTTGGGCCATCGCCTTACCACCGCTAAGGGCAACTCCATACGTGGCATCAAAGGAATACGCGGTTCTTGTGTCGCGCACAGATCGTAATGCATGCGCATCAACCGCGATCCAGCTGTTCTTCGAAAAACTTTTAAAGCCAAGCCCATAGGCTAGCCCAACACGGGCCACATCTGTGCCTAGATACCGGCCACCACCCCCATCAATGGCCAGTTGAACGGGCGATGTCTGGGGTGTGAACGTATAGCGCAGAAATCCAACGGTTTTAAGTCGTTCGGGGCGTGTCGCATCCGGGCTTCCCATATCAAGCCCCATCGTCAAACGCGCGCTAATCCCGTGTTCTAAGTAGCTAGCACCGTAAATATCGGGCAATTCCAGCTCGCGCTTATCGGGCCAAGTCAGAGTGGCCGAAGACGCAACGAATGTCTTGTCCTTACCGCGCGGCCATGCGCCTGCATTTGCATGAGGAGCAGATAGGCACAGAACGCACCCCAAAATCAAAAAGCTAACCCAGTTCATTTCACACGACCACCTTTTGGCACCGTGACTTGAGAAGCTGAAGAAAGGGTTAACGTAGATGTGGAGGGTTCTAGCCATAGCCGCGCGTGCACGATATGGAGCCTGTAACGAAAGGGCGTTGCATGAGCGATTTGATAGAACTTGAGCGGCTGATTAAAGCCGACAGCGCAGAGCGTGGACAAGCGGTAAGCAAACTAGGCTATTTTTGCGCACCGTTCAGACCTGCGGCAGGACCGTTGTCGAACAAGGTGATCAAGGTCTACCGCGGCTTGCGCAACCTGCAAGAGCTTGAAAGACTGGCGAAATGCCATGATGACTATGTTGCGGCCTTGTCAATGACGGGCGTGGACCTGCCAGCAACAGATTTCCATCTTCTCGACATAGATGGCACAACCATCCCTGTGATCGTTCAGGAAGCCTTGCCGAGTGATAGCATGATGCGTCCACAGATCATTGCCGCGGATTTAGACGGCGCTGTCGAAATGATGGAAGCGGCAGGACAAGTGATCGCGACATTCTGGAACAACGCCGACAAAGTGGGCGCGCGCGTCGGGTTCCATCCGTCCATTCGAAACTTCGCGTATCTTGATGGTCGCGCGCTGTTCTTTGATACCTTTCCACCCCTTATTCATTACTCGCGTGATGAAATGGGCAAGATGCTTTTGACATTTTCAGACAAACGTCTGATGCGATGGGTCGGCCCGTTCATTCAAGGGCGGGTGACTGGAATTCAGGATGAATGGTATTCAGCACCCGAGACGCTGGTGGGCTTGGTCGGAAGCGCATGTCGCTTGCGCCCTAATGATAGCGAAGCCTTCCTTGCTTGGGGTCAAGATTTTGCACGACGAGCGATGCCGCGTTGGGCGGAAGAAGCTATCCCGGAAATGAAAGCTCCGCCCAAGTTACCCGCCTATTGGACAGGGTTCCGCAAGTTACTTGGACTGCAGGGAGAGCCAAATGTTTAAATGGACAGTGCTGATCATAGCGTGCCTTACCCTATCCGCATGTGGCGTACCGTTGGTGCCATTGGTGTAATGTATAGGTTCTTTTTTTTGGCGCTAGCCCTTGCCGCATGTGCACCGAATGCTCAAAACAGCGCTAAAACTTGCCCGATATCAGAGTTCACTTCACTCATCGGAACACCTGTTGAGGAAGCTGTGTTTCCTTTGACTTTGGAGCACCGGATCATCGCACAGGGTGCAGCGGTCACAATGGATCATGTACCGGATCGGCTAAACGTGCATTTGGATAAGACAGGGCGAATCGCGCGGCTAAGCTGTGGCTAGACCAGCGCCATTTAGGACATCGGTGCGCTTGGTTCGCAGCTTTTAAACGCTTCGACAGGAGCACTGGCCCCGCGCAGATCAACACTTCGCACAGTATCTCCAAGCAAGACCTGCGCTGTCATGTTGGCTTGAAGCCCCAATAGAACATTACCAAAGCCGCTGTCGCGAACAGACAAAACACGTCCGTTGATCTGATGCCGATCTGTTTGAATGACAGGTCCATTCGGAATAAAACGGATGGCAAAAACAGGGGCGTCTTCCCAATCATCGGGATGATCAAGGGACAAGTCGTAGACCGCACCATCGAAGGTGACTTTGACCAGCGTGTCCGAACCTGCATCAGTCAGCGTGCAAATGGGCGTCGCCGAAAATTCCCACGCAGAAACAGGAGTGGCGATCAGCAACGCAAGCAAAGCTATCAGTCTGTTCATAACCGCCCCCACACCTTACGAGCGTTTGCGCCTCGGTTTCACACCGCCATGTTGTCCCGGACGACCTGCAGTTGAACGGCCCGCCATTTTTTGTGCATCGCTCACCGCTTCTTCAATCACCGACTGGCGCGCCATGGGATCATCTGAAATCGCGAGATCAACCGCTTCCAAGCGTTTGACTTCATCGCGTAAACGCGCGGCTTCTTCGAATTCCAGATTTTCCGCAGCTTTGCGCATGTCTGTGCGCAACCCATCCAGCACCGCTTGCAAGTTTGCACCTGCTAGTGGCTTGTCTATCTTAGCGGTGACGCGGTTCATATCCACGTCGCCTTTGTAGAGACCTGCAAGTACGTCTTCGACGTTCTTCTTTACTGTCGCAGGGGTGATGTTATGCTCGATATTATAGGCTTCCTGCTTGGCGCGACGGCGGTCTGTTTCCCCCAACGCACGCTCCATTGAGCCTGTGATCTTATCCGCATACATGATCACACGACCCTCAGCGTTACGCGCAGCCCGACCGATGGTTTGAATCAAAGAAGTTTCAGAGCGCAAGAACCCTTCCTTGTCCGCATCCAAGATCGCAACCAACCCGCATTCAGGAATGTCCAAGCCTTCGCGCAACAGGTTGATCCCGATCAAAACGTCAAACGCGCCAAGGCGTAGATCGCGCAGGATCTCAATCCGCTCCAATGTATCGATGTCACTGTGCATGTAGCGCACTTTGATACCTTGTTCGTGCATATATTCTGTCAAATCTTCTGACATGCGTTTGGTCAATGTCGTGACCAAGGTGCGATAGCCAACGGCCGTCACTTTGCGCACTTCATCCAGCAAATCATCGACCTGCGTTTCCACGGGCCTGATTTCTACTTTGGGATCCAGCAGACCTGTCGGGCGAATGATCTGTTCTGTGAACACACCGCCTGTTTGCTCCATCTCCCATTTGGACGGGGTCGCCGACACGAAGACAGATTGTGGACGCATTGCGTCCCATTCCTCAAATTTGAGCGGACGGTTGTCCATGCAAGAAGGCAGGCGGAACCCATGTTCAGCCAGTGTCATCTTGCGGCGGAAATCGCCTTTGTACATGCCGCCAATCTGGGGCACGGATACGTGGCTTTCATCCGCGAAAACAATCGCATTGTCGGGAATGAACTCAAACAGGGTGGGGGGCGGCTCGCCGGGTGCGCGCCCTGTCAGATAGCGCGAATAGTTTTCGATCCCGTTGCACACACCTGTCGCTTCCAGCATCTCGATATCAAAATTTGTGCGCTGTTCTAGGCGTTGTGCTTCCAACAGTTTGCCTTCGGCCACCAGTTGATCCAAGCGCATACGCAGCTCTTTTTTGATGTGCTGAACCGCTTGGTTCATCGTCGGCTTTGGCGTCACGTAATGTGAATTCGCGTAAACGCGCACGCGGTCCTTAGTATCTTTCTTTTCGCCTGTTAGCGGATCGAATTCGGTAATGCCTTCCAGCTCATCCCCGAAGAACGACAATCGCCACGCGCGATCTTCAAGGTGGGCAGGAAAAATTTCCAAGCTGTCGCCACGTACGCGGAAGGAGCCGCGTGCAAAAGCCGCGTCATTGCGCTTGTACTGCTGCGCGACCAAATCCTGCATCACGCTGCGTTGATTGTATTCTTTGCCGACTTCAAGATCCTGCGTCATGGCCCCATAGGTTTCGACCGATCCGATACCGTATATACACGATACAGACGCAATGATGATCACATCATCACGCTCCAACAGCGCGCGCGTGGCCGAGTGGCGCATGCGGTCGATCTGTTCGTTGATCTGGCTTTCTTTCTCGATGAAGGTGTCAGAACGCGCTACATAGGCTTCGGGCTGATAATAGTCGTAAAAGCTGACGAAATATTCGACTGCATTGTCAGGGAAAAACCCTTTGAATTCGCCATAAAGCTGGGCCGCCAAAGTCTTGTTCGGGGCAAGGATGATCGCAGGGCGCTGGGTCTGCTGGATCATCTTGGCCATGGTAAAGGTTTTACCGGTACCGGTGGCCCCCAAAAGAACCTGATCGCGCTCTCCGGCTTCAATGCCTTCGCACAACTCTTTGATCGCCGTGGGTTGGTCGCCCGCAGGTTCGAAGTCAGACTTTAATTGAAATTGGATACCGCCTTCCAGCTTTAACCGCTCGCGCACATCGCCTTTAGGGGCGTTGAGGAGAGCGTCAGAACCGTCATTGTGAACAAAGGACATGGGCGACTCGCTTTGAGGACTGCTGAACAAGAGTTGATCGCTTTTTGTTCTGTTTCAAGGGCGACGGCCCGATGAATCCAGATTGTCCGGCTTAATCCGCGATGAATGACAAGATCACATTGCCTGTGTCACCTTCCAGCAAGGCTTCGCCGGCAATTTCGTCCGGGATCAAGCTGCCATCCGCACGACGCGCGAGGCCGTAAAACTGCCCTTCAACTTGGGCGGTTGGGTTGTTGCCGGTTACCTGCACCTGACTGCCATTGCGGCTTGTGCGCATATCATTCCCAGAAAAGCCTGTTCCCGAAATCGTGAAACGATCCATGTCGATGCGATCAAACGCTGGATCTGCAATATCTGCCCGCGTGAAAGGGTTTTGCGCCGTGCCCACTTCCACATAGGCTGCCATTTGGTTACCCTCGAAATCCACATCGGCATTGAATGTACCAAAGCCTGCAAACCCGTTTCCTGTTTGCGTCGTGTATGCATAGACTGCATCGCCTGAATAAGTTGCGAGGCCGCGATTTGGCATATCTTCCGTACGGGTTCCGATTCCGATTGCACCAACTGCAGTGTAGGTGTCACCATCCACGACGTAACTTGTCGAATACAATGAAGCGTACCGGTATTTGCCATCAGGATTGACCAAGCGTAGAACAACTCCTTCGTTTTCTGCTTCGCCATTGCGATCAAAACCGTTGTCATCGGCCAGTTTGTAGATCCCGTCGTCTATCACCAATTTGCCACCGCTATGGCGTATGCGTCCTGTCACACGGCGCACTTGTGCTTGGCCTGTGCGCGCAGTGACGACGGAACCTTGCAACTGGCTCAAACCGGACGACGTGCTGCCAATCAAAGGTTCATAATTAGGAAGGGCGCTATCGCCGGGTGTTACTGTTGCGCTTTGCGATGTCTGATCACGGTCTTGGGGGTCCGACGATGCCGTGTCGCTCAAAGTACAAGCGCTAAGGCCCAACGCTAGGGCAAAGCCGGTACACATACGTTTCATGTCACTCATCCTTCACTATGCGTGCCAGCGATACGCGAATTGAGGGTCTAATTCAAATGAACCCTAAGCAATACAGTGTTTCCGAATTGGGCAAATGGGACCTGTCGGGCCAAAACATGGTTGCCAGTTCAGCAAATTGTTCTCAAACACCAGCCTGCAACCCTTGCGAAACAAGGTGACTTCCGCAATATAGAGGTTAGTTTGATTGATCGGATCAGGACCCAAACATGCGCGCACGTATTTACCAGCCTTCCAAGACAGCAATGTCCTCAGGTACCGCCAAAACCCATATATGGATTTTGGAGCATGTTCCGGCAAATGCGCGTGAGGTTGATCCGCTGATGGGCTGGACGTCTTCAAATGACACACAAGCCCAAGTGAAGTTGCGCTTTGACACCAAAGAAGCTGCAATCGCTTATGCACAAGCAAACGGGATTGACGCTGTCGTGCGCGAGCCGAACAAACGCAAAGCAAATATCCGTAGTGGCGGCTACGCGGATAACTTTGCGACAAACCGTCGTGGGGCCTGGACACACTAACTGGGACTCTTGCTCAAATGATTTGCCCAAAAGCTCGCCAGTTGCGCGGGCTTTTTTGTTGTCCAAACGTCTATGAACATCAAAGCGAAAAGCCCAAAATGACGAAAGGCCTCCCGAAGGAGGCCTTGTCATTCTGATGGGGTAAATCAGACCAAATGGAGCGGGCGAGGCGATTCGAACGCCCGACCTAAACCTTGGCAAGGTTTCGCTCTACCCCTGAGCTACGCCCGCACCGTTTGGTAGGGCGTATTTAGGCGCGCCTCGGTTTGGCCGCAAGAGGAAAAATCAATCCCACCGGTTTTTTTTTGAAGGCGGTAAACTTTGTTCTAAAGGATGCTGTGAAACAAAAGGCCAAGCGCACTTAGCAAGATCATCGACAGGGTCAAAGCCGTCCCCAAAACCCGTGCGTTCATAACAGGGGGCGAAGCAGAAAACCCCCAAGCATGGGCACTACGCCCAATCAAAAGCAGTCCACCCAAAACGTGAACCGCCATTGCGGGTGCATCCGCCATCTCAACCAATGCAAGCAAGATCAGTCCGAAAGGTGCATACTCCACAAAATTGCTATGGGCGCGCATGCGTTTAAGCAAACTATTATTCCCCGCATCCCCCAAAGAAATCCGGTTTTTGCGGCGATACACAATGACGCGCAGGCTGAGCCACAGAAAAACCAAGGTCAAAAGGGCCGAGTAAAGTGATGTTATTTCCAGCATGATACCTCTCCATAGAAAAACGCCCCATCGGAGATGACAGGGCGTTCTTCATTTTGCCAGCTAAACTCCGGAGTGTGAGGCAGCGCCTCACCCCGCGCGTCAGCGCTTATTAAGTGTTTGCAAAGCAAACGCTATAAAGGTCACTCAAGCTCGATCAGCAAATCCTTGGCATCAATCTGCGCACCCGCGCTCACGTGAACGGCTTTGATCACTGCTGCGCGTTCTGCGTGGATACCAGTCTCCATTTTCATGGCTTCGATCGTTAGCAGTAAATCACCTTCTTCCACCGTGCTGCCGACGCTTGCCACGACGGAAGCAACAACACCGGGCATTGGCGCGCCGATATGGTTTTCATCGCTGATGTCGGCTTTCGGACGCGCAGCGGTGGCTGCTTTGACCGAGCGGTTGGGCACGCGGATGACACGCGGCTGACCGTTGAGTTCAAAGAAGACCTTCACATCGCCATCATCCAAGGTTTCGCCCACGGCTTGCAGACGGATTTCCAAGGTTTTGCCGGGGTCGATCTCTGCAGTGATCTCTTCGCCCGATTCCATTCCGTAAAAGAAAGTGCGCGTCGGTAGGGTGCGTACGGGGCCGTACATGCGGTGACGGCCCATGTAATCAAGGAACACCTTGGGATACATCATATACCCGTTCAGGTCTTCATTATCTATCACACGCCCGTCCAGTAGCTCGGACAGTTTTGTGCGTTCTGCTTCAAGATCTACGGGCGGCAGGTTTTGCCCCGGGCGCGCAACGCTTGGCGCTTCGCCTTTGAGAACCTTGTTGACGATACCACTTGGGAAGCCACCGGGGGGCTGACCCAAGTTACCGCGCATCATATCAATGACGCTATCAGGGAAGGCGACGTCCGTTTCAGGGTCTTCGACCTGTGCACGGTTCAAACCTTGGCTAACCATCATCAAAGCCATATCGCCCACAACCTTAGAGCTTGGTGTGACCTTTACGATATCGCCAAACATCTGGTTCACATCGGCATAGGTATGCGCCACTTCGCTCCAACGCTCTTCCAGCCCAAGCGAACGCGCCTGGGCTTTGAGGTTGGTGAACTGACCGCCGGGCATTTCATGTAAATAGACTTCGGAAGAGGGGGCCTGCTGGCCCGTCTCAAACGCTGCATATTGCGCGCGCACTTGTTCCCAATAGTCCGAAATGCGACGCACGGATTCGATGTCGATGCCCGTATCGCGCTCTGTATGGCGCAGGGATTCGACAACTGTGCCCAATGTGGCTTGGCTCGTGTTGCCCGACAGGGCATCCATGGCGCAATCAACCGCGTCGACGCCAGCCTCAGAGGCCGCAAGAATGGTGGCGCATGCAAT
>CBFIGL010000040.1:0-15547 GCA_965662135.1 Planktotalea sp. | reverse complement strand
CGAGAAAGGCCTCCTCGAAACACGCAGTTTGAACTGGCTGTTTTTCCATCGAACTCGCTTTTTGAGAGAACGGTATCACGCCAACGAGGCGCAACGCAAAATCGAAAGGTAAATACCGATGACCATCACTTTCAATGCAAAAACCTACCAATGCGAGTATGTTGAGTTCAAGGCAAATGACGACGGCGAAGTGGTCGTCACTCTCATAGGGGACTTCCCTCCGCCAGAGAAGATGACCAGTGAAGAAGTCGCCGCCATCGTCAACGACCCTCAGTTCTTCGATCTGCTCTGCGCGGGGTATCAAAACGCCCCGTTCGGAACACCTCTTTGGAGTGCTTTCGAAGCAATGCGCCGCGATGGTGGGGAGGTCGTTCTCTGCTTTGAGCAGCCCAAAGTTTCGGAGGCGGCATGACCGACAATCAAACTGACGAGCGTGCACTTGCCGAAGTTGAAGCCGCGCAGCGCGTGATCACTCACGACATCGGCGAAAACTTTGTGACTGACTTCTGCCATGACGAGCGCGGCCTGCTTGGCTTTTGCTATGACCCGCACTGCTTCGCTGATCGTGCGAAACGCTTGGCTGACGGCGACACTGCCTGATTGTTGTAGAGTTGTTGCAGAGCCTGCCAAAAACGACAAAGGCCCATCGCGAGATGGGCCTTAATTTCAATGACTTAAAGGTAAAATGGCTCCGGCGGTAGGGGTCGAACCTACGACAAATTGATTAACAGTCAACTGCTCTACCACTGAGCTACGCCGGAACACTTTGGGCGATATAGCAACGCGGGTTTGTGACGTCCAGAGGGATTTGCGCGCAAAGTGCGATTTTCTTCTGTTTAATTTCAACGCAAGCTAAAGAGCGCGCTTTCATTTGGCACGCCGCTGCGGATAACCAATTCTTTTCCTTCCAAATCAATGAGATGTGCAAAGACATTTCGCGTTGCGGCAGGAAGCAGGGCCGCAGGCGTGTCTGTGTAAATCGCCTGTGCCAGCGTTGATGCGTTGGCTTGACCCTGTGCAAGGTGATCCAGAATTTGCGCTTCGCGTGATTTACGATGGGCGATAAGCCAATCAATGCGCTCAACCGGATCAACAATAGGGGCACCGTGACCTGAGTGCATAACGCTAGCGTTCAAGGCGCGTAGTTTTGCGCAAGAGGCCATGAAATCGGTTAGATCGCCATCCGGTGGCGATACCAAAGAACTGGCCCATCCCATCACCAGATCACCGCAAAAGACAACGTCCCCCCAAGCAAAGCACAAATGGTTGCCCATGTGACCGGGGGTGTGGTGCGCAATCATGTCTTGATCACCAGCTTTAAACTGCATTTGATCGCTGACCAGAATATCCGGTTGAAAATTGGCATCAATACCTTCGCCGCCACCTTTCATGCCAGAGGCGAGACAGGCTTGCATGGCAACGCTTTGACCTGCGCTGCTTGGTCCGAACGCTAGGATCGGCGCGCCTGTCGCCTCGGAAAGCGGCGCAGCAAGTGGTGAGTGATCCACATGGGAATGGGTGACAAGGATCTGGGTGATCTTTTGCTTAGGGCCACAGGAAACAAGAATTGCTTTTAGATGAGCTTCACTGGTTGGACCGGGATCGATTACGGCAATGTCGCGGTGCCCCAAAAGGTAGGTATTCGTGCCACGATAGGTCATAGGCGACGGGTTGGGTGCAACAAGGCGTCGCAGTCCCGAAGTTAAGACCTCGGGAACACCGATTGGCGGATTGAAATCTTCGTACTCCATCGGCTCTTTCCTCCCGAGCGCCCAATGCGTAGGTTAGCGCATGTTTTTTAAATGGCTCAAAAACTATATGCCGCGCAGCCTGTATGGTCGAGCGGCTCTAATCTTGGTTCTACCTGTTGTGACATTGCAATTGGTTGTCTCAGTTGTCTTTATCCAACGCCACTTTGAAGGTGTAACCGAGCAAATGAGCGACAGTATTGCGTTGGAGTTGCGCTATTTGCTTGATGAAATGCAAGGCTTGCCCACTCAGGCTAGTGCTTTAAGTGCGGTTCGCACCGCTTCGAAAAGTCTGAATTTTGACCTTAGCTTTGTTGAACATGCCCAAGTTCCAGCCACCACGCTTCGACGCTGGTATGATTTTTCCGGCATTGTCGTTGTGCGCACTTTGGCGGACCAATTGAAAGAATTGCGCCGTGTCGAAATGCCAGACGACAAACGCATCTTCGCCTATGTTGAAACGCGCTTGGGTATGCTGAAAATCGGGTTTGACCGTCCGCGTGTGTCGGCAACAAATCCCCATCAGCTTTTGGTCAACATGCTGTTTTTTGGCGTTCTGATGACCGTTATTTCCTTTTTCTACTTGCGCAATCAGTTGCGTCCGATCACGCGACTTGGCGCAGTGGCCGAAGCCTTTGGTCGGGGGCAAACCTTACCCTATCATGCGTCCGGAGCTGTTGAAGTACGCGCTGCCGGAAACGCATTTCTTGCTATGCGCGCACGGATCGAACGCCAGATCGAGCAACGGACAATGATGCTTTCTGGGGTAAGCCACGATCTGCGCACACCTTTAACCCGTTTAAAGCTAGGCCTGTCTATGCTGGATGATGCGGATCGCGAACCGCTGGAGCGCGATGTCGAAGATATGCGCCGATTGTTGGACGAATTCCTAAGTTTTGCCAGTGGCAGCGCTGAAGGCGAGCAAGAATTATGCGATCCTTTGGAATTAACTATAATTGTTGTCGAAGATGCGATCCGCATGGGGACCGATGTGACGTTGGGCCAACAAGAGAACGGTGCACAGGTAATCATCAACCCGCTTTCCATTCGACGCGCGTTGGAAAACCTTGTGGGCAATGCCGTGCGCTATGGGACCAAAGCCGAAGTGTCTGTATTGCGCACCGAAAAAACAGTGATTTTTCGGGTTGAAGATGATGGTCCGGGCTTGGCCGAAGACCTCTATGGTGCCGCGGTGAAACCTTTTGTCCGACTTGACCCTGCGCGTAATCAAGATCGGGGCACAGGTGTTGGTCTTGGTCTTGCGATTACGAATGACATCGCGCGTGCCCATGGCGGTACGCTTCGATTTTCCAAAAGCGCGCGCTTGGGTGGGCTGCGCGCGGACATCGTGATCGGAACTTAAAGGCGCGCAATGCAAAAAGCCCCGCCGGTGAGGGCAGGGCTTTCTGATAGGCACTTGAAAACGATTAGCGCGTTTCGATGTCTGTGTAGTCGCGCGCTGTTTCGCCTAAATACAACTGGCGCGGACGGCCAATCTTGTTCTGTGGATCTGCAATCATCTCTTTCCACTGACTGACCCAGCCCACTGTGCGCGAAACCGCAAAGATCGGTGTGAACATAGACGTTGGGAAACCCATAGCCTCTAGGATGATGCCGGAATAAAAGTCCACGTTCGGGAACAGCTTTTTGTCTGCGAAATACGGATCGGCAAGGGCCGCTTTTTCCAACTCTTTCGCGACCTGAAGTGTCGGGTTGTTTTCAACGCCAAGCAGTTCAAGCACCTCATCCGCAGATTGCTTCATCACTGTCGCACGCGGATCGAAGTTTTTGTAAACGCGGTGACCAAAACCCATCAGGCGGAAGTCGTCATCCTTGTCCTTCGCGCGCGCGATATACTCGGGAATGCGGTCAACCGTGCCGATTTCGCGTAGCATTTCAAGGCATGCCTGGTTCGCGCCACCATGTGCAGGGCCCCAAAGGCAAGCGATGCCTGCTGCGATACAGGCAAACGGGTTCGCCCCGGAAGAAGAGGCCAAACGCACAGTCGACGTTGATGCGTTCTGCTCGTGATCCGCGTGGAGTGTGAAGATACGGTCCATCGCTCGGGCTAGGATCGGGTTCACTTCATAGTCTTCGGCAGGAACAGCAAAGCACATACGCAGGAAGTTGGATGCATAATCCAGATCATTGCGCGGATAAACGAACGGTTGCCCGATTGAATACTTATACGCCCAAGCCGCAATCGTTGGCATCTTGGCGATTAAACGGTGCGACGCAATTTCACGCTGGCGCTCATCCGTGACGTCTGTGCTGTCGTGATAAAACGCGGACATCGCACCAACGACGCCCGTCATAATGGCCATCGGGTGCGCGTCACGACGGAAACCACGGAAAAAGCCTGTCATTTGCTCGTGCAGCATCGTGTGAAGGGTGATTGTTTGCTCGAAATGCTCAAGTTCGTTTGCGGCAGGCAGCTCACCATAGAGCAAAAGGTAACATACTTCTAGAAAATGGGATTTTTCGGCAAGTTGATCAATGGGATAGCCGCGATGCAAAAGCTCGCCCTTGCCACCGTCGATGAATGTGATCGTGCTGTCGCAGCTTGCTGTCGACGTAAAGCCCGGATCATAAGTGAAAACACCCGCTTGTGCGTAAAGCTTGCGAATATCTAGAACATCGGGACCAGCCGTTGGCGTATAGATCGGCAGTTCTACCGTGGTGTCATCGAAGCTCAGCGTTGCGCTGCGTTTGGCGGTATCAGACATAATGTATCCCTTTTCAAATCTGCCTGTCGCGCGGATCGCGGTCAGGGTCGTGTAACCAATGGGTCTTACCGAAGTCTTACCCGTTGCGTTGCGCCGCCTCAGAAATCCGAGCAAGTGACTCGTCTTTGCCTAAAACCAACAACATATCGAATACGCTTGGTGTTACAGCGCGGCCTGACAGTGCCGCACGTAAAGGCCCTGCCATCTTGCCAAATTTAGTGCCGTTCGTTTCGGCAAATTCAGCAGTCACCGTCTCTAAAGCGTCTCGCGTCCAGCTAGCATTTTGCAGATGCGGCGTCAACGCGCTCAGTATACCACGGGATACTGAATCTAGCGCCCTGGCTGCTTTTTCGTCCGGTTCAATCGGCCGCTTGGAAAATATAAACTGAGCCTTTTCAAGAAGCTCAGGGAAAGTCTTGGCGCGCTCTTTGAGGCAATTCATCGCATCTGATAAAAGCGAGATCGTAGCGTCATCAAGTGGCACATCCCCGTTTGCCGCTATGAAGGCCATTAACTCGTGCTGCAGAGCAGCATTATCTGCGCTCGCGATATGCTGTCCACAAAGATGTTCCAGCTTTTTAGTGTCAAACCGCGCAGGGGATTTACCGATTCCACCAAGATCAAACCACTCTTTGGCCTGCTCATCAGTGAAAAACTCGTCGTCGCCGTGGCTCCAGCCCAGTCGCGCAAGGTAGTTGCGCATCCCAGCCGCAGGGTAGCCCATCAGCTGATATTCCTGCGCACCAAGCGCGCCGTGGCGTTTGGACAATTTCTTGCCGTCAGGTCCGTGAATAAGCGGAATATGCGCGAGAACTGGAACGTCCCAACCCATCGCTTCATAAACCATCATTTGACGCGCGGCGTTGCTAAGGTGATCGTCGCCGCGAATAATATGTGTAACACCCATATCATGATCATCCACAACAACGGCCAACATATAAACGGGTGTTCCGTCAGAGCGCAGCAAGATCATGTCGTCGAGTTGATCGTGCGCGATTTTGACATCGCCTTGCACTTCATCGCGGATCACCATTGTGCCGCCTTCGGGGGCACGTACACGGATCACATAAGGCAGGTCGGGATGTGTGCTGGCATCTGCGTCACGCCAAGGGCTGCGGTACAGCGTGGACTTGCCTTCTGCCCGCGCGGCTTCGCGAAAGGCTTCGATTTCGTCTTGCGTTGCGAAGCATTTGAAGGCTTTGCCAGCGGCAAGCATTTCATGCGCCACCTCTGCATGACGTTCGGCACGATCAAACTGACTGATGACACCGCCATCATGATCCAGGCCCAGCCAGTCCAGTCCTTGCAGGATGGCGGCTGTCGCCTCGGGTGTTGATCGCGCGCGATCTGTGTCTTCGATACGCAATAGAAATTTACCACCGCGTCCGCGCGCATAAAGCCAGTTGAACAACGCGGTGCGTGCACCACCGATATGAAGATAGCCCGTAGGCGAGGGGGCAAAACGTGTGACGACATCAGCGGACATATCGCGATTAACCTTTCGGTAAGCATAAATTGGGTAGAGTTGGGAACCTGATAGCTTCCAGTTGGCGCAAGGACAAGGACCCGCATGAGCCTCAGAAGCCCTTGGCGTGACCATATAAGTGCAGAGCTGGGACAAGGTTTTGTCTTCGCACCCGTCTTGTTTGGTTTGGGAATACTTTTTTACTTCGAAATACCGCTAGAACCGCAAGCATCCGTTGGGTGGCTTAGCTTAAGTCTCGGGGTTGGGGCCGCAATCCTACTGCGCTATTCCGGCTATACCTTACGCCCGCTTTTCTGGGCGGTCGCCTTGATTGCGCTAGGATTTAGCACCGCCGTTTGGCGCAGCGGGACGATTGCAGCGCCTGTTCTGGATTGGCGCTACTACGGCCCTGTAGAAGGGCGTGTGATCGGGCTGGATCGCTCTGCATCAGGTGCTTTGCGGGTGACGCTTGATCAGGTCACGCTTGGTCGAAACGGTCCAAAAAATGTGCCAAAACACGTTCGGGTCTCGCTTTATGGAAGTGATGCGCATACCCGACCAGTCGCTGGCGCGCGCGTTATGACAACCGCGCATCTTTCGCCACCTTCAGGGCCAGCGGAGCCATATGGATTCGACTTTCAGCGTCATGCCTGGTTCACGCAAATGGGGGGCGTAGGTTACTCCCGCGTTCCGCTTTTGCTTGCGGCCCATCCCGCGGACGGGTTCAGCTTTTTCAAATTGCGTATTGCTTTGGCAGATCGCGTCACATCGCATTTGACAGGGCAAACAGGGGCCTTCGCCGCCGCCCTGATGACTGGGGATCGCAGCGGACTAAGTCAAGACACGCTACAAGACCTTAGATACAGCAATCTTGCGCACCTGCTGGCTATTTCAGGGCTTCATATGGGGCTGCTGGTGGGGTTTGTCTTTGCGGCCCTGCGCATGGGGTTATCGCTCATCCCCTCCATTGCGTCGGGTGGTGCGGTCAAAAAGCTTGCCTCGCTTGGTGGATTGATCGCGGCGTCCGGCTATCTTGGACTGTCAGGGGGATCAGTCGCTACAGAGCGTGCGTTCATCATGGCTGCGGTTGCTTTGGGTGCGATCATGCTAGAGCGGCGTGCAATTAGTCTGCGTGCAGTTGCTTTTGCGGCAATGATCATCCTGATCCGCCGACCCGAGGCATTGACCGGACCTGGGTTTCAAATGTCCTTTGCAGCAACGACTGCACTGGTCGTCGTTTTCACGATCCTCAGCCGCAAAAACGCGGGCAAACCACAAGGAAACATTGTTTGGCGGATGATCGTAGGCACGGTCATATCGTCGGGTGTTGCGGGCCTTGCAACATTGCCGATAGCGGCGGCACATTTCAACAATATCGCGCAATTCGGTTTGGTCGCGAACCTTGTTTCGGTGCCTTTGATGGGAATCATGGTCATTCCGTTGGCGGTACTTGCGGTGTGTCTTTTGCCGCTGGGGCTTGAATGGATCCCGCTGCACGTCATGGGCTGGGGATTGGATTGGATCTTATTTGTGGCCCACAGCGTGGCCCATTGGGACGGGGCTGTCCAGAAAGTGCCGGCTCCGCCAAGTTGGGCCTTCTTTGCGATCTGTATCGGTTTGCTTTGCTTGGCCTTGATGATCTCGAAACTGCGGATGATCGCGCTAGTGCCTGTTTTCCTTGGGCTTGGTGGGTGGATGACTGTGGAGCGCCCTGACGTCCTGATTTCTGACACAGGCGTGCTAGTCGGCGTTCTTAGCCCATCTGGGCGTGCGTTGAACAAGGATAAAGGATCTGGCTTTGTCGCAGGCGTGTGGCTTGAAAATGATGGTGATGTAAGCGTTCAACAAGCGGCAGCTGCGCGTTGGCAAGGGGACAGTCAGTCAACATCACTCGGCGGACATATGATCTACGCAGCGTCGGGCAAGCGTGGCTTGCAAGCTTTTGATGGTTGCGGCGCAGGAGATATCGCAGTGTTTTCAGAAGATTTCGACGGCGATGTGGCGTGCCGCGTTTTTGATCGCAAAAGCTTGCGAGACACGGGCAGTATCGCGATCAAAATCGCAGACAACGGTATGTTGGATATAACAACGGCCCGCGCAGTGGCAGGCCGTCGGTATTGGAACGATCGAAGGCTTAGAAAACAGCACTTCGGCTTTTAGTAACAGCGGATCAAGCCAACCAAACGTCCTTGGACCTTCACCTGCTCATGCGAGAAAAAGCGCGTCTCATAGGCGGGGTTTGCAGCTTCCAATGCAATTGTCGTGCCATTGCGGTGAAAGCGTTTCAAAGTGGCTTCCTGATCTTCGACCAAAGCCACAACGATATCACCATTGTCCGCCGTATTCGTTTCGCGGATCACTACCGTATCACCATCATTGATTCCGGCGTCGATCATGGAATCCCCTTTGACTTCAAGCGCATAGTGATCGCCTGATCCTGAAAGCATCTGGCTAGGCACCGCAACATTATGGGATGCGTGGCTGATCGCCTCTATCGGGACACCAGCCGCAATCTGGCCCATGACAGGCAATTCCATCGCATGAATGGCTTCGACAGGCAGGGCATCGCGTGGAGCGGGGACGTCGGGTTTGCCACCCTCAACAACGCGCGGCACAAAACCGGCCGGGGCCATACCCATGCTGTCAGGCAGCTTCACAATTTCGATTGCGCGCGCACGATGTGCAAGACGCCGGATAAAACCGCGCTCTTCCAAAGCTGTGATCAAACGGTGGATGCCGGACTTGGAGCGTAAATCAAGCGCTTCTTTCATTTCGTCAAACGAAGGGGGAACGCCGTCCTTTTGTACACGTTTGTTGATGAATTCAAGCAAATCGAGTTGTTTTTTCGTCAGCATTCCAGCGCCCTCCTGCATGGCAGTTTTGCTTTGTTCTACCGATGTTCCCGTTTTGTGTCAACGATTTGTTAAGTCGCGTTAGAGCGGAACGAAACTGACGTGATCGCCCTTTTGGCGCGCGGGGTCATGCGGTGGGCGCAAAAGGAGCGCGTTGGCTTGGGCGAGAACGCTGAGCAGCGCACTATCTTGCCGCTCAAATGGGGTGATTTCTCCATCCGCAACCTTGGCCCGCATGTAATGTGCGCGCGGTCCATTTGCTGGGATGTCATTGGCCAAACGTGCGGTCGCATGGAAACTTGGCGTCTTACCCAGCCCCAGCATCGCGCGCACAACGGGTTGGACGAAAATAACACCGCAAACCATGGCAGATACAGGATTTCCGGGCAGGCCGATCATTGCAGACGTTCCAAGTTTACCCGCCATCAGCGGTTTTCCCGGACGCATCGCGACTTTGTAAAAGGCACGCTCCATTCCCAGTTCTTCGGCGACATCACTGACCAGATCATGATCGCCCACAGACGCGCCGCCGATAGTGATGATCAAGTCACTGCCACGCGCCAATTCAAAAGCGGTGCGCAACGCTGGAAGCGTGTCATGCGCAATCGGAAGCAAGCGCACGATCGCACCCGTTTGCTCTAGCATCGCCTTTAGTCCAAAGGTATTGGACGCGATGATTTGATCGGCGCCGGGCTGTTCACCGGGCATGACCAACTCGGTTCCCGTAGAAATAAGCGCAACATCAGCGCGGCGTGTCACCGGCACTTCGCTGATGTTCATGGACGCAAGCAATGCGATCAATTGCGGCGTTAGAATTTGCGGAGCGTCAAGCGTTTGACCGGACTTGAAATCAGTTCCCGCGGAGCGAATGTAAGAGGTTTTCTCATCTGTTGTGCGAATAGTAATCTGAGCGCCAACGGCGTCTACATCTTCCTGTATAACGACCCAACCGGCACCCTTTGGGACTGGAGCACCCGTGAAAATTCGTACAGCTTGGCCTGTTTCGATTGTGCCGCTGTAGCGCGCTCCAGCGGCGGATTCGCCCAAAACGTTAAGGGTTTTTCCAACCACATAATCGCTTTGGCAAATCGCGTAGCCATCCATCGCAGAGGCGGGGAAAGGCGGTTGATCCCGTCCTGCGTGAACAGGGTCTGCAAGCACCCGTCCGGCAGCATCGCGCAGCGCAACGACTTCAGTGCCCAATGGCTCAACCAGTGCAAAGAGATTGGCGAGCGCGTCGTCTACTGAGATCATGACGCTTCAAATCGTCCGGATTTTCCGCCGTCTTTGAAAGTGACGTGTATTCCACCGATTTCCATTGTTTTATCAACCGCTTTGATCATGTCATAGATCGTAAGGCCCGAGATGCTGACGGCGGTGAGGGCTTCCATTTCGACACCTGTCTGGCCTGTTGTCTTGACCGTTCCGGTAATCTGTACGCCAGGTAAATCTGCATCCAGCACTAGATCAAGCGCGACTTTGGAAATGGGAAGTGGATGACACAGGGGAATCAACTCGGGCGTTTTCTTTGCCCCCATGATCCCGGCAAGTTGCGCCACACTGAGCACGTCGCCTTTTTTGGCTGTTCCGTTTGAAATGATGTTGAAGGCATTCTGGCTCATTCGCACCCAGCCTGTCGCCGTTGCGATGCGCGCGGTGATCGCTTTGTCCGAAACATCGACCATATGCGCGTCGCCTTTGGCGTCGAAATGGGTCAGCCCGCTCATGCGCCCATGCCTGCGCTTGAGGCTGGATTGCTTAACAGTGCGCGGGTGGCACTTTCGACGTCTTCCTGACGCATAAGGCTTTCACCGATCAGGAACGTACGCGCACCGCACTTGGCCATGTCAGCCAAATCAGCAGACGTAAACAAGCCGCTTTCGGAAATGATTAAACGATCTTCGGGAACCATTCGGCTTAACGCGCGCGTGGTGTCGAGCGAGGTTTCGAAGGTTTTCAAATTACGGTTGTTGATGCCCATGAGCGGGGACTTCAGCAAAGAGGCACGTTCAAGTTCAGCAGCGTCATGCACTTCCAGCAAGACATCCATCCCCCACCCAAACGCTGCATCCTCCAGTTCAGCCGCCTGCGCATCTGAAACAGACGCAAGAATAATCAAAATGCAATCCGCCCCAAGCGCGCGGGCTTCGGCGACTTGGTAGGTGTCGTACATGAAATCTTTGCGCAACGCGGGCAGGGCGACAGCATCGCGGGCTTGTGTCAGAAAGGATTTGGCTCCTTGAAAACTGGGCGTATCTGTCAAAACCGACAGGCAGGTTGCGCCACCGGCTTCATAGGCTTTCGCCAAAGTGGCCGGATCAAAGTCTTCGCGGATTAATCCTTTGGAAGGCGAGGCTTTCTTGACCTCTGCGATCAATCCATAACCTTCGCGCGAGGCGCGCATGAGCGCGTCTGCAAAGCCACGCGGCGCACTGGCTGCGCGCGCATCCGCTTCGACGGCGACTAGAGGTTTGGCGGCTTTGTCGGCTTTAATTTCTTCAAGTTTATACGCTTTGATGCGATCCAGAGCGGTCTGTGTCATGCGAATGTCCTACCCAATAGCATTTGGCGCAAGCGTCGATGTCGCGCCGATTTTTCCAGAAAAACTATAATCAATTTTTCTCGAAAAAGTGTTTCCTTAATGTGGTTTTGTCAGACGTGCCAATGCGTCAATCTTGCTTTTGGCAGCACCGCTATCAATGCTGTCACGAGCAAGCATTACGCCAGCTTTTAAGTCATTCGCCTTACCTGCAACCATCAAAGCAGCCGCACTGTTTAGCAGCACTGCGTCGCGATAGGCGGTCTTGTCACCAGCTAGAAGCGCGCGAAACGCCTCACCGTTTTCTTCGGGGGTGCCGCCCATGATATGTTCAAATGGATGTACAGGCAGGCCAGCGTCTTCGGGATGGAGCTCAAATTCACGCACCGCGCCGTTTTCCAGCGCAGCAACCCATGACACGCCAGCAATACTTAACTCGTCCGTGCCATCGCTACCGTGCACCAGCCATGCGACATCCGATCCAAGCTGACCCAGAATTTCTGCCATAGGCCGGATCAAATCGCGCCGATACGCACCCGTCAACTGACGTTTGACACCTGCAGGATTGGTCAACGGACCCAGAATATTGAAGATCGTGCGCGTGCCCAGTTCGGCCCGTGTCGGCATTACGTGGCGTGTCGCGGGGTGGTGCATAGGGGCCATCATAAAGGCGATGCCACAGTCCCTTAAAGCGGCTTCCACCACATCAACTCCGACCATAACGTCAATGCCCATCTGGCCCAAAGCATCCGCAGCTCCGGATTTAGAGCTAAGATTGCGATTGCCATGTTTGGCCACAGTCACACCAGCACCCGCGACGACAAAGGCGGTCGCGGTGGAAATGTTCAACGTCCCCTTACCATCCCCCCCCGTACCGACGATATCCATTGCGCCTTCAGGGGCTTTGACAGCATTGCATTTGGCGCGCATCACGGAGGCAGCCGCAGCATATTCATCCACCGTTTCACCGCGCGTCCGCAAAGCCATGAGCAATCCGCCGATCTGGCTGGGTGTGGCTTCGCCTGTGAACAGAATTTCAAAGGCGGCTTCTGCTTCAGGGCGCGTCAAAGGGCGATCTGCGGCGGCGTCAATCAGGGGCTTTAGGGCATCGCTCATGCTGGAACCTTCATCGTCGTTAGGAAATTTTGCAACATCGCATGTCCATGCTCTGATCGAATGGACTCTGGATGAAATTGAACCCCGTGAATAGGCAAATCAATATGTTCAAGTCCCATGATGGTGCCGTCTTCAAGCTCTGCCGTGATCTTGAGCGTGTCAGGCAAGCTTTGGCGGTTCACCACAAGCGAGTGATAGCGCGTGGCTTTGAACGGACTTGGAAGGTTCGCGAACAGGCCTGTGTTTGTATGTTTGATTTCACCCATTTTACCATGCACGATCTCATGACACCGCACGACTTCGCCGCCAAAGGCTTCACCAATCGTTTGATGCCCCAAACACACCCCCATCAGCGGTGTTTTGCTTTCAGCGGCCAAGGCAACCATCTCAAGGCAAATGCCGGCTTGCGCTGGCGCCTTTGGGCCGGGGGACAGTAAAACACCAGCCGGATTTAGGGCCATTGCCTCACGCGCGCTCATCGCGTCGTTTCGGATGACTTTGACCTCTGTTCCCAACTCACCCAGATAATGGACAAGATTGTAGGTAAAGCTGTCGTAGTTATCGATCAAAAGCAGCATGCATCGTCTCAATTCATAAAAATCGGCCCGCGGTTCAGGCCCAGTTGCACCCTACATGCTCTGGACAGCGCGCAAGGGTCAAGAGCCCCCTTGTCTTGCGCGGTGCAAAGGATCAAGTTAACGACGAAGAAGGCATATGGGTTCAAGGCGGGTTTACTGTGGCAAAAGGTGCATTTTCAGGTGTGATTTGGGGAGCGGTTGTCGCGGTCGCGGGTGCTGGCGGACTATCTTTGGCCTATCCGGATTTCAAACCGGGGGCAGAAGTCGCCGCAGTGCAAGATGCATCGGTGGACGCAGCGGCGTCTGATGACACAGTGATACAAGATGCTGTTGTCGAAGAGGCCACAACACAAGAGATGCCCGCAGAAAATCCGGATACGGATATGGCGCAGACACAAACAAGCGATCAGATGGCGGCACCCGAAGCGGTCAGCGAAGAGATCGCAGAGCCTGATGTCGAACCCACAACAGATAACGCGCCCACAGATGTTACGATAGACGAAGGCGCTGAGATAGAAGTCGCAGGAACAGAAGTGTTTGAGCCGGATGCAGATCCCTCAGATGTAACCGAACCAGAAACAGCAGATGCTGAAGACGTGACAGCAGAGTCTGATACCACAGATGCTGATGCGGACATTGAAACGGCGGATGTTATTACCACCGAAGAAACCACTGACGACACGACCGAAGTAAACGCTGACGATACGATCGATGAAGCCAGCGATGAGGTTGCCGAAAATGCTGATGCCGCCCAAAGCATCAAGGACGAAATCATAGCCGCTTTGCCAAAACCTGAAGGTACAGTTGGCGACCTTGCGCCAAGTGTGACGACAGGCCGGTTGCCATCATTGGCAAGTGAAGATGAACCCGCAGAAGACGTTGCAAGCGCGGTCGCGCCGCCACCCTTCGAACTGTTCGCCTCACAAGCCCCAATCGAGAGCGACAAACCCCTTATGGCGATTGTTTTAGTCGACACAGGCGATAGTGCTCTTGGCGTCGAGGCGTTGGACTCGTTTCCCTATCCTTTGACATTTGCAGTGAACGCCAGTGCACCTGACGCGGCAGAGCGGATGCAAATCTATCGCGACAAAGGATTTGAAGTCCTGGCTTTGATCGACTTGCCGCGCGGTGCGACTCCGTCTGATGTGGAAGTCGCAATGAGTGCCTATTTCGCAGCTGTCCCCGAGGCAGTCGGCATTTTGGAAGGCGTCGATACAGGCGTACAAAGCAGCCGCGAAATGGCTGATCAGTTGACGCAAATCGTACTCGATAGCGGTCATGGCATGTTGTTGCAAAAAAGCGGGCTGAATACGGCGCGAAAATTGGCGCAGCGCGAAGGCATTCCCGCAGCCACAGTCTTTCGTGATTTTGACGGCAATGGGCAATCTGCCAGCGTTATGCGCCGTTTCCTGGATCAGGCCGCGTTTCGTGCAGGTCAAGAAGGCGGTGTTGTTATGATGGGCCGCTTGCAGGCGGAAACAATTTCAGCGCTTTTGATCTGGGGGCTCGCGGATCGCGCAAGTCGTGTTGCCTTGGTGCCGGTTTCGGCAGTTCTAGAACAAGAACCGTCTGACGACGGTTAGACCTGCTCGGCAAAGCGTTCGGCACGTTTACGCATGTCCTCATCAGGATTGATTTCGTTCACCAAGACTTCGCAATCTGCCTGAAAATCCTCACGTTCCGTGTCGGCAGCGTTGCGAACGGCCCATATGCAATACCCAAGCGCTGCGTGCTTTGAGGTCCAAGGAAAACGCGCTTTCATGATAAGCTGTGCGATGTTCTGTCCAGCCTTTGCATAACCACCTTTGACCGATTGTAAGTAGAAACTATAGGCCGTCAGTTGATCCATATGCACACCGTAGCCATCTTCGTGAATGACACCTAAGTCGTTGAATGCGCGTGGATAACCGCGTGCTGCGGCATCCGTATAAAGAACACGCGCCCTGATCCAGCTTTCGTCGCGTCCACGCCCTTTGACATAAGTATGCGCCAGATTTGTTGTGCCAACAACATCGCCATCGTTATGGCCTTTTTCGTACCAATCAACCGCACTTTCATGGTTCGGCGGCTCTGCGGTTTCGTCCAATTGACCAAGTGCTGTCATAGCGGGGCCATAGCCTTGATCTGCAGCGCTTGTGAATTCCAGCCGTGCGCGTGCGCGGTCCTGGGGTGCGCCGCTGGAGCCAAGCGCAAACAGGCTTCCCAGATTATAATTGGCGCGTACCTCACCGGCTTTTGCCGCTTGTTCAAAGAGTTCAATCGCTTTCGTGGTATTTTGAGGCACGCCGCGACCGTCCTCATAGGCTGCCCCAAGGATATTGAGGGCTTTTCCATTGCCTGCATCAGCTGCTTGGCGGATCACAACAAGGGCCGCATCGTAATCGCCGTCAATATAGGCAAGCCGCGCGGCTGCGATTTCGTCTTCACTAGGGGCGGCGACGGCAGACATAGGTGCGGACAAAGCCACAAGCAAAGCTATGGAAATCAAGCGCATAGGAAATCCTCATCGTTAAATGAGGCCTA
>CBFIGL010000039.1:0-16614 GCA_965662135.1 Planktotalea sp. | reverse complement strand
TGTGCGCTCTGGCGCGACGAAGATCATGCCGGAGAGCGATAAGAAGGTGTATTTCCACTGGCTAGAGAATATCGAACCCTGGTGCATTTCCCGTCAGCTTTGGTGGGGGCATCAGGTGCCTGTTTGGTATTCCTACAGCATCAAAAAAGATGGCGATTCAGAAATTGAAGACTACGAAAAACCTGTAGCCTTTTGCGCCGCAACCTTTGATGAGGCACAAAAGCAAGCGCAAGCATACTACGACGAATTCAAATTCAAAATTCTTGTCGACGGTGAAGCAAACAGCCAAGCAGAAGCGAGCGCCTTAGCAGACAAAATTTACGACGAGCCTGTCGATCGCGCTTTCTTATGGCGCGACCCCGACGTGCTCGACACTTGGTTCTCCTCTGGCCTCTGGCCTATCGGCACGCTCGGCTGGCCTGAGCAGACCAAAGAGCTGAGCAAATACTTCCCAACCTCGACCTTGATCACAGGTCAAGACATCCTGTTCTTCTGGGTCGCACGGATGATGATGATGCAATTGGCCGTCGTGGACGAAGTGCCGTTCGACACCGTCTACCTGCACGGGTTGGTACGCGATGCCAAGGGCAAGAAGATGTCCAAATCCACTGGAAATGTGGTTGATCCGCTTGAAATCATTGATGAATACGGCGCAGATGCGCTGCGCTTTACCAATGCGTCTATGGCCTCGCTCGGCGGTGTTCTGAAACTCGACACCAAACGCATCGAGGGTTATCGCAATTTCGTGACCAAACTCTGGAACGCCGCAACCTATGGCGATTTCAAAGGCACGTTCGATGTCCCGCATTCCGATGCTGTGCCAGAAACGACGCTCCCGCTTAACAAATGGATCAAAGGCGAAATCGCCAAGACCCGCGAAACCGTGGACGCCGCACTGGAAACCTATCGCTTCAACGATGCGGCCAATGCGCTGTATGCGTTCACTTGGAACACCTTCTGCGCACAATATTTGGAGTTCACCAAACCGGTCTTGGACGAGGGCTCACCCGAAGAAGCCGCCGAAACGAAAGCCACCTACGCATGGGCGCTGGACCAAATCTTGATCATGTTGCATCCGATTATGCCGTTTGTGACCGAAGAAATTTGGGGGCAAAAAGCACGTCCTTCAATGTTGGTTCACGCTGATTGGCCAACCTACACCGCCGCTGACCTTGTCGACGCACAAGCGGATGCGGACCTAAGCTGGACAGTGGCAATCATCGAGGCGATCCGCTCTGCGCGCGCGCAGATGAATATTCCTGCGGGATCGTTTATTCCCTTGGTTATCAAAGGGATGGAGCCTGCGGCCCAAGCGGCGTGGGATCAAAACGAAGCATTGATCAAACGCTTTGCACGGATCGAAACGATGACACATGTGGACGATCTACCCAAAGGCACCGTTGCATTGACCGTGTCTGGCGGCACTTTCGGATTACCCTTGGAAGGCGTGATCGATGTAGCGGCTGAACAAGCGCGGCTTGAGAAGACATTGGGCAAGCTAGCCAAAGAGCTTGGCGGATTGCGCGGACGTTTGAACAATCCAAAGTTCGCAAAAAGCGCACCAGCAGAGGTGCTTGCCGAGACGCGCGCAAATCTGGGTTTGCGCGAAGAGGAAGAGGCCAAGTTGAAAGAAGCGCTCGCGCGGCTTGCCGAGATCAGCTGAGGTGTGGGGGCTCTGCCCCCGCGCCGCGCGCTCCCCCGGGATATTTCCCGAGAGAGGATGCACAGGCGTTGTTAGCTGAATTTGGGCGCGCGTTTTTGGATGTTGGCCATCACCGCTTCCATTTGATCGGGCTTTCCGATCATCGTGGCCTGTGCACGGGATTCTTCGAGCAAAACCGCATCTGGCGCGTTTTCCAGCGCATATGACACAAGCGCTTTGCCGGCTCGCGTGGCGGACGGGCTTTTGGAGGCTATCAGGTGTGCCAGTTCCATCGCGCGCTTCAGCGGCGTTTCGTTGACTTCTGTCGCCAAGCCGTAGTCCAGTGCTTGCGATCCACTAAATTCTTCGCCTGTGTAGGTCAGTCGACGCAGCACATCGGCGCGCATCAGTGCAGGCCACAGAACCATGCCGCCCATATCCGGCACAAGGCCCCATTTTATTTCGAGAATCGACATGCGCGTGTCAGGCGCCGCAATGCGGATATCCGCGCCTGAGGCAATTTGCAGTCCCGCGCCAAAGCAGACGCCATGCAAGGCGGCGATGACAGGCATCTCTAGTTGCTGCCAGATCATGCTGACATGTTGGTAATCATTGGACGGTCCATGTGTGCGCGGCATCATAATGTCCATAGGATCGCCACCAGCAAGGGCTGCAAAACTGGCAACATCCAGTCCCGCGCAGAAGGCATCGCCTTCGCCCGAGAGAACAACCGCACGCACATCCACATTGCCGCGCAATTCTTCCCCCGCCGCGATGATGCTTGCCAGCATATCAGGATCAACCGCGTTCATTTTGTCACCGCGGGTTAATTTTACGTGGGCGACGTGATCGGTGATGGTTGTCGTGACGCGCAGCATGAGCAGGCTCCTGTAGGTTTTAGGAACGCTACCCGCTTGCTCCGCGAGATGAAAAGCGAAACGTAAGGGAAAAGGTTGGATTCCTGTTTAAGGCACGAGTTTTTCAACCGCCCGCATCATTCCAAGTGATTTGTCATAAACCAGCGTCAGAATGCGGCGACCACCCGTTTTTGCTGCGATCTGCGGCAATGCACGCACTGAGCCCGCGGCGATTGCGCTGGCGATAAATCCTCTTCGGGTCAGCTTCATGGCTTGCCCTCCTAGTTGCGAATGATTCTCAGGTATGTGTGCGATGCAGCGATTTCAACCTTGCCCCCTGTCAAACCACGCCCTAACCCTATCAGTATGACACATCCTCGCTATACCGCCCTCGCCCAGACGTTACCTGCTTCCGTGCCATTTGTCGGCCCAGAAGCCCAAGAACGCACGCGCGGCGCGGCTTTTCACGCGCGACTTGGCGCAAATGAAAACGGGTTTGGTCCATCACCCAAAGCGCTGGAGGTGATCAAGGCAAGCGCTCATGAGGCGTGGATGTACGGCGAGCCTGAGAGCTTTGATCTGCGCATGGCCTTGGCCGCACATCATGGGATTTCCATGGAAAATATCGTTGTTGGCGAAGGGATTGATGGGCTTTTGGGCTATTTGGTCCGACTGGTGATCGAGCAAGGTGATCGCGTGGTGACATCTGATGGAGCCTATCCGACGTTCAATTATCATGTCGCCGGCTTTGGTGGGGTTTTACATAAGGTGCCTTACAGAAGGGATCATGAAGACCCTGACGCGCTGTTGGCAAAAGCCCGCGAAACCAATGCGAAATTGATCTACCTTGCCAATCCAGACAATCCGATGGGCACATGGCACGAAGGATATGTGATTGAAGACATGCTGAGCAACTTGCCCGCAGGGTGTTTGCTATTGCTGGATGAAGCCTACATCGACCTCGCGCCTGAAAATGCGGTGCCAAATATTGCCATCGACCACCCGGGTGTGGTCCGCATGCGCACGTTCTCAAAGGGCTACAGCCTTGCTGGCATGCGCGTTGGCTATGCGATGGGTGCGCCCGAATTGATCCGAGCCTTCGAGAAAATTCGTAATCATTTCGGAATGAACCGCCTTGCACAAAGTGCCGCCTTGGCAGCGTTAGAAGATCAACAAGGCCTTCGCGACATTCAGGATGAAGTAGAATGTTCCAAACAGCGCATTGCAGCGATTGCAAAAGAGAACGGGCTTAAAAGCTTGCCCTCCGCCACCAATTTTGTCGCGGTTGATTGCGGGTCTGACGGTGCTTTCGCACGGGCTGTTCTTGGCAATCTAATCTTGCAAGGGATCTTTGTGCGCATGCCCTTCGCGCAACCTCAAGATCGCTGTATCCGTATCAGCTGCGGGCCAGACGCTGAGATGGATCTGGTCGCGAAAGCCTTGCCCATCGCGCTTGAAGCTGCTCGCGAAGTATAACACGCGAAAAATTTACCTGACTTTTACGGTGCCCGCGTTAATCTAAAGCCAGAAAAGAGGTTTCAGGATGAGAGAGCACCCGCAAGGACGAGTCGAGGACTACACAGCCATTTGTCTTGTTATGGCTTTGGTGAACCTGATGTGGATCATGGTCGTGATTTGGGCATGGAAAGGGTTTTTCGCCGCACTCATACTTTGTGCAGCAGTACATTACTCGATCAGCGCACTAGACAAACGACTTGCGCGCAACCGCACCTAAGCCGAAAGTGCCTTTGCCGCAGCATCCAGCGCTCCGCGACCATAGGGCAATTCAAGCGCATCAAATCCTGCCTGCATGCTTGCAAGTGTTCCAAGTACCATATGCGCGTTCACATGTCCCATATGTCCAATGCGCAAGAAACCGTCGCCTTTGGGATCGTCCGGTTCGGACATTCCCAGCCCAATGCCTAACGTGACGCCTGCTTGGTGTTCGCTCCAGCGGCGCAGACGTGTTCCGTCAGGCGCGCCAAGGCGTAACGCAGACACTGCACAAGAACGATGCGCGCGATCTGCGACATTCATCGTTAAAGGTCCACCCTGCCCCCATGCCTCGCACGCCGCCCAAACCGCGCTGGCAAGTTTTTCGTGACGCGCCCAGACAGCTTCCATGCCTTCGGCGTGGATCAGATCAAGCGCGGCACGTAGACCATAAATGTGATGGGTCGGGGCTGTACCACCAAAATACTGGAAGAAATGCTCCGCATTCGCGCGTGGGGTCCAATCCCAATAGCGGCTAACACGCTTCATCCCGTCACGTACTAGAGCGGCGCGATCATTAAAGAACACAATGCCCAGCCCCGGAGTCACCATCAGCCCTTTTTGGCTAGCGCTGACCATAACGTCTACGCCCCATGCATCCATCTCGAAACGATCACAGCCAAGTGATGCAATGCAATCCGCCATCAACAATGCCGGGTGCCCCGCCGCATCAAGTGCGGCGCGCACTGCAGCAACATCGCTTTTAATAGACGTCGAAGTATCCACGTGAACCGCGAGAACCGCTTTGATCTTATGGTCTGCGTCAGCACGCAGCCGCGCTTCGATCGCACTGGCGTCCATCGGAGACTTCATTCCGAAGTCCAAAACTTCAGCCTTTGCCCCTAAACCTTCGGCCATTTCACCCCATCCAACGCAGAAGCGCCCCGTTGACGGAACAAGCACCAGATCATCTTCGGCAATGACATTGCTCAGGGCCGCTTCCCAAGCCGCATGACCATTGCCCATGTAGATCGCAACATGATGTTGCGTGCGCGCGACGCGCCGCAGATCGGCGACAAGGTCAGGCATCATATCAACCAATTCGCCTTCATAGATATTAGGCGACGCGCGATGCATTGCGCGCAAGACCGCATCAGGCACAACTGTCGGACCAGGTATCGCAAGATATGTGCGGCCATTTGCGAGGGACATTAGACAATTTCCTTTTCCGTTCATGCTGGACCTTAGAGCAGCCCGTCGCGCCGTCAACATCCCACGGACTTGCACCATGCCCCCCTAAAGACTACATCCGCTTCAAGCGCTTATTTACAGGACAAAACGATGCTCAAGACCCTTGGGAAAAAACTTAGCGATCGAGAGCGTAAGTGGCGTTACTCATTCGGTATGGATATCACCGATCCAGAAGAGCGTCGTAAGTCCACTTGGCACTATAGTTTGTTTGACCACGCCTTTTTGCGGGTGCCTTGGACCAATTTCTATCCCGTTTCAGAAGGTGTGTGGCGTTCGAACCAACCGACGCACAAACGCTTTATGAAATATCTTGACATGGGCATCAAATCGGTAATCAATCTGCGCGGCACTGATGTTCGTGCGCATTATCTGTTTGAAGAAGAAAGCTGCCGCATTCTTGGCCTTAAACTTCACAGCACCAAGCTTTGGGCACGCACTGCAGCCAATCGCGAAAACATCGTCGCTGTTATTGACTTGATGCGCACGGTGCAACGTCCCTTTATTTTCCACTGCAAGTCAGGTGCGGATCGCGCCGGTTTCTGCGCGGCTATGTACCAAATGGTGTTCGACAATGTTCCGGTACAGAAAGCCCGCAAGCAGCTATCCATTAAGTTCATTCATCTGAAATGGTCAAAAACTGGCGTTCAAGGCTACATTCTGGATGTTTTTGAAGCACGCCAGGCTAAAGGCGATATTGATTTCGAAACATGGTTGCGCACCGAATATGACCACCAAGTGATCCAAACAGGCTTTGACAGCAAGACGCCACCCGCGCAAATTGCCTGATATGAATACCCCTGATCATTCAAGTCGCACTCTGTTGCGTTGGCTTTGGCGCAGCTACCTGAATCGCCACATCTGGATGCTCTTGCTTGCGACGCTTTTCATGGCGCTCGAAGGCTCGATGCTGGGTCTGCTCAGCTGGATGATGAAACCCATGTTCGATCAGGTGTTTCTAGCTGGTGATGAAAGCGCTTTGTGGTGGGTGGGCATCGTCATTTTGGGGATTTTTCTGGTGCGCGCCGGCGCGTCTGTGATCCAGAAGGTGATCCTTACCCGGATATCGCAGCAGTCTGAGGCAGATATGCGTGGCGATCTATTAAGCCATTTGATGCGCCTTGATGTAAGTTTTCACCAATTGAACGCACCCGGCACATTGATGCAGCGCGTGATCGGCGACGTCTCTGCTGTCAGTAAAGTCTGGAACGCGATTATCACGGGTGCAGGACGGGATCTTGTTGCCGTTGTTGTCCTATTCGGTGTCGCGATGAGCGTGGATTCGCGCTGGACGGCCGTCGCTTTGATTGGCGTGCCCTTACTGGTTCTGCCTTCCCTGATAGCGCAGCGCTTTGTGCGCCGTCACAGCCGCACAGCTCACCAAATTGCTGCGCGTCAATCAGGACGCTTGGACGAAGTGTTTCACGGTATTGTACCGGTCAAGTTGAACCGTCTTGAGGACTATCAATCGCGCCATTACGCGAATCTCAACGCAGAACGGGTCGAAGTTGAAGTCACAACATCCCTAGGCAAAGCCGCTATTCCGGGTTTGATTGATACGATGTCAGGCGTCGGTTTTCTGGGCGTGCTCATCTACGGCGGCGGCGAAATTATCTCAGGCGAGAAATCCGTAGGCGAATTTATGGCCTTCTTCACAGCACTTGGTTTCGCGTTTGAACCTTTGCGCCGGCTCGGCACAATCACAGGGATTTGGGAAGCCGCCGCCGCAGGGATCGAGCGCGTGATGGAACTTTTGGCGCTGGAACCAGTACATAAAACACCTGCCAATCCAACAAAAGCCCCTGCAGGCACACCTGAAATCAATCTTACAGATGTACATTTGAAGTACGGTGACACAACCGTTCTACGGGGCACGACTTTCACTGCAGCCGCTGGGAAAACCACAGCGCTTGTCGGTCCTTCAGGGGCAGGAAAATCTACTATTTTTAATGTGCTCACGCGTTTGACCGACCCACAATCAGGTCAGGCTCTTATTGGCGGTGTTCCGGTCACAGACATGGCGCTCGCAGATCTGCGCGATCTTTTTTCTGTCGTCTCGCAAGACGCGCTTTTGTTTGATGAAACGCTGCGTGAAAACATTCTGCTCGGACGCACGGACGTAACGGATGCTCAGCTTCAAACGACATTGGATGCTGCGCATGTCTCAGACTTTCTGGCGCAATTGCCCGATGGGTTGGATACACACGTTGGGCCACGCGGCTCGGCACTGTCCGGCGGTCAACGCCAAAGGGTTGCCATCGCACGCGCCCTTTTACGCGATACTCCAATCCTGTTGCTGGACGAAGCAACGTCAGCACTGGACGCGCAATCAGAAGCCGTGGTGCAAGCCGCACTTGAGCGCCTGTCAGAAGGGCGGACAACGCTCGTGATTGCGCACCGCCTCTCTACAATTCGTAACGCAGATCAGATCATTGTTATGGACTCGGGCAAAGTGGTTGAACAAGGCACACACAATACTTTGCTGAAAGCGAACCAAACCTACGCCTCACTGCATAATCTGCAAGCAAAGGTGTAACGCTTGCGTTAAGACCTACGATACTCCGCGGCCAACTTGGCGACAGGGACGCCAGCAAAATAACGCCCAAGCGTCCACAGGTTGCGCATGCCGCAACGCAACCATCCCGCGCGTTCGTACTTTTCTGCGCTTGTAACGGCCCGTGCATCCAACGCGCTCAAATGCCCCTTTAGCGCCAGCACCAAAGCCACATCTTCCATCAAAGGGATATCTGCATACCCCCCGACCCGATTGTAAAGCACACGCGGCACCAGCAATCCCTGATCCCCGTAAGGCAACCCGTACAAACCCGAGCGAAGGTTGGCCCACGCGGCTACAAATTGCGCCGCAAAACCGCTGCTTGAAAACGCTAGCTTGAAATATCCGGCTTGCGAATATCCCAAATGCGCTGAAACGACTGTGCTCCAACCAGCTTCCAAGACTGTGTCAGCATGAAGCGTCAAAATCCATTCACCTTGCGCGACACTGCAACCACGCCTTAGCTGCCCCCCGCGTGACGGCGCGCCCGTCACCCAGATTGCCCCGATGTCTTCCGCGATGCGCCGGGTGTCATCACAAGATCCCCCATCACTCACAATCAATTCACGGATCAAACCGGTTTCGACACCTTCCATCAGCGCCACGACGCAAGCCGGTAACGTGTCGGCTGCATTCAAAACCGGTATCACGACAGAAATTGGTGCACGCACAGCCTTGCCCCTTCTCACTTTACACCACAGCACATATATCAACCCTAGGCCTTGAGGGAGAGCAAAATGACCCGAACCAACAACCGACGCTTGCTGCGTATCATCGGTGCAGACGCACGTGGTTTTTTGCAAGGCTTGGTGACGAATGACGTGAACAAACTGGCACAGGGCATCGTCTATACAGCTATGCTCACGCCGCAAGGCAAGTACCTCGCTGATTTCTTTATGGTCCCTGATGGTGACGCTCTATTGCTGGACACGGACGCAGCGCAAACCGATGCGCTCGCCAGGCGTCTCAGCATGTATAAACTCAGGGCAGATGTGACAATCACCGACGACCCGCGCACAGTAACCAAAGGGGTCGGTCCGTTGCCTGACGGTGCCTTTGCCGATCCGCGCCACATCGCTTTAGGATGGCGTGGGTATGCAGGGCAAACAGAAGATGACACCGACTGGAACGCCCTCAATGTCAAGTTCATCATCCCAAGCTCAGGCATCGAACTGACACCTGATAGCTTCTTGCTGGAAATGGGGTTCGAGCGCCTCAATGGTGTCGATTTCAAAAAAGGCTGCTACATCGGCCAAGAAGTAACGGCTAGAATGAAACACAAAACAGAGCTGCGCAAAGGACTTGCTCAAGTGTTAATCAAAGGTAGCGCGCCGATTGGCACGGACATTCTCACCGACACAGGCAAACCGGCTGGCACGCTCTTCAGTCAGACCGACACACATGCACTAGCTTACCTACGCTTTGATCGCGCGACGGGGCCGCTCAATGCAAAAGACGCGCAGATCATCTACGCGCCTTAGTATCTTTGGTCTGTAAATACCTCGGAGTTTGAGGCAGCGCCTCAACCCCGCCGCGTCAGCGGCTCATCAAGCGCGCGCAGCGCTCTGTTGGATCAGGCCCGCTCGGAATATTCCATTGAATCGGTGTTAACCACAATGCTTTCATCCTGACCCACAAATGGCGGCACCATGATCTTTACGCCGTTTTCCAAAATAGCAGGTTTAAAACTATTGGCCGCCGTCTGGCCTTTGACGACTGGCTCGGTCTCAGCAATCTTACAAGTCACCTTTTGCGGAATCTTGGCGTGCAGGGCTTCTGCTTCATGAAATTCGACGACAATCGTCATACCGTCTTGCAAGAACGGACGACGATCCCCCAACAATTCTGCGGGGAGCTCGATCTGTTCGTATGTTTCTGTGTCCATGAACACCAGCATACCGTCACTTTCGTACAAGAACTGCTGATCTTTTTGCTCAAGCCGTACACGCTCCACCTTGTCTGCACTGCGAAAGCGCTCATTCAACTTGGATCCATTACGAAGGTTGCGCATTTCGACCTGTGCAAATGCGCCACCCTTGCCGGGTTTTACGTGATCCACCTTAACGGCAGCCCATAAACCGGCGTTGTGTTCCAGAACATTTCCGGGTCGAATCTCGTTTCCGTTAATCTTGGGCATATTTGTCAAAACCATATCAAAAGGTTGATGAAATCTTGAAGCTTCCTATATCTGGGAGGTAGGCCCCATGCAAGAACGCTATATATCGTGCTGCACCTGCAGCAAGCCATGCGAATTTCGCATAGATGCTATGCAAATACAGGGTATCCGAATCGGAGCGGATGGGTCATAAGAGCCCCTACGCCGGAAACACAAGAGCAAGAACAAAGGTCGAAATTATGAGAGATTTCGTAGATGGCACTGCTTACAATTCAGAGCAAGGCAACCGCGCACGCAAACTGTTCGCTGCTGTGGTCCTAGCTGCGCTTGATGACGCAATTGCCGACGATAAGAAATATGGAAATGGTCCAGAGCAGATCGCACGCTGGGCACGTTCTCGTGATGGCCGTGAAGTTCTGTCTTGCGCCGGAATTGATCCTAACGAACGTGTGGTCACAGGCCTGATGGACTTCGTATCCAAAGGCGTGCGCACATCTGTTGCACTGTCTCGCGAAGAATCTGAGCGCCGTAATGCTGCTCAGCAAGCTGAAGCTGCGTAAGCTACCGTCCCAACACAGTAATGAATTTTTGCGCCTCCGATCTGTTCTCGGAGGCGCTTTTTTATGTGTCAGAAGAACAACAGCCAGCTGCGCGCGACCATAAGTTCCGTACCAAGAAGCACCAAGGCCACCGCACGCATTGGCCAGCGCTGAAAACGCCGGAACAACACAATTACGCAGATCAGCACTAGCAAGGCTTCAAGCGGCTGCACCCACAGCGCGTGATGGGCCTTGTCCCAATAGCTGACCGGGCTTTCAAAGACCCAATCACTCGCGGGCCAAAAATGTGGGCGACCATCGTCATGATGTAGCGGAAAATCCAACGCCAAATGCAAAAGCCCCGCGCCCGAAAGGGCGATACCGGCTTGGGCTTTCCACCAAATGGCAAAGGCCAGCACCAAACCCCATAGCAAAAACGAATTATCAATCGCGAAAACCGTTTGCCAATTCTGAGAAAAATATAGCTGCCCGAACACTATTTCCGGTGCAATTTGCAATATGAACAACGACACACCCGCCATAACATACAGCGAGACATCTGGCATAAGCGCGCCTGCAGCGGAGGCCGCGGTCACGCGCGGTGTGTCTTTACGGGAAAAGACCGCCAATCCAAGGATCAAATGTGCTGTTGTGTTCATCGCTCTTTCGCTCTCCAAAACTCCGCTTTATGTCTGAGGGCGAAACAAGGGGCTCTCCATGACCAAAGCGATAATGATTCAAGGTGCAGGTTCAAACGTGGGAAAGTCCATGCTTGTCGCAGGGATCGCGCGCGCTTGTTCAAATCGTGGCCTGTCTGTCGCACCTTTCAAGCCGCAAAACATGTCCAACAACGCAGCAGTCACAATAGACGGCGGCGAAATCGGGCGCGCCCAAGCCTTGCAAGCCCTTGCGGCAAGACGCGAAGCCCATACCGATATGAACCCCGTCCTGCTAAAACCCGAAACGGACACAGGGGCGCAAGTTATCGTACAAGGCAAGCGTTGGGATACACTGCGCGCGCGCGACTATGCCAAAGCAAAACCCAAACTGATGAGCGCGGTCTTAGAAAGCTTTCACCGTCTCGCCACAACGGCCGACCTGATCGTGGTGGAAGGGGCTGGCAGCCCTGCCGAAATCAATCTACGCGCTGGCGACATCGCAAACATGGGCTTTGCCCAAGCTGCTGGCGTGCCAGTCGTGCTAACTGGTGACATTGATCGCGGTGGCGTCATCGCCCAATTGGTTGGCACGCAAACAATTCTGCCCAAGGAAGACGCGGATCACATCAAGGCGTTTTGCATCAATAAATTTCGTGGTGATGTCAGTCTTTTCGACGAGGGTCTGACCGCCATCACCCAGCACACCAACTGGCCTTCGCTTGGAGTGATCCCTTGGTTTGACGATGCATGGCGCTTACCCGCTGAAGATGTGATGGACATTGCCTCAAGCACAACAGGCAACTTCAAGGTCGCGGTTCCACGCCTTGCACGGATTGCCAATTTTGATGATCTTGATCCGCTCTCCGCCGAGCCGAATGTCAACGTCGAGATCATAGAGCAAGGCCGCCCTCTGCCCTGTGACGCAGACTTGATCCTTATTCCGGGGTCAAAAGCGACCATTGCGGACCTCGCCTTTTTTCGCGCTCAAGGCTGGGACATTGACCTTGCAGCACATATCAGGCGGGGGGGACGTGTCTTGGGGATTTGTGGCGGTTATCAGATGCTTGGTACTGAAATCAGTGACCCAATGGGCATTGAAGGTACGCCGAAAACTGTGAAGGGGCTAGGACATCTGAACGTCACAACCCAGATGTCCGAACAGAAAAGGCTGGCCTTGACCGCCGCGACCTACCTTCCAACAGGGGATCCGGTGCAGGGTTATGAAATTCACTTGGGCAAAACGGACGGTCCCGATTGCGCGAACGCTTGGCTTGAAATTGATGGTCGCTCTGAAGGTGCATCTAACGAAAATGGTCAAATTATGGGCTGCTACCTGCACGGGCTTTTCAGTGCTGATGCGTTTCGAGCAAGCTTTATTGGCTCCGCCGCATCACATGATTTCAATTATGCAGCGGACGTGGATGCTGTCTTGGACAAGCTTGCAGCGCATTTGGAAAAACACATGGACCTGGATGCATTGCTAAACTTGGCTGAACAAGTTCAGCCCTAGTCCAACTCGTTTGCGGCCAATGCGCGGTAAATTTCGCGTCGCACCAGCTTGCGCACATTGCGTGTAATCCGCTCGCCAAGGGGTCCTTGCAACTCTTGGCGCACGATTTCAGCGACCATGTCACGCAAAGCATCTTCATCCAGAGCGCTGCTTAGTTCATCGCCCTCAAGCAACGTATCGCTTGCAGTCGCAGCAAGCTCTGACTGGGCAGTTTCAACAGCTTCAGAATGCGCGCGCTCGAAGGCAGCGACAGAATCACTGAATGCAGCCGAATGTGATGCTGTTTCCGGCTCGAGAAAATCACCGCTTTGGACGCTAGCGCGCAGTGCCGCGCTATCTTCCCAAGGCAACGAGTGCCCTGCGCGACCGGCGTTTCCGCCAACCTCTGCGCCATCAGGTTCAAACTCACCATCGCTGCGTGAAATCAGTGCTTCCAAAGCAGCTATTTTGTCTTCGATCGTGACGGGTTCATCCGTGTCAACAGCAGCGCGCTCTTCGGCGTGGTTTTCCACAACAGGCGTTGGTGCTTCTGTGACTAATTCTTCTTCGATATGAGGCTCATGAAGGTCTACGTCGTCATTCGTCACCGCGTGGGCATCATCATCAGGGGTCGTGTCGTGCATCTCTGCCACGACGCTGACGTCATCCTCATCCGGGTGATCGCCTGAAAATGAACTATCTTCACTGTCTTGCACCGCTTCTTCTGAAAAATCATCTTGTGTTAGAATCAATGCAGCGTCTTCGGCCACCTCGTTCCCGTGCTCTTCGGAGGGATCAGAGGAAGCGTTCTCACTGTTTTCTTCTTCCTCTGGTACAATCCGAAGCGCTGGGGTCAACATCAATGCAGGGGCTGGGGATTTTGCAGCGACGGGTTCATCCCAAGATGGGTTTTCCACTTCCAATTCAACAGGTTGCGGAGGAACGTCAGATGAAAACGATGGTTCATTCTCGTGACGTTCAGACGCGCGTGCTTCGTCAGACACAAGTCTCCGAATAGAAGACAATACGTCTTCGATTTCGATATTGGTAACCGGATCTGACATTATAGTTCCATTCTCGCCTCGTGCGCAGATTATCCGCCCAAGCGGATTCTCACAACAGATAGAACGAATTAGCGGCAGTTTTTAGCGCGCTATGACAAAAATATTGTCAAACCTGCCTCAGACACGCCGCGACTAGTCTTTGCTGAGCGAGCGTAACACGCGATCTAGCTTGTCCCCTTGGACGCTGCGTGCAGGTGCATCCTTAACTAATTTGTAATATGCCGTGGGATCATATTGCTGAACAGGCAGGTTCAGATGTTTCGCCGTCAGCAAGCCCATCGAAGCAAGCGCTGCATAAGCGGCGATGAATTCATCTGTTTGAACACCGATCAGGCCAGAGCGCGCATCAAGTAGCTCTTGCTCTGCGTTCAACACATCAAGCGTAGTGCGGGACCCGACTGCTGCCTCTTCGCGAACACCTCTAAAGGCAACTGTCGCTGCTCTGATTTGGCGTTCGCTTGCATCACGGGACGCACGAGACACGCGCAATTGCGCAAATGCGTTGCCGACATTTTGCTGCACTTGATGGCGCGTAATGTGAAGCCCCGAACGCGCGGCATCCCGACGCGCCATCGCCTGACGCACGAGCGCGTTCAGTCGACCGCCTTGATAAATCGGAACAGTCGCTTCCAGTGATAAGGACCCGCCGTTGGTGGAGGTGTCCGCTGATGGAACTTGTGTGCGATTCAAGCCGCCGCGCAAGCGTACGGTGCCGCGTTTGGCCGCGTCAGCGCGCTGGACATTCAACTCAGCCGCCGCAACATCATGCTGGACGGCTTGCATCTCTGGGTGGCTGCGCACCGCGATTGCCTTGGCTTCATCGACAGAACCCGCAGTTTTGGGTAGGTTCTTTGGGGGACGCAGATTGCCAGGCTTACGCCCTACCGCTGCGCGATACTCTTCTTGCGCTTGGATCAATCCACCTTCGGCAGCGGCAAGGGCCGAGCGTGCCGCGGCAAGCCGTGCCTCTGCCAAGGCGACATCCGTGCGCGTGATTTCACCGACTTCGAACCGATCCCGTGCAGCGCGCAGTTCTTGCGTGATCAAACGCACATTGCTTTGACGCAACGCCACTGTTTCTGTCGTGCGTCGCACATTCATGAACGCTTCGATCGCGCGAAGAAGCACGGACTGCTCCAACGACACAAGACGCGCACGTGTGCCCAAAACATTTTCCTTCGCCGCTTCAATCGCCAAGCGGGTTTGCCCACCATCATAGATCAGCAAATCCAGTGCTATCCCGACCGTCGCAGTCGTACTGCTCGTATCCGTGAGCAATCCTGTCGAATGATTGGATTTGCGCGAAAAGCTACGGCCCAATGAACCCGTAAAATTCAAGATCGGGCGCAAAGACGCTGTTGCAATCGCAACATCTTCATCAGCAGCCCGCAACAAGGCACGATTTTGCTCCAATAGACCCGAGTGATTGAAGGCCCCGATCAACGCATCAGACAGAGTTTCGGCCTGCGTCGCTTGCGTGGACAACAACGACACGCCCATGATCGCAGCCCAGCGTTTAGCATTCACCTTTAGATCGAACATCGTGCCCCCAAGGATTGACGCATCCATCGTTGGACGCGGTAACGTAACTTTAACGCATGACAGAGCAGCTTCCGTCGTGCCGAATATAGTTTTTACTATAGTGCGAATTCATGTGTTTTCGAAAAACCGGGTAAGACAGGCGCGCTCGCATTGAATGCAAGTCGCCAATTCATCTGGCCATCCACTTTAAGGCCAACACGAACTTCCCCCAGCGCCCCAGTCATGAACAAGGCGGCGATGCGCCCACCTTCTTTTAACTGGTCAATAATTTCTATTGGAATTGCTTCGACACCACCTTGGATCGCAATCACATCATAAGGGCCGTGCTCGGCAACACCTGCATCCAGAGCCCCCAAATGTACGATGACATTGTCCGCGCCCGCATCGTTCAGAGCAACCTGTGCATCATTCGACATCGCCTCGTCGGCTTCAACGGCAACAACAGCTTGGGCAATATGCGCCATAACAGCAGAAGAATAGCCATACCCGGCCCCGATATCGAGCACCAATTCGTCACTTTGAAGATCCAATGCATCAAGCATTTTCGCTAAAGTGCGCGGCTCAAACACCACGCGGCCAGCCCCAAGGGACAGATTTCCGTCCACGTAAGCAGCTTCGCGCAACTCGCTTGGAACAAAATTTTCGCGTTCGACCGACAACATGGCGTCGATAATCGGGAATTTGGTGACATCGGAAGGGCGGACTTGTGTGTCCACCATCATGACGCGACGTGCTGCAAAATCAGACATTGGCTAAACTCGCTCGTTCAGAATCCTTTTGCCTTTAGTGCCACATAGCGTCAGCGCCCACAACGCCTGCTCATACCAGAATTAGCTAGATTTCGCATCGCTTGGGTCTTGCGGCAGTTTCACAGATCAGCTAATTGCAACCCATCACTGGCTGGCGAGTTGGTAGAGTGGTTATGCAGCGGATTGCAAATCCGTGTACACCGGTTCGATTCCGGTACTCGCCTCCAATAAAATCAATGGGTTACGAATTGCTCTACTCATTGGGTATCACCTCGGGTATCAGTTTTTCGTTTTGTGCTTGTTCTGTTCGTAGTCATTTGCGCTTTGCTGCCGCCTGTCGCGCGCGCATGATCTGACGGGCCTCCCCCGCATATTTGATGATCATCTTCTTTGAAGAATGTCCGCTGTAACTTGCGATTTCATCGTCAGTGCAGCCTGCCCA
>CBFIGL010000038.1:0-17409 GCA_965662135.1 Planktotalea sp. | reverse complement strand
TTACGCATGCTTTCTGCCCGGTCTGCAGGTGACGCCATCGGATGCAGGTGCCGAATGAATGTCCATATTGGGCTGACAGCGGTCATTGGCAGGCGTCGAGCGCCTCGTACTCGATGGTCAAATCAATTGGCCAAAATCCGATAAGCGCTGTTATGTCCACACCACCAGTTGCCTACCTCGGCTCATAAATACTCTCAGGCCCCAATACCAACCCGCTCACATGCGCCGCATAGCTTTCGCGTACCGCTTTATCCGCACTGCTGTTCCACATATAGAACCAATTCAGCATACCAAACACTGACATCGCTGTTGCGTTCAAGCGGGCTTTGTCGCGCACCAAATGAGCAGGCGCGCAGACCAACAAAATTCCGCTCAACTGCCGCACCATATCGCGCTGATAGCCTTTCAAAACCTGCTGTTCGGAAGCGCCCAGAACCGCGATTCCTTCGGTTTGGATTTTGTGTTCTGCATCCATGCCCTCATAGGCAAGCAAGACCTCTGTCACGAAACACAAAAGCTGCTCGGGCGGAGTCAACCCAGCCAACTCCAACCCAGCCAGATGATCGCGCAAAGAGCTTAGATAGCTGTCGAGGATATCAAACAGCAGCGCATCCTTGCTGTCGTAATAATGGTAAATATTCGCCTTGGAGATTCCACAGGCCACAGCCACCTGCGCCATGGACGCACGTGCAATACCCACCTCTGCGAACACCCGCGCCGCTTCGCGCAGGATATGCAGACGTTTCTCGCCGTGATCTTTCGCAATAGGGCGCGCCATGGGTTAACCGCGATTATCGACGACGCGCACGGCTTTACCTTGGCTGCGCGCAACTGTGCCGGGGTCGCCGACAATCACCTCGGTCGACACGCCAACCATATCCTTGATCCGCTTGGTCAACATCCGCGCGGCGGCGTCTTTGGCAGCCTCCGTATTTGCGTCAGGCAGCATTTCGACAAGCACGCGCATCGCGTCCATGCGGCCCGACTTATACAGCTCGATCTGGAAATAGGGGCCTAGGCCACCTGTTGCCATAACCTGCTCTTCCACTTGCGTCGGGAAGACGTTCACGCCGCGCAGGATCATCATATCATCCGAACGCCCCGTAATCTTGGCAATACGGCGCATAGAGCGTGCAGTGCCCGGCAAAAGCCGTGTCAGATCGCGGGTGCGATAGCGGATGATCGGCATGCCTTCTTTGGTAAGCGTAGTGAACACCAACTCGCCCTCTTCCCCGTCTGGCAGCACATCGCCTGTTACCGGATCAATGATTTCTGGATAAAAATGATCCTCCCAAATCACAGGGCCATCTTTGGTTTCAACGCACTCATTAGCCACGCCCGGCCCCATCACTTCTGATAGTCCGTAAATATCGACGGCATTCAGATCAAAAGCTTCTTCAATCTCTTTGCGCATGGCCTCGGTCCAGGGTTCTGCGCCGAACACGGCCACCTCTAGCGAGCTTTTGCGCGGATCCAGCCCCGCCTTATGAAACGCCTCCAGAATGTTAAGCATATAGGACGGCGTCACCATGATCCCGCGGGGTTTGAAGTCGTTGATCAGGCCAACCTGCTTGTCCGTTTGACCGCCGCCCATGGGCACAACCGTCGCGCCCAAGCGTTCAATCCCGTAATGTGCGCCAAGGCCGCCAGTGAACAAACCATAGCCATAAGCATTGTGGATCATATCGCCCTTGCGCAGACCTGCCGCGCGCAAGGAGCGCGCCACAAGATCAGCCCAATTGCTGATATCATTTGCGGTATATCCAACAACCGTCGCTTTGCCCGTTGTGCCAGAAGACGCATGGATGCGCGCGATTTGCGCACGCGGAACCGCGAACATGCCGAAGGGATAATTGTCGCGCAGATCGTCCTTAACGGTGAAGGGGAACTTCGCCAGATCTGCGAGCGATTTCAGATCAGCAGGCGTCACGCCCAATTCATCGAAACGCGCCTTGTACATCGGCACATTGTCGTAAGCGTGCTTCAGCGACCATTTCATCCGTTCCAATTGAAGCTCAGAAATTTCATCGCGGCTGGCAATCTCGATTGGGTCCAGAATAGAAGGATCAGGTGTCAAATTGCTCATTTAGGTTTCCTCGTCAAAAAGCTGACCTTTGATCGCGCGCGACAGCCCGCGCATCTCCGCAATCAAGGTGTCGTTTTGGTTTGTCACACGCACATCATAAATGCCGCTGCGCCCTGTTAGCGAGACCTCGCGCGCGATGGCAGTTAGCACATCGCCAACCTGACCCGGCGCAATGAAGGTGATCATATTGTTCTGCGCAACCGTGCTTTGGTTGCGCGAATTGCACGCATAGGCAAAGGCGCTGTCCGCGAGTGAAAAGATGATGCCACCGTGGCACATGCCATGGCCGTTGCAATGATGCTTTTGCACTTTCAGTGACATGACCGCATGGCCCTCGGCGATCTCGCCCAGTTCCATCCCGATCCATGCGCAGGCAGGGTCATTGGCCCACATCGCCTCGCTTGATTTCGCGGCTCTTTCTTGTGGTGTCATCGTCCCCTCCCAAGGCGCGTGTTTAGATATATCTTGCATAAACCGTCCAAGCGGTCAATTAATAACGAAACGCTTTACCAAAGGATCCATGCCATGAGCTTGCTTCAAATTAACTCTTTCGCCGCAGGTTCGTGGATCGCCCCTGACGCTGGCGCACGCCCTATCGAAAACGCGGTAACGGGCGAGGTGATGGCGCAAGCGGGCAATGACACCCTAGACGTCGCCGGGATGCTTGATCACGCGCGCGAAGTAGGTGGGCCGAACCTGCGCAAACTGACGTTCCATGACCGTGCCCGTATGCTCAAGGCGCTGGCGGCACATCTCAACACTCATAAACAGGCGCTATATGATCTGTCCTTTGCGACCGGAGCCACGCAATCCGATCACCTGATTGATATCGACGGCGGCATCGGCACGATGTTCGTTTTCGCGTCCAAGGGCCGCCGTGAAATGCCCGACGGGCATATCTATATTGATGGCGAGATTGAACAGCTTTCGCGGGGTGGTACCTTCCTTGGCCAACATATTTGCACGTCAATGCAGGGCGTCGCAGTGCATATCAACGCCTTCAACTTCCCCGTCTGGGGCATGCTGGAAAAACTCGCACCAACCCTGCTTGCGGGGGTTCCTGCTATTGTGAAACCTGCCACGGCGACTTGCTATGTGACCGAACTTGCAGTGCGCTTGATGCTGGACAGTGGCATCCTGCCAAAGGGCGCGTTGCAATTGGTCAGCGGCGGTTTAGGCGACATGCTGGACCGTCTCACTTTACAGGACGTGGTCAGTTTCACAGGTTCCGCGCAGACGGCTTTGAAGCTACGATCGAACCCGCATATCCTTGAAAACTCTATCCGCTTTGTGGCAGAACAAGACAGTCTTAACGCCTCTATCCTTGGCCCGGACGCTGCGCCCGGAACGCCGGAATTTGATCTGTTCATCAAAGAGGTCCAGCGCGAAATGACCACGAAAGCGGGTCAGAAATGTACCGCCATTCGTCGCATCATCGCGCCTGATAAGCATGTTGAAGCAGTTATCAAAGCACTCTCCGAGCGCCTGTCCAAAACTGTAATTGGAGACCCTAATAAGTCTGAAACCCGCATGGGTGCGCTAGTCTCAAACGCACAGAAACGCGATGTGCTGACCAAAGCCGCGATCATCGGGACCGAAGCCAAGCAAGTCTATGGCAATGAGGATTTCCACGATCACAAGGGCGCGTTCCTGACGCCCATAGTCTTCCACTGCGCCAATCCCGACAGCGCAGAGCGCGTGCATGACACCGAAGCCTTCGGTCCTGTTTCCACCGTCATGGGGTACCGCGATCTAGATCACGCGATTGCGCTGGTGAACAAGGGGCAAGGCTCGCTTGTCGCATCGGTCATCACCCATGATCCAAGCGTCGCGCGCGAGGTCGCTTTGGGCGCTGGCGCGTATCACGGACGTCTCTATTTCAACAACCGCGACTCCATGAAGGAAAGCACCGGCCATGGCTCCCCCCTGCCCCATATGGTGCATGGCGGTCCGGGGCGTGCAGGCGGCGGCGAGGAACTTGGCGGTGTGCGCGGTGTGATGCATTATATGCAACGCACCGCAATTCAGGGCGGCCCTGATATTCTGACGGCGATTGGCGGCACTTGGGTGGACGGCGCGATAGAAAGGCCTGCCCCAGCGCATCCGTTCACACGCACCTTCCACGAAGTGCAGATCGGCGAAACCATTAACACTGATCCGCGTGTTGTCAGCATGGAAGACATCGAGCATTTCGCAAACTTTACAGGCGATACATTCTACGCCCACATGGATGAGGACGCAGCCAAACGAAACCCGTTCTTTCCCGGTCGTGTCGCGCATGGGTATCTGCTGCTTAGCTTTGCCGCCGGCATGTTTGTCGAACCGAATGAAGGACCTGTTCTGGCCAACACCGGCTTAGACAACCTGCGCTTTATGAAGCCCGTACAAGCGGGCGACAGCATCCAAGTACGTTTAACGGTCAAAAAGAAAACCCCGCGCAATGATGAGTATGGCGAGGTGCGCTGGCACGTCACCCTAACCAATCAGGACGCTGAAAAGGTGGCCGAGTATGAGCTGCTGACGATGAACGCCTACGCGCGCTAATCAGCTGGTTTGACCAAGCCGATCTATCTGGTTCAACAAGTCGCCAGCGCGGTTCAACGCGGTGCCGGTGGCTTCAAACATCGCTGGCAGCACCATCCACTCCAGCGCCCACGCCGCGCCAGAGCGTTCTTGTTCGTGCAACATCGCTTGGCTTAGAATGCCTTGCTGGCCTGCAACATAGCGCGCGAGTGTGACCAAGGCTTCCGCACGGATCGGGTTTTGTTTATGCGGCATCGCTGAACTTCCCCCTGCCCCGCTTAGCACAACCTCATCTACGCCCTGTTGGGCCATTAAGCCGACGTCCAGTCCAAGCTTGCCAAGGGAACCGCTAAGCAGAACCAACCAATTCCCAAGACTGACAAAACAGGAACGATCCGCATGCCAGACTGGCGTGACGTTCAACCCTAAAGCCTGCGCCACATGGGCCGTCATTTTCTCGCGTTGTGCATCGCGCACACCGACAGCGCCGCCGACTTGAACCTGCAAAAGCATCTCTAACAAGTGGGTTAGACCGTGCACATGATCCTCTAACGGCTGACGCCATGCTCGTATACGATCCGCGACTGTGATCGGCAGCGCTGCCTGCATACGTGTACGGCCCATCATAGGCCCATCGCCAAACCGCCCATCAAGGACATCTAATTGCGCACTGACGCCACGAAGGCGCGTGTCGAAATCTGCAAGGATGTCACGGCAGGTCAAAACCATTGCCGTATCAATCACATCTTGCGATGTGGCGCCTGTGTGGATCGCACGTTGCACATCATTAGACTGGCCATGGCGCAACTGACGCACCAACTCGGGAACGGGCAAACCATCGCGCTCGGCACTGGCAGACAGCGCAGCCCGGTCCGGTGTAAAACCGTCAATAACCCCCAACGCAAGTTTCCCATCTGCTGCACTCACTGCACCGGTTTCAATCAAGGCAGCTGTCCAAGCCCGTTCAAACCGCAACATTTGCGCAAGGAGCGCATCGCCCACAAAGGCATCCGCAACTTTAGCGTCACAAAACAAATTCCCGAACAAACCGTTCGCGGCAAAAGCGCTTGTCATAACAGGTTAGCACGCATCTGGCTGTGCCTCTGGTTTGGCGCGTCGGAAAGCGTCGATCTTCATTGCTTCGGCTTCGATATCAAGCAAGCGTTCAAAGCCGCTCATATCGACGCCCCAACGATGGGCGTTATAAAGCTGCGCGACAAGGCAAATATCACAGAGCAGTGGCGTATCGCCAAAACTGAATGCGCTACGGTTTTCGGGCAGAAGCGCGAGGTAGGCTCTAAAACCTTCGCGCATCCAATGACACATCCACGCAATGCCTTCATCTTGGCTTGCTCCGTTTTGTGCCTTTAGGTGCCCGACAACTTTCAAGTTGTTGACCGGATGAATATCCAAAGCAATCGTATGGGCCGCGGCCATCACCTTGGCGCGCAAGACAGCTTCTTTGGGAAGCAATGCCGGGCCGGGTGCGACCTGATCGAGATAATCCAGAATTGCCATGGATTGTGTCAGAACTGTCCCGTCCTCTAACACCAAGGTCGGCACACCTTGGCCCGGGTTCAGCGCCGCATACTCTGGCGCGCGCTGTGCCCCTGCAACCAGATCAATCGAGCGCGTCTCATACGCCAGCTCTTTCAGGTTCAGCGCCGCGCGCACACGATACGACGTTGTCGAGCGCCAGTAAGAATACAGCACCATCATAGCGAAGCGGCTTTCAGTGCAGCACGCAAAGTTGCGTGATCGCCAATATGATTGGCCAGCACCAGAATAAGCCGCGCATTGAACGCATCGCTTTCCTCTTTGCTTAACCCTTCATGTGCATCTAACAGATCAGCGTAGAAATCATCAGGACGGTCAATATTCGGATCAAGGGTCAGATCGGTCATCTGTTAAGCCTCCTGGCCAATGGCGCGCATTAACGCGCGGCGTAGCGCTGATCCGTCATAAGTCGGCATTCGCGCCGCCACATGCTGATCAGGCCGGATAAGATAGACGGCAGATGTCGCTGTTCCAAGGTAGCGCTGCGCAAGTTGTCCGCTGGCGTCGTCACTAGAGTTGATCGACAGCACGCGCGCTGTGATCCCGCTTTCTTCAAACGCGGCAGGCACATCTGTATCAATCGCAAGTACCACGAAGTCATCGCCCAACTGAGGCAACAGGAAACCCTCTTTCAATGGACTATCGGGGCATGACGCACCCGGTCGCGTACGCGCGGGACCACCGTCCAGCGCATCTGCCGAGTTCAGAACACCACCGTCATAGACGCAAGGCACCGACAAACGCCCCGAATTCACCAAAGGTCGTGCGAAGGCATGTTTTTCCGAAAGGTTTAAAACCGCATTGCGGAAGACCTTGGAGATCTCGGATTTTGGCGTGATGAAATCCGTCGCGCGGGTTGAGTTCAGGATATTTTCATCCGCACCATAAGCGCGCTCTGAATCGTAGCTGTCGATCAGGCTTTCTGGCGCTTTTCCACTTAGAACAAGACCCAGCTTCCACCCCAGATTATCAACGTCCTGCATACCCGAATTGGCACCGCGCGCACCGAATGGTGATACTTGATGCGCAGCATCCCCTGCAAAAATCACGCGACCTTCGCGAAACCGATCCATCCGTTTGCACTGGAAAGTGTAGATTGATGACCAGACCATTTCATAGTCGATATCCGGCCCCAACATCGCATCTAGGCGGGTACGAATGTTTTCCTCTTTCATCTCTTCCTTGCGATCAATGTCCCAACCAAGTTGGAAATCAATGCGCCACACGTCATCGGGTTGTTTATGAAGCAAGGTCGATGCGCCGGATTTGAAAGGGGGTTCAAACCAGAACCACCGTTCGGTCGGGAAACTGTTGTCGCCTTTCATTTTGATGTCAGCGATCAGGAAATTATCCTCAAACACACGGCCTTCGAATTCCAGACCCATCATGCCTCGCAAAGGCGAATTCGCACCGTCCGCACCAATCAGCCAATCCGCTTCTATCGTATACGGACCTTCAGGTGTCATGACTGTCAGAACAACATGGTCTTCTTTGACCTCGACCGCATCAACTCGGTTCTTGCCACGCAGCTCGATCGGCATGCCCTCTGCTTGCAGCTCGCGCGCGCGTTCGATCATGAACTGCTCGAAATAGGGTTGTTGCATGTTGATGAAGGCAGGAAACTTGTGCCCGTCTTCGGGAAGCAAATTGAACTCGAACACTTTACGGTCTTCGTAGAAAACTTTGCCGACGTTCCAGACCACACCTTTGTCCAGCATCGGATCGCCACAGCCATAACGATCCGCAATTTCTAGCGAGCGTTTTGCAAAACAAATTGCGCGGCTGCCCATGCCAACGCCTTCATGATCGTCCAAGACAATCGCACGAATACCTTGCCGTCCCAGATCCAACGCAGTTGCAACGCCGACAGGGCCACCCCCCATAATAACAACCGGATGGCGCACAGGCGTTTGCGCATCTTGATCGGCGTTGCGTTCATAAGGGTAGGCCTTGAAGGCCAGTTTATATCTGTCATCCAACATGCTTGTGCGTTCCCTGAGTTAACTTTTTTCGATGCCAATCAGAACATCGTTGCGTTTGTAACTGTTTTGACGAACAACCCACTTTGAGTCAATCTGGTTTCATTTGTAACTTGTTTTTGCCCTACGTTTTATTCCGCGTCTGTTAGGGTTAATTCGACTGGTGCCAGTCCATCAATCTCGCCGCGCAAATGATCGCCAGCTTGAACAGCGCCTACACCCGCAGGTGTTCCCGTCATGATCACATCGCCTGCATTCAAGTGATAGTATTTTGACAGATCGGCGATCACTGCGGGAACCGAGTGGATCAATTCCGACAAATGCGCATCCTGTCGTGTCTCACCATTCACTGTCAAAACAATGCGCTGCGCATCTACTGCGCCAAAATTGTCTCGTGTCGTTGCTGGTGCAAACACTGCCGACGCTTCAAAATCCTTTGAGGTGTCCCAAGGGCGCCGCGTCGCTTTGGATGCATTCTGCAAATCACGCCGTGTCATATCCAGCGCGCAGCAATAGCCGTAGACAGCGTCCATCGCATCCGCTTCAGAGACGCGAAACGCCGCGGCACCGATCAAGATCGCCAGTTCCATTTCGTGATGGTAATTTTCCGTTCCCAAAGGATAGGGAATTGATGCACCACTGTTCACCGCATGGGCCGGGGATTTGGTAAAATAAAACGGCGCTTCATAATCCGGCACATTGCCCATTTCAGCCGCATGCGCTGCATAGTTGCGACCCACGCAGAAAATACGGTGGATGGGAAAGTCTGCGCTTTCGCCTTCGACCTCAATTGTGTGAACCGTTGGCGCGGGGAATAGTAGATCAGTCATGGAAGTCTCCTTTGGCTCAGATGGCCCCCTGCGCTTGAACCTGTCAAGCAGATCGCTAGGCTGACGGACATGAGCAACACCACAGATATTTGCCAGACCTTGGCCCGAACGATTGGCACTCCGTTGCCCCCGTCGCGCTGGATCGAAATTGATCAAGCCCGCATCAACGCCTTTGCGGATGTGACAGAAGATCATCAGTTCATCCATCTTGATCCCATCCGTGCCGCTGCTGAAACACCCTTTGGCGGCACCATCGCGCATGGGTATTTGACACTATCTATGGCCAGTGCCTTTGCCTACGACGTCTTGCCGGCAATTGAAGGCCAAAGCGCATCGGTAAACTATGGATTTGAGAAAATTCGCTTCCTTGCGCCCGTGCGCGCAGGTTCCCGGATCAGGGGGCAATTCGTGTTGAAAAGCGTAGTGGCCAAGGGTGACAACGCAATTCTTCAAATGCATGGGTTGAGCATTGAGATTGAAGGCTCGGACACCCCTGCCCTCGTTGCGGATTGGCTAACCTTACATCAGCTTTAGTCCAATTTGCGTGAAGCAAATGCGAGAGAAAGTCGGAAATTTGGCCGATATCAAACCCTACTTTGACGAAAGCGGAGATGTCCATGAACTTGACGATCACTTCGTTGATCCAGCACATCAGGATCGCTGTCATGCAAATAGGGCATCAGGTCAGCATGTTGCATCCCACCCAGACCGTTCAAACACATGATCTGCATAGTTGTCCCTTAATGCGCCGTTTCGCCCTCAAGCTCGACGGTAAAGAACCACTCCGCATCAGGATCACGTGCGACGACATCATCGGGGACAACAGACGGTCCAGACAGAAAGACGTTTGATCCAAAATGCAGATGCAAGCGCGCCAGTTTTTCTTGTCGCTCGCCGGTCAGTTCTGCGAAGAATTTTGAATAGCTGTCTGTCGCCTTCAGCTCCTCAATCTTGGCCTTGTGGCAAGCAACAGAATGCTCATGCGCTGCCGCAATTTCAGGATCGCTCATCAAATTGGCCAATTCTTCCTTCATCATCGGCAAACGTTTCAGGATCGAGGTGTCTTCCTCATAATTGTTGTTCATGCGGAACCAATAGGCCAAACCCTGATCGCGATCCACGTGGTTCACACGACCACGGTCTCGTTTAACCAGAAAGCTTTCGGCAGAGCGTACCGCGTAGTGATTGAGCTGCACCAGATCATAGCCATAGGTTTCAACAGTAGACCGCCAGCCATTGCGAAACATCTCGCGCGGCAACGGTTCGCCAGACCCGTTGACCCAATTGATATCTTCCCAAAGCTGCGGGTTAAGCCCCTTGGGGCGATGCACGCCCAGCTTTTTGAACAAGCCAATATTCTGGAACAACGTCTTGAAGCCCCACGCTTGATGCGGCTTGCGCGCAAACTCGGGGGCGCAGCGCAAAAACTGCTCTGTGATCGGCCCGTCCACATAATCATGCACATCGCCATTGCCAAACAAGCGCCACGTCATCGCGATCATATTGGCGTTCGGCACAGCGGCAAATAACGCATCCAGCGTGCCGTCACCTACCTTGATGTTCACGAATTCATCCACGTCAATACAGGTCGCCCATTTGGCGTTCTTGATAACGTCTTCTTCTTCGGCAGATTGAAGCGCCGCGTGTTGGGGTTTTAAATCCATCTCGCGAAAACGGTTCTCGCGCCATTGACAGATGCCTTTGCGCTCCAACATTTGCAGCATCGTGTCAGTGCCGTCGGTGCAGTCGTTCGTATACACAATGATATCATCAAACCCGATGGCGCGGTGATAGGCGAGCCACTCTAGAATGAACGGGCCCTCGTTCTTCATCGTCGTCACAATCGCGCAACGTCCCCTGCCCTTGGGCACGCGGTCTTGTTCAATTTCAGGCATGCGCACAGGGTTGTGACCCCAGAAATCCGTGGACTGTTCCAGCAAGGGCGGATGTTCGATTAACGACGTCTTTGGCACGATCTTGGAAATCGCTTCGCTTGGGTGGCGCAAAGACATGTAGCGGTAAAAGCCCATTGTTAGGCTCTGATCTGGGGCCGCATTGCCCATCCGTACAAGACGCCAAACTGCATCAACTGGGGCTTTGGACGGCGCGATGCACCAGCGCTGACGCCCGCCACCGGCATCAAATTGAACGCATATATGATCCGCGAAAAGCGTGGGCTGATTATTGCGAACCCGCCAAGGATAACAATGCTGCCCGATCAACGCGATCAAACCGCCCTCAGCCGCGACCGCCGTGTCAAAAACGCTTCTCTCAGACGGTGCCATTAGGTCATGTACATCAATATTGGCAACGGCGCGCACCCCGGCCAAGAACCGAATACGCGCGATTTCATAAAAACACAGCGCCCCTAGCGGTGCATCCCAAGGTGAAGGTGGTGGCACAACCATGCGGTCTTTGCCCGGTGCTTCCGGTACACAAAATGGATGTGCTTCGGCCGGAAAACCCGGCTTGCCGAAAGGCACATCGCTGCTCAGCAAAATCACCGTGCATTCCAGTTTGGCGACGCCCTGTTTCAGGGCTTTGGTAAACGCCTTGTCATGCCCGGGTTGCGCGCGGTCAAGGATCACAGCGCCCGTCATACCATGTTGTTCAATATGATAAGACAGCCATGTCAGGACAGTCTCCGCTGTCTCCCCATTGCGCGCGGCCACCAGAACATTGCCACCTTCAAGAAGTTCCAACTCAGCTTCGGCTGGTGTAATCTCGATTGGTTTGCCTGCAAATTCAAACGCCAACGCACCTTTGTGAGCAACTTCATAAGTGACATAAGGTGCACCACCGACAGAGCGTTCAGAGATCACTTTCGCTTTGTTAGGGCCTTTGATCTTCTCAAGATCAACGCCCGTATCAAAGAACAAGGTGACATGACGCGCCTCATCAACGCTGCTTTCGACAGCATCAAGGAGCGTGAAGTCACCAAGGGTTTGACTCGCAAACAGGCGTTCAATCATGCGCGCACTCATCCTTGATCATTCCGAATAATATCAATCTGCGCACGCAAAAAGGCATGCCCTTCGGCAGCACTGGGTGGCGTACTTCCCGTTAACAACCCAAGTCGGAATCGTAGTCGCAAAGTTTCCAAATGTTGCATCGCATCCTTGATTGCTATGTCCTGCGCAACCAAGCATTCAGCAACCTCTTGTGTAACATCCGGCAAACGGGCCAATTCAGCCTGTGTTGCATCTAGCATCAGCAAAATGTCAGGCGCCTCTTCAGAATTCCAATTGCGTTCCGCCCAATAGGTCAGCCCAATTTCACGATCCATATGATTGGGCAAACCACGCGCGCGTTTTGCGATAAACTCATCAACCGAGCGCAAGGAATAATGATTAAGCCACGCCAGTCTTGGACCTTGCGCCACCCCATACAAAGAAATCGCCCCATCATTGCTGGCAAACGCCGCGGGCAGTTCTGCCCCATCAGAGCCAAGCCAACGGGCGGGTTTTGATTTCTTCGCACGCGGGCGATGCACCCCAAGGGCGCGAAACGCATCGGGGCGATGCAAGGTCTTGAACAAATGACCAAGAGGAAAATGCAAATCCATCGGCGCGGCTTGGGTAAAACGCTCTGGCGTTAACCCTGTAGTGCGCTCAACCTGTCCTCCAGACCCATAAAGACGCCAAGGCAACGCGAGCGCGTCAAAGCGACCTTCCTTTTGCTCAAGTCCGGCAATCAGATCCGCAAGTGTGCCGCCATCAGGCAAACACATAAATTCATCACAATCGAAGAACATGGCCCAATCTGCATCTGCCAAAGCAGGATGATCTTGCGCCAATTTCAGCGCCTGCCATTGAACGGATTTCTTACCTTTTGGTGCGAAGGAGACATGCTCAATCCGCGGATCCGTCGCAAGCCGATTCAACACAGCGTCCGTCCCATCCGAGTTGTCATGCGACAGCACAAGAATGCGATCAAAGCCCGCCGCAAGGTGATGCGCGATCCACTCAGCCGCGTAAGCGCCATCATTGCGCATGCAGGTGATGCCCAGAATACTCAAATCAAATCTCTGCTCTCTCGCACGGCGCGTTTTCGCTTACTTATATGTCCATTCCGCAAACAAAGTCACCTAAACCTAGTTGATTGTTCACCAATTGTTGGCAATGAGTCACAAAACGAGATCCAGACGATGATTACCTTCGATCAAGCAATGGGTACAACGGTTGCGCCGCAAATCACAGAGCTTGAAACAAACACGCTCGACGAAAATGATATGTTGAACCTGATTTTGCAGCGCTCCGAGATCATTCGTGATCAGGAAAAATACAAACGCTATATCAAAGCGGCAAACAACAGCGCTGATCGTGTGATGATCGCTAAATCTCTCTAACCCTGAAAGGCCGAACCCATGGCAATCCCTGACACGCTCGCAGCGCGGCTCATCGAAACAGTAAAAGAGCACGATCTTGGTGGCAAGTTTGTGATGCTTGGCCGTCAACGCTGGGTTGGCAAACGCCGCAAGCGTTCTGCGGCTCTGTTTGAAGAGGTTCTGGCCAAGTATCTCCCTGATGTGGATGAGGCCGATCTGGCAAATGAAGACAATCAATACGCGGAACGCTTTTTCAAACAACTTGGTTTTAAGTCAGTGGATTCAATGGATTTTTCCGACTTTGAAGACGCGTCGATCATTCAGGATCTCAGCGCCAAGCTTCCCAAGAAATTGGAAAAGAAATTCGACGTGATCTATGATGGCGGCACATGCGAGCACATCTTTGATCTGCCCACGGCCTATCGCAATATCAACAAAATGCTGAAGCCCGGTGGTGTGTTGATCGGCCATTCGCCTTGCAACAACTGGGTGAACCATTCATTTTATCAGATTAATCCTGAAATGGTCTACGGCTTCTGGGAAGGCACACTTGGTTACGAAGTGCTCCATTGCTCTTTGCAGCCCCTCATGCCGATGCACGCGCGCAAGGTCGTAACGACGACCAACCCCAATGTTACAGGCAAACGCCCGCGCCTTTCTGGTGCATTGGCCGATGGCGGTATCATCTTGAACTACGCTGTGCGCAAACCTTTGAAAGGCGCCAAGAGCGGCGAAAAAGTCTATCAAACGGATTACGAGAACAGGTGGCAAGACGCGGCAGAGTAGGGCCTGTCAGTTCACCAATGTCGATGACTATGAACCTAACGTTAAGGAAGCGTCCTAAAAATGTTGCGCGAACATTCCAATCAGTTTCGTCAACTGATCACGCGGCGGCGCTTTTTTCTTCACGGTGAAGCGCGCCATGTTGCCGACAACCTCTTCCTTATCTAGGAACTCTTCCAGCACATGATAGCTGCGACGACCTTCATAGTCGTCAAACAACAATGTCGTCTTCTTGGTGCATTTCATCATCGCAGTCAGCGCACAAGCCACTCGAAAACGTCCATCAACCAGGATCACATCGGGATGCTTGAAATCTTCTGAATCCCAGATTGAGAGCGGATACATGTGATAGCGCTGAAACGCGCTTGAATCTTTTGGCGTGCCCCATTTGCCCGTCGCACCGATGTTCACATGCTGCATTGTAGGCATTGAAGCCGGCTGTTCCTGCTCAAACCAACGACGCATCATCTTGGTCCAAACACGGCTGCTTTCGACCGAGTATATGGTTTTGCCGGGCATTTCGGACGCCATGACGGTAGATCCACCGCTACCATACTCAAGGATAACATCTGCCGCCTTATAGTGCTTTCTGACCAATTCCCCGACCTCGGGAATAAAGGTAAGTTCCGGCCGCTCCATCGCGTCTTGTTCGTCTTTCATGCGCCTGCCCTGCTTTTTAGATGTGTTCTAGCGATAAATGACCAATGTCTCTCTGTCGCGTGTAAATTCCAGATTTTTAGCTGATTGTTTCGAATTTGCTGCATAAGCAGCAATCACTTGCCCACCAAGGCCCATCACGCGACGATGCACGCGCTTTTTGTGGCCCATCATCGCTTGATACATCAGCGGTGATAACTGGTCTGACTTGCGCAGAGATTTCGCCAGATTGTGATCCTCATCTGGCAAAATGAAATGCTCTCCGTTTTCAAACGCGGGGAACCTAGCGGCATGGACCAGTTCATCATCAGTACCGCCATGAAACACAAAATACTGCGTGTCACGGGCGTTCAACTTGGTGATTTGCTCAAAGCGATAGGTCTTGATCCGCTTGCGAAAGCGCATCCAACGGGTTTCTTCAGGAACAATATCAGGATGCACAGAGACCTGTGGCACCAAGGCTGTCACCGTGTCGAATTTCACATAGTCCGACATAAGAATTGCCATGGTCGCCCCCATGGAATTGCCAATTGCCAAGACGCGATCTGCGTTCGCCATCTCTGCAATCAATTCGATCGTGCGTTTGATCCGCTCGACCATTCCGTCGCCATTCAGCCAAGACCGCGAAATATCAGAGATGAACAAAACATGGTTTGCCCCTTCCGCGCTGGCAATTTTGAAAAACTCAGGCGGCGGGCTAACAGAATGTTGCGTGCCGACACCCGCAAAACTTACGACCAATGTGGTCGATGTCCCCGGCAAATATTTAATGTGTAACGGGTCCTCCGTCAGTACATCGTGTAACTCGGCCATTTACTTGCTCACTCATGCATCACTTCGCGCGAGACCCACTTTTACACTTAAAATTTGACCTCATTGTGACCTGACACTTTTTTGCAGCGCATGGGTCAATTCATCCAACTCTGGATCCATCTTGATCGAAGCTGATTTGCGCTTGTGCCATTCCACTGCATCCTCGTGCAGCGCCTTGAGAACCTTGTCGCTCTGAAACTCTCTCAGAATCTTGGTCTTCGCTTTCTTATAGCGATCAATCGACGTGTCTTTTTCGTCGTTCAGGTTAAACTTGTTCCAGTAATCCATCCCCAGAACATGGCTCATGTGATTGGCCCGCCCGCGCGCACGTTTGATCAGAAAGCTATCCATTGAGCGCAGCGCATAGTGATTGACCTGCGCATGGGTAAACAAAGGCGGATTTTCAGTGCGTTTGCCATCCACCACATAATCTGCGCCACCGGGTAGAACACGCTTGGTGTCGCCTATGTGGTCTTCCAAAGACACAGGGGCATGCAGACCCATACGCTGGAATTTATGCTGGTTTGTATAAAGCGATTTGACGAATTTGCCGGTCAACGGGCGTTCCTTTTCGTCCCACTCGAACTCGCCCATCGCGAATTGCTCGGTCACGGGTTTGTCGACCATCTCTTCAACACCGTTCGGGCCGAAAATACGCCAAGGCACGGAAATACAATCTGCATCCTCACCCGATCCTTCGACCAAAGCGCGCACAGATCCGTCACCCATATGGATGTTCAGATATTCATCCACATCACACACAAAGACCCACTTAGCATCCATCACAATGTCATAGCGCCGCGATGCCTGACGCAAAGCGGATCGGTGAATGCCCGCTTTACGCACGATCGTGTTGTGCTGTGTGACATGTCCAAGCTCTTGCAAACGCAGCAAAATTTCGACGGTTGGGTCCGTGCAATCATTGGTACAGACAAGAATATGGTCAAACCCGAGCGTTTTGTAATGGGCGACCCAGTCAAGAATATACGGGCCTTCGTTCTTCATCGTGGACACGACAGTGTAGGTATCGTTGCTCATTCTTGCCTCGCTCGTTGTCTATTTCGCTGACAACTGTTTCGATTTGATAAACAATAACGCTTGCGACATGCTCCACGCAAGAGTCATAGCGCTTGTGACACAGCCGCTTGGAAATTCACGGCCTCTTTGTAATCTGGTGGTACACAAACACCAAGCAAGGGCCTAGGGTGGCAAAAATTTAGTCGTCCACCAAGGACGCACAAAATACGAGGATTGGCAGATGGCACGCACACGCGAGGTCGGAACACTTTGGATTGGCGGACCGCTTAGCTGGATGGAACAGCTTTGCCTCAAGTCCTTCGTCGACCAAGGTCAAAAGATCACGCTGTTCAGCTATGAAGACATCCCAAACGTGCCAGACGGCGTTATTCGCCGCGACGGTCGCGAGATTATCGACACCGATGATTTCATCAAATACGAGCAGAAAAACAGTTTTGCTTTGTTCGCCGACTGGTTCCGTTTGCACATGATCCAGCAGTGTCCCAGCATGATCTGGATCGACACGGACGTCTATTGTCACCGCCCGATGGATTACGATTCAGACTATGTGTTTGGCTACGAATTGCCCGGTGAGCACCGCGTGAACAACGCCGTGCTTGGCATGCCCGCGGATAGCGAAATTCTGCGTCAGATGATCGAATTTACCGATGATCGTTTTTCGATTGCACCGTTTCTTCCTAAGAAACGAAAAGAGCAGATGCGCAAGCAGGCCGAAAAAGGCAAACCGGTTCATATAACCGAGCAACCTTGGGGTGTTTGGGGGCCGATGATGATCACGCATTATGTGCATGAACTTGGCCTAGAAAAGCATGTTCA
>CBFIGL010000037.1:0-17627 GCA_965662135.1 Planktotalea sp. | reverse complement strand
CCGCAAGGTCGTGATCAAGACCATTGGATGCGCGCGATCGAAACGCTTAGCGTTCCGGCGCCAAAGGCAAAAGCCGTGCGTAAAGCTGCCGCGAAACCGCACAAACCCTGCAAAGCGAAATTACGCGACATCTAAAGCTGTCGATAGGCAAAGACCCGAGCCATGCGAGTTTGTATGATTGGCGCATGTCTTTGTCACTGGCGTTGCGCGATCTTGTGGTCGAACCTTGGTTCGCCTCGACCCGCAAGACATATGAAGGCAAGCACAAGCGCGTCTATTACCTTTCGATGGAGTTTCTAATTGGCCGTCTGATTGAAGATGTGACGATCAATCTTGATGTAGAAGACCTGGCCGTGCAGGCGTTGAAATCCATGGGTCAGGATTACTATGAAGTGGTTGCCAATGAACCCGATGCTGCGTTGGGAAATGGCGGACTTGGACGTTTGGCAGCATGCTTTATGGACAGTTTGGCGACGTTGGCGATACCGGCCTATGGCTATGGTATTCGCTATGAGCACGGATTGTTTGAACAACATTTCGAAGACGGCCAGCAAACCGAAACCGCCGAAGGATGGTTGGCGCAGCGACATGCTTGGGAATTCGAACGCCCCGAAGTAGCGTATAAGGTCCATTTCGGTGGCTACGTCAGTGAAACTGATGGCAAGTCGAATTGGAACCCGTCCGAAACCGTGCTGGCCTCAGCCTATGACACACCTGTTGTCGGCTGGAAGGGCGAATGGGCTAACACCTTGCGTCTTTGGGCTGCCAAGCCTGTCAAATTGTTCGATCTCGAAAGTTTTAATCGAGGGGATTATGTCGGTGCGAGCGCACCTGAGCGTTTGGCGCGTACGATTTCGCGCGTCTTGTACCCGGATGACACGACGCAAGACGGTAAAGAGCTGCGCTTGAAGCAAGAGTATTTCTTTACCTCAGCATCCATCAAAGACTTGCTGCGCCGCTATTTGTCCGAAGGCAATGACATCCGCAATCTTAGCGATCATGTCGCTATCCAGCTAAACGACACCCATCCCGCGATTGCGGGTCCGGAATTGGTCCGTCTGCTCGTCGATAAGCACGATTTCAGCCTAGATGACGCGATTGAAATGGCGCGCATGTGTTTGGCCTATACAAACCACACGTTGCTTCCAGAAGCGCTAGAGCGTTGGCCAGAAGATATATTTGCGCGCATTTTGCCGCGTCATCATCGCATTATCCAGATGATCCAGGATTGTCATCTCGCGGCGACGGGGTCCGATATCCGCATTATCGAACATGGAGATGTGAAGATGGGTGAATTGGCATTTATCATGGCCCATAGCGTCAATGGCGTCTCTGCGCTGCATTCGGAACTGGTTAAAGAAACTGTCTTTGCTGATCTGCACAAAGCTTACCCAACGCGCATTTTGAACCAGACCAACGGCACCACGCCGCGCCGCTGGCTTTATTCTTGTAACCCGCCTTTGCGCAATCTGATTACGGATACGATTGGGACAGGATGGGAAGCTGATCTAGAAAAGCTACAGGATCTGGATGCGCATCTTGATGATGCATCTTTCCAGCAAGCCTATCGCGCTGCGAAGTTCGACAATAAGGACCGCCTGGCAAAGTGGCTGAAAGATCGCAACGGTGTGACGTTGGATACATCTGCGATGTTCGACATCCAGATCAAACGTATCCACGAGTATAAGCGCCAGCATCTCAACATTTTGGAAACCATCGCGCTTTGGAATGAGATCCGCGACAACCCTACTGGCAACTGGACGCCGCGCGTCAAGATTTTCGGCGGCAAAGCGGCGCCTGGCTATGTTTTGGCGAAATCAATCATTCGCTTGATCAACGATGTGGCAGCGACGATCAATAATGACCCGGTTACACGTGACCTGTTGCAAGTGGTTTATCCTGAAAACTACAATGTCTCCATGGCGGAAATCCTTATCCCTGCGTCTGATTTGTCCGAGCAAATCTCGACGGCTGGTAAAGAGGCCTCGGGTACAGGCAATATGAAACTTTCGCTGAACGGTAGCCCAACCATCGGTACATTGGACGGTGCCAACGTGGAAATTCGTGATCACGTCGGCCACGAGAATTTCTTCTTGTTTGGCTTGACAGCTGCAGAAGCGCAAACAAAACGAGGCGAACACGGCTATTCACGCCGCGCGATTGAGGCCAGCCCGAAATTGTCGCGCGTGCTTGGTCAGATTGCGGCCGGTGTCTTTTCAAACGGTGATCACCACCGCTATTCAGATATCCTGCACAATCTTTATGAGCATGATTATTTCCTCGTGAGCTGCGATTTTGATGATTACTTTGCAAAACAACGCGAAGTTGATGCAGTATACCTAGACGTCACACGTTGGACGCGGATGGCCGCGGCGAATACTGCGGGCATGGGCTGGTTTTCGTCTGACAGGACGATACGAAGCTATGCCGATCAAATTTGGGTTGCCAAGTCAGTGACTTAACAGATGATCCAATTTCGAAGTATCCAGGTATATGAACTAAAATAGGGATGACTGACGTGATCAACGACGACGCACAAAGACTTGTGGCAGGCAGTCATCCCGATCCATTTGCGGTGCTTGGTCAACATCTTGTTGATGGGAAGATTAAGGTGCGCGCCTACCATCCAGATGCTGATGGCATTGACGTGATTGACGCAAAGTCGGGTCGAAAAGTCATGTCTTTGAGCATGTTTGAAGACGCACATGGCTTTTTCGAAGGCACCGCGCCGCGCCGTAAAACGCCATTTGCCTATCGGCTGAAGTTTACCAAAGGCCCCCATGTTTGGGAGGTAGAAGACTCTTATCGCTTTGGCCCTGTGCTTGGCGAACTGGATGAACATCTGATCGCAGAAGGTGCTTGGCGCTCATGTGTTGGAACATCAAGGCGTTATCGGAACCCATTTCGCGGTTTGGGCCCCCAACGCGAGACGTGTGTCTGTCGTCGGGGACTTCAACGGCTGGGACGGACGCCGCAATCCAATGCGTGGACGCGGTAATACGGGTGTTTGGGAAATCTTCATGCCCGGTTTGGGGGATGGCGAGGCGTATAAATACGAATTGATCGGTGCCCATGGCGAGGTGCTACCGCAAAAGGCCGATCCTTTTGGGTTTGGTTCTGAACATCCGCCAAAGACGGCTTCTGTTGTACGTAAATTAGACGGTCACACATGGGGCGATGGCGCATGATGAGAAAACGTGAAGCGCTGCACCGGATCGATCAGCCAATCTCCATCTAAGAGGTTCATCTGGGGTCATGGCGCCGAGTGCCTGAAGACGGCAATCGTCCACTGTCATATCATGAACATGCTGAACAGCTGGTAAGCTACGCCAAGGATATGGGATTCACCCATCTTGAATTGATGCCAATCTCTGAGTTTCCGTTTGATGGATCTTGGGGCTACCAACCCGTTGGCCTGTATGCGCCCACAATTAGACATGGAACTTTGGAAGAATTTCGCGCTTTTGTCGAAGCCTGCCATGCTGCCGACCTTGGTTTGATCCTTGATTGGGTCCCGGGTCACTTTCCCGAAGACAAACACGGCCTTGGCCAGTTCGACGGAACGCCGCTATACGAGCATGCTGATCGCAAAGAAGGGTTCCACCCCGACTGGAACACGCTTGTCTATAACTATGGTCGCGCTGAAGTCTCTAACTACCTTGTCGCGAACGCGCTCTATTGGTTGAAAGAACACCATATCGACGGGCTGCGCGTCGATGCTGTGGCCTCGATGTTGTATCGTGATTATTCGCGCAAAGATGGTGAATGGATTCCGAACAAAGACGGTGGGCGCGAGAATTTAGAGGCGATCGCATTTTTGCAACGCACCAATACTGTCGCCTATGGTCAGACTACCGGAATCGTTACCATTGCCGAAGAATCCACTGCCTTTCCGGGTGTCAGTGCGCCCGTCGATCACAGTGGTCTCGGGTTCGGGTTCAAATGGAACATGGGTTGGATGAACGACACGCTGTCCTACATCGAACAAGATCCGATCCACCGTAAATACCACCATCACAAAATGACTTTTGGTATTCACTATGCCTTCACCGAGAACTTCGTGCTGCCGATCAGCCATGATGAAGTGGTACATGGCAAAGGCTCGATGATTGACAAAATGCCGGGGCAGGGCGACGAAAAATTCGCCAATTTGCGGGCCTACTACGGTTACATGTGGGGACATCCGGGCAAGAAGCTATTGTTCATGGGCTGTGAATTTGCACAAGGCGTGGAATGAAACCATGACGAAAGCCTTGATTGGCATTTGACGGACACCCCACAGCACAAAGGCGTGCAAAATCTTGTGCGTGATCTGAACGTGTTGTTTCGCGACACGCCTGCGCTGCACCAACTTGATTGCAAGCCGGAAGGTTTTGAATGGATCGAAGAAGGTGCCGCAGAGGAATCGATTTTTGCATGGGTACGCTATGGCGCCGATGGCGCGGCACCTGTTTTGGTGGTCAGCAATTTCACACCTGTTGAACGGACTACACGGCGTATCGGCGTGCCAAAGCCAGGTCACTGGATCGAGAAGTTGAACTCTGACGCGGCAATCTATGGCGGTAAGGATCGTGGCAATATGGGATCTGTGGACAGCCAGCACGTAGCGGCCTCTGGCCGGGAACATTCAGTGTCACTGACGCTGCCGCCACTTACGACACTGTTTTTTGAATTGGAAATCACGCTCTGAACTATTTTTAAGGACAAGGGAGGAAAGATCGATGGATAATGAATCACAACGACTAGCCCAGCAAACAATGGCATTTGTTTTAGCAGGTGGCCGTGGCAGTCGATTGTTCGAATTGACCGACACCCGCGCCAAACCTGCTATGTATTTTGGTGGCAAAAGCCGGATCATTCATTGCACTGTCAAACGCTGTGAATTCTTGCATTCGCCGTATCGGCGTTGCGACCCAGTATAAAGCCCATTCGCTTATCCGTCATTTACAACGCGGTTGGAGCTTTTTTCGCGCCGAGCGTAATGAAAGCCTCGATATCCTGCCTGCATCCCAGCAAATGAACAATGAAAACTGGTACAAAGGCACGGCTGACGCGGTGACGCAAAACATCGAGATTATTCGCGGTTATAGACCCAAATATATCATCATTCTCGCCGGCGATCATATCTACAAGCAAGACTATTCACTCATGATCAAACAGCACGTTGACAGCGGCGCAGACGTTACTGTCGGCTGTATCGAAGTGCCGCGCATGGAGGCTGCCGGCTTTGGTGTTATGAAGGTTGATGGCAATGATCAAATTCTTGATTTTGTTGAAAAGCCAGCCGATCCACCTGCCATGCCTGGAAACCCTGATATGGCGCTGGCCAGCATGGGCATCTACGTGTTCGAAACAGAATACCTGTGTCGCTTGTTGGAGAAAGACGCTGAAAATGCAAGTTCAGATCATGACTTTGGCGGCGATATCATTCCGGTGATTGTCAAAAACGGTAAAGCCATAGCGCATCCCTTTAGTCGTTCTTGTGTACGTTCAGGTCTGGAAGAAAAACCATACTGGCGTGATGTCGGTACGGTTGATGCTTTTTGGCAGGCCAACGTCGACTTGACCGATTTCAAACCGGAGCTTGATCTTTACGATAACACTTGGCCGATCTGGACGTATTCAGAGCTCACAGCCGCTGCGAAATTTATTCATAATGAATAGGGTCGTCGCGGTCACGCGGTATCCTCCATGGTGTCTGGGGGTTGCATTGTGTCCGGTTCGACGCTGAACCGCTGCTTCTTGTTTACAGGTGTGCGCACGCATTCCTATTCAGAGCTGGATGGCGTTGTGGTGATGCCCTACGCGGATATCGGAAGAAAAGCGCGGCTTAAAAATGTGGTGATTGATCGCGGTGTGAAAGTCCCCGAAGGTTTGGTCGTTGGCGAAGATGAAGAACTGGATGGCAAGCGTTTCCGGCGCACTGACAACGGGATTTGCTTGATCACGCAGCCTATGATCGGCAATTTGGACACGTAATATGAACCTGCTTTTTGTTGCGTCAGAATGCGCCCCTTTTGTGAAAACGGGCGGTCTTGCGGATGTGATTGGGGCCGTGCCTAAATCATTGGCAACTTTGGATGTCAGTGTGCGGGTGCTGATCCCGGCCTATCCGGCTTTGGCTGAGATTGTAGCAAACGGTACGAGCGTCATGTCGTTCGATGATCTCTTTGGCGGTCCCGCACATGTTATAGCGGCGCAAGCCGAAGGGTTGGAGTTGTTGTTGCTAGACGCGCCGCATCTTTATGATCGTGCTGGCAACATCTATCTGGGGCCGGACGGGCAAGATTGGCACGATAATGATCTGCGTTTCGCCGCACTTTCGTTTGCAGGCGCGCAGATCGGTCTTGACGGGCTTGGCGATTGGACCCCTGATGTCATCAACGCCCATGATTGGCAGGCAGGGCTTGTTCCAGCCTACATGCAACAAGACAATCGTCCGTCACCGCCTGTTGTGATGACCATCCACAACATCGCATTCCAAGGCGTGTTTGAGGGCACACGGCTGTCTGCGCTTAGGTTGAATTCTGATCTATTCACTCCTGATGGTTTAGAATACTTCGGCAAAATCAGTTTTTTGAAAGCTGGATTGGCTTTGTCGAAAAAAATTACGACAGTTAGCCCGTCTTATGCTGCTGAACTTTTGACTCCTGAATTTGGCATGGGGCTGGACGGTCTTTTGCGTGCGCGGCACGTCGACTTGCATGGTATCCTGAACGGCATTGATTTGGATGTTTGGAACCCGGAAACGGACGCGGATCTGGTTGCTTCTTACTCTGTGACAAAACTTGCAGGTAAAAAGAAAAATCGCGCCGAGCTGGAATCCCGTTTCGGGTTAAGCAAAGGCGATGGACCGCTGTTTTGTGTCGTAAGCCGACTGACCTCGCAGAAGGGTCTTGATATGCTGCTGGAGTGTCTTCCCGATATGGTGGCACTTGGGGGCAAGCTGGCGCTTCTCGGATCAGGCGATCCTCATTTGGAGCAAGCATTCATTGATGCCTCAAATCGTTATTCCGGTTCTGTTGGCGCGATCATTGGATATGACGAAAACCTATCCCACTTGATGCAAGCTGGCAGCGATGCAATCTTGATTCCGTCACGTTTTGAACCCTGCGGGCTGACGCAGCTTTATGGTTTGCGCTATGCTACATTGCCAGTTGTTGCACGCACAGGTGGATTGGCGGACACGGTAATAGACGCCAACGACGCGGCACTGCGTACAGATTGCGCGACTGGTTTTCAATTTGCACCGATCAACGCGATCATGTTCAGCCACGCAATTTCGCGCACCTGCGATGTGTTTGCAAAACCCAAAACCTGGGCAGGCATGATGCGCCGCGCTATGCGCCATCCGGTTGGATGGGATCAATCCGCAGCGGCCTATCTTGACGTCTATCTTTCTGCGCAGGAGCGTTGAGTCAACACATGTCTAATCCAGAACTTTCAGCCGGCGGCCCGCATCGGCTTGGCGCGCATCACGATGGTGTGGGCGTCAATTTCGCCGTTTTTTCCGCGCATGCAAGTAGGATTGAACTGTGTCTCTTCTCGCCAGATGGCAAGCGCGAGACCACGCGCATCACGCTTCCTGAACGCACAGGTCCGGTTTGGCACGCCTATCTTGCGGGTCTGCCAATCGGCACGCTTTACGGCTATCGAGTGCACGGCACTTATGCGCCCGAATATGGCCACCGCTTTAATCCCAACAAGCTGCTGCTTGATCCCTATACCCGCGAAATGCAGGGCGACTGGATCAATCACCCTGCGACGCTGGGGTATGACGACGCCTCATCGGCGCTTGATCTGTCCTTTGATGCGCGTGACAGCGCACCTTTTGTGCCGAAATCGGTGGTTTCCGATCCGGCCTTGTTTGAGGGAATGAAGAACGGACAGCACAGAAAGTCCAACAAAGATCTCATCTATGAGGCCCATCCAAAAGGCGCGAGCCAAGCTAATTTGAACGTGCCTGACGCCATTCGTGGCACCTATGAAGGTCTCGCGTCTGATGCGATGCTGGATCACCTCAAATCGTTGGGCGTGCAAGCGATTGAACTGTTGCCTGTTCACAGCTTTGTTGACGACAAGTTCCTCGTCGAGCGCGGGCTACGCAACTACTGGGGCTATAATTCTATCGGCTTTTTCGCGCCGGAACCGCGCTATTTCGGTCCAGACGGTCTAAAGGGTTTCCGCCAAATGGTGAACCGCTTTCACGATGCTGATATCGAGGTCATTCTGGATGTTGTGTACAATCACACAGCCGAAGGCGATCAGCGCGGCCCAACGCTAAGTTTTCGCGGGTTGGACAATGCTTCGTACTACCGCCTTACGGCTGGCCAGCCGCGGTATTACGTCAACGACACGGGTTGTGGGAATACCTTGAACGTATCGCACCCTTATGTGTTGCGCATGGTTCTGGATAGTTTGCGGTTCTGGGTGGAGTGTATGGGGATCGACGGATTCAGATTTGATCTTGCCACAACGCTTGGGCGTGAAAACAACGGTTTTGATCCCAATGGTGGCTTTTTTGACGCGCTGCGCCAAGACCCTGTTCTGAGCCAAGTGCGCGTGATTGCTGAGCCATGGGACATTGGGCCAGGTGGTTATCGACTTGGTGAATTTCCTCATGAATTTGGCGAATGGAACGACAACTACCGTGACACTGTGCGTCGTTATTGGCGTGGTGATGCACATAGCGCACAGGAACTTGGCGCGCGATTGCTGGGGTCGGCGGACAAGTTTGATCGCACCGGCCGGCGCAGCGATGCATCTGTGAATTTCTTGGCCTCTCACGATGGGTTTACCCTTGCAGATACAACCTGTTATGCAAAGCGGCACAATGAAGCGAACACAGAAAACAACCGCGATGGCCATGGTGCAAACTATAGCGACAACAATGGTGCTGAAGGTGAAACAGGCGACCAAGTCATCCGCGACAGACGTATACGACGGCAGCGCAATATGCTTGCCACGCTGTTCTTGTCACAAGGAACGCCGATGCTTCTGGCAGGTGACGAGTTCGCCAATTCGCAACAAGGCAACAACAACGCATACTGTCAGGATAATGATATTGGCTGGCTGAACTGGGACCGCGCGGACACCGAGTTGCAAAGCTTTGTGGCAAGCCTGTCCGCATTTCGCCAAAAGCATATCAACGTGCGCCAGCATCGGTTCTTACATGGGGATATCCGTTCTGTGGACGGCAAGCCTGATGTGGTTTGGACCGACTTTTCAGGCGAAGCTTTGGAATGGCGCGATCCGGGGCTTGCCAATTTGTGCCTGACCCTGCGAACATCTGCGCAAGCGCCAAGCTATGAAATTGATGGGGATACAGTTTTTATCGTTTTCAATCGCGCAGATGAAGAAGGTCGCGTCAGTCTGCCAAAGACCTCGGACGGTCAATATTGGGTCCGTGCAATCGATACAGATCAGAATGAACAGGGCGCGTTTTGTGAGCTTGAAAGCGAGGACACAATCGTCGCGGCGCAATCCTTGGTCGCCTTTGTTCTACGTTCAGGTGGGCAGGTGACATGAATGTGCGAAGCGACCTTTCGGCTTTAGCCGATCTTTGTGGTATCTGGCATGATTTCCATGATTTGCACGGTTCTTTAAAGCCGACCTCACCCGAAACCCAGAAAGCGTTCTTGACGGCGACGGGCATTGACGTAAGCAGCGATGAGGCGATCCAATACGCTTTGAAAACGTTGCGCCATGAACTTGAGGATCGTTGGTTCCCGGAAGAAATCATCATCCAATCCGAAGCTGCTGCCCCGCTTGAATTTGGCCTTGGTGCGGAGTGGCAGCTGCGTTTGGATGAGCAGGATGATGTCGTTGCCTCTGGCGAGCCACGCGACCACATCACGTTGCCACCGCTCCCATCTGGCGTTTATGCGCTGACGGCGACGGCTTCGGGTCGCACAGAAGTTGTGACAGTTCTTGTCGCGCCCAAGCGCTTGCCCTCGATCGAAGACCTGACGCGCAAAACGCGCCTTTGGGGGTTGAACCTTGCACTATACGGGCTGCGTTCAGAACGAAACACAGGTCTTGGGGATTTCGAGGATCTCGCAAGGACGGCGGAGGTTGCGGGTGAGCTGGGTGCCGGGTTTGTTGGGATCAACCCACTGCACACGATGGGCCACTGCGATGTTGAAGCGATAAGCCCTTATTCCCCGTCACACCGCGGTTTTTTGAACACGGCTTATATCGCTTTGGATTTTATCCCGGGATTGGATTGTCGCGAAGCGACTGTTGGATTTGAGAATCTCAACCATGCGGAGACAGTTCAGTACAAAGACCACAAAACGAGACATCAAAACGCGCTTGAAAACCTGTTTGAACGCTTCACTCGGGACGCAAAAGATCAGGCCAGGAGCGCATTTAATGCTTTTAAAGCAAGTGCTGGCCGCGATTTGCGGGACTTCGCGTATTTTGAAGCGCTAAGCGAAAAACACGGGACCCAATGGCAAGATTGGCCGACGGACCTCAGTCATGCAGCGTCTGATCGCCTTGAATTTCATATGTGGCTTCAATGGGTTGCTGAAACACAGCTGGAACAGGCCCAAAACCGCAGCAAGCAGGCAGGCATGCCGCTGGGGTTATACCTGGATCTAGCCGTGGGATCGCGCCGCGATGGTGCAGAAAGCTGGTGCGAACAAGCCGTAGTTGCGCAGGGTGTTTCCATAGGGGCCCCGCCTGATCAGCTAAGTCCTGAAGGACAAAACTGGAACCTGACGGCCTTCGCACCTCGCAAGCTCAAAGCGCTGCGTTACCGCCCTTGGCGACGCATCATCGCACAGGTCATTCGCCATGCCGGGATCATTCGCATTGATCATGTGCTTGGCCTATATCGCAGCTATTGGATCCCCGATGACGGCAGTCCGGGTGGCTATATCCACCAGCCGTTCGAGAGTTTTTTGGCAATCATCAAGATAGAAGCAGAGCGCTTTAACTGCGCTGTCGTTGGCGAAGACCTTGGCCTTGTGCCCGAAGGGTTCCGCGACACGATGCGGGACAATGGATTTTACGGTTATTCAGTCTTGCAGTATGAAAAAGATGCAAACGGCAGACTACGTCAAAAAGACGAAAATTCACCCCAAGTCCTGTCTTGCTTTGCAACCCATGACACGCCGACCGTCAAAGGTTACGAGACGGGTCGCGATATTGAATGGTGGGAAAAACTGGACTGGATCGATGCGCAAACAGCGCAAAGCATGCGTGATGAGCGCGCTTTAGAAGTTGACACCTTTCGAAGGGGTGTGGATTTTCAGGCCTGCGTTCACGCGCAGCGGGCCAATTCCAACGCAGAGCTGGTTGCGGTTCAGCTTGACGATATTCTCGGTGTGGGCGACGCTCAGAACCTGCCGGGAACGATTGATCAACATCCTAATTGGCTCCGCAAGTATGGTGTTGCTCTGGACGTTCTGGCCTGGGACGACAGGCTTAAAGCAACAGCCGCGCTTATGAACGATGCAGACCGAAGCAGCGCGAGCAAAGGATAGATGAATGACCATGAAAACGATTCAAACCAACCCCATTGAAGGGCAAATGCCGGGCACATCTGGTCTTCGCAAAAAGACCCGCGTTTTCATGGAGCCGCGCTATCTGGAAAATTTCATCCAAGCGACCTTTGATGCCATTGGGGGCGGCGCTGGCAAGACTTTCGTCGTTGGCGGGGATGGGCGTTATTTTAACAAAGACGCTATTCAGACAATTATCAAAATGGCTGCGGGTAACGGCGCAGCCGGGGTTATCGTTGGACAGAGTGGTATATTGTCGACCCCTGCGGCGTCTCATTTGATCCGCCTCAACAAAGCGGACGGTGGTTTCATCTTGTCCGCAAGCCACAATCCTGGCGGAATTGATGAAGATTTCGGCGTCAAATTCAATGCAGAGAATGGTGGGCCGGCGCCTGAAAACCTGACCGCAAAGATATTTGAGGCAACGACAAAGATTGAGAATTTCAAGACCGTTGATGCCGATGACGTTGATCTGTCTAAAATTGGAACAACGACGCAAGGCAGCATGAAAATTCATGTTGTTGATGCTGTTGTTGATTATCAGGCATTGATGGAAACGCTGTTTGACTTTGACGCAATTCGCGCATTGTTTGCGGGCGGATTTACCATGCGCTTTGACGCGATGCATGCAGTGACAGGCCCTTATGCAAAAGCCATTTTGGAAGATACCCTTGGCGCGGCCAAAGGCACAGTTGTGAACGGTGTTCCACTAGAGGATTTCGGCAAAGGTCATCCCGATCCAAATCCGATCTGGGCGAAGGATTTGATGGATATTATGATGTCTGACGCATCGCCCGACATTGGTGCGGCCTCTGACGGGGATGGGGATCGCAATATGATCGTGGGGCGCGGCGCATATGTGACGCCTTCCGACAGTCTCGCCATTCTGGCAGCCAACGCGCATCTTGCCCCTGCATATTCTGACGGGCTTGCTGGGATTGCGCGATCCATGCCCACCAGTGCGGCAAGCGATCGTGTCGCCGAAAAGCTTGGTATCGGTTCTTATGAAACACCCACAGGCTGGAAGTTCTTCGGCAATCTTTTGGACGCAGGCAAAGTTACAATTTGCGGTGAAGAAAGTGCGGGCACAGGGTCTAGCCATGTCCGCGAAAAGGACGGGTTATGGGCGGTTTTGCTATGGTTGAATATTCTGGCGGTACGTAAAATGTCGGTATCCGATATCGTCGCAGATCATTGGGTGACCTACGGGCGCGACTACTATTCCCGCTATGATTTCGAAGCTGTTGCCAGCGACAAAGCGGCCCAGATGATCGAGGGCTTGCGCACGCAGCTTCCGGCGTTGGCTGGAAAAGCAATCCATGGTCTTAGCGTCACGTCTGCGGATGAGTTTTCCTATCTTGACCCCGTCGATGAATCCGTCAGCAGCCAGCAAGGTATTCGCATCGCTTTTGAAGGCGGCGGGCGGGCAGTGTTCCGCTTGTCCGGGACAGGAACCCAAGGTGCGACTGTGCGCCTTTACCTAGAGCAATATTCAGGACAGGGCGGGGACGTCGCGCAAGAGACGCAAAATGCCCTGCAAAACGTGCGGGATGCAGCGTTCGAGATCAGTGCGATGCAAGCACATATTGGGCGCATTGTTCCTGATGTAATTACTTGACCCCGGTCCGTTCTAGATTGGATCAGGCCTTAATGTCTAACCGGCTCTCATAACTGTAGACAGGTTTCCAGTTTTCGCCCCAAGCCGCGCGCCAGAGGTTTTTGCGTTCGCTATGCTGGATTGGAACACCACCTTTCCACAGATCTGCGCGGTCCTCTGCGTAGGTGTCAAAGAAGGCGGTAAGCTGTTCGTCTAGCGTTGCTATGATTTTTGCATAAGTGGGATCATTGGCGAGATTGCTGGTTTCACCAACGTCCATTTCAACGTCATAAAGTTCGTTTTCGAAATTGGTTTGATCGTTCTGAAACCGTTTGAAATAGGCCCATTTGGGTGTGCGGATAACGCGGGTTTCTTCTTGTTCGCAAAACACCGCATCTACACCCCAATCGTTTAGGTCTGATCCCGTCAGGGCGGGCATAAGAGAACGGCTTGGGGCGCTGTGATCGTCTTGCACTACGCCAGCGTGTTCAAGAACCGTCGCAAAGACGTCCAAGCCGGACACCATCAGTTTTGAGCGCAAACCTTTCGCGGTCGCACCGGGTTGATGCAGGATCATCGGGATATGATGCGCAGCACGGTGCATATTGGAGGGCAGCGTGGCTGCCCCATGGCCCCAGAAACCATGTGTTCACCCGTGGATAAACCATGATCCGTCGTGAAGATCACCAGCGTATCATCGGTGATGTCCAAGCGGTCCAGCGTCGCGACAATCTTGCCCACACCATCATCCACCATGGAAATCTGTGAATAGAAATTGCGCAGCGTCCCAAGATCATTGGGTGCGCGCATGTGCATCGAGAAATCCAGATGCTAGGACGTCTCGGAGCTACGCAGCATGAACCCATCGACTGCGGCTTTGCTAAGCCCTGTGCGCGGGACCGAATGCATTGGACACTCTGCATAACGCGCGGTGTGGCGGATTTCGTCCGTTTCTTTGGTCGCAGGCGAGTGCCCATAAGGTGCAGGATAGGGAAGATATAGGAAAAAGGGTGTTTCAGCGGCGTTCTGAGTTTCAATAAACTCGACACCTTTGTCGGTGAAAAAGTCAACGGAATGCCCCGGTTGGTCATAGACTTGACCGTTGTCGAAGATCTTGTTGCGGTAAAAACTGCGCACATGACCGTCTTCTAAAGTGACCCAGTTATCGAGCCCTTCGGCGGGGCAAGTAGGTTGACCCAAATGATATTTACCAACCAAAGCGGTCGTATATCCCTTAGCTGTTAAAGCTTTTGGCAACGTATTCAGCCCGTCAAGCGCATGCCAGGCTGTTGGCCATTCATCGCTTTTGCGATCATCAATCCATGAATGAACTCCGTGCCGCGACGGCATTTTGCCGGTCAACACAGACGCGCGGCAGGGGGAACAAAACGCATTGTCAAATGTCACGCCATTGGCGGACAAAGCATCTAGATGCGGCGTATAGATTTCCTTATTGCCGTAGCACCCTAATGTCGCGGCTTGCTGATTGTCCGTGAAGATCAAATGATGTTTGGTAGCTTTGGCATTAGGTGCCCCCTTTGAAAGGCGTACACGAAGCCTACTGTATCCTGCCCGTCGTGTTTATAGACAGAATAACCGCCGTTTCATGACTAACCGGTTTGTTTACCGTCGTGGCGCGATACTGCGAAGCACCTTAATTTAATTTCGCTGAACGCCAAAGTGATTGGGTAGTTGAAAAATTCGGTGATGTTGATGTCCCGGTTGTGGACTTTCTCCAACAATCAGGTAGGCTTTTTGAGTTGGTAAGCTGTCTGTAAGAATGGCTTTTGATTGTGCAATCGACCAAAGCGGATGACGAGAATGATAAATCATCAATCTATTATCGATCTGATTGCTGATGTGCCGATGCGGCATGGTCGTCGCATTATTGCAATCGCAGGGGCACCAGCGAGCGGTAAGTCTACTTTGGCGCATGATTTGCACACCATGATCCACAACTCCTGTGTTGTTCCCATGGACGGGTTTCATCGCGATAACGATGATCTGGCGGCGTCTGGGCTGTTGTCCCGAAAAGGCGCACCTGAGACGTTTGATGTCCTTGGCTTCAAAGACGTTGTGCGCCAATTGCATAGTTCGCAAAGCACCTCGTTTCCAACCTTTGATCGTCGCAATGATTGTGTTGTCCCGGGCGGTGGCCAGGTGAAAGACACCGATGAAACGGTCTTGATCGAGGGCAATTACCTGTTGCTGGACCGCCCTGAATGGGATCATTTGCAACAGTTTTGGGACTTTAGCATTTTGTTAGATCTTAGCTTCGAAACACTGAAGAGCCGCTTAGTCGATCGATGGTTGACGCACGGGTTCGACCTTGCCGAGGCGACACAAAAGGCAGAGCAGAATGATTTGCCCAATGCGCGTTTGATCATAGACAATGTGCTACCCCTCGATCTTAAAGTCGATGCGGGGTAAGTTATCGTTTAATGGTCCGTTTGTTTAGAAAGCGCGTTTAGCGCGGACAAGAGGTTCGATTGAAATAGTGCGCTTGCCTCGATCTGGGGAATGTGGCCGACGTCTGGCAACATTGTCAAAGTCGCATTGGGTATAATTTCAGCCAAGGTTTCACCCTGAGACAGAGGTGTGACAGTATCCTTATCACCCCAAATCAAAAAGGTTGGCAGCGAAAGTGCGCGCCAGTTTTCTGGCCTCGTGCTTAGTGCTTCGTGCGGAGAGCTTAGTAAAGACGGCACCCATTGCGTAACAGCGTGCGTGTATCCTGCGCGTGTCATCGGTTGTTGCAGCACGTCGATTACATCGTAAGTCGCGGTGTCCTTTACGTGGATCAGATTGCGCAACAGGGTCTTGGTCAGCCGCGGGTTCGAAGCGTTGCCGGAAACTGCAAGCCTGCGAAACAGCTCATTGTCCAGAAGTGCAGGCATATCTACCGGTTCAAGGTGCGCGTTCAGGCCAATCGCGCCAGCCACGATGATCAAACCTGCGAAAGCCTCTGGCTTGCTCAAGACCGCTTCTGCGACAGGTCCCGCGCCAAAGGAATGGGCAACGACCAGTGGACGCACCTTCAAAGTTTTGATCAGCGCCAGGATACAATCGGCTTGTCTTTGGCGACTTTAATCGCCGTCCTCGCTATGTTGTGAATACCCGAAGGGGGGCAAATCATAGCCAATGGCGTGATATGACTGCGCGCCAACCGTTTCTAGGGTTGGCAGCCATAGCCCTGACCAAGCGGCTGTGCCGTGGGCAAATAGCACTGGCGTTCCTGTCGGATCGCCGCGTTCCAAGATGTAAATGTCGCCCTCAGTTGTCGCAACCAAACGCCCGCCCTGTTCAGGTAACGTCCCAAGTTGTGCAGTCTCGCGCGACGATGCGGCCCAGCTAAAGCCGATAAGCACCAAAACCAAAAGCAGGGTGATCGCGACAAAGGATCGCCATAGAATTTTTACGATACGCCCGAAAACAATCATGGCTAAACCTTAATCTGAAAGGCCTTTGTATGAAGCGCGATACTACCCCGCGAAAACGTCGGTGTCCAAGGTTCAAAGTATCTTAAAACAGAATTTCGCCGTTTACCTGCTTCGTCTTGGGTGCAAACAAGGTATGGTAAACCTACCTTTCGACTAATTCGCGATGCACTTATACGATTCAAAATCAATGATCTGAGTTTGAGGACTGCACGATGGCAAAGCTGAAAACAATAACACGCCGCGCAGCCCTTTTAGGAGGTGGCGCAGTTATTGGTGGGTGGGCGGTGAAAACATGGTCCCCGTCAAATCCGACGCTGTATGGCACGCGCCAACGGGCGTTCGGTTAATGTTGGCGCAGCGCGTCACTCTATGGGGGGCAGGCCATTCCTCGTGAGGGGCACGCGATTACCTTTGACAATGCTTTGGTTGAGACTGATGTCTCCAGTAAAATGATGCGCGTCCACGCGGGTGCACGTTGGAGCGACGTTATCTCCGCGACAGACCCTTTGGGCCTTGGGCCGCGTGTGATGCAATCCAACAATGACTTCGGGATTGCCGCGACTTTCTGTGTCAATGCTCATGGTTGGCCCGTGAAAGAAGGGCCGATGGGCAGCACGGTGCGCTCTTACGAGATGGTTTTGCCGGATGGTGAATTGGTCACGTGTTCGCGCACAGAAAATGTCGATTTGTTCGGGATGACTATGGGTGGTTACGGGCTGACCGAGATCATTACACAAATGGATGTGGACCTTGCGCAGAACCAGCGTTTGGAGCCGTCTTATGCCGAAATGCCTGCGGGAGACTTTGGCAAGCGGGCCAGCGACACGCAACAGTTTGATTAATGAACCCGTTGTGACGCTGGATGATCGCAACCCCGATCGCACCGATATTTTGCATGAATACTTCGTATCACCCGAGCGTTTCGCGGACTTCGTTACCCTGTGCCGGGCCATTATTCCTGCGTCTTACCAAGAGTTTCTCAACGTGACCTTGCGCTATGTGGATACGAATCCCGACAGCTGGTTGGCCTATGCACCTGTGCCGCGTATTGCGGTGGTGATGTCGTTCAGTCAGGAAATG
>CBFIGL010000036.1:0-19953 GCA_965662135.1 Planktotalea sp. | reverse complement strand
TAGGGCATCATCGACTTGATGATTTTCTCATCAGGAGCCGAAAGCGTGGACGTGCCACGTGCGTTGCGAAGGAATTTGTTAGAGCGCTTGATCATACCGTGCTGTTTGCCAGCTTGCGCTGCCACAACACGGCCACTCGCCGTTGTTTTGAACCGCTTTTTGCAGCTCGATTTCGTCTTCATCTTGGGCATTTCCGTCTCCTTTTAGGGTCGGTAGGAACGCGAACACTCGGCATGCCACTTAAGCCGGACTCGCGCTTGGAAAGGGCCGTTTAGGACAGGGCCGCAGATTCCGCAAGGGATAAGTTTATCCAATCAAAGAACGTGTGACTTTCACGAAAATATCGGGAATTTGATCTAGCGTGTAACCACCTGGCTTTCCCGTCAGCGCCCAGGCGATCAAGCCACCCCCAAGCAGTACCATAAGGGACGCAGCGCGAGGGGCACGGCTATCAGAAAACGCAGAAACGATTGCGGGGACTGAAAAACCTGCAATCACAATTCCAAGGACCAGTGCTAAATCATAACTCATTATCCGTCCTTCACGCATTACATAAGCAAGACGCTACTCTGGATCGGAGGCGTAAATCAAACGTTCCTCACAAGGTGCAACCCTAAGGATATTGGTCGTACCTGGAATATTAAACGGTACACCTGCTGTTACCACGATCTGATCGGTTTCTTTAGCCAGTCCACTTGAACGCGCAGCACGCGCGGCAGAGACAACAGCACTCTTAAAGCGCTTTAGTTCACCGGTCATCACGCAGTATGTACCCCAAGTCAGGCCCAAACGACGTGCAGTGCGAATTTGTGACGTCATTGCGATAATTGGCACGCGCGGCCGTTCACGGGCAGTCAAAAGCGCCGTTGTTCCGCTTTGAGTGAAACAACAGATTGCTTTGATCTCTGTTGTCTCGGCAATTTCACGAGCTGCGGCAACTATCCCTTCTGCAACGGTTGTGCGACTTGCGGTGCGCGATGCTTCGATAACTTCTGTATATGTCGGGTCGCTTTCAACTTCGCGAGCAACATTGTCCATCGTGGTGACTGCTTCGATCGGATAGTCGCCTGCGGCACTTTCCGCGCTAAGCATGATCGCATCCGCACCTTCATAGATTGCTGTTGCAACGTCGGACACTTCGGCGCGTGTCGGCATGGGGCTTTCAATCATCGACTCAAGCATCTGGGTCGCAACGATCACTGGTTTCGCAGCCGCGCGACACTTGCGCACCAAACGTTTCTGGATAGGCGGTACATTCTGAACCGGAAGTTCAACGCCCAAATCACCGCGCGCCACCATGATACCGTCAGAGGCATCGAGGATTTCATCAAAGCTTGTCACAGCAGAAGGTTTTTCGATCTTGGACAGGACTGCTGCGCGCCCTTTAATCAGGTCACGTGCATCCCACACGTCTTTAGCGCGTTGCACAAAAGAAAGCGCAAGCCAGTCCACACCCAGTTCACACACGAATTCCAGATCTGCGAGATCTTTTTCCGACAAGGCAGCAAGGGGCAGAACCACATCAGGGACGTTCACACCTTTGCGGTTAGAAATCATGCCACCGATCACAACTTCGCAATCAGCAAAGTCCGCGCCGCATTTTTTCACCTTCAGACGGATTTTCCCATCATTCACCAACAAAGATGCGCCAGCTTCTAGGGCTGCGAAAATTTCAGGGTGAGGCAGTGTCACGCGGTTGATGTCGCCCAGCGCATCGTCCAGATCCAATCGGAAATCTGCACCCTCGACCAGCTCTTCCGAGCCACTCGCAAACTCACCGACGCGCAGTTTCGGGCCCTGTAGGTCAGCGAGAATTGAGATCGGACTATCAAGATCGGCTTCGACCTTGCGAATGATCTTGTGCAGCTCTGCGATTTTATCGTGAATACCGTGGCTCATATTCAGACGGAACACATCCGCGCCCGCTTCATGCAATGCGCGGATCATTTCATAGTCGCTAGAGGCCGGCCCCAAAGTCGCTACAATCTTAACACTGCGTTCGCGTCTCATAAATAGTCCCTATTCCATATCATACGTTTTTCAAGCGCCAAAATGTTAACGCTAACATAGCTACCGTCTTATTGCGTATTTCACATTGTTGAGCAACTACCCTATTGCTAATGCAACTAGGAAACAAACATGTGACATACCAACCCTTCTTTGAATTTGGCAACACGCGCAAAAGCCGATGGACAATCACCAGCGATCACGCCGCCAATACAGTGCCAGAATTTGTAAACAACGGCGATCTTGGGATCAGCACGCAGGACATGAGCCGTCATATCGCTTATGACATCGGGGCCGCTGGTGTTGCGCAAGCATTGGGCGACCTTCTGGACGCACCTGTAATTTGCTCGAACTTCTCCCGCCTTGTGATTGACCCTAATCGCGGCCACGATGACCCAACCTTGTTAATGAAGTTATACGATGGCACCATTATCCCCGCCAACCGTCATGCTGGTGCCCTGGAACTAGAGCAACGATTGGAGGCATGTTACCGCCCCTACCACCGCGCGCTTGCGGCGTTGATAGCAAGGCGTCAAGATCCCGTTTTATTGTCGATCCACTCTTTCACACCGCAACTGAAAGGACGCCCCAAGCGCCCTTGGGAGATAGGCGTTTTATATGCGCAGGATGATCGGCTTGCGCGCGCGCTATTGGATGTGCTGGACGATGAAGACGATCTAACCATTGGCGACAACGAACCTTATCACGGACATTTGCCCGGTGACGCGGTAGACACCCATGCACTAACGCACGGCCATCTCAATGTGCTCGTTGAGCTGCGCAACGACCTGATCGAAACGCAGCAACAGCAGCGCGCTTGGGCAGAACGCTTGGCACCTTTGCTTGAAAAAGCGTTAAGTCACACCAATCTTTAAGACACGCCAAACAGGAGACCGTCATGGACGCACAAACTCAACTCGAACTTGAAGCCGCCGCCTTTCGTCGTCTGCGCGATCATCTGGCAAAGCGCACTGATGTGCAAAACATCGACATGATGAACTTGACCGGGTTTTGCCGAAATTGCCTGTCACGTTGGTACCAAGAAGCCGCGAACGAACGTGGTCTCGAAATGAGCAAAGACGAAGGACGTGAAGCCTTTTACGGGATGCCCTTTGATGAATGGCGCGCACAGCATCAAACGGGTGCCTCAGATGAACAAAAGGCTGCGTTTGAAGTGTCTCACAAACAAGCAACCTAAAGTATCTACCTCTGCGAAACAGACTTCGCAGAGGCCGTTTTTCTAATAAACGTCGCCACCTTCAACGCGCTTTGAAAACTCTGTCTCACCACCCGCGGCCAGCAATTTGGCCTGTTCAATCCAATTGTCACGGCTGACACGGCCTTTAAATCCTGCAAGATTGGCGTTGACCCACGCTTCCTCATCTGGCGTCCAAGCTGCGATTTGATCGAAGTGATAAAAGCCCAAAGCATTGCACATCGTTTCCATCTTCGGGCCGATACCTTTGATTTGCTTTAGGTCATCTGCAATACCACCGCGCGCGGCGGTTAGGGTTGCAGGTTTCACGCCTTCATCCGCGCCCTCAGCAATGCCGTCGCCGTCATAATCAACTGCAGCTTCTGGCATCGCTTCACCAAATGATGCGATTGCTGCGGGTGTTTCCACAGGAGCATCTGCCGCCAGGTCTGTCGCGGAGTCTGCTGTCTCTAACGCTGCAATACGCGCGTCTTTTTCAGCGTACCCAGCGCGACAGGTTTCAAGGTCGCGGCGCAAACGGTCGGCGTCGCCATTGTCGATTTCTACGGTACTGCGACGCCCCCAGATCAGCCATCCGACCAACAATCCCAACAGTGCTGCCAGAAGGATCAACACGACCATCTCGCTTATTAAAAAACCCCATTCACGAAACATAGTAATATCCTTCCACTCTTATTATTGGGTCCAGCGCACCGTGGTGCGGCGGTTCGCAGCGCGACCTGCTTCGGTCGCATTGTCTGCAATTGGTTTGCTTGGGCCATATCCCACAGCCGAAATTGCGTCGCGCGGCACACCACGCGCAATCATCGCTTCGCCCACAGCTAATGCACGCGCGGCGCTTAGCTCGTAATTGCCCGAACCGGTACTATCGGTATGTCCGCCCAGTTCAACAGAAAGTCGCGCATTGCGCACGCAAGGCCCCATGATCGCCGCTAAAGCATTGATCGCACGTTGGCTGCGCGGCCCTAGATCGGTGGAGCCACTAAGAAAATTGATCTTGGTATTCGCAAGCAACTTATCTGCTTGTTCCGCGCAAGTGTTCAAAGACGGTGTGAAATTGGTTTTCGGCAACCATGATCCGAATTGAAAACGCTCAGTCACCCCAGTGGCGGCATTGACACGATCAGCTCCGGTTTGGGGGGTGCTTGTGGCCCGCGAGAGGGCCAAATCAACGCCTTCACCAAGCTCTGCTGCAATGCTCCTTTGCACCAGGTCAGCGTTCACGCCGGGCGTTGTCATCCCCGTCAAGCTTGGCGCATCATCTTCCATCCGCAAGGTCGCACTCTCAAATTCGGGCAACCATGATTTCAGCTTTGCCAATGTCGCAAGGACAATGCTTGGATCCCCTTTGATGCCTGCGTCAGCGTCGCCCGCGACCTTTGCTATGCCCAGCGCGTCACCAATCTGTGCCAGATCCAGACCGCTGGGTAGTTTTCCGTTCACAACGACACCTTTCGCAGCGTCGTAGGTGATATCAAAAGCAACCGGCGCGCCATCATCCCGTGTTTCGATATCATTTTGCAACGTGTATCCTTCTGGCAAAGCGACAGAGGCAATCAAAGCGTCCCGATCGCTTGGCTCATTCACCAACCCCGTCAAACGCAATACCGTTCCGTTCAAGGAAACCGATCCTTCATCCATTTGCGATAAAGCCCTCAGACCCGAACCCATCGCGGCTTCCCAGCGCTCTGGCGCACCAGATGCAAGGGTAAGTCCATCTGCACCAACAGCGCCGCTTTGCGCCAAGACCGCACGCATCTCTTCGCTAGGCACATTGCCTTGCAACAGCGTTTGTCCGGACTTGCTCGCCGCCGCAGTCGTGTAGGGATCCGCAGCGGGCAAAATGTCCAGTTCGTTAAGAACCACACGACGACCTTCAACAGAATTCAATGCACTTAGCAGCGCATCTGCTTCAGCTTGGCTATCAGCGAGGCCACTTACACGAATGTCGCGCCCTTCGACTTGGGTCTGAACGCCGTGAACTGCACCGGATGTCGCCATCTCCGCGCGTTCCGCAATCGCATTTTGCATATCAAGCGCGTGATCTTTTGCGCCCCAATAGCCCAAACCACCAACTCCTGCTGCCACTAGCACTAGCCCTAGGAATTTCCGCATCGCCCTGCCCTCGTGTTGCTTCAAATATTCAATAGATTACAATATTCTGTAATCGCATCAAATCGGATCAGCGGACCTCTGCGCAAAGGGAATGAGCTGTGGCAGAACGCATAAAGCCCGCGCCGGGCAAAATGCCAGCGCGGGCTTTTTAAACTACGTCGTTACAAACGGTTGCTTAGATCGCTTGCTTCAGACTTTCTTCAAGATAGATTTCGCGCAAACGCGGTGCGACGCGACCCGGTGTTCCGTCCCCCAATGACGCCCCATCAATTTCGACCACAGGCATCACAAAAGTCGATGCAGATGTAATAAACGCCTCATCCGCTTCTTTAGCCTCTTCGATACTAAAGTTACGTTCTTCCACTTCCATCTGTGCTTCCTTGGCAAATCGCAAAACCGCAGCGCGGGTGATACCGTGTAGAATGTCGTTAGACAAAGCGCGCGTGATGATCTTGTTGCCTTTAACGATATAAGCGTTGTTAGATGTGCCTTCAGTTACGAAGCCATCTTCAACCATCCACGCATCATCCGCGCCTGCTTTCTTGGCCATCATTTTGCCCATGCTTGGATAAAGCAGTTGAACAGTTTTGATGTCACGACGGCTCCAGCGTTGATCTTCAATGGATATGATCTTAATGCCTTTCTTGGCGGCAGGCGAATTCGCAAGACCCGGCTTGTTCTGTGTAAACAACACGATTGTAGAAGGCGTTGTGTCTGGATCAGGGAAAACGAAATCACGATCCTCAGGCGCGCCGCGGGTGATCTGGAGATAAATCATACCTTCATCAATCTCGTTCACGCGCACCAATTCGCGGTGCACCTCCAAAAGATCTTCTTTGGAAATCGGCGTGCGCATGTCCAATTCATTCAACGACCGTTCCAAGCGGATTGCGTGGCCTTCGAAATCAATCAACTTACCGCCCAGAACCGACGTCACCTCATAAACACCATCTGCCATCAGAAAGCCGCGATCAAAGATCGACACCTTGGCTTCGGTTTCAGGAAGGTATTCGCCATTAACATATACAGTGCGGGTCATGTTAGTCTCCTTTAGCCCCAAAGCGCAGGTTCAGGGGGGTGAACGCCTTCGGCGTCAAATTGCAACGGTGTCGCGCGGTCTTCGGCCAACAAGAGCGGGCCGTCAAGGTCCGTGAACAACGCACCTTGCGCAAGCAATGTCGCAGGGGCCATGGCAAGAGACGAGCCGACCATGCAGCCAACCATAACGTCATAGCCTTCAGCCAGCGCCGCCGCTTTCAGCGCAAGCGCTTCGGTCAGACCACCTGTTTTGTCCAGTTTGATGTTGGCGACATCATACTTGCCCTTCAGCTTGGGCAGGCTGGCGCGATCATGGCAGGATTCATCTGCACAAACGGGCAAAGGGCGTTCAATCTCGCTTAGCATATCGTCATCACCAGCGGGAAGCGGTTGCTCGACCAGCTCGACTCCAAGACCAACAAGATGCGGTGCGAGCTCTGCGTAAACCTCTGCCGTCCACCCTTCGTTCGCGTCAATAATAATGCGTGACTTAGGGGCACCGCGACGCACGGCTTCAAGCCGGGGCATATCATCTGGTGTGCCAAGTTTGATCTTCAAAAGCGGACGCTTGGCATTCTCTGCCGCCTGCTGTTGCATTTTCTCAGGCGTGTCGAGCGAAAGGGTATAGGCCGTAATCTCTGGACCCGGTTTGCCAAGACCTGCCAGTTGCCAAACAGGTTTACCTGCTTGTTTGGCTTCCAGATCCCAAAGCGCGCAATCTACCGCATTGCGCGCAGCACCCGGCTCTAACAATTCGTACAACGATTGACGGGTGAAATCTGTTGGCAGGGCACAGATCTGTGCCTCAACGCTTTCCATTGTTTCGCCGTAACGCGCGTAAGGCACGCATTCGCCCCAACCCGATACATGTCCGTCCGTCAAACAGACTGTCAAAACTTTTGCCTCCGTGCGTGAACCCCGTGAAATGGTAAAGACTTGGGCAAGTTTGAACACGTCATGCGTGACAGCGATCTGCATATGGGTATTTCCTTTGGTCAGGTCAGCGTGTGCCAGTAAAACCAGAACACGCGAAAAGCATCAGATATCAGCGAGTGCGTCAACCAGGCGGTCCGCACCGTGGCGATACGGATCGACCGTCGGCAGGCCCATGCGCGTTTCTGTTTCTTTCAGATAGGCGTTGGCGTCATCTTCCGACATGTGCTGTGTGTTCACGGAAATACCCACGACTTTACACGCGGGGTTGCCGACCTGAGCCAGCGGCAGTGCAGTTTCGCGCAAGGCTTCAAGCGAAGGTGGCGTGAACGTAGGCAAGCCGCGCATGTGCGTGCGCGTTGGTTCATGGCACAGGATCAGCGCATCAGGCTGACCACCATGTACAAGCGCCATAGTCACACCGGAATAGGACACGTGGAACAAGCTGCCCTGCCCTTCGATCATATCCCAGTGATCTTCGTCATTGTCAGGTGTAAGGTACTCAACCGCCCCCGCCATGAAATCAGCGACAACTGCATCCAACGGCACGCCGTGACCTGTGATCAGGATACCCGTCTGCCCCGTCGCGCGGAAGGTGGATTTCAACCCGCGTTCCTGCATCACTTTGTCCATCGCCAAAGCTGTGTACATTTTGCCTGCAGAACAATCTGTCCCAACAGCCAAGCATCGCTTGCCTGTGCGCTTGATACCGTTTGCGATCGGGTAGCCAACCGTCGGAACGCGCACATCGTGCAAAGTTGTGCCATTGACCTGAGCGGCTGCTACAAGATCGCCTTCGTCACGCAAAAGGTTGTGTAGGCCGGACGCCAGATCATAGTCCATCTCAATCGCTTCGATCAGAACCTCTTTCCAAGCTTGGCTGATAATGCCTCCCCGGTTTGCCACGCCAATAACAAGCGTCTTTGCGCCTGCTGCTTTCGCTTCAGCCAAAGTCATCTCGGGCAAGCCCACATCAGTGCCACAACCCGGCAAGCTCAGTTGGCCCACAGAATTTTCAGGGCGCCAGTCTTTGATGCCTTGCGCGACTTTCGCAGAAAGTTGGTCAGGCGCGTCGCCCAAGAAAAGTAGATATGGTGTCTCGATCATGGTGGTCCCCTCAGAATCAGTGTTCGCGCAAAGATTGCCGCGAAGAAGGGTGGATTTTCTCGCTTTATCGCCAATAATTCGGATCATATTAAAATAAACTTGCGTCAATTATGAAAATTTTAGAATTAAATTCGAATATTAGCCGAGCAAACGCTGCACGCGCAGCGCTTCTGCATTGCAGCACGCATGAATGCAGGTGCAGAAATTCCGCTTGCACGCAAGCTCGCAACGAAATAACCCGTGAGGCAGAAAATTCGCAATTTAATTACCCGAAAGGCGCGCCATGAGCTTCCGCATCCAACCCACACCCGTTGCACGACCCAACCGCTGCCAACTCTTCGGCCCAGGTTCCCGCCCTGCGATCTTTGAAAAGATGGCAGCAAGTGCAGCAGATGTGATCAACCTTGACCTAGAGGACAGTGTTGCCCCGTCCGATAAAGACAGTGCGCGCGAGAACGTCATCAAAGCGATCAGCGATGTGGATTGGGGTAACAAAACGCTATCCGTGCGCATCAATGGATTGGACACGCCTTACTGGTACCGCGATGTCGTTGATTTGCTGGAAAAAGGCGGCGAACGTCTTGATCAGATCATGATCCCAAAAGTTGGCTGCGCGGCTGACATTTATGCAGTGGATGCCTTGGTCACAGCCGTTGAGGCTGCCATGGGGCGCACAAAACCGATTGCTTTCGAGATTATCATCGAAAGCGCTGCTGGTATTTCCCATGTCGAAGAGATCGCCGCCGCATCCCCCCGTTTGCAAGCGATGAGCCTTGGTGCGGCCGATTTCGCAGCATCCATGGGCATGGCCACGACAGGCATTGGCGGCACGCAAGCGGGATACTACATGCATCATGAGGGCGCGAATTACTGGTCTGATCCATGGCACTGGGCGCAAGCGGCCATCGTTGCGGCCTGTCGCACACATGGCGTTTTGCCTGTCGATGGCCCGTACGGCGATTTCTCGGACGATGAAGGGTTCCGCGCGCAGGCGAAACGGTCAGCAACGCTGGGCATGGTCGGCAAATGGGCAATCCACCCGAAACAGATCGCCCTGTCTAACGAAGTCTTCACCCCTTCTGATGAAGCCGTCGCAGAGGCGCGCGAAATACTCGCGGCAATGGAAACTGCAAAAGCCAACGGTGAAGGCGCAACTGTTTACAAGGGCCGCTTGGTCGACATCGCTTCGATCAAGCAAGCCGAAGTCATTGTGCGCAACTCTGAAATGATCGCAGGTTAATCCGCAAGGCAAGATGCGAAACTATCCGCGATGCCATATAGTAAATCAGTGTACAGATTGGGGCCGGGTGTTAGCGTGGCCCCAATTGGATCAATTTGACCAACTTTGACATCCGTACCTTCGACGACAACATTAACAAGGCGATCGCTTTGTTGTGGCTCACGGAAAATGCAGCGCACCTCGTGGATTTCCATTTCTTCACGCGCTAGCGCAACACGCGCAGGGCTAGGGGCAGTCGCGTCGCCAAGTTTGATCGACCCTGCGAATTCCGGCCCAAAACGGTGATCGAAATACTGAAACGCATCGTGAAGGCCCATGTAGTGCTGACTCTTAACGGCACTCATCTTGGCTTCGATGTCGGATGTCATAGCCTCTAATGTGGCAAGAGCTTCTACAGTATTCGCGCGATAAAGATTTGCGTTTTCCGGGTCGGCTTCACTCAAAGTCGCTGAGATCGTACGCACCCAAAGCTGGGCGTTTTCGATTCCCAGCCAGCCATGCGGATCAAAACCGCCACCGTCATGGCCGTGTTCATCATGATCGGCATGTTCATCGTGATCATCGTGATCGTCGTGCGCTTCGTTTTTGTTTTGATCATCATGGTCTTCATGATCTTCCTCATCCGCGTGATCGTCATGATCATCCTCATCCGCGTGGTCATGTTTCCCGCGGGAGGCCAATTGGACAGCGCCCTCAATCTCCATCAGATCAATAAGCATCGCATTTGTGGCCAGTTTCTCTAGCGATGGCACCAACCAAGGCATCAAAGCAGAACTGCTCAAAAACACGACATTTGCTTTTTCCAAACTTGCAGCCTGTGAGGGTCGCAAAGCGTAGGAATGTGGCGAAGCGGTGGGCTCGATCAACAACGACGGTTCGCCGACCCCCTTCATCACTTGCGCGACCAGCGAATGGATAGGCGCAATATCCGCAACGACGCGCGGCACGTCTGCCCATGCAGTTGAAGCGAGGGCCGTAAAGAAGACTGTGGAGACAAGTTTAGACATCGGGTATCTCTTAATATGATTGCACGAGACGCTATATGTTATATCATAACACTAAACGTCAACCAAAATGTTGGACAATATGGACCCCATTGGATTTTCACACCACGATCACGCTGACTGCATCGCGCAGAACATGGCGCAAGTCGAAGAACATTGTGCGCAGGCGCGCCTGCAGCTGACCCCTGTGCGACGACGTGTTCTGGAAATATTACTGCAAGAGCATCGCGCGCTTGGGGCTTATGACATCCTTGATCGTTTGCGTGTTGAAGGGCTGGGGTCGCAACCCCCCGTCGCCTACCGTGCATTGGACTTTCTTGTCTCGCATGGATTTGCCCACAAGATCGAACGACTGAACGCATTTGTTGCCTGCGCCCATCCGGGCGAGATCCATGATCCTGCTTTTTTGATTTGCCGCAAGTGTGACGCGGTTGCGGAAGCAAATACCAAGACAGAGCACGGGCAGTTGGGCTCCAGCGCGAAAATTGCCGGTTTTCAAATTGAGCGCGCGGTGATTGAAGCCGAAGGTGTTTGCCCCAACTGCAAAGAGGATCGTGTGAAATGAGCTTAATCAGCGCCAAAGGCATCTCGATCCGTCGCGGCAAAACGACAGTCTTGCAGAACGTGACTTTGGACATAAAAGCAGGCGAAATCGTCACCATTGTTGGTCCAAACGGGTCCGGCAAGTCGACACTTTTGCGCGCGTTTATCGGGGCAGAAACACCTTTCGACGGAAAGCTGGATCGTAAAGCAGACCTGCGCATCGGCTATGTCCCACAGAAACTGCACATTGATCCAACCCTACCGATGAGCGTTGCACGCTTTCTGTCACTTCCACACAAAGTCGCGCCAGATGAAGCCAACAAAGCATTGCTGCAAGCAGGTGTCGCGCCACTTGCCAATCGCCAGATGAGCGACCTGTCAGGCGGCCAATTCCAGCGGGTTTTGCTGGCGCGGGCCTTGCTCAACAAGCCTGACCTGCTCATTCTGGACGAGGCCACGCAAGGTCTTGATCAACCCGGATCGGCAGCGTTTTACCGCCAGATCGAAACTTTGCGCGAAACGATGGGCTGCGCTGTCTTGATGGTCAGCCACGAACTTCATGTCGTTATGGCTGCCTCGGATCGAGTCATTTGCCTGAATGGACATGTGTGCTGCGAAGGGGCGCCTGAAGTCGTTGCCTCTGCCCCTGAATACCGCGCATTGTTTGGGTCGGGAACACAGGGTGCGCTTGCGCTGTATCGTCACGATCACGATCACCATCATCACGCGCATGACCACGATCATTCCCATGATCACACACATGAGCATGAGGATGCGTAATGGATTTTCTTGATAGTTTTCTCGTGCGCGCCGCACTTGCAGGTCTTGGCGTGGCCTTGGCAGCAGCGCCTTTAGGATGTTTCGTTGTCTGGCGCCGTATGGCCTATTTCGGCGAAGCCACGGCACATGCCTCGATCCTTGGTGTCGCACTGGCGCTTTCTTTTTCGACATCAGTCTTCGCAGGGGTTTTGGTCGTTGCATTGTTGATGGGGTGGATTGTTTCAACGCTCTCGGGTCGCGGATATGCAATGGACACATTGCTAGGCGTGATGGCGCATTCTGCCCTGGCAATCGGTTTGGTAGCTGTGTCTTTCTTGCAAGGTGTGCGCATTGATCTGATGGCCTATTTGTTTGGTGATATTCTTACGGTGTCACGATTGGACCTTTTGGTTATCTGGGGTGGCGCGGCGTTGGTTTTGGGTCTGTTGTGGTGGCGATGGTCTGCTCTTCTCACGTCAACTCTTAGCCCCGACTTGGCACACGCCGCTGGCATTGATCCAAGGCGCGAACAATTGGTTCTAACCATTGCGCTGGCTTTGGTGGTCGCGGTCGCAATCAAAGTGGTCGGCGTTCTGCTGATCGCGGCGCTATTGATCATCCCCGCCGCTGCGGCACGCCCATTCGCCGCCACGCCCGAGCGCATGGCACTCATCGCAGGTGGGATCGGTGCATTTTCAGCCCTTTGCGGCCTTCAATCCGCCTATGCCTTTGACACACCAACTGGACCTACAATCGTCTGCGTTGCAGCCGCTTGCTTTGCCCTTGGCAGTCTGCTCAAACTGTTGAGAGCAAAAACAGCAGGTTAACGCATGACCAACATCGATATTGATCACTTGCAAACATGGCAGGGGCGCGTCGAACACCGCAGTGATTCAATCGCGCCGTTCCCATCAAATGCTTTGGCAGCGACCTTGGATCGTGATGATGCGGAGTATGGCACAGGTGATCCCCTTCCACCTTTGTGGCATTGGCTGCATTTTCTGCCGCTTCATAAGCTAAAAGACAGCGGATATGACGGCCATGCCGCACTTGGCACCTTCTTGCCTCCTGTTCCTTTGCCCCGCAGAATGTGGGCAGGTAGTCGCCTGACCTTCCTTGCACCTATGAAGATCGGACAGACGTTGCAAAAACGCTCAACGATCAAGAGCGTTGCCCATAAATCGGGCCGCAGTGGTGATCTGGTATTCGTGTCTGTGCTACATGAGGTCTTTGACGTCCAAACGCTCTGCCTGAGCGAAGAACACGACATCGTCTACCGCGCCGCACCTGATGCAAAGGCTTCCGTTCCTACGCCACTGCGCGCGCCGGAGTACTGCGATTTTTCAAAGGAAATCGTCCCCGACCCCGTGCTTCTGTTTCGCTATTCTGCGCTGACATTCAATGGCCACCGCATCCATTACGATCAACCGTTTTGCATTGGGACTGAGGGATACGAAGGTCTCGTCGCGCATGGCCCTTTGCTTGCTACGCTGATGCTGGACCTATTGCGCCGAGAAATGCCTTGCCACCAAGTCAGCGCTTTCGAGTTTCGCGCACTTGCACCCGTTTTCGACACACATACTTTTTCTGTGCATGGCGCGACGCAGGATGACGGCACCGTCCACCTTTGGATAAAACGCCATGACGGCGTCCTCGCCATGCAAGGCACAGCAACCCTAGGAGCACACACATGAGCGATCAATTCCAAGACATCCGCGATGCCATCCGCGCGCTCTGTGCTGAATTTCCACCGGAATATCATCGCAAGATAGATCACGAGCGTGGCTACCCCGAAGAATTCGTCGATGCACTGACCAAAGCGGGCTGGATGGCAGCGCTCATCCCCGAAGAATACGGCGGATCAGGCTTAGGGCTGACCGAAGCAAGCGTGATTATGGAAGAGATCAACCGCTCTGGCGGCAACTCCGGCGCTTGTCACGGGCAGATGTATAATATGGGCACTTTGCTGCGCCATGGCTCGGACGCACAAAAGCAGAAATACCTTCCGTGCATCGCCGCTGGTGAACTGCGCTTGCAAAGCATGGGTGTGACCGAACCGACCACAGGCACTGACACGACCAAGATCAAAACTAAGGCTGAAAAGCGTGGCGATAAGTATGTGATAAACGGACAAAAGGTCTGGATCAGCCGCGTCCAACACTCTGATCTGATGATCCTGCTCGCGCGCACGACGCCGCTTGCCGAATTTACGAAAAAATCCCTTGGCATGTCCGTTTTCATCGTCGATCTACGTGACGCGATTGGTAACGGACTGACAGTCAAACCGATCCCCAACATGGTGAACCATGAAACCAACGAGCTATTTTTTGACAACCTGGAAATCCCCGCCGAGAACCTGATTGGCGAAGAAGGGATGGGGTTCAGATATATCCTTGATGGCCTCAATGCTGAGCGTGCTTTGATCGCAGCGGAGTGCATAGGCGATGGCTATTGGTTCACCGAAAAGGTGACGGAGTACGCCAAAACCCGCGAAGTTTTTGGCCGCCCCATCGGGCAAAACCAAGGCGTGCAATTCCCCATTGCAGAGGCGCATATCGAAATTGAGGCCGCCAACCTGATGCGTTTCGAAGCCTGCCGTTTATATGACGCAGGGCAGCCTTGCGGCGCACAGGCGAACATGGCGAAATACCTCGCAGCGAAGGCCAGTTGGGAAGCCGCAAATGCCTGCATCCAGTTCCACGGTGGTTTCGGCTTTGCCGCTGAGTACGATGTGGAACGTAAATTCCGCGAAACGCGCCTGTACCAAGTCGCGCCTATATCCACCAACCTAATCCTTTCCTACGTGGCCGAGCATATGCTTGGCCTACCGAGGTCGTTTTGATGCTGCCCCTTGATGGTATCACCGTAATCGCGCTGGAACATGCGGTTGCTGCCCCTTTCGCGACCCGTCAACTCGCCGATCTCGGCGCGCGTGTGATAAAGATTGAGCGTCCTAAGACAGGCGATTTCGCCCGTGGTTACGACACCCGCGCGCGCGGCATGTCTTCGCATTTCGTGTGGACCAACCGCTCCAAGGAAAGCTTGACGCTGGATTTGAAATCCGATGCTGGGATCGACGTGCTGCACAAGCTGATCGAGGGCGCAGATGTGTTGGTTCAAAACCTCGCCCCCGGCGCGGCGGATCGCATGGGGCTTGGGTTTGAAACGCTGCATCAAACCAATGAAAAACTCATCGTTTGCAATATTTCGGGTTACGGCCCTGACGGCCCTGAGACGGAGCGCAAAGCCTATGATCTGCTCGTTCAGGCCGAAGCAGGCTTCCTGTCGATCACAGGGACAGATGCTAAGCCGAGCAAGGCAGGCATTTCCGTCGCTGATATTGCAGCGGGAATGTATGCCTACACCAACATTCTCGCAGCGCTGCTGCAACGGGGCAAGACGGGCAAAGGCGCGCAAATCAACATTTCCATGTTAGAGGCCCTCGCGGAATGGATCGGTTACCCGATGTATTACGCCACTGACGGCGCTGAACCCCCTGCGCGTGCAGGGGCCGCGCACGCGACGATCTTCCCCTACGGTCCGTTCATGGCAGGGGACGGCAAGGAAGTGATGCTGGGTCTACAAAATGATCGCGAGTGGGCCACCTTCTGCCGCGACATCCTTGAGGCACCAGCGCTAGAAACCGATCCGCGCTTTGACAGCAACCACGCGCGCGCCGCGCATAAACTGGAGCTGACCGCGATCATCATGGCCGCCTTTTCAAAGTGGAGCGCAGAAGAGGTTATCACCCGCCTTAGCGCCGCTGGCATCGCCAATGCGCGCATGAACGATATGGCAGGGCTTTGGGCGCACCCGCAGCTAGAGGCGCGGGACCGCTGGCGCAAAGTGGACACGCCCGTTGGCCCCATGCCCGCGCTTCTGCCCCCCGGTGGCATCGGGGCAGAGCCGCGCATGGACGCGATCCCTGCTCTCGGCCAACACTCCCGCACCATTCTGGAAGAATTAGGGATGGACAGCGCAGCCATTGATGCGCTTTCTAGCAGCGGTGTCATCTAGGGGATCACTCATGGCCAAACTCAAAACCACCGCGGCAGACATGGTCGCAAAAGCGCGCGCACAAATCCGCGAGATTGAAACGCCTGACCTGATCGCCATGCTCGATGATCCAAATGTGGTTATTGTTGATATTCGCGATGTGCGCGAACGCCAGCGCGGCGGTTTTATCCCAGGTAGTTTCCATGCGCCGCGCGGGATGATCGAGTTCTGGATCGACCCCGATAGCCCTTATTTCAAACCGATCTTCGGCGAGGACAAACAGTTTGTCTTTCACTGCGCTTCCGGCTGGCGCTCTGCGCTTACGGTGCAGACCTTACAAAACATGGGCTTTGACGCAGCGCACCTGCGCGAAGGCTTTTCCACGTGGGACGCCCAAGGTGGACCGGTGGAGCGCGCAGAATGAACGCGCCTTCCAAAACCAGCTATGATGTGGTGATCATCGGCGGCGCTATGATGGGGTCTTCCACTGCGTGGTTCCTCACGGACAATCCCGATTTTGATGGCTCTGTTCTGGTCGTTGAGATGGACGTCAGCTACGCCAACTGCTCCACCGCACACACGAATTCCTGCATGCGTCAGCAGTTTTCTAACAAACTCAACGTGCAGATCAGCCAGTTCGCTGCCGATTTCGTCAAGAATCTCCGCGGTTATATGGGCGGCGATACGCGCGTGCCGGAGCTGGATATCCAGAACTACGGCTACATGTATCTCGCCGACAACGCAGGCTTTGCCGATACGCTGCGCTCCAATCAAAAGGTGCAGCTAGAAGCAGGCGCAGAAACCCAGCTTCTGACCCCTGAAGAGATCAAAGCGCGCTATCCGTTCTATAATGTGGATGACATCCTGCTTGGCTCTATCAACCTCAAAAATGAGGGCTATTGGGATGGCGGCACAGTCTTTGATTGGTGGCGCCGCTCAGCCAAGGATCGCGGTGTGGAATACGTCACAGGCCGCGTCGTCGCGATGGACGTGCAAGGCAGCAAAGTACAGTCGGTTAAATTGGAAAGCGGCGAAGTGATCGGGTGTGGCCAAGTGGTTAACTGCTCGGGCCCGCGCGCCGCGTTGACAGCCAAGATGGCGGGGATCAATCTACCCGTTGAGCCGCGCAAGCGCTTCACATGGATTTTCAACGCTGAACAACCGCTCGATCAGGACTTGCCGCTGACAATCGACCCTTCCGGCGTGCATTTTCGCCAAGACGGCCCCAAGACTTACCTTGCTGGCGGACCACCCGAAGCTGAAGATGACATCGCCGTTGCGCCCGATGATTTCAACATGGATGATAGCCGCTGGGAAAACCACATCTGGCCGATCATCGCGACGCGCATTCCCCAGTTCGAGGCGATCAAAGTCGTCACCGAATGGGCGGGGCATTATGCCTATAACACGCTTGATCAAAACGCGGTTCTCGGGGCACATCCGGAGATCACGAATTTCGTCTTTCTCAACGGGTTTTCCGGTCACGGCTTGCAACAAAGCCCCGCAATGGGGCGCGGGACGGCGGAATGGCTGACCTACGGCGCATATCGCACGCTGGATATGTCGCCCTTCGGGTTCGAGCGGATTACGCAAGGGCGCGCATTTGAGGAAAAGGCGATCATTTAAACCGTAAACTGCGACACCGCATACCACGGTATACTGTAGACGACTCCCCGATGATCCACTAAGGAAGCTTCAACTCCATTCTGAAGAGGTTTCCACATGTCCGATATTATCTACACCAAAGTCGATGAAGCACCTGAACTGGCCTCCGCGTCTTTCTTGCCAATCATTCAAAAATTCGCAGCCGCAGCAGGCGTATCTGTGGGAACGAAGGACATCTCGCTTGCAGGCCGCATCCTTGCGACCTTCCCCGAGCATTTGAACCAAGATCAACGTCAATCCGACGATCTGGCAGAGCTAGGCCGTTTGGTCAAAACGCCAGAAGCCAACGTGATCAAGCTGCCCAACATCTCTGCCTCTGTGCCGCAACTGGTCGCAGCAGTGAAAGAGCTTCAGTCCCAAGGTTACGCACTTCCCGACTACCCAGAGACACCCGAAACAGACGCCGAAAAAGCGACCCGTGCAAAATACGACACGATCAAAGGTTCCGCTGTGAACCCGGTCTTGCGCGAAGGCAACTCAGATCGTCGCGCTGCCAAAGCTGTGAAAAGCTATGCGCAAAACAACCCGCACCGTATGGGCAAATGGACCGCAGACAGCAAAACCCGCGTATCCGCGATGCAAGGCGGTGATTTCTTCTCTAACGAGAAATCCGCAACCCTGCCGCGCGAAGCGTCTGCCAAGATCGTTCTGGAAACTGCAACGGGCGAGGTCATTCTGAAAGAGGGCCTTTCCTATCCTGCAGGCACAGTGGTCGACGCGACCTTCATGAGCGCCACAGCACTTGACGCTTTCCTCGCACAAGAAATCGAGAGCACCAAGGAAGAGGCCACGCTTTTCTCGCTGCACATGAAAGCCACAATGATGAAGGTGTCCGACCCGATCATTTTCGGCCATGCGGTCAAGGTCTTCCTCAAACCGGTTTTCGATCTGTTCGGTACCGAAATGGCCGACCTTGGTGTGAACCCCAATTCCGGCATGGGTGATCTACTGGCCCGCGTCAAAGACCAGCCTGCGATCATGGCCGCGATTGACGCTTGCATGAAAAAACGCCCACCGCTCTATATGGTGGACAGCGACAAAGGCATCACCAACCTACATGTTCCTTCCGACGTCATCATCGACGCCTCTATGCCTGCACTGATCCGCGCTGGCGGCAAAGGTTGGGGTCCAGATGGCAAGGAATCCGATGCAAACTGTGTAATCCCTGACAATTCATATGCTCCTGTTTATGATGAAACGGTGAAGTTCTTTAAAGAGAACGGCGCGCTGAACCCTGCCACCGCGGGTACAGTTCAAAACATCGGCTTAATGGCGCAAAAGGCCGAAGAATACGGCTCTCACCCGACAACATTCGAAATTCACGCCGCAGGCACAGTGCGTATGATTCTTGATGATGGTACGGTTCTGCACGAACATAAGGTTGAAGCAGGCGACATCTGGCGCTCCGCCTCCACGCGCAAGGCTCCTATTGAAGACTGGGTGAACCTCGCAATTGCGCGCCAGAAGACCGAAGGCACAGAGGCGATCTTCTGGCTCGACGCGGATCGCGCCCATGACGCTGAACTGATCGCCTATGTGAAGCCGATCCTCGACGCAAAAGGAGTTGCGGATAAATTCCAAATCATGGCGCCTCGCGCCGCGACACGCGCCTCATTGGAAACGATTACCAAAGGCGCAAACTCCATCGCGATCACAGGCAACGTGCTGCGTGACTACCTCACTGACTTGTTCCCGATCCTGGAACTGGCAACGTCGGCGAAAATGCTTTCTATCGTAAAACTGATGCAGGGCGGCGGTCTGTTTGAAACAGGCGCGGGTGGCTCTGCCCCCAAGCACGTTCAACAGCTTATGGAAGAAAACCACCTGCGTTGGGACAGCCTGGGCGAATTCTGCGCACTTGGTGAAAGCCTGCAGTTCCTGGCCGATGCACGTTCTAACGAAAAAGCGCGCGTGTTGGGGCAAGCGGTTGATGCAGCAACCCAAGGCATCCTTGATGATAACCGTTCGCCAAGTCGAAAAGTGGGCGAGCCTGACAATCGCAACAGCCACTACTGGTTCGCGCGTTACTGGGCCGAAGCACTTGCTGCACAAAGCGATGATGCAGAGCTGGCAGCCCATTTCGCACCAATCGCAAAGGCACTTGCAGAAGGCGAAGCTGCAATCTTGTCCGAACTCGCTGCCGCCCAAGGCCCCGCAGTTGATTTAGGTGGTTACTATCACGGCGACGCTACCAAAACTGCCGCTGTGATGCGCCCCTCGGCCACGCTGAACGCCATTATCGGCTAACAACAATAAAGCGTTTCGGCTTGAACCTGAATCGTGAGGGATTCCCCTGAGGGCTGATCTGTGATTCAACCTGTTTGGGAGGA
>CBFIGL010000035.1:0-20589 GCA_965662135.1 Planktotalea sp. | reverse complement strand
CAGCGCCCCCAATCCGCCGCTAAGCCAGACGCACTTTGCACGGGCAGCGTTGATAGAATTTTCGGCGCGAAGCTTTGGACAAAACCATAGGCAATCACCCAACGCGCCATGAAACTACCGATCATGAAAAAGGCAGCTTTGTTGCCCTGCACACTCCCGTCTGACCACACACTGTAGAAAAACAGCGGTACGCCAACCACGAACCAAACATCGCGTGCTGCAAACAAAAACACACGCGCAAGGCTGAGCCAGTTCACATTTGCATAGCCCGACAATGTAACTGTTTTTTTGATGGGTGCGTGATAGCACGCACCTTACGAAGATTCATTCAATCTTAATCGATCCTGTCCACAAAAGTGGCATGTCCAATTATCTACGTCCAAAAATCCCAGGTGCGACTGTATTCTTTACGGTTGGCCTTCGTGCACAAGGTTCTGATTTGCTCTTGCGCGAAATCACTTTGTTGCGCAGCGCTGTGCAGCGAAGCCTACGCGAGCGTCCCGTCACAGTGAACGCATGGGTCGTGTTGCCCGATCACATGCACTGTATCTGGACTTTGCCCGACGGCGATCATGACTACTCTACCCGCTGGCGTATCATCAAAGCGCGGTTTTCGCGCAATTTGGCAAAAGGCCCGCTTCGACACAGCGACATCAAGCGTCAAGAGCGTGGGATTTGGAGCAGGCGATTCTGGGAACATCACATTCGGGGCAAAACCGATTTTGACGCGCATATGGAACAGTGCTGGATGGACCCTGTGCGCCATGGCTTCGTGCGCAAGCCTGAACATTGGGAATTTACGTCGTTTGCGAAACTAAGAAAAGCTTCAGCGTAGGGTGCGAGCTAGCACGCACCCTAGAAAATTTTCACGGCTTCACGTAAGCAAAACCGTCTTCCTGCAATTCGATCAGGCGAACGACACCAGACGGCACCATTGTCGCTTCATCCAACAATGCAATGTCTTCGCCTTTTTTCTCGGACATCTTGCGATGTGTGTTGCCACAAGCTGCAAAACTCAGGTTGTCCATTTCAAGCGACATGGTCGCAATGCGATCCGCAACTGGCGATGCTCCATCAATCAACATGTTGAGCCCGGGACCATAGGTGACGACCTCAACGTCGACTGTATCCCCTTTTGATTCATAGTATTTTGTCAAGTTTTGCACATTGTTCAACGCAATGTTCATAACTTGCGGGTCGTTTTCGTTCACATGCACAGCAACTTTATGGACGATGCCTTCGGCAAGGGCCGCGCCTGCGCTTAACGCCAAAGCTGCTGCAAAGAGTATCGTTTTCATAGTAGTTCTCCCATTTATGAGAAGAGGTTACGCCGCATCACTGAAATCAATCAAGCTTTCACGCGGTTTGGCTTTTAATTATCCATTTTAAGCGCAGAAATGAACGCTTCTTGAGGGATATCAACCTTACCGAATTGACGCATCTTCTTCTTACCCGCCTTCTGCTTTTCCAGAAGTTTCTTCTTACGGGTTGCGTCACCGCCATAACACTTGGCCGTCACATCCTTGCGCATCGCAGAAAGCGTTTCACGCGCGATAACTTTACCGCCAATCGCTGCTTGGATCGGAATCTTGAACATGTGGCGCGGGATCAAGTCTTTCAACTTTTCAACCATAGCGCGCCCACGCATTTCAGCGCGATCACGGTGCACCATCGTGGACAACGCATCCACAGGCTCATCATTAACAAGGATCGACATTTTCACCAGATGATCCTGACGGTAGCCCATCATCTGATAGTCAAACGACGCATAGCCCTTGGTCACTGACTTTAAACGATCATAAAAATCGAAGACAACTTCGTTCAAAGGCAGATCATACACCACCATTGCGCGTGTACCGGCGTAAGTCAGGTCTTCCTGAATACCACGACGGTCCTGGCACAGTTTCAACACATCGCCCAAGTATTCATCCGGCACAAGAATCGTCGCCTTGATGCGCGGTTCTTGCATGTGATCCACAAAGGTTAGATCCGGCATATCAGCAGGGTTATGCAATTCCTGCATCGTCCCGTCTTTCATATGGATGTGGTAAATCACCGACGGCGCGGTCGTGATCAGCTCGATGTTATATTCACGCTCGATCCGGTCGCGGATCACTTCGAGGTGTAACAAACCAAGAAAGCCACAGCGAAAACCAAAGCCCAACGCAGCCGATGTTTCCATCTCAAAGCTGAAACTTGCGTCATTCAAGGCCAGCTTATCAATCGCATCGCGCAGATCTTCAAATTCCGCGCTATCAACAGGGAACAGACCACAGAAAACAACCGGTTGCGCAGGCTTAAAGCCGGGCAAAGCATCTGTCGTGCCCTTCTTTTCATGTGTGATGGTATCACCTACACGGGTATCGCGCACTTGCTTGATTGACGCCGTCAAAAAGCCGATTTCGCCGGGTCCCAGCTCATCAATTGCTTCACGTTGTGGTTTGAAAACGCCAATACGGTCCACAAAATGCGTGGAATCATTGGACAGCATTTTAATCCGCTCGCCCTTTTTCAGCACACCATCAATGATGCGCACCAGAACGATGACGCCAAGGTAAGCGTCGTACCAGCTATCGACCAACATAGCTTTCAGTGGCGCATCGCGTGTCCCTTTCGGGGCAGGCAAGCGCGTAACAATGGCTTCTAAGGTTGCATGGATGCCCTGCCCTGTCTTGGCAGACACCTGAATAGCATCCGTCGCATCGATCCCGATCACATCTTCGATCTGCTCCGCGACACGGTCACAATCAGCGGCGGGAAGGTCGATCTTATTCAAAATCGGCACAATGTCATGATCCGCTTCAATCGCGTGATAGACGTTGGCAAGTGTTTGCGCTTCCACACCTTGCGAACTGTCCACAACCAGCAACGATCCTTCAACCGCACGCATCGAGCGTGACACTTCGTACGCAAAATCAACGTGGCCGGGGGTATCAATCAGGTTAAGAACATAATCCTCACCGTCATCAGCCTTGTAATCAATACGCACGGTATTGGCCTTGATGGTAATTCCGCGCTCGCGCTCGATATCCATGCTATCGAGCATTTGCTCTTGCATGTCACGGTCCTTCACTGTGCCCGTCTCTTGAATAAGGCGGTCAGCAAGGGTGGATTTACCGTGGTCAATATGTGCCACGATGGAAAAATTACGGATTTTGCTCAGCTCTGTCATGCTTGGGATATGAGTTGGATTCGCGCCTTGGTCAAGGTGGCGAATGCACCGTGTTGTACGAAGCGTTTTGGCAAAGCTTCGCCGATACATAGCGATGATTGAAACTTAGCTGTTTTTAAGCTATATTTAGCGAAAGAGTAATCGGCATGAGAGACGATGGGCACAAGATCCGCGCCCATGCCGACAATGAGGCAAAAACTATGAAACACATCATTTTGACGCTCGCGTTGGCGGGTGTACTATACCCTGTGGTTCCCGCACCCGTTGAGGCGGGTACAATTACGCGCGCCTGCATGAAGTCCGATCGCAAAGCCGCGAATCGCAGACTGTGCACTTGCATCCAGAAAGCTGCGCGCAAGACGCTAAGCTCATCTGACCAGCGTTTGGCCGCGTCCTTCTTCAAAGACCCCCATCGCAGTCAGGAAATTCGTCAGTCGGACCGCTCTAGCCACGAAATATTCTGGAAGCGATATAAAAAGTTTGGTGAACGCGCACAGCAGATGTGTTCCTAACAGGCCAGCTTACGGAAAATAGATCGGCGCGTCTTCGCTTTGCCAGAACGCGCGCTTGTCCATGACGTCTTGAAACGCGGGCGACTCTAGAAATCGCGCAAGCCATGCGTGAAGCCGCGCCCATGATTGCGCGTCAAACTGCGGTTTGTCGACAAATGCAAACTGACGCACAAAGGGCAGTATGGCGAAATCTGCAAGGCTGGGCCGATCAAACACCCATTCTCCCATCGATGCATCCAGATCGCCCAGAATGTCGTGCGCGATGGCACGTTGCTCCAGCGGGTCTAGATCAGGGTGGCGAACCGCATATTTAGTGCGATCCAGCGCATCCTTGAAAGAGCCATCGAAACGCTCGATCAAATCCCAGCCCGTGGCAGGCATATTCAACCAACCTTTAGGATCGCTCTGCTTCAAAGCCCAGACCATTATGTCCAAACTTTCGTCGATCACAGCATCATCTGACACCAAACAAGGCACAGTACCGCTTTGAGAGGCTTGCAAAAACGTGGGGTGCTTGTCCTTCAGACTGACTTCGCGCAGCTCTACCTGAATACCAGAGCACGCAATCGCGAGCCTTGCGCGGATCGCATAAGGACATCTGCGAAACGAATACAGGATCGGTAAATCTTGGTTCATCTCAACTCTCCCTGCCCATCACAAAGCAAATCGCGCCCCCTTCATCTTGCAAAATAAACTCTGGGGGAGCGCCTATGGCGCGGGGGCAAAGCCCCCTCACCTTTTCAGTTATCAGAACTCATGTTTGAGTGATCCATATCACTATGCTTCATGCCCGCATGATCCTACCGTTCCAGATCAACAGGAACTTGCACAACGATATCACCTGCGTTCTCAAAGGTCAGTGTCACCTCGACGCTTTCACCTTGAACCATATCCTGCGTCAGCCCCATGAACATCACATGATCGCCCCCGCGCGCCAACCCATGCGTACCGCCTGCCGGAATGATAAAACCTTCTTCTACATGCACCATCTTCATCACAGCTTCACCCATATCTTTATGAGTATGCAACTCGACCTTTTTTGCCACATCAGAAGCCGCAGCGATCAAGCGGTCATCCGTGTCCGTGTGATTCATAATCTGCATAAATGCAGCACCTGATTTCGCGCCTTTCATGGCTGTGCGCACATAGGCGTCCTTGATCATGATGCCGTCTGCAAAAGCGGGCAAAGCGAACGTCACAAAAACCGCAGCGGTTATTAGTTTGGAGGTGAAAGACATCGTGTCTCTCCTTATCTGATTTGATGTTTAGGAATGATTTGAGATCAGATCAAAACGGGGGGTCCCCGCGCGCTTGGGGTGCCAAATTTCAAAATTGCAGGTTCTGTGTGCGACACAGGCACCACGCCGTCTTTCCATGCTCCACTCGCAATTGGAAATGCATGGCTACTGTGAAGAGCGACGATCAACGACAGCCCATAGTCAGGGCAAATATGCGGCGCACCCGTAGGCTCGCCGTTTTCGTCCATGTAGACCATCAAGGGGCCAGTACCTGTACAAATCACCATTTGCCCGGTCGCGTCGGGCATCGTGCGCGCAATCGCAGCGCTTTGCGCCGTCAGCACAATGATGGCCGCCAAAGCCAAACCGAGAATATCCGAAAAACGCTTCATACGCTCAGATCTAATGCCACATGACACTCTGTTCAACGGACAAAAGGAAGCGCCCCGCAGCGAAAGCTACGAGGCGCTAATTCTTAAAAATTCGGAAAGGGGGCTTAGGCTGCTGCCGTCTGCGCTTTCGCGATTTCTTTTTTCACTTTCAACGCTGTGTCAGACAGTTCGCTGTCTTTAGACTTTGCGAAGAACTGATCCAGACCACCACGGTGATCCACTGTGCGCAATGCTGCTGCACAGATCTTCAACTTTATGCCACGACCAAGAATTTCGGACTGAAGCGTCACGTCATTCAGGTTTGGCAAAAAACGACGGCGGGTGCGGTTTTTCGCATGGCTTACGTTGTTGCCCGTCATCGGGCCTTTTCCGGTCAATTCGCAACGGCGTGACATGGGCACATCCTCGTGTTCATTTGGTACTAGGCGAACCCTAGCAAACAAAATTGGGCGCAGCTTTCGCGAACGCATGTAAATCTCTTGGCGGGTCTTAGGGCGATATCAGATAGGCGTCAAGCGATTCACCACCCAACAGCGACGTTACATGCGCTCTTGTGTGTATTTTTTCAACTCCGCCCGTGCAACTTGCCTGCGATGCACCGCATCTGGACCATCCGCAAAGCGCAACGCACGCTGCCACGTCCACGCCATCGCAAGCGGTGTATCCTGTGAAATCCCTTGCGCACCAAACATTTGCACCGCTTGGTCAATCACTTTTAACGCCATATTCGGAGCAACGACTTTGATCTGCGAGATATAAGGAGCCGCAGCGCGCCCGTCGCCTTTGTCCATCATCCATGCCGCCTTAAGACACATCAAACGCGCTTGTTCGATATCCATGCGACATTCTGAAATGATGTCGAAGTTTGCACCAAGTTGTGCAAGCGGTTTGCCAAACGCCTCGCGCTCTAACGAGCGTTTGCACATCATTTCCAATGCTGATTCCGCCTGCCCGATCGAACGCATGCAATGATGTATGCGTCCAGGTCCAAGGCGTCCTTGCGCAATTTCAAATCCACGGCCTTCCCCCAAGAGCAGGTTCTCCGCAGGCACGCGCACGTCCGTAAAGCGAATGTGCATGTGCCCGTGCGGCGCATCATCATGGCCATAGACCTGCATGGGTCGCAGAATTTCGATACCTTCGCTGTCCGCATCCACGACGATCATGGAATGGCGTTGGTGCTTTGGCGCATCATCCGCACCTGTTTTCACCATAACAATATAGACCTTGCAGCGCGGATCACCCGCCCCGCTGGCCCACCACTTTTCACCGTTAAGGACATAGTCGTCACCATCGCGCACACAGGACAGTGAAATATTGGTCGCATCCGAACTGGCCACATCGGGCTCTGTCATCAGATAGGCCGACCGGATTTCACCCGCAAGCAATGGCGTCAGCCATTTGGTACGCAGGGCATCTGTGCCGTAGCGTTCGAACACTTCCATGTTGCCTGTGTCGGGCGCAGAGCAGTTAAACACCTCTGCCCCCAGAGGAGTACGTCCCATTTCTTCGGCGAAATATGCGTAATCCACAGTTGATAGACCAAAGCCACGTTCACTATCCGTCAGCCAGAAATTCCAAAGACCTGCGGCCTTTGCCTTAGCTTTCAACCCCTCAAGAATTTCAGCTTGGCGCGTTGTGTAGGTCCAGCGATCCTCTTTTCCGATTTCTGCGTGATATTCGTCCTCAAGCGGCATCACCTCATCGCGGATCATATCGCGCACGCGCTGCAAAAGCGGTGCATGGACCTCGTTCAAGCCTAGATTCATGCTCATGTCGGTGGCGTCCTTTCGCAAGGTAACAGTTGTGGGTTTGGAGAAAGGATTGCTTACTAAGGGGAAGCTTGTCCATGCCCACTGACGGAACGTAACGCGATGCACACTTATCACCATGAAGATTTACAGCGCTATTTACTGGAACATATCGATGGTTTTGATCGATTGGACAGCGTTGAAAAATTCTCGGATGGCCAGTCCAATCCGACTTATCTGATCACGTCAGGTGCATCCAAATACGTGCTACGCGCCAAGCCTCCGGGGAAACTGTTGAAATCAGCCCATGCAGTAGATCGCGAATTCCGCGTGATGCGTGCGCTTGCGCAGACGGATGTACCCGTTCCAAAAATGCTGCACCTTTCTGGTGAGGATAGCCCGATGGGCACACAGTTCTTCGTGATGGAGTACTTGGATGGGCGCATCTTCTGGGACCCTGCGTTGCCCGAAGTCGACCAAACGGATCGCGCTGCAATCTATGATGCGATGAACGCAACGCTTGCTGCGTTGCACTCGGTTGATCCGGCGACCATCAGTCTTGGGGACTACGGCAAGCCCGGCAACTATTTTGAACGGCAAGTCTCGCGGTGGTCGCAGCAATATAAAGCCGCTGAAACCCAAACCTTGCCAGATGCGGACTACGTGATGGATTGGCTGAGTGCCAATATGCCCGACGATGACGGTGCAAGCGCGATTGCGCATGGTGATTATCGAATCGACAATATGATATACGCTAAAGACAGCGCGCAAATCCTTGCGCTATTGGATTGGGAGCTTAGCACACTTGGCCACCCGCTGGCCGATCTTGCGTACCAGTGCATGCATTGGCGTCTACCGAACGCGGCAGAGTTCAAGGGCCTCGCAGGGATGGATCGCGCTGCAATTGGCATACCAACAGAGGACGAATACGTCGCAAAATACTGCGAGCGCCGTGGCATCGACATTCCTGAAAACTGGAATTTCTACCTCGTCTTTTCCTACTTCCGCTTTCTTGCGATTGTACAGGGTGTGTTGAAGCGCGCGCTCGATGGGAATGCGTCCAATCCGAAAAATAACGAAATGATCGCGGGCTTCGTTGCCCTTCTCGCCCGCGACGCGCGCAAACTCACGTAAGGCGGCGCGCTTTGCACGCACCATCCCTTAACGAAAAAGCAAATCCTGCATTTGCTGTGCAGCTAACGCGGGCGTGACATCGCCGCGTGCGACCGCATCGCCCAAATCGGCCATTGTATCACGCAATGGGCCAACAGCGGTCAGGCGTGCAAGCAAGGCTTGGCGCACATCTTCTTCAAACCAGAAACGCGATTGCGCGGCGCGCGTACGATCAAAGAACCCATGCTCACGTCGCCATGCCACCAGCGCGTTCATCTCGTCCCATGCGGTCTGTAATCCATTTTCTTCTAATGCAGACACAGCCAATGCTTTCGGGAAATCTTCTGGGTCTTGCGCGCGTTTGCGCAACAAACGCAATGCCCCTGCATAATCCGCCATCGTGCGTGTCGCGGCAGGTTTCAGATCACCGTCAGCTTTATTAATCAAAATCAGATCAGCCATTTCCATGATGCCACGCTTCACGCCTTGCAGCTCGTCCCCGCCAGCGGGCGCCAGCAAAAGCACAAACAAATCCGCCATCTGCGCAACCATCGTTTCGGATTGCCCAACGCCGACGGTTTCGATCAACACCACATCAAACCCAGCCGCTTCGCACACGGCCACCGCCTCGCGCGAACGCCGTGCGACACCACCCAGATGCGTCTGCGATGGCGAAGGCCTGATGAACGCTTCGGGTACGCGAGAAAGGCGATCCATGCGCGTCTTGTCCCCAAGAATAGACCCGCCAGAGCGCGTCGAGCTTGGATCAACCGCCAAAACCGCCACGCGCAGACGCTGCGCGATCAAATTCATTCCGAAACTCTCGATAAACGTCGATTTTCCAACGCCCGGCGTTCCAGACAGACCAATACGCAAGGCTTGCCGCCCGCTCTGTGCAAGTAATTCCAGCAACTCGGCCGCTTGCGCGCGATGATCTGCACGCGCGCTTTCCACCAAGGTGATCGCACGCGCCAACGCACGCCGATCGCCATTTTGAACGGATTGGGCAAGCGCGTGAATATCCATGCCGAGACCTCTAAGAAAAACTCATAGGGGTTTTCACTGAGCATGCAGGCGTTGTCTAGCCCCGTGCTTTGGACGATAGGTAGATCATGCAAAAAGATTTGCCCATTGATGCCGTCCTGCCCGCGCTTTTGAGCGCGCTCAAAGCCCGTGGGGTTGCCGTACTACAGGCCCCTCCCGGCGCTGGCAAAACCACGCGCGTGCCTTTGGCTGTGCTGGAGGCTGGGCTTTCCAAAGGTAAAATCATTATGCTTGAACCCCGTCGTCTGGCCGCACGCGCGGCCGCGGAAAGGCTGGCCGGTCAGATCAATGAACCTGTCGGGGAAACCGTTGGCTACGCCATGCGCGGCGCACGCAAATCTGGCTCAAACACGCGGATCGAAGTTGTGACCGAAGGGATCCTCACGCGCATGATCCAGACTGATCCTGAATTGACGGGCATCAGCACGGTTATTTTTGATGAGTTTCACGAACGCTCCCTCAATGCCGATCTTGGTCTCGCCCTTTGCATCGAATGCCGTGCCGCCTTGCGCGAAGACCTGAGTATCATCGTAATGTCTGCCACCTTGGACGCGGCCCCCGTCGCCACACTTTTGGGCGACGCCCCTGTCATCACATCCGAAGGGCGCAGTTATCCAGTTGAACCGGTCTTCCTTGCGCGTCCGAATCCAAAGGACCGCCGATTAGAAGCGAACATGGCCGACCTCATCGTAACTGCCCTGAATGAAACGGCTGGCGGTATCCTCGCCTTTCTTCCCGGTGAAGGCGAAATTCGCAGGACTGAAGCCTTGCTGGCCAAGCGTGTAGGCCCCGACATCGCGCTGCGGCCTTTGTTCGGCGCAATGAAGTTTCAAGACCAGCGCGCCGCGATCCAGCCAGAAACGGGTGGTCTGCGCAAAGTCGTGCTTGCCACATCCATCGCCGAAACCTCGCTCACGATTGAAGACATTCGCGTCGTTGTTGATAGCGGTCTGGCGCGGCGCGCGCGTTTCGATCCGGGCACAGGCATGTCACGTCTTGTGACTGAGCGCGCATCACGCGCGCAAGCCACGCAACGCGCAGGTCGTGCGGGGCGTGTGGCGGCCGGAACAGCTTATAAACTCTGGGCCAAAGGCGAAAACGGCACCCTGCCCGCCTTCGCGCCCGCCGAAATTGAAACGGCAGATCTGACGGGCCTCGCGCTAGAACTCGCACTATGGGGGGCGCCGCCAGAAGATCTACCGTTCTTAACGCCACCCGCCCCTATCGCGTTGAAAGAAGCACAAGACCTGCTGCACAGCCTTGGCGCATTGGACAAAGACCAACGCATCACAAAGCACGGCAAAGCCCTAGCACGTTTACCTTTACATCCAAGACTGGGGCATATGCTCGTGCAGGCTGGTCCACAGGCGGCAGACCTTGCGGCGATCCTGAACGAGCGTGATCCACTTGGGCGCGCAGCTGGCAGTGATCTGGTGTTGCGCCTACGGGCCTTGCGCGATGGGCGCGTCCCAAAAGACTACACGAGCCGCGTGAAACAAGAGATCACGCGCCTTAAAAAGTTGGCACCGAACGCAAAAACTGATGATCTCAACCTTGGCGCAATGGCAGCGCTGGCTTATCCTGATCGCATTGGGCAACGGCGCAAAGGGGACGAACCGCGCTATATTCTGTCGGGTGGCAAAGGCGCGTTGATGGAGCCAAGCGATGTCCTTGGCAACGCACCTTTCATCGTCGTCACCGATACGGATGGCAATCCGCGCGAAGCCCGCATTCGCCAAGCTGCGCAGATTGATCAAAGCGACATTCGCGCGCTGTATGGCGATGAAATCAAGTGGATCAACGAATGCGCATGGTCCAAACGCGACAGGCGCGTGATTGCCTATAGTCGCGAAAAATTCGGTGCGTTAATCCTTGAAGAACGCCTGTGGAAAGATGCGCCAGAAGAGGCTATCGCAGCGGCAATGTTGGACGGCGTCCGCGCACTAGGCTTGAACTTTTCCCCTGCAGATGAACGCTTTCGCACGCGGGTGGCACTGTTACGCGCATCGGGTGAAGACCTGCCCGACCTGTCTGACGACGTCTTGCTTGATAGTATTCAAGATTGGCTGCTGCCTTTCTTGGGGGGCGTGCGAAACGCAGCGCACCTCAAAGCTCTGAAGTACTTGGAACCGTTAAAATCCATTCTCAGTTGGGATCAACTCCAACGTCTTGATAAAGCGGCCCCGTCGCATGTGGAAACACCATTGGGGCGGCGCGTTGTGGTTGATTACGAATATGGCACACCACAAATCGAACTGCGTTTGCAAGAAATGTTTGGTACGACCGTGCATCCAGTCGTTGCGGGTCAAGCCTTGCGCGTGACGCTTCTGTCGCCTGCGGGACGACCTGTGCAAACCACAACAGATATCCCCGCCTTCTGGGACACGTCATATGCGGATGTACGCAAGGATATGCGCGGCCGATATCCACGCCACCCATGGCCTGAAAACCCGCGCGAAGCCGATCCGACCTTGCGTGCAAAACGCCGATCTCGCTAAAAGTTGAATAATTTCAACGATCTGTTAAGGATAGGCACATAAAATAAGAAAAGGATGGCAGATCGACATGGTAGGACTACTCACAAAAGCATGGAATGAAGTCGTGAAACCCTTGGTTCAACGGCCCGATCGTGTTCAGGTCGCGGCGATTTGTTACCAAGGCACAGGCGAAGACCGCAAAGTTCTGATGATCACCAGCCGTGATACCAAACGCTGGATTTTGCCCAAAGGCTGGCCAATCGATGGGCTAGAAGCGAATGCCTCTGCTGCACAGGAAGCTTGGGAAGAAGCAGGCGTCAAAGCCGCGAACATCGCGCCCGAACCTATTGGCGTTTATGATTATGATAAACGGATGGACGGTGGCGCTACGGTATCTTGCGCGACGCAAGTCTATGCGGTTGAGGTGGATCACCTTGAAGATAGCTTTCCAGAGGCGCTTGAACGTACGCGCAAGTGGGTACATCCAGCGCAAGCCGCTGAAATGGTGGACGAACCAGGCCTACAGGCGATCTTGAAGCAGTTCTGACCTTGCGTTAGCGCAAACCGCAAATTGATTTAAAGTGCGACGAAACGCTTGTCTTGAATCGGTTTCGTCTCTAACCGCGTCGCAACCTTGTCGTGCGTGAAAGAGACCGAAAATGGCTAATGATCCCCTAGGCAGCCAGTGGAAAACACTGGACCGCGATCTTAACAGAATTAGTCAACTTGAAATGGCGACCAACTACGTGGCGCGCCCGATGGTTGGTCTCGGCATCGCATTTGCCTTTATTTTGATGGCATTCTTGATCGCCATCATTTGGTTCGGTGGCACTGAAGGCTCCTTGATCGTCGCGGCTGCGGCAGCGGTTGGTGCCTATATGGCGATCAACATCGGTGCCAATGACGTTGCCAATAACATGGGCCCCGCGGTGGGTGCCAATGCGCTGACGATGGGCGGTGCGATTGCGATTGCCGCGATTTGCGAAAGCGCAGGCGCGCTTTTGGCAGGTGGCGATGTTGTTTCTACTATCTCCAAAGGTATTATCGACACCCAAGCGGTGTCTGACGCGCAAGTATTCATTTGGGCCATGATGGCTGCACTGATCAGTTCTGCGCTTTGGGTTAATCTGGCCACCTATGTGGGTGCGCCCGTTTCGACGACGCACTCTGTCGTGGGCGGTGTCATGGGAGCAGGTATCGCTGCCGCTGGTTTTGCCGCTGTGAACTGGCCCACGATGGGTGCTATTGCCGCAAGCTGGATTATCTCGCCGGTACTCGGCGGGTTATTCGCCGCGACGTTCCTCGCTTTGATCAAACACAAAATCATTTACCGTGACGACAAGATTGCAGCAGCGCGCGTTTGGGTTCCGATCCTTATTGCGATCATGGCTGGTGTCTTCGCGACCTACCTGTCGATGAAGGGTCTTAAACGGATTGTGAAAATCGACATCCAAACGGCGCTTTTGATCGGGCTCGCGCTGGGCGTCGCAACTTATTTCATCACACGCCCATTGATCCATCGCCAGTCTCAAGGCCTAGAGAACCGCAATAAATCGCTCAAGGTTCTGTTTGGCATCCCATTGGTCTTCTCTGCCGCCCTTCTCAGCTTTGCCCATGGTGCAAACGATGTGGCAAACGCGGTTGGCCCGTTGGCGGCAATTGTTCATGCGACTGAGTTTGGCGATTTCTCGTCCAAAGTGGCGATCCCAACATGGGTCATGGTGATTGGAGCCTTTGGTATCTCATTCGGTCTGTTCCTGTTTGGCCCAAAACTAATCCGTATGGTAGGAAGCCAGATTACCAAACTGAACCCCATGCGCGCCTATTGTGTCGCCCTGTCCGCAGCGATCACAGTGATCGTAGCAAGCTGGTTGGGCCTACCTGTAAGTTCCACCCATATCGCAGTTGGTGGCATCTTTGGCGTCGGGTTTTATCGTGAATGGCATATGGAACGGCGTCTGCGTAACGCCAAAGGCCATGTCCCCAAAGCCAAAGTTATTGCGCCGATCGAGCGTCGTCGCCGCAAACTTGTGCGTCGTTCGCATTTCATGACAATTGTCGCCGCTTGGGTCATCACTGTTCCAGCAGCAGCATTAATGTCAGCGGGTATCTTTAGCGTTTTGTATTGGGTCGCTGTCTAAGCGCTTTCCGGCCAAAGACGGACGACACAAGCGAATAAACTATTCTTCGCAGGCTTTTTGGCTAAGCTGCTGCGTATCTCTGCTGTCTGAGGAATACCCCGTGCCACTGTTGTTTCGCCTGATCTATGCGCTGCCTTTGTTCTATGTCCTTGGCGCTTGTACTCCTGTCGGTGACTCCACAAACTCGGCATCGCGCACCAACAGTTCAGAGTATGAAACGCTCGTAAGTACAGCCAGCACGACCAGCACTTTGGGCGGTGTTGTTTTGAAACTGCGCACAATTCCAACCGCGACGACGCTAAGCACGTCTTCGGGGACGCTTAACCATGAAACCGGGGCCACAACGATAAACGATGGCACGTACACATTGGTTGATCCTAACGGCTACACCGCAAACGGGCTTTTGACGGATGGAACGTCGACGCTTGTCTCAACGCCTGCGCAAGGGTTCAAGGGCAACTATGATTACGTCCGCGCCTATTCGCACTCCTATTTCGTCTCGACCGTTCCTTATGTGGCCACAGGACTTTACGGTGTCGTCACCCGCGAAGCTGACATGCCAACGACTGGCACCGCTGTCTTTAATGGCGAAGCGCAAGCGAGCTATTTCGACACCACTTCGAATTTCGATCTGGGTGAAGGCACATCCAAGGTGACGGCTAACTTTGCGGATGGAAGCGTCGATGTGGAAATGGACAGCTTTACTATCACCAATCGCGATACCAAGGCATCAGCAGATATCGGCTTTAACGGTGTGAAGATCAGCGACATGCGCGTCTTTGGAAATCAATTCTCTGGCGGTACAATCACAACCGAGCGCAATAGCGCAGAGGTCCAAATTATCACCAAAAGCACGCAACAGAATGCGATTGGCCGATTTTTCGGACTGACCACCAGCGGTGTCCCTGACGAGGTGGGTGGGATCGGCTATCTCAAAGGTGATGACGGAACGTTAACGACCATCTTCATCGCAGATTGATCGTCGCCAGCGCTTAGACAGATCTATTTTTCGAGACACCACCGCATGATTGCTTTTTGGGCATGTAAACGGTTCTCAGCTTCGTCAAAAATCACCGAGTTTGGACCATCCATCACAGCACTTGTCGCTTCTTCTTCGCGATGTGCAGGTAGGCAATGCATAAACAGTGCATCCGGCTTGGCACCCGCCATCAAGGTTTCATTTACCTGATAAGGGCGCAACATATTATGGCGACGCTCTTTCGCTGACTGACTGTCATGCATCGAAACCCAAGTGTCAGCCACAACAAGATCGGCATTCTCCACCGCCTTATGCGCATCACGTTCAATGCTGATACTGACCCCCGCCTTGCGCGCGAGACCGATGAATTCACCTTCTGGATCAAGCTGCTTGGGGCCTGTGAACACCATATCAAAGCCGAACTGCCCCGCTGCATGCAAGAATGACGCGCAGACATTATTGCCGTCGCCGCACCACACGACTTTCTTGCCTTTGATCGGGCCGCGATGTTCCTCAAATGTCATAACGTCGGCCATGATCTGACAAGGATGCGTGCGATCCGTGAGACCGTTAATAACCGGCACATCCGCGTATTCCGCCATTTCAAGCAGCACGCTTTCATCAAATGTGCGGATCATGATCAGATCGACATAGCGCGACAAAACACGCGCTGTATCTGCAATGGTTTCACCGTGCCCCAGCTGCATGTCAGAGCCTGACAGAACCATGGTTTCGCCCCCCATTTGACGCACACCGACGTCAAACGAAACACGGGTCCGAGTTGAAGGTTTTTCAAAAATCAATGCAACCATGTGGCCAGCCAAAGGCTGTTCTGCATCTAGCGTCGCTTTGGGCAAACCAATACGCGCGTCTTTCATCGAGCGAGCGTTTGAAATGATTCCGCTTAGCGCGGCCGGATCAGTTTTATGGATATCTAGAAAATGGTTCATGTGATTTTACTTTTTTCTGATGAAGGTGCGAGGGGCCAGCCCCTCGCGCTCCCCGAGGTATTTAAAGACCAAAGACGTTAAGTCGTCTTCTCGATTTGTGAGGCTGCAGCGCTAAGACGTTTTGTTGCCTCCGCGATATCGTCTTCAGTGATGTTCAAGGCTGGTAACAGGCGGATCACATTGTCTGCGGCCGGGACTGTTATGACCTCATTGTCATAGCCTGCGTTTACAATATCAATGTTTGTGGCTTTGCATTTTAAGCCAAGCATAAGGCCAGAGCCGCGCACGGACTCAAACACATCTGGGTGCGCTGCAATCAGCCCTTCCAGACTTTGGCGCAATGCACCTGCACGGCGCGAGATATCCGCGAGAAAATCAGGATCGGCAACAGTTTCAAGAACAGCACAGCCGACCGCACATCCCAAAGGATTGCCGCCGTAGGTGGACCCATGGGTGCCCGCGGTCATTCCGCTTGCCGCATTTTCTGTTGCCAAGACCGCACCAAGCGGGAAACCACCACCGATGCCTTTTGCAACCATCATGATATCAGGTTCAATTCCGGCCCATTCATACGCGAAAAGCTTGCCCGTACGGCCAATGCCGCATTGGACCTCATCTAGTATCAGCAAAATGCCATGTTCGTCACACAGATCGCGAAGCCCCTTAAGGCATTGGTCAGGCAGTGGGCGAATGCCGCCTTCGCCTTGCACAGGTTCTATCATGATCGCCGCAGTTTCGTCTGTGATGGCCACGGTAAGTGCGTCGTGGTCATTCCATGGCACATGCTTGAAACCACCCAAAAGCGGACCGAACCCTTTGGTCATTTTCTCAGACCCCGCCGCTGCGATACCCGCAGAGGAGCGACCATGGAAAGATCCCTCAAAGGTGATGATTTCAGTGCGCTCTGGCGCGCCTTTTTCATACCAGTACTTCCGCGCCATCTTTACTGCCAGCTCACAACTTTCGGTGCCTGAGTTGGTGAAAAATACCGTATCCGCGAAGGTTAGCTCGACCAGCATATCCGCCAGCTTTTGCTGTTGGGGAATTTGATAAAGGTTGGACACATGCCAGAGCGCGTTTGCTTGCGAAGTGAGGGCTTCGACCAGTTTAGGATGGGCATGACCCAAGGCATTCACAGCGATCCCAGCCCCTAAATCAAGAAAACGTCGTCCGTCTGCTTCGATAAGCCAGCTACCCTCGCCTTTAACAAAAGACATGGGCGCACGTGAGTAAGTTGGCAAAACAGAGGGGATCATGGACGTATCCTTAGGAATTTGAAGCCCCGTCAGTGCCTGAGCGGTGGGGCCAAGTCAATATTTTGGGTGAGGCATGAACAATTTAGCCATCATGCACGGCAGATCAAACGCTGTTAAGCGCGGCGCATCGGTCGTCGGAGACGGGTATGGACGTTAAGGATCATCCTTTTGTCTTACAGCCGCGCGTCAATAACGCAAGCCCGTTTCTTGCAGCACGTATTTAGTGGCTTGCAGAACGTGGGTTTTCCAATCAGGTCTTTTCAGATGATGACCTTACCCCAACATAATCCGCGCCTTGCTATGGTATTGATGATTTGCGCGACGGCCTTCATCGCCGCAACGACTTTGCTTGCGAAGGCGATTGGAACAGGCACCTTGGGCATGCCTTTGCATCCAATCCAAATCACCCATGCGCGGTTTTTGTTTGCGGCTTTGACCCTTGGCAGTGCAGCTATGATTATGCGCCCAGAGTCTGGTAAGGTTCACGTAAAGCTGCACATTTTACGAACTGTGTGTGGTGCGGCAGGTGTTACTTTGATGTTTGCTTCTGTCGCTTTTATTCCTTTGTCTGATGCGACAGCCATCAGTTTTCTAAACCCCGTCTTCGCGATGGTGTTTGCTATTTTTCTACTGGGCGAAAAGGTTGGCCCGGTGCGCTGGAGCGCGGCAGGAATTGCAATGATTGGCGCGGTGATTTTACTGCGCCCCGGATCAGGGGCGATTGCGCCCGGGGCGTTGCTAGCACTTGGGGCGGCATTAATTTTGGGTCTTGAAGTGATCTTTATAAAGCGCCTGTCAAAAGGCGAAGCGCCATTTCAAATCTTGCTGGTGAACAACGCGATTGGACTGATCATCGCAACACTTGCAGTCGTTTTCGTTTGGCAAGCCCCGACGGTTGAGCAGTGGCTGGCCTTGGCAGGGATCGGTATACTGATGGCCGCGGCGCAAACGTGCTTTCTCAACTCACTCGCGCGTGCTGATGCCTCTTTTGTGGTGCCGTTCAGCTATGGCACCCTGCTGTTTGCCGCCCTTTATGACGCAGCTATCTTTGGCGTTATACCAACGTCGGTCTCGTTCCTAGGTGCCGGAATAATCGTTGCTGGCGCAGGCCTACTAGCATGGCGCGAAGCCAGATTGGTCAAGGCTTGAGCCGATACCCTGTACGGAACATTTGCCAAGCAATGGCCATCACAATTGCGACCGACACCACGCAGATCAACATACCCGTCCATGGATTGCTATCCGACACGCCAATCACAGAATAGCGCAGACCGTCGATCAAATAGAAGATCGGGTTCAAATGGGTGAGCTCACGCAAAACTGGCGGCAAAACAGAAACCGAATAAAAGGTCCCCGACAGCATGGCGAGCGGTGTAACGATGAAATTTGTAATTGCGGCCATCTGATCAAACTTATTGGCAAACACACCCGCAATAATCCCTAGGCCACCCAGAAACGCCGATCCAAGGACAACAAAAGTCAGCGCCAAGAACGGGTGCTGCACACCAATGCCGAGGAATAGCAAAAGCCCCAAGCCAATCGCAAATGCGACGAACACACCGCGTCCAATTCCACCGGCAAGATAGCCCAAGACCATTTCTAGCGGCGAAAGCGGCGGCATCAACGTATCCACAATGTTCCCTTGGACTTTCGAGATTACAATCGACGACGTCACATTGGCGAAGGCGTTTTGGATCACCGTCATCATCAAAATGCCCGGCGCGATAAATTCGATGAATGGCACTCCCATCACGTCTCCGCGACGCGCGCCGATGGCAAGGTTGAAAATCAGCATCAAAAGCCCAGCGGTTACCAGCGGGGCAAGCAAGGTTTGGGTCCAAACAGCCAAGAAGCGTCTGACTTCACGGAGGATCAAAGTTTGCAAACCCAGCCAATTGACCCGCCCGAAGCGGCGCGCACCCATCTGTGGTGTATCCAAAGCGTTGTTTTGTGTCATAGGTAGCCCAAGCCTTTGTACCCGATTCGTCTGACTTGTATCTCAGCCGAGGCTGATTAGAATAGGGGCAAGCACGAAGATACCTGAAGCGGCACCTCAGAGGGCCGCTTTTTTGAATAAGGAAGCCGCAATGTCCTGGACAGATGAACGCGTAGAGACGCTGAAAAAGATGTGGGGCGAAGGCCAGTCCGCAAGTCAGATCGCCAAAGAGCTTGGCGGTGTGACGCGCAATGCTGTGATCGGCAAAGTGCACCGTTTGGGCCTTTCGAACCGCACGACAACCGGAACGGCGAAAGCTGATGCCAAGCCAAAAGCCGCAAAAGTTGAAGCGAAGCCAAAGGCCGCACCAAAGGCCGAGGCCGCACCCAAGACTAGCTTGCCGATTGCAGAGCCAACAACGCCACCGCCGTCGCCCTCGCGTGCGCGCCGTGCGATTATTCCAGCTGGGCAGCCTTTGCCACCGCAGCCTTCCGCGAATGAGATTAGCCCGGAAGCATTGGCGAAAGTCAGCGAAGTCGAAAAGAAGTCAAAGAAGATCAGCTTGATGGAATTGACCGAGCGGACCTGTAAGTGGCCTGTTGGCGATCCCGCAACTGAAGATTTCTGGTTCTGTGGTCTGCCTGTGAAAGCGGGCAAGCCATATTGCGAAGCGCATGTGGGCGTTGCATTCCAGCCAATGTCTGCGCGCCGCGATCGCCGCCGCTGAATGAAAAAAGGGTGCGTAAACTACGCACCCTACATTGCCGAATATCCGTAAGGTGCGTGGTTTTCCACGCACCTTTTTTCATATTTAATCCTGCGGAATAACGCGCAGGCCCAGCTCCATCAACTGATCGCTCATCGCATCAGAGGGCGCATTCATCATCAAATCTTCCGCGCGCTGGTTCATCGGGAACATGATAACTTCCCGAATGTTCGCTTCATCTGCCAAAAGCATGACAATGCGGTCCACACCCGCTGCACAGCCACCGTGGGGCGGAGCACCGTATTGGAACGCATTGACCATACCGCCGAAACGCTTCTCGACCTCATCCTTGCCATAACCCGCCAATTCAAACGCTTTGAACATAATATCAGGCTGGTGGTTTCGGATCGCGCCGGAAATCAGTTCGTAACCGTTACAAGCTAGGTCATACTGGTAGCCCAAAACCTCCAAAGGATCGCCTTGAAGCGCCTCTAGACCACCTTGTGGCATCGAAAATGGGTTGTGCGAGAAATCAATTTTGCCTGTCTCCTCGTCCTTCTCATACATCGGGAAGTCGACGATCCACGCAAAGGCGAAACGATCCTCGTCGATCAATTTCAGCTCTTTACCAATCTCGTTGCGCGCACGTCCTGCTACGCTTTCAAACGCGCTCGGTTTGCCGCCAAGGAAGAACGCCGCATCTCCGACACCCAGGCCAAGCTGCTGGCGGATCGCTTCTGTGCGCTCGGGGCCGATGTTCTTGGCCAGCGGGCCAGCGGCTTCATGACTACCATAGTACGCGGAGAGCAAGAATGACACCGAACTCAAGTCTTTTGCCTTAATGGCCTCGGAAATGCGTGAATGGACGTCCTGCAAATGGTCCAAATCACCGCCGATAGATGAATCGAATTCTTCCTTAAGT
>CBFIGL010000034.1:0-21437 GCA_965662135.1 Planktotalea sp. | reverse complement strand
ACCGTGACAGTGCCCGCGGTTTCGCAAGCGACACCAAGTGTTGTTGTGGCCAGTGCGGTCGTTCTTTTGGACGAACCAAAACCTGAAACGGCTGCTGCTGTGACGCTTGCTTTGGATGCGACCAAAGCAGAAGACGTCACTGCAAGTGTCACCGCAGATGTTGCTCAAGCTGAGATCACTGAACCACCGGCCATTGCTGTGGATTTGCGTGAAGTCACCGCCGCCCGCGTTAACATGCGTGACGGACCGGGCCAGAATTTTGGTGTAATCGCGAAACTCACAAACGGCGAGCAAGTTGAAATCCTGCAAGATCCCGGTGACGGATGGGTCAAGCTTCGCGTGGCCGACACCGGTCGCGTTGGTTGGATGGCAGATTTCTTACTGACCGCGTCCAACAACTAAGTTGCCAGTACATCCCAACATGTTAAGCCCGTCCTTGAACAAGAGGCGGGCTTTTTCATGGGCGATACAAATACTCAAAAATCAATCCTGATCACAGGGTGCTCATCTGGCATCGGATATAATGCGGCCCACGGCATGCGTGCTGCTGGGTGGCGTGTGTTCGCATCCTGTCGCAAACCGGAAGACTGCGTGCGCTTGAAAGGTGAAGGCTTTGACAGCCCCTTGATCGATTATGCCGATGCGGACAGCATTACAAAAGGCTTAGCAGACGTCTTAAGCGCAACGGGTGGCACGTTGGATGCCGTGTTCAACAATGGGGCTTACGCCCTGCCCGGTGCGGTGGAAGATTTACCCCGTGAGGGCCTGCGCGAGATATTCGAATGCAACCTGTTGGGCGTTCACGATCTGACGCGCGCCGTGATACCTGTCATGCGTGCCCAAGGGCATGGCCGCATTATCAATTGTTCCTCCGTTCTGGGCTTGGTGACGATGAAATGGCGCGGTGCCTATTCTGCGACAAAATTCGCGATGGAAGGTCTAACCGATACCCTGCGGATCGAAATGCGTGGAACGGGGCTGGATATCATCTTGATCGAGCCGGGTCCGGTTACATCCGACATCCGTGTCAATTCCATCCCCCATTTCGAGCGTTGGATTGATTGGAAATCTTCGGCCCGGCGCGAAGAATATGAAGGCGCACTGTTGGATCGCCTTTATACCAGCACTGGCCCCGACCCTTTCGAGCTGCCCGCAAGTGCTGTTACCAAAAAGTTATTGCATGCCTGCGAAGCCAAACGTCCCAAACCGCGCTATTACGTGACCAAGCCGACCTATTTTATGGGCGCATTTCGCCGTGTGCTTAGCACACGCGCGCTGGATTGGATCGTTTCGAAAGTGTGATGAGGCATTTTGTCATTCGCTTTTTTGCTTGGGACCACTAGATAGAAGGTCAATTCAGTGAGGAACAAAAATGGCAAATGATCCGCTTTTTATCATCATGGTCATAGCGATGGTCGCGGTGCTCGGCATTTTGATGGTCGGCATTGGTGGCTTTGCGAAGGGTGGTGACTTTAACCGCAAACACGCAAATCGCATCATGCGTTACCGCATCTATGCGCAGTTTGTTGCGGTTCTTTTGATCCTCGCTGTTGTCTATTTCGCAAAGGGTTAAGCGATGGTTATTCTCAATAAAATCTACACCAAAACCGGTGATGCTGGTGAAACCGCGCTTGGCAATGGCGCGCGTGTCGCGAAACATTCGATGCGTGTGAATGCCTATGGCACTGTGGATGAAACCAACGCGACTGTGGGCTTGGCCCGCCAGCACGCGAGCGGTGACATTGATGCCAAACTTGGCATGATCCAGAATGATCTTTTCGATCTAGGGGCCGATCTGTGCCGTCCTGACATGGAAAAAGACAAAGACGCGGAATACGCACCGCTTCGTATGACAGATGCGCAGGTCGCGCGCCTTGAGAGCGAAATCGACGACATGAACGCCGACCTCGAGCCATTGCGCAGCTTTATTCTGCCCGGCGGCTCCCCTTTGGCTGCGCAGATGCACCTGTGTCGCACTGTGTCACGTCGCGCTGAACGCTTGGCTGTTGAATTGGCGACGATGGAATCGGTTAATCCGGCAGCGGTGAAATATCTCAACCGCCTGTCAGACTGGTTTTTCGTGGCAGGGCGCGTTGTGAACAATGGCGGCAAGGATGATATTCTTTGGGTGCCCGGCGCGAACCGCTAATTTGCGCAATTTGCTGCGTCACCAACGACTTCGTGAAAAATTGGACAATTTTTTCACAAACGCGACGTCATGGCTGGGGCCTGCGTCGGTTTTGGCCTGTTGCTTCTGCGCGAGCTTGCGTATTCAGATGATGTAATTTCGCGCGTCATGCGCATTCAAAAGGAGTGTCCGCCAATGAAGGTCATCGTACCTGTCAAACGCGTGATTGATTATAACGTGAAAGTTCGTGTGAAAGCGGATGGAAGCGGTGTTGATCTCGCTAACGTGAAAATGTCCATGAACCCGTTCGACGAGATTGCGGTAGAGCAAGCGATCCGTCTGAAAGAAGCGGGCAAAGCGGACGAAGTGATCGCGGTGTCTGTCGGCGTCAAGCAAGCGCAAGAAACCCTGCGCACTGCTTTGGCGATGGGCGCGGATCGTGCGATCCTTGTGATTGCATCGGACGACGTGCACAACGACATCGAGCCACTGACAGTTGCAAAAATCCTTAAAGGTGTTGTCGATGAAGAGCAGCCAGGCCTTGTGCTATGTGGCAAGCAAGCGATCGACAATGACATGAACGCAACCGGCCAGATGCTGTCTGCGTTGATGGGTTGGTCCCAAGCCACCTTTGCCTCCGAGGTTGATATCGACGGCGACAGCGCGACAGTGACGCGCGAAGTTGACGGTGGTTTGCAAACGATCAAAGTGAACATGCCAACGGTTGTCACAGTTGATTTGCGTCTCAACGAGCCACGCTATGCGTCTTTGCCCAACATCATGAAGGCAAAGAAGAAGCCGATGGATGAAAAGACACCTGCGGATTATGGTGTTGATGCCTCACCGCGTTTGGAAATCATCAGCACGGTAGAACCGGCTGCGCGCGCTGCTGGGATCAAAGTTGGCTCGGTTGATGAGTTGCTAGAGAAACTTAAAGAAGCGGGGGCTGTATAATGGCTGTTCTCTTACTTGCAGAAGTCACTGACGGAGAATTGGCGCTGGACGCCACCGCCAAGGCGATCACTGCTGCTGCCTCTTTGGGCGATGTGACTGTCCTGTGCACAGGCGCGACTTGCGCTGGCGCTGCGGCGGAAGCTGCAAAGATTGCTGGTGTGTCTAAGGTGCTGTGCGCCGAAGACGCGATTTATGGCAAGCGTCTGGCAGAGCCGGTTGCAGACCTGATCGTTTCCCTTGCTGGCGACTATGAGCATATCGTTGCACCCGCGACGACGGACGCCAAAAACATCATGCCCCGCGTTGCGGCGCTTCTGGATGTGATGGTGATGTCTGATGTGACTGCTGTCATTGATGGCGCGACTTTCGAGCGTCCGATCTATGCTGGTAACGCCATGCAAACCGTTAAATCATCTGATGCCAAGAAGGTCATCACCTTCCGTGGTGCGACGTTTGATGCGGCTGGCGACGGCGGCTCTGCGTCGGTTGAAAACATCGGTGCGGCGGCTGATCCTGCGCTTAGCTCTTGGGTCGAAGACAAGGTTGCGACCTCTGATCGTCCAGAACTCACATCTGCGGGTGTGGTTGTGTCCGGCGGTCGTGGTGTTGGCTCTGAGGATGATTTCAAAATCATCGAAGCCTTGGCGGACAAGCTGAACGCAGCTGTGGGTGCGTCGCGTGCTGCGGTTGATAGCGGCTACGCTCCAAACGATTGGCAGGTTGGGCAAACGGGTAAAGTTGTCGCCCCTGATCTTTACGTTGCTGTCGGTATCTCCGGTGCGATCCAGCACTTGGCGGGAATGAAAGACAGCAAGATCATCGTTGCAATCAACAAAGACGAAGAAGCGCCTATCTTCCAGGTGGCCGATTACGGTCTTGTCGCTGACCTCTTCGACGCGGTTCCTGAACTGACCTCCAAACTTTGATTTAGACAACTCTTACAGATAATGGAAAGGCCCGTGCGTTGCGCGGGCCTTTTTCGTTAGGACAACATCTGCCGACAGGTTTCTTGCAGCGCGCGTGACGCTTGCAGATGCGCATTTGGTCCCATAATTTGCCGCACTGCGGCCGGGCTGGCCATGATGTTCAACAGTTCGGCCTGATCTTGTTCAAATGACTTTTTGTCCGGCACACTTTCGACATAGGCTGATGCCTTCATGCGAAGTTTCTTGAGCATTTTCGCATCAATCAACATTGGATCGCGTGGATCTGTTATCGCGTTCTTTGGTGGCTGAGCGCCTGCGAACCAGAGCAAGATTGTCCGTTCACCTAGTTCATCCAAGAGATAGGACATGCGCGCGAGCCAGATTTTCTGCAACTCCCGACACAGCATTTTAAAACGTGTCTTAGAGCAGCCGTGCAAAGCCACCAACATCGCTTTGGTAAAGTTAAACTCTGCAAAATCCACTTCGGGAAACATGCGCACCAAGGCTTCGCAAGGCGCCACAAAGCGGTCATTGCGACGAGGATGCACTTTGAAGAAATGATTGGTCTGGTTCAGCGCCCCAAGCACTTGCACAACCCGCAAGTCTGCCTGTTTGGCCACAGCCATGATCGCAGGGTCACCAAGATAGGCATCTACACCGCCGTTAATCATGCCCAAGTTTACCGACCGCGCAGGCAAATGTTGCGCAAGTAAATTAGGAAAAGGACGTTCCACAAACTTGCCGAACGTCTCTGTCGTGCCCAAAAACGCCACGTAGCGTTTAGATAGATCGACCTTTGGCCCTCTGAACATAAGACGCGACCCACTATACGCGCACAGATTATAATCCAGGCCACTCAGGCCTGTGCCATCATAGCTCATTCCACTTACCTCTATTCTCACCCGAAGATGAGTTAGACGCGATTCCATGAATAAATGCCTAAAGTGTTAACTTGAGACAAACTGGAGCGACCTGCCCTTGCGGACCAACAAGCGCACGGCCTAGTATCGACAAAATTCGCGCAGGAGAAAAACATGGATATCAAACGCATTGGTGTGGTCGGTGCCGGTCAAATGGGCAACGGTATTTCGCATGTTATGGCGCTGGCTGGGTATGATGTTTTACTCAATGATATCAGCGCAGAAGCGCTTGAAGCCGCGATGACGCGGATTGATCGCAATATCGAGCGTCAAGTCGCTAAAGGCGCTGTGACTGCTGATGAAAAAGCCCAAGCTATGGCGCGGATTTCGACAACGGTTAATCTGCCCGATCTAGGTCCGACTGATCTTATCATCGAAGCGGCGACAGAGCGGGAAGAGATTAAACATCAAATTTTCGCAACTCTTATGCCGCATCTTGCAGAGCACACGATCCTGACGTCGAACACATCATCTATTTCGATCACCCGTCTTGCGGCAGCGACCGATCGACCTGAGCGCTTCATGGGCTTTCATTTCATGAACCCTGTGCCCTTGATGCAATTGGTCGAATTGATCCGCGGTATTGCTACCGATCAACCGACCTATGATGCTTGCCTAAGCGTCGTAGAGCGTTTGAACAAAACCGCTGCGTCCGCCGAAGATTTCCCTGCCTTTATTGTAAACCGCATCCTGATGCCGATGATAAATGAGGCTGTGTATACGCTGTATGAAGGCGTTGGGTCCGTGTCATCCATCGACCAATCTCTGAAATTGGGTGCCAACCATCCCATGGGACCGCTGGAATTGGCTGATTTTATCGGACTAGATACATGTCTGGCGATTATGAACGTGTTGCACGATGGTTTGGCCGATACCAAATATCGCCCCTGCCCGCTGCTAACCAAATACGTTGAAGCCGGCTGGCTTGGGCGCAAAGTGAAACGCGGCTTTTACGATTATCGCGGCGAAACACCTGTTCCAACGCGCTGATATCGTGTCATTTTTTTCCTAGCAACATTGTGTGTTCACGTAGCCATGCGACAAACCCACGTGGATTGCTAGACCACTCTTTGATCGTCGCCTGATCAATCGGCTTGCCGACAACAGGCTTTTGCGGTTTGCCGCAAGCGTGCATGACTTCGTGGATCAACAAACCTTGGCGCAGGGTCGATGATATCCGATTTGCGATCTGATATGCGCGGCTATTTTGACCCGGAAAATGGATCGGAATGACCGTCGCGCCGGAGCGCTGGATCATCTTGGCCGTAAACGGGTTCCACTGCTGTTCAATTGCCGGACCAAACCAAGTGTCTGACGACGCCACAACACCGGATGGGAAAAGCACCACAACTCCCCCAGCTGAAAGATGGTCCATTGCGCGTCGGCGCATTTCCAAGCTTTGTTCACGGGCATCTTCCTCGTGCGGGAAAGGCACGGGGATCATGAAGTCTTCAATCTCGCTTACTCCGGTCAGCAGCGAGCGGGTCAGGATGCGATAGTCAGTGCGCACACGGCCAATAAGTTCCGCCAAGATCATACCATCCACCAAGCCATGCGGATGGTTGGCGACAATGATTACGGGACCTTTTTCGGGGATATTTGCGATCTGTTCATCAGGGGTACGCAACTCGATCCCCATATGGGTCAACGCCTGTGACCAGAACGCTTGACCGTCCGCCGCGCCTGATCTTTCGAAGCGACGCACAAGGCGGATCAACGGAATTTTACCCGTCAACCATTCCATGACGCGAATTGTGTTGGATTTCCAAGGGTTGGTGAACGTGTTGGCGTAGGACAGCTTTTGCTTGTCGTATGGTACAGGTTCGCTTGGGCCGCTTGCAGGTTTGGTCATAACTGCGGGTCTTTGCACTCTGTCAACCATGGCTCAGCCCAATTCCTTATCCGTTTGATGCCGCAACAAAAGCGCCGCGCCTAACATCCTTCTCCAAAGCGGTCCGAGACAAGCGCCTCTAGCGCGTCTGCCAAGGCGGTAGCGTCAGGACCATTGGTTTGCACCTCAATACTTGTTCCTTTGGAAGCTGCCAACATCAAAAGCCCCATGATGCTGTCGCCAAGGGCGCTCATCCCGTCGCGCCCAACCTCTGCGGTGGCGTCAAAACCTTCCACAACCTCAACAAATTTGGCGGAAGCGCGTGCATGTAGCCCTTTTTCGTTGATGATCTTCAGCGTTTTTTGCGCAGTCTCTGACATTGGTATTTCGCCTTTGAATCAAGAGTTTGAAATGTTTTGGCTGTCGATATATTTGCGTCCGGCATCCATGGCACCACGCACGGCGTCCCCAATCGGCAAGCTGCGCGATTTTGCAAGTTTCACCAACATCGGCAAATTTGCGCCATACAGAATGCGACGTCCTTCTGCACGACATGCGCGCAGCGATAAATTAGAAGGTGAGCCACCGAACATGTCCGTCACCATGACCACCCCTGCCCCTGCGTCGACAGATTCTGCCGCAATGCATATTTCGGATTCTTTCGAAGAACGGTCGTGATCCGGTTCAATCGAGATCGCTTTGATACCGCCTTGCGCACCGACGACATGCTCGATCGCGGCCAGATATTCCCGCGCGAGCCCCCCGTGTGCAACGATCACAATCCCAATCACCAAGCAAACCTATTGTTCATACTGTGTCTCATTCTACTATTGCTGCGCACTTGCAACGCGCTGCAACTCTCGATGTCTACATGACACTTGCCAGCCCGCAAGTGCAAGCATTTGAGCCGTTGCTTCCGTCAGGGTAACAGAGCGATGTCGACCCCCTGTGCAACCGAAAGCAATGGTAAAGTGTGATTTTCCCTCTTCCAGATAGGCAGGCAAAAGCGTTGCGCAAAGATCGGTGATGTGTTGGAAAAAGGCATCGTAGCGTGGATCATCTGCCACGTAGCGCGCGACCGCATCGTCCAAGCCGGTAAGGGAGCGCAGGGCTTCTTGCCAATGCGGGTTTCTTAGAAAACGGCAGTCCAGCACCATATCCGCAGAGCGTGGCAAGCCGCGTTTGTAGGAAAACGAATGCAATGACACCGATAGCTTTTGATCCAGTTCCAGCGAAAACAAGCGCGTGATTTCCGCACGCATTTCATGCGGGCTTAGCTCCGAGCTATCAATCAGAATGCTCGCGCGATCGCGCACGCTGTCCAGCATCTGTTTTTCGCGTGCAATGCCACGCAACGGATCATCCGCACCAGCCATCGGGTGACGCCGTCGGGTTTCGGAAAAGCGCCGCAGCAGCACATCGTCTGAGCAATCGGTATACAGCACGTCAAAATCATGCGCGCTGCGCCCGCTAAGTTCTTCAATTGCGTCCATCAGCGCCGCTGTTGAAAACTCGCGATTTCGTGTGTCGAGTCCGAGCGCCAGAGGTTTTTCATGTGCAGGACCTTGCAAAAGGCGCGGCAAAAGCGACAGGGGTAAGTTGTCAATTGCTTCATATCCAATATCTTCAAGGGCGTTAATCGCGGTTGAGCGACCCGCGCCAGAGGGACCTGTTACAAGGATCAATCGCGGTTTTTCACTGGTCTTAGGGGTGCTCTCGCTCATTTACTCGGCTCTCGCTCTGGCAAGTCAGGAAGGGGTGCGTCCTTGAGATATTGCAAAAGTGCAAAAGGCAAAACCTCGATGCCGGTTTTGTGAAAGAGACGGATACTTGCGTCACAGAGCGTAGTGTATTTTTCGTGTGGCAAGCGGCGATCTTCTTCGGTGTTCAAATCCACCGCGCAGATGACGGACGCTTGCGTCACGGCTTTGGCATTCAGGATGCCAAAACCGCGTGCTTCTATCTTACCTTTGATCGCTTCTGGGCATCTTGCGATCAATCCTTGGGGTTCGAGTGATAGTTCCGTCTGATCATCCGCAACCAGATCACAGCCCAGTGCCATCAATTGCAAAGCAAGAGCAGATTTTCCGGTGCCGGATGCGCCAAGAATGACAACGCCACGACCGTGCAAAGCAATGGTCGTGGCGTGAATACAGTCTTTTATGATGTGCGACACAGCCTAGATCGGCAAACCTACAACAAAGCGCGCGCCAAGCGGCTCTGATGTGATGTCCGCAGCGGTCGGGCGAATATTCTCTGCCCAGATGACGCCGCCATGGGCCTCGACAATCTGTTTGGAAATGGCAAGGCCAAGACCCGAGTTATTGCCAAACTGCCCTTCGGGGCGTTCTGAATAGAAGCGTTTGAAAACTTTACCCAAAGCCTGCTCAGGAATACCGGGACCAGTATCTTCCACAACAACGAGGACGCGGTTTTCGCGCTGGCGTGCCCAAACGCGGATTGCGTCGCCTTCTTCACAAAAGCTGGTAGCGTTTGTGATAAGGTTAACAAAGACCTGCGCAAGCCGCCCTTCCAAACCAGAGATAAAGATCGGCTCGGACGGAAGATCTGTAATGAATTCAATACCTTGTTCTTGTGCCTGTTGGCCAAGATACTCGGTCAAGTTGCCGACCATATGCAGCAAATCGAAGGATTCTTCTTCTTCCTTGACCAATTCACTATCAAGTCGCGAAGCGTTGGAAATGTCGCTGACAAGACGGTCTAAACGGCGCACATCATGTTCGATCACTTGCAACAGCTTTTCGCGTTGGTCATCCCGTTTTGCAACACGCATGGTGCCAACCGCAGAACGCAAAGACGCAAGCGGGTTCTTGATTTCATGCGCGACGTCAGCAGCAAATTGTTCATTGCTGTCGATGCGATCATAGAGAGCTGCGACCATGCCGCGAAGCGCGCCAGACAGGCGACCGATTTCATCAGGGCGTGCCGTAAGATCGGGGATGCGAATGCGTGCAGGGCTTACCTTACCGCGATCATTGCGTCGGCCTACTTCTGCAGCCATCGCGAGATCAGAGAGCGGATTGGAAATCGTCGAGGCCAAGACAAGGCTAAGACCAATGGAGACCAGCGTCGCAATCAAGAACATTTGCAAGACACGTTCCCGTTCACTTTTCATGAGCATATCAATTTCGTCAGACGCACTTGCCAAGGCAACCACGCCAACGCTTGCGCCGTTCACCATAATGGGTGTAGTCACGATAAAGATCGTGCCGCTTTGAGGGTTAAGTCCCTTGCCCACAACAGTTTCCCCGTTGGATGACTTATCAACCAATTCGCGAAGTTGATCTTCTAGGGAAGGAACATTGATCGTTTCTGCGCTGAGGAAAGGCGATGTTGTGAAATCCCAGAAGGCTGACAACGCATCAACGATCAGTGTCTTACGCTCGCCCGTGCCTAATTCAGCGCCCAAATTCGCAGCACTTCCGGTTTCACTTGCCACCATCCCGCCTTCGGGGCCAAAGACAAAAACCTGAACTGAATTTCTTAGATCAAGCGCACCAAGGGTCGCTTTGATCGTTTCGTCGCCATCCGCGAGCGTTGTGCTGTCACTCACTTCGATCTGTGCTTCAAAGACATCTGCGACCAGCTCGACTTCGCCCACAAGGGACGCAGCACGCTGGGACGCCAGACTGTCGCGTGACGAATTAAGGTACAAGATACCTGCAACCAGCACGTTCAACGCGATCAGGTTGAACGTGATGATCTTGCGCGTGAGCGGAGATCGCTTCAGGGAAAAGAGCCCGCGCCGCTCGCGGCGGTCACGCACTTCTTTTTCAACGGTGCTGTCCGGGGCGACCCAATCATCGCCCAGAACAACATCCATTTCCTGACGTGCCCGCGGAGCACGCCGCGGCGTTATGCGCTCAGCGAGGGCCATTATTCTTCGTTGTACCGGTAGCCAATGCCATAGAGTGTTTCGATGGCCGAAAACTCTTCATCAACAGAGCGCATCTTCTTGCGCAGGCGCTTGATGTGGCTGTCGATGGTGCGATCGTCTACGTAGACTTGATCGTCATAGGCCACGTCCATCAGCTGGTCGCGGCTTTTCACGAAGCCAGGGCGTTGCGCAAGTGCTTGAAGCAAAAGGAATTCTGTCACAGTCAGAGTGACATCCTTGCCCTTCCACTTAACTGCATGACGCAGAGGATCCATTTTAAGATCACCGCGCTCGATAACTTTGTTCTCGTCGGTCTCAGCGACGACAACACCAGCTTCGGCATCCTTACGGCGCAACAGCGCGCGAATACGTTCGACCAGCAACCGCTGGGAGAACGGTTTTTTCACATAGTCGTCTGCCCCCATGCGAAGACCAAGAACTTCGTCGATCTCGTCATCTTTGGATGTCAGGAAGATGACCGGCATCGAAGTTTTCTGGCGCAAGCGTTGTAGCAAGTCCATTCCATCCATGCGCGGCATCTTGATATCGAGAACGGCCATATCGGGCAGCTTGCGATTGAACGCATCCAGCGCAGATTGACCGTCATTGTAAGTTTCGACTTCGAAGCCTTCTGCCTCGAGAGTCATAGAGACCGACGTCAGGATATTCCTGTCGTCGTCCACCAAAGCGATTTTGGACATGCCTGCTTCCTCATACTGCTCAATTACCAGTTTATTTTTTTAACTATGACTCGCGTGTTTCTCATTCCAGATCAATCCCCAACCGCGAATCGGCTTCAAATGCGTGACTTATTTGGCACCTAAAAACCTTATTTTCCCTCAACGCGCGCTTATTTATGTGTAGAATTTATGACGAACTCGAACGAGATTGGAATGATTGCGCTAAACTCAATATGTTTGCGCTAACTGCGCTAAAGCGCCCTGTTCACGCAAGAAAGCGTCATGTTATGAGGCGTTATCACAACTTTATTAGTTGCGGTCGGTCTCGCCTTTTCTTCGGCAGGATTGCTCAATCAAGATAGCGGCCAGATACGGCCACAGGAGCGAAATATGACTACTGGACGGGTAAACCCTTCTTTCACGCTTGAAGATCAAGGCATTACAGAGCTCGGGTCAGTCTATTATAACTTGATGGAGCCTGCTTTGATTGAGGCTGCGTTGAAAAAAGGCGAAGGCGAGTTGGGAAATGGAGGCGCGTTTCTTGTCACCACCGGCAAATTCACGGGTCGTTCACCAAAAGACAAACACGTCGTTAAAACGCCGGACGTTATCGACACGATCTGGTGGGAGAACAACGCCGAAATGTCCCCCGAGGGGTTTGATGCGCTTTATAGTGATATGCTGGAGCATATGAAGGGAGGCGACTACTTTGTACAAGACCTTGTTGGCGGTGCGGACCCTGCCTATTCGATCAACGTACGTGTCGTAACCGAGCTTGCGTGGCATGGTCTGTTCATTCGCACAATGTTGCGTCGCCCCGATCGCGATGCCCTTGACGATTTCATTGCTGACTTCACAGTCATCAACTGCCCTGAATTCAAAGCTGACCCAGCACGCCATAACTGTCGCTCCGAAACAGTGATCGCGATGAACTTTGAAAAGAAGATCATCTTGATCGGTGGTACGGAATACGCAGGTGAAAACAAGAAATCCGTCTTCTCCTTGCTAAACTACTTGCTTCCGGAAAAAGGCGTAATGCCGATGCATTGCTCTGCCAACCACGCGGTTGGCAATCCGGTTGATACGGCTGTGTTCTTTGGCCTGTCTGGCACAGGGAAAACAACCCTTTCCGCTGATCCTGCGCGCATCTTGATCGGTGATGATGAACATGGTTGGTCAAACCGCGGCACCTTTAACTTTGAAGGCGGGTGCTATGCAAAGACGATCAACCTGAACGAAGAAGCCGAGCCGGAAATTTACGCGACAACGTCCAAATTCGGCACAGTGATCGAAAACATGGTTTACGACCCCGAGACCAAGGAACTGGACTTTGAGGACGACACTCTGACGGCAAATATGCGCTGTGCTTACCCGCTTCACTATATTTCAAACGCCTCGGAAAGCGCGCTTGGCGGGCACCCAAAAAATATCATCATGCTGACCTGCGATGCGTTTGGTGTTTTGCCCCCCATCTCGCGTCTCACACCGGCGCAAGCGATGTATCACTTCCTGTCTGGCTTTACGTCCAAAGTGGCGGGAACAGAACGCGGCGTGACCGAGCCGGAGCCGACGTTCTCTACCTGCTTTGGTGCGCCTTTCATGCCGCGTCGCCCAGAGGTTTATGGCAACCTTTTGAAAGAGAAGATCGCACAGCACGGCGCGACCTGCTGGTTGGTCAACACTGGTTGGACCGGCGGTGCCTATGGCACGGGATCACGCATGCCGATCCGTGCGACACGTTCTTTGCTGACTTCAGCACTCGATGGATCTTTGGCAGAGGCAGAGTTCCGCACAGATCCAAATTTCGGCTTTGACGTCCCTGTCTCGGCACCGGGCGTTGCCGAAGTGCTGCTTGATCCGCGCCGCACATGGGACAACCCCGAAGCTTATGACCGCCAAGCTGCAAAGCTTGTGAACATGTTCTCTGATAACTTCGAGAAATATCTAGCCTACATTGACGAAGACGTGAAAGCAGCTGCGATCAGTTAATTCGGCTTAAACCGCTGAATAAAACGCCTCCGATTCAGTCGGGGGCGTTTCTTTTTATGCAAGGGGGATTAGGTAGTTGCTTATGAAATGCTTGATCTTTGTCTTATTGTTGCTGCCTGTTAGCGCGTTCGCCCAAGGATTTGCTGGGCTTGGCTCTGACGCTGACGGCTTTGCGGTGCCCGAGCGCGACCGCGCATTGGTGTTTCCTCGCGATCATGCCGCGCATAATGCCTATCGCATTGAATGGTGGTATCTAACCGCCAATCTAACGGGCGAAGACGGTACACCGTATGGATTGCAATGGACCTTGTTTCGTTCTGCGCTAAGCCGTGACGCGGGAAGCGACTGGGCTGATCCCCAAATCTGGATGGGCCATGCAGCCGCGACAACACCCACAGCGCATTACGTTAGTGAACGCCTAGGGCGTGGTGGTATCGGTCAAGCCGGTGTCACTTTGGCCCGCGACTTTGAAGCGTGGATTGACGATTGGTTTTTGCGCGGCACCACTGATCTGACAGCGTTAGAAATGCGCGCCGTCGGCACCGAATTTTCTTATGATATGACCCTAAACGCGACCGGACCTTTAGTGCTGCAAGGCGCGCAGGGGTATTCGGTCAAATCTGCGGCGGGACAAGCGAGTTATTACTACTCACAACCGTTTTTTAAAATCTCTGGCGAGTTGTATTTGCCCGATGGCTATGTCGCGGTCAGTGGCAATGCCTGGCTCGATCGTGAGTGGTCTTCGCAACCTCTTGCAAGCGATCAAACCGGCTGGGACTGGTTTTCACTTAGTTTTGACAGTGGCGCACGGATGATGGGGTTTGTGCTGCGATCTGATAAAGCTGCGCCCTATACTTCTGCGACGTGGATCGAAGCGGATGGCACTGCGACACCGATGCCTGATGGTGCCTTCAAAGCCCGCGAAGTTGAGAGGTCAGAGGTGGCCGGACGCGATATTCCGACTGTTTGGGCGTTGGAGTTGCCGCGCAAAGGTGTCGATGTAAATGTGCGTGCTTTAAACCCGCAGGCATGGATGGCAACGTCAGTGCCTTATTGGGAAGGGCCGATTGTTATTGAGGGTTCTCACACTGGCGTTGGATATCTGGAGATGACAGGATATTAGGGGCCCTGCCCCCGTCTGCTGCGCAGCCTCCCCCGAGGTATTTATGGACCAAAGACGGACACTCAGGCTCTCGATACTGTGACGTGCTTCGCAGTGGCGCAAACCGTGATCTAGGTGTAGCAGATCAGTATGACACCTGATTTTCCATTCACCCGTGATGTTGTGCTTGTCGGTGGCGGGCATGCCCATGCTCTTGTTCTGAGGATGTGGGCTATGAAACCTTTGGCTGGCGCGCGTCTGACGGTTATCAACCCTGCACCGACTGCGCCCTATAGCGGCATGTTGCCCGGCTTTGTCGCGGGGCATTACACGAGCGATGACTTATACATTGATCTGATCCGCTTGGCCCGTGCGGCTGGCGCGCGCATCATTTTGGGCAAAGCGCATCATATTGATCGCATTGCTCAACAGGTCATCATCGATGGGCGTCCGCCGATCCGGTATGATGTGTGTTCTATAGATATCGGGATTACGTCGGGCATGCCTGAGCTAGAGGGCTTTAGCGAGCATGCGGTGCCTGCCAAGCCATTGGATGATTTTGCGCGGATTTGGGACAGCTTCTGCCATGAGACAGGGCGCGCCGAAGTCGCGATTTTAGGCGCGGGTGTTGCGGGGGCCGAAGTTGCGATGGCCGCCGCGCATCATTTGCGCGCACTCGGGCGCGAGGCGCAGGTGAATTTGATTGATCGTTCCGCCGCGTTAAGTAGATTGGGCGATCAAGCGCGACGCAAGGTTTTGGCGGCACTGAGTGCGCTGGATGTTACTTTAATCGAGCACGCAAAGGTGCTGCGCGTCAGGCCTGACCAGATCGACATTGAAGGTCGCGATCCCATTGCTTCAAAGATGACGTTGGGAGCTGCGGGAACGCGCGCATATGATTGGGTGTCCGACATTGGCCTGACGGTTGAAAACGGATACTTACGTGTCCTGCCAACACTCCAAAGCGAGAATGAAGCACGTATTTTCGCGGTTGGTGATTGCGCCCATCTGAGCCACGCGCCGCGCCCGAAGGCGGGTGTGTTTGCAGTGCGTGAAGCGCCCATTCTGTTTCACAACTTGCGCGCCGCGATCACGGGTGGAGAAATGCAGGATTATCATCCGCAAGCTGATTACCTAAAACTTATCTCGCTTGGCGGAAAAGATGCGTTGGCGGAAAAGCGCGGCATTGCGCTGAGTGGCAGGGTGATGTGGCGCTGGAAGGACCAGATTGATCGCAAATTCATGCGCCAGTTTGATGAATTGACCCCCATGACGGGCGCTGACTTGCCAGCCGAGCATACGCAAGGCCTAAGTGATCTGAGTGGCCCGATCTGCGCTGGGTGTGGATCAAAAGTAGGGCGCGCAGCGCTGACGCAAGCAGCGTTTGAACATATCGGTGCCACGCGCGATGATGTTGTTGCCGTGAAAGGTGACGATGCCGCGGTGTTGCAAATGGGCGATCAACGCCAAGTCTTAAGCACCGATCACCTGCGCGCCTTTTGCGATGATCCGGTTGTGATGACGCGGATTGCAGCCGTGCATGCGCTGGGGGATATCTGGTCTATGGGGGCCGCACCGCAATCTGCGATGGTGAGTTTGATTTTGCCGCGCATGAGTGCGGATCTGCAAGAACGTACCCTTGCAGAAATCATGCAAAGCGCGAGTGATGTGTTTGGACGTGCAGGTGCTCAGATCATCGGCGGGCATACGAGCATGGGCGCGGAATTCACGATTGGTTTCAGTGTGACAGGGCTTGTCAACCGCGCACCAATTACTTTGGGCGGCGCGCAAGTGGGGGATGTTTTGGTGCTGACCAAACCTGTGGGCACAGGCGTGATTTTGGCCGCAGAAATGCAGATGCGCGCACGCGGAGCAGATGTCGCGCGCGCTTATGCCAGCATGTCGCGCCCTTTGGCGCAGGACGCATTGGCCCTTTCAAAGGCGCATGCGATGACGGATGTGACCGGATTTGGTCTTGCTGGACATTTGGCGAATGTCTGCCGTGCGTCTGGCGTTGGCGCAGAGCTGGATGCAACCCGCGTTCCCCTTTTGGACGGGACCTTAAGCCTGAGCGAGGCCGGTATCCAATCGAGCCTTTATCCAGACAACTTGTCTGATGCTTTGACGGTGATGAATGCGCCTGAAACTGCGCAGGGCCGGTTGATGTTAGATCCGCAAACCGCCGGGGGATTGTTAGCCGCATTGCCCGAAAAAGCAGCTAACACAGCAATCAAAGCGCTTGGCGATCAAGGGATAGAGGCGATGCAGATCGGGCGGATCACGGACGGGCCTATTCGCTTAAAGCTGATCGAGTAACGCGCTGATATGCGACGCAAGGCGTGTAATGTCGCTTGGCTCAAGAGCGTCGGTTTCCAGTGTCGCCACAACATCCGTTTCGCGGCTTGCGCGCGAGCGATCGTAGCTGCGATCATAGTGGTGCTGCATGAGTTCACTGGCAAGCGCCTCGTGTTGGCCTGTGCGCAAGAATTCAAGCCATCGATCAACGCGCACATGACCACATAGGGCGCGCAGTTTATTCAAACGCTCTGCCATGTGATCGGGGTTTTGCAAGACATCGGCATAATCGCGTGTGAGGAATGTTGCGCGCGCAGGCAAGGTTGCTGCAATATCGATCCGCATGGCTTTGCACATCGTTTTCCAAACAGAGGCAGGGATCAGGCGTTCGCCGATCTTGCTGCTTTCAGCCTCGGCGACCACGGGGCGTTTAGGATCATATTGCGACAAAGCCAGCGCAAGACGGGTTTCGAACATCTTCTGGCTTGGTTGCGCATCCTGCATTGCGCCTAAAAGCGAACCACGGTGATTGGCCAGACCTTCCAGATCAAGCATCTGCGCGCCCTGCTTGGCGAGTTCATGCAAAATAGCAGTTTTTCCAGAGCCTGTGTTGCCATCAAGCAAGACAAAGCGATGCGGCAACGCAACTTCGTAAAGCGTTTTGACCACTTGGCTACGGTAGCTGCGATAGCCACCCTCCAAAAGCTCGGTGCGCCAGCCGATCTGGCTAAGGATTGACGCGAAGCTGCCAGAGCGCTGACCACCGCGCCAGCAATACACTAATGGCTGCCAACCACCGTTTTTTTCCGTCAGCTCATTTTCGATATGCCTAGCAGCATTGCGCGCGACGATGGCCGCACCCAGTTTGCGTGCTTTGAACGCACTTTCCTGAACGTAGATCGTGCCGATCGTTGCGCGTTCTTCGTTGCTCATCACAGGCAGATTGATCGCACCGGGAATATGATCTTCTGCAAACTCCGCAGGCGAGCGCACATCGATGACCGTGTCAAACCTGGACATCGCGTCATGGCGCAAATTATCGAGCGTAAATCCCATAGCGCTGCCTAACCCGCTTTCATCTTGGGCGAAAGGGCGGCAAATTGGGGTTAACCCGAAAGGATGCAACATATGAGAATTGCCACCGCCGCTTATCCACTGGATTGGTTTGACGATTGGAGCCCGTTCGAGGCGAAAGCGCGTGCTTGGGTCCGTGATGCCGCAGACCAAGGTGCACAGTTGTTGGCGTTCCCGGAATATGGTGCGATGGAATTGGCCACGCTTGCCGGACGTGATGCTGCGATGGACCTAGAGCAAAGTCTGCATGCGGTGTCTGATCTTATTCCAAAGGCCGATACCCTGTATACGGCGCTTGCGGCGGAGTTTGGCGTGCATATCCTGACGCCATCTGCCCCGGTATTCGATAGGTCGGTTCATCCAACGCGCCCCGTAAACCGTACGCGACTGATTGCGCCAAATGGCAAAAGCGCGGTGCAGGACAAGCAGATTATGACTATTTTTGAACGTGATCCTTGGGGTGTTGCGACCGGATCCGGGCCTTTGATGCTGTTTGATACCAACCTTGGTAAGATCGGTGTTTTGATTTGTTACGACAGTGAATTCCCGCTTTTGGGCCGTGCTTTGATAGAAGCGGGTGCCGAATATATTCTGGTCCCATCCTGCACAGAAGCGTTGGCTGGCTATTGGCGTGTGAGGATTGGGGCTATTTCGCGGGCATTAGAAGGACAGTGCGTGACAGCAATGGCGTCGATTGTGGGTGAAGTCGATTGGTCGCAAAGTGTTGAAGCAGGGTCTGGCATGGGGGGGATTTTCGGCCCACCGGACACAGGGTTTCCCAGCACAGGCGTCATAGCGGAGGGCACTTTGAACCAAGCGGGCTGGACGATAGCCGATGCGCCGCGCGCGAAAATTGCCCATGTGCGTGCGGCAGGTGTCGTGCGAAATAGCACCCATTGGAGCGAGCAAACAGGCGACAAGAACACGATCCCCGTCACATATTGCGACTTGCGTTGAATACACCTTGAAATCTTGGAAAAATGCGCCCATTTAAGCGCCACTTCCGCAAACACGCGGATCAGGTAACAATGGAGATACCATGGCCAAGGAAGATACGCTCGAATTTCCCGGTGTCGTGAAGGAACTCTTGCCGAACGCGACATTTTTGGTCGAGCTAGAAAATGGCCATACCATCATCGCGCATACGGCAGGCAAGATGCGTAAGAACCGCATCCGTGTTCTGGCTGGCGACAAAGTACAGGTCGAAATGACCCCTTACGATCTGTCCAAAGGACGGATCAACTATCGCTTTAAGTAAGCGTTTGCCTGTAAATGCAGGTGATGTAATACGAATGAAACCGGTCCATTGGGGCCGGTTTTGCTTTGTGGGACGTTGATATCTTGGGAAAACTATGAAGCTTATTCTTGGAAGCGGCAGCCCTCGCAGGCTCGAACTCTTGGCGCAGATCGGTTTGAAACCTGATGACATCCGCGCGCCTGATATTGATGAAACACCGCAAAAAACCGAACAGCCCCGCCCCTATTGTCAGCGGATGGCACGCGAGAAAGTGGCTGTCGTTCCGATAGAATCGGACGAGGTTGTTTTATGCGCAGATACAACTGTTGCCTTGGGCCGTCGCATCTTGGGCAAACCCGAAAATGCAGGTCAGGCTGCTGAATTTCTACTTTCGCTCATGGGGCGGCGTCACCGTGTGATTACGGCCGTTGCCGTCAAGCGCGGCGATCAGATTTGGGAACGCGACGTCGTGACCAACGTCAAGATGAAGCGCCTCTCGGATATAGAGTTGAACGCATACCTCACCACGAACGATTGGCAGGGCAAAGCAGGCGGCTATGCCATCCAAGGACCAGCGTCCGCTTTTATCCCATGGATCAGCGGCAGCTTTAGCGCCGTCGTTGGTCTGCCCCTTGCGGAAACTGCGGCCATGCTGCAAGCCGCCGGATACCCAGTTTACGGAGACCGCACATGATTGGCCGCAGCATCATCCTAGATCATATCAACGGACGCGAAGCAGCGGCCCTTATGGTAGACGGCAAGTTGGAAGACCTGCTGATCGCCTCCGACGCCCCTGCCCCCGGCACGATCTACCGCGCCGTTGCGGACCGCCCCGTAAAGGGACAAGGCGGGATGTTTCTGAAAACGCCTGATGGCAATGCATTCCTGCGCCAGATCAAAGGCATGGCACCGGGGGATGAGTTGTTGGTGCAGGTCACAGGTTACGCAGAGGACAGCAAAGCGATCCCTGTGCAGCACCGTGTCTTGTTCAAGTCGCGCTACGTGATCGTCACACCGAATGCGCCCGGTATTAACGTGTCCCGCTCTATTCGCGATGATGATCGGCGCGAAGAAATCCTGGCTGTCGTGCATGACACGGTTGAGAATGTTCCCCATGGAATCATCCTGCGGTCTTCGTGTGAACATGCAGATTCAGAGGATATCGCTGAAGACTTGCTGTCGATGTTGACCCTTGCGGATCAAGTACTGAACGATGAAGGCGCAGGGGCTGAGATGTTGGTGGAAGGTGACGCGCCACATTTGCTTGCATGGCGCGATTGGGTCGAGCCTGCTGAGATCGTCACCGATGAAGGCAGTTTTGAAACTCACGGCGTCATGGACGCAGTCGACGCGCTGGAAAACCCGCGCCTTGAACTGCCAGGGGGTGCCTATGCATATGTCGAACCGACGCGCGCCTTGGTCGCTGTGGACGTGAATACAGGCAACGACACCTCAATGACTGCGGGTACGAAAACGAACTTCGCACTGGCAAAAGCTTTACCGCGCGAATTGCGTCTGCGTGGCTTGGGCGGGCAAATCGTGCTTGATCTTGCGCCGATGCCCAAGAAAGACCGCCGGGGATTTGAAACCGCCTTGAAAGCTGCCTTGCGCGCTGACAGCATTGAAACTGTTTTCGTTGGCTGGACACCGCTAGGTCATGTGGAACTGCAACGTAAACGCGCACGTTTGCCACTGAAGGAGCTTTTGAAATGAGCTGCCCGATCTGTGAAAAAACAACGGATGCGGCTTACAAGCCCTTCTGTTCCAAACGCTGCGCTGATGCTGATTTAGCCAAGTGGCTGAGCGGATCTTACGCGGTTCCTTCAAGTGATCCCGACGACGCGGATGCGTTGATTGACGCGATGGAGCAAGCCTTGGAGAACCCCGAGACCGGCTCAGATGAAAAACTGCATTAATTAGGTACGTTAGGTCTGGACACGCCCCGCGTCCCAGCCTAGAACGCCCGCACCCAGACATCTAATGTCACCCGTGCCCGGGTAGCTCAGGGGTAGAGCAGTGGATTGAAAATCCTCGTGTCGGTGGTTCGATTCCGCCCCCGGGCACCATTTAACTCTCTGATATGATTGAGTTTACCGCTCATCCTTCATCCTCGCTTTGGTCAGGTTTGACGCTTTTCGGCGAAGGTTTGACAATCTTCGCGCGCCTTTCGTTTTCTTTTTCCAGTGCCGCCATGGTTTCACGGTTCTTTTCGGCAAGGTTTGCCGAACGGGAATAGTGCCGTGCCATGGATGGGGTCTTTTGCCCGAGAAGATCGGCGATGCGGCGTTCATCGAGGCCAGCTTCACGAAGTGTGGTGGCTACCGTGTGGCGCAAACCTTTGAGCGTTAAGCCTGGCGCGATCAGTCCTTCTTCCTCAAGCTTGATCTTGAAGCGGTGCCAAAC
>CBFIGL010000033.1:0-22480 GCA_965662135.1 Planktotalea sp. | reverse complement strand
TTCGACGTGATACGGCATATTCCACGCCAGAAACCGCAGGATCCGGTTGGTCAACGTGGTTCGAGTGTTTTGCAACATCGAAGCCACATTGGGACAACGGGCATGCTCTGCCAACAGATACCCACGCAAAAATGGTGCCCCCAGAGCGATCGGCAAAAGCCACACATGGATCAGTAAAGGCGATCCCAAAACCACACTAAGCACCCCCAATGCTGCGTAAAACAACACTTGAACGCAATCAAAGTACCCACGGTAACGATTGCGCCTGCGTGTAATCCGAAATGCCGCAGTCCTTGGATATCACTTTGCTCAAGCAAGGCTTGGCGCTCTTGCGTTGGCAGGCTTGCAATCAAGGCCTTGTGATCAAACTCAGGTGCCATTTGTTATCCCCACTCGGAATCAAACAGGCCACACCAATATCTAAAAATCAACGCGGAATGTTAGAGCAAATTCTTGTTTCACATCACTTGCGACGCCGTCGGTATAAGGTGCATAGTATGCCTTGAATTGACCAAGCGGCGTATCAAATCCGACACCCAGACCCGCTGAGGTTCGGATGTCCATGCTGGAATTCAACACGCCTGCAGGTGCCGTATTGGTGCCAATTTCCCAAACAGTTCCCACATCGTAAAAACAAAAGTTTCGATCTTGGGCTGGTTCAGAAAGACAGGCAGCAGAAGATGGGAATCTGCGAAGCGACAGATCACATTGCGGCTAATGAATTGCGCGGGTGACAACGCTGCCTCTTGTGATAAATCATAAATATACCGACCTATTTCTTAAGGAACACACCATGCTTGAAGCCCAAATGACCTTTCGTCAGTTCCTGCTGCATGATTACCGCCATGCCGGGCTGGAAAAAGATCTGGTGTTTCTTCTGGAGGATATCGCCACTGCGTGTCGGATCATCTCGAACCATGTGCGCGACGGGGCGTTTCAGAACAACCTTGGTGCAGCGGGCAGCACCAACATCCAAGGCGAAACACAAAAGCAGCTTGATGTGATCGCAAACGATGAATTCGTGCGTCATTGTGCCAATTGTAGCCGCGTGGCCGCCTTGGTGTCAGAAGAGGTTGATGATGTTTACTGGCTTAAGAAAGAAACAAAAGCTGGCGATTATATCGTCTATTTTGACCCGTTGGACGGGTCCTCCAATCTGGATGTGAACCTTTCAGTCGGCTCTATCTTTTCGATTGTCCAAATCGAAGAGCCGATTGATCCGAGCGATGAGGCCTCAGTACTACGCCCCGGCAGTGAACAAATCTGTGCGGGCTACTCTGTTTATGGGCCGTCCACATCTTTGGTCATCACCACAGGCCACGGTGTAAACGGATTTACCCATCAGCAAGGCACCGGTGAATTCCGCCTGACCTTTCCTGATATGACGATCCCAGAAACCACCAACGAATTCGCGATCAACGCATCGCGTTATCGTTTGTGGGATGAACCGATCCGTGCCTATTTCAACGAATGTCTTGCAGGTGCGGACGGCGCGCGCGGGATAAACACCAATATGCGCTGGACCGCGTCTATGGTTGCTGACATCCACCGCATCTTGACCCGCGGCGGCGTGTTTCTTTACCCCGAAGACGCGGGCAATCGCACAACGGGCGGTAAATTGCGCTTGATGTATGAGGCCAATCCAATGGGCTTTGTGGTTGAACAGGCCGGGGGTGCGGCCTCTACTGGCACACAGCGGATCTTGGATATCTCACCGACATCGCACCATCAGCGCTTGCCTGTGATTATGGGCTCAAAAGACGAAGTCGCACGGATCGACGGGTTCCACAAAACATGAAGATGACGCGCGCCGCGATAACGCAGCGCGCGATGCAGACTTTACAGATATCTGTTTACAAGATTTTCCAACCGCTCTTGGCGGCCAGATTGTGGTTGTGGGTTCAAACCACGGACAAGCACATCATCGTGAATGGCGCTTAGATCGCTGTTCATCAACTGTGTTCCAACTGGCGTATCCCAACCCGCATAACGCGCGTCGCGCGCTGCTTCCAACTTGCCGTCTTCCAGCATCGCCGCAGCTGCTTTGAAGCCAGCTGCGCAGGCATCCATACCGCCCACATGCGCAAGGATCAGGTCTTCTGGATCAAGGGATTGGCGACGCAGTTTCGCATCAAAATTCGTACCGCCCGTTTTGAAACCACCCGCACGCAGCACTTCGTAATAGGCAAGTGTCATTTCAGGGACGTTGTTGGGAAATTGATCTGTGTCCCACCCGGACTGGTAATCGTTACGGTTCATGTCGATAGAGCCAAAAATCCCCAATTCGCGCGCAAGAGCAAGTTCATGTTCGAACGAATGACCAGCCAAGATCGCGTGACCCTGTTCGATATTCACCTGCACTTCACCCTCAAGCCCGAAGTCCTTTAGGAAGCCATAAACCGTCGCGACATCGTAGTCATACTGATGTTTTGTTGGCTCTTGCGGCTTGGGTTCAATCAGTATCGCCCCTTTGAAACCCGTCTTGTGTTTGTAATCCACAACCATTTGCAACATGCGTCCCGCCTGCTGACGTTCGCGTCCCATGTCGGTGTTCAAGAGTGTTTCATATCCTTCACGACCGCCCCAAAGGACATAGTTTTCGCCCCCCAGTTTGATCGTCGCATCCATACAGGTTTTGATCGTCGCCGCAGAATAAGCGAAAATTTCAGGATCGGGGTTCGTGGCCGCACCAGACATGAAACGACGATGCGAAAACAGGTTTGCTGTGCCCCAAAGCAGCTTGATGCCCGTCTCACCCATCTTCTGTGCGAAGTAGTCTACGATAACTTCAAGGTTTCGCGCGTCTTCAGCAAAATTTGCACCCTCGGGACGCACATCGGCATCATGGAAACAGAAATAAGGAACGCCCAGAATTTGGAACATCTCGAAGGCTACGTCCGCCTTCATCTTGGCCAACTCCATCGTGTCGCCGAACCAAGGGCGCTCTAATGTTTGCCCACCAAACGGGTCGCCACCGGGCCACGCGAAGGAATGCCAATAGGCGGCGGCAAAGCGCAGATGCTCGCTCATTGACTTGCCCATGATCACTTCATCAGGGTTATAATGGCGGAATGCGAAGTCATTATCGCTCTCACGGCCCTCGTATTTGATCGCTGGGATGCCTTTGAAAAAGTCGGTCATGCTAGAGGTCCTTTAGAGCGGAATAAGCGGCGCGATAGCGCGCATGTGTGTCTTCGAAAGCGGAACTGAGCGATGTATCTGGTGCGATCGTGCGCGCGATGGACGGTAAGGTCGCAACTTCGACCCCTGCCCCGGTCGCAGCCATCATACCAAGGCGTGCTGCCCCAAAGGCTGCGCCAAAGTCGCCTGCTTTCGGAAGCATCAAAGGCAAATCCAACGCCGTCGCAATCGCACTTAGCCAGTAGTCAGATTTCGCACCGCCACCTAATGCGAGCGCGCGTTCGATCACGGTGCCTGTTGAACGCAGCGCATCATGGCAATCGGCAAAAGCGAAGGTCACACCTTCCAACACAGCCCGCGCCGCTTCGCGTGCATCGGTTGCTTGATCGAGATGCAGAAACTGACCACGCATCGCAGGATTGTTATGGGGTGTGCGTTCACCACCCAAGTAAGGCAGGAACAATGTACGCGACGGTGCCTTTAGCGGACCAAGGTCCTGTGTCAGCTTTGCCGCAGTTTGCCCTGTTAGACGTGATAACCACTGCAACGAATCCGTCGCGGCAAGAATGACACCCATTTGATGCCATGTATCAGGCAAAGCGTGACAAAAGGTATGAACCGCACTTGCAGCATCCGGCTGATACGCATCAGAGGCGGCAAAAAGAACGCCAGACGTTCCCAACGAAACAAACGCATCGCCCTTTGCAACAACCCCAGCGCCGATGGCAGAGGCCGCATTGTCGCCGCCCCCACCAGCCACGATGACGCCCTTGGGGAGACCCCATTCCTGGGCAAGGGCGTCTAACAATGTGCCGGAACTCTGCGATCCTTCGACAAGACGCGGCATATGTGAGCGATCAAGGTCACAAGCGCTTAGCAGATCATCGGACCAGTCGCGCTTAGCCACATCGAGCCAACTGGTGCCTGCCGCATCCGACATTTCAGCGACATGATCACCAATAAGGTTGAGGCGTAAATAATCTTTGGGAAGCAGAATTTTAGCGATCTTACCAAATATTTCAGGTTCGTTATTCTTAACCCAAACTACCTTGGGCGCCGTAAAACCGGCGAAGACGATATTGCCCGAAACCGCGCGAAACTGCGGCTCATTGTCTAACGCGCTTGCCTCAACAGCCGCGCGTGTATCGTTCCACAAAACACAAGGGCGCAGCACCTTATCCGTGCTATCCAATAGTGTTGCACCATGCATGTGGCCAGACAAACCAATCCCACGCACGGCAGACAGGTCAACCTTAGTCCCAATCGCTTTAATGGCGACGTCAGTCGCGGCGAACCACTGGCTTGGATCTTGCTCGGACCAGCCATCTTGTGGGCGTGACACCGTTAAAGGGACCGCGTGCTCCGCTAGAATATTTTGATCTTCATCGATCAAAATTGCCTTCAGAGAAGACGTTCCAAGATCAAGTCCGATATACATTTACGCTGCCGCTTTTGGGTTCTTGCCCATGATGATCATCGACAGGATATCGTCTTCCGTTACATCCTCAACGCGCTCGGTTCCAACCATCTGTCCGTTCTTCATCACGGACACACGATCACACAGGTCCATCATTTCGCGCGTGTCATGGCTAATGAGGAAGATACCCAAACCTTGATCTTTCAACTCTTTGATCAAGGCCGCGACCATTTCAGTTTCGTGCACACCAAGCGCGGCTGTCGGTTCGTCCATGATCAGAATTTTAGCATTGAAATAGACCGCCCGCGCAATTGCGACGGATTGGCGTTGACCACCTGAGAGGGCTGAAACAGGTTCTTTCAGCTTTTTGAAATTGGGGTTGAGACGCGCCATGATCTTGGCGGTTTCCGCCGCCATCTTGGCATCATCCACAAACCCCATAGGCGAAGTCAATTCACGCCCTAGAAACAGGTTAGACGCCGCATCCAAGTTGTCCGCCAAGGCAAGCGTTTGATAAATCGTTTCAATATTATGATCGCGTGCATCGCGCGGCGAATTGATTTCCGCGCGCTTGCCTTCGATCCAGATTTCACCGCTGTCTTTCTTATATGCACCTGCGAGGATCTTGATCAGCGTCGATTTACCAGCGCCATTGTGACCCAAAAGGCCGACGACTTCGCCTGCATGCAGGTCCAAACTGACATGATCCACAGCGCGGATACCGCCAAACGAAATCGAGATGTCTTTGAGTTGAACGAGAGGGGTATCACTCATTTGGAGTTCCTCCGGTAAAGAATATCAAGGAAGACGGCGAGTACTAGAACGCCCCCTACAACGACCTGTTGGATCGCCGCGTCAAAGCCGATCAGAACCATGCCCGTTTGCAAACTTTGCATGATAATCGCGCCCAAGATAGCACCGTAGATCGTACCGACACCGCCCGCGAGTGAGGTGCCACCAATGACCGCCGCAGCAATCACATATAGCTCGTCCAGCGTACCAAGTGCCGCCGTTGCCGAACCCAAGCGTGCAGAAGCGACGACAGCAGAAAGGCCCGTCAAAAGACCCATAAGTGCGAAGATTTTCACGGTCATCCAGCGGGTGTTGATACCTGCCAGTTCTGCCGCTTCCGGGTTGCCACCAATTGCATAAACGTAACGCCCAAACTTAGTGCGTGTCATCAGAATGGTCATCGCAATTGCAACAGCGATCAAAATCAGAACCGGAATGGCAAAGCCATGAGAGATAAAGATGCCTTCGGCAGGCACTTCGATCCCTTCAGCTGCTGCGTATTTCTTCACGATGCCTTTGGGCCAAGGATAGGCGTTCATCAAAAGCGTGGCTCCAAGAACTGCACCACATCCGACCATGGCCAGAAAGCCTTCGGCCCAAACAGGGCGCAAATGCAAACCGAAATTTTTGCGTTTGCGTCGCCCGAAGATAATCAAGGCCAGAACAATCGCGCATCCTAAAATCCCGACGATCCAGCTGCCGGTGTTACCGATCGCGCCGTAAGGCCCACCGCCTAACAGTTTGAACGTCGCATCTACTGGTGAAATCGTTTCGCCACGTGCCACAAGGAAACCTGCACCGCGCCAGACCAGCAATCCACCCAACGTCACGATGAACGCAGGGATCGTTCCGTAGGCAATCATCCAGCCTTGGAACGCGCCAAGCAGCGCGCCCATAACCAAACCAACGACGATTGCAATGATCCAGATTGCGGGATGACCCAGGCCCAAGAACTGCGGCAGGATATTGACCTGCACAATGCCCATGATAATCGCGATAAAGCCAAGCATCGACCCGACGGACAGATCAATGTGACGTGTGATGATCACCAGGACCATGCCAGTCGCCATAATCCCGATCGAGGATGTTTGAACGGATAGATTCCACAGATTTCGAGGTGTTAGAAACGCACCAAACCCATTTACAAATTTGCCGTAAAAATGAAAGCCGATCCAGATCAGCGCCAAAGCGGCCAGCATGCCAAGTAGGCGTGTGTCGATCTCGGTTTCGCGCAAAAAGCGCGAAAAGGCGCTTTCGCGTTTGCCATCACTATGTGTGGTGTCCGTGGTATTGTCGCTCATGCGTCCGGCCTCAAACAATAGACGTGATCAGAGCCAGCGGCGAAGGTGCCGCAGGTCAAATGATGACACGTTATAAGATATGAATTCTTTAGGTGTATCGGCGACGAAGATGCCGCCGATACGGGTAAAGTTAGCGCGCGCTTAGCAGCCCGCGACGCCTTCCATTGCGCCTTCGCATACTTTTTCTTTTGCGATATGGCCTGCATCAATCACAGCACTGATGTTGTCTTTTGTGATTGGTGTTGGATCAAGAAGGATCGCGCTCATCTCGATGCCTTTGGCACCACCGTTGAACGTGGATGCACCGTCGATGTCAGCCATCGCAGTACCACTTGCAAGTGCTACGGCGATTTCGCCAGCTTTCTTGCCCAGATCACGGCTGTTCTTCCAAACGGACACAGTCTGCGTGCCGCGTGCAACACGGTTCAGAGCCGCGTGATCGCCGTCTTGACCGCCGACAGGAATATTAAGACCCTGTGCTTCCAAAGCTGCAATTGAGCCACCTGCCATGCCATCGTTCTGGGACAGAACCGCATCAATCATATTGTTGTTGGCTGTCAGGATCTGTTCCATGTTTTTCTGAGCATTGTCAGGCTTCCACCCGTCTGTGAACGCTTCACCGACGATTTTGATTTTGCCGGACTCAACGTCAGCTGCGATGACTTCCATCATCCCTTCAAGCAAGAAACCCGCGTTTGGATCGCCTTTGTCGCCCTTAATGATGGCGTAGTTGCCTTCAGGCTGTGCCGCAGTAACCTGCTCGGCGATGATACGGCCAACACCCTTGTTGTCGAACGTCAGATAGAAAGTACGTTGATCTTCGATCAAGCGGTCATATCCGATCATCGGGACGCCTTCCGCTTCGGCAGCATCAAGTGCTGGACCGATCGCGTCCTTGTCTTGCGCCAGAATAATCAGAGCGTTTGCGCCTTGGGCGATCAGTGCTTCGATGTCTGTCAACTGCTTAGCCGCAGAAGATTGCGCGTCCGCAGAGATATACTTGGCACCTGCAGCGTCCAAAGCCATTTTGATGGCCGCTTCATCCGTCTTCCAGCGCTCTTCCTGAAAGTTGGACCAGCTAACGCCGACTGTAATACCATGGCTATCGGCAAAAGCCGCCGGCGCAAAACTAGCTGCGGCGACAGCCGCTGCGATGAAATACTTCTTCATTTTATTCCTCCCAAAAGAATCCTCCAGCTAAATCCGGAGGACGAGTCAGGTGACTCGTATGGGAAACAAGGTGGACTTATTAAATTCAATTTGCAAAATAAAATTTCTCGAAATCAGCCAAAATCGCAAAATAATTTGCTGTTTACTTCTCACTTTTGGATGTAGCATCAAAAAATGGCGTTCTTGCAAGGTTTTTATTTCAGTAAATGAATTATAGTAGCGACATACGTAAAACATCTGGCTGCGGTCCGCTTCTGGCCGGTGAGACCGCGAAATTAGCAACCTTGCGCCAGCAAGTGTTTGAGCATGTACGCGCAGCGGGCCACGCTGCGCGCGCAGATATTACCAAAGCGCTACAGATAAGTGCGGGAAGCACAACAACTTTGACAGCGGATCTTATCGACTCTGGCCTTTTGCGCGAAGTCGACGAGCCTGCGCGTGAACATGCACGTGGCCGCCCGCGTGTCGCCTTGGAAGTTGTGCCAGAAGCCAGCTATGTCATTGGAATCAAACTCTCGTTCAAACAACATTCCGCGGTTCTTTGCGATTTTGCTGGCGATGTCGTGGCGACAGCCTCACTGCCTACGTCCAGCAAACGCCGCACTCAGGATGCGTTACTAGCAGAGATTATCGATTTATGCCGCAAAGTTGTTAAGACCGCAGGCAAGTCGGAACATGATATTGGTGCGGTCGGCGTCGGCATCCCTGGGATCGTCGATCAGGCCAGCGGAAAAATCAGCTGGTGCTCCTTGCTTCACGAAACCAACGTGGATCTTTCCACCGCGTTTTTGCACCATTTCGACGCCCCGCTTTTTCTGGATAACGACACCAATATGCTCACCCTTGCCGAGCTTTGGTTCGGGGTCGGTCGCGACAAAACCGATTTTGCGGTTGTCACGATAGAGAACGGCGTCGGCATGGGCGTTGTGCTGAATAACAGGTTGTATCGCGGCACCCATGGTGTCGGATTGGAATTAGGGCATACCAAAGTGCAACTTGATGGTGCCTTGTGCAGATGCGGGCAACGCGGTTGTCTTGAGGCCTATTTGGGCGATTACGCCCTAACCCGCGAAGCTGGGACCGCCCTTGATCACGAAGACACCAATCAGAAAGACAACGAAGCGCTGTTGGATTTGTTGTTTGAAAAAGCCAAGGCAGGTCACAGCGCTGCGGACACGATCTTTCGCCGTGCGGGACGATACTTGTCGGTTGGACTGTCAAATGTTGTGCAGTTGTTTGACCCGCCTCTCATCATCATTTCAGGGGATCGCATGCGGTTTGACTATTTCCATGCAGAGGAAATGTTGGCTGAGATGCAAAAGCTGACGCTATCAAACACGCGCCAACCTTGTCAGATTGAAATCCATGCTTGGGATGATGTGGTCTGGGCGCGTGGCGCAACTGTACCGGCGCTTGCTGCACTGACAGATGTGCTTGTGGGTGGACTTGGGCCGTCGCAATCATGAAGTCGTCTGCATTGATTGCGTCTATTGGATTGTCGTTGGCCCTGGTCCCTCCGCTATATGCGACGCCTTTGTTTGAAGATTTGTCCGCCAACCTACCAGAACACATCTATGCAGGCGGATGGGAGCATTTCGTCGGCGGGGGCCTCGCGGTGTTTGATTGCAACAAAGACACCCTGCCCGATATCTTTGCAGCGGGTGGCGCAAACCCTGCGCAGCTGATGCAGAATAAAGGCGATTTCGCTTTTGAAATTGTGCAAGTTCCGGACCTTACTGGGGTCACCGGGGCCTACCCGATTGATCTGGATGCGGACGGCTGGCTAGACCTTTTTGTGTTACGCGTGGGCGAAAACCGCGTCCTGAAAGGCGCCGCAGACTGTAAATTTCGCGATATAACAGCAAGCTTGGGCCTGCCTGTATCAGAGGCATGGAGCACCGCGTTCACCGCATGGTGGGAACCGGGTGATGATCGCCCGACCTTCGCAATCGGAAACTACGTGGACCGTGACGATCCAGATGGGCCCTTCGAAGCCTGCGATGACAACGCAATTCTTCGACCAACTGCAAAGGGCTATACTGCGGAGACGTTGCAGCCCGGGTTTTGCCCCCTCTCCATGCTTGCGGCCAAGGATTCACGCGGACGCGACACGTTGCGGATTTCGAATGATCGCCACTACTATGTCTCCGGCGGTCAAGAACAGATGTGGGATATTAAAGATCGCCGGTATTTAAACGAAGCCGACGGCTGGAAGCGCGTTGCTTTATGGGGCATGGGGATCGCAAGTCGTGATCTGAACGCCGACGGGTTTGACGATGTCATGCTTACCTCGATGGGGGATCAATTGCTACAGTTCGCCGTCCCCGGCGGTGGTTATAGGGCCGCGAAATACAGCCTTGGCACCTATGCGCAGCGCCCACATATCGGGGATGAGGGACGCCCTTCTACCGGGTGGCACGCTGAATTTGGTGATGTTGACAATGACGGGCGCACGGACCTGTTCATCGCAAAAGGCAACGTAGATCAGATGCCTTCAATGGCGATGCGTGACCCAAACACGTTACTGCACCAAAACCCCGATGGAACTTTTAGCGAAGTGTCCCACCTCGCTGGCATTGCCACAATGGATCGCTCTCGCGGGGCAGCACTTGCGGATTTCGATCAAGATGGGCGCTTGGATTTAGTCGTGTCGAACCGACGCGCCCCGCTTGAGATATATCGTAACGTCACTGCGAATACAGGGAATTGGATCGCCATCACTTTGCAGCAAACTGGCGGGAATCGCGATGCGATTGGATCGGTAATCACGCTCGCAAGCGACGCGCAGACACAATCTGTTCAACATGTGATTGGCGGCGGACATGCAGGCGGGCAAATGGGGCCACGTCATTTCGGACTTGGTGATGCGGACAGTGTAAGCGTCACCTTGCAATGGCCTGATGGATCGCAAACCAGCAGCCAGCTAAGCGCAGGTAAGCGACATGTGATCGTCAAACCCTAATCTGGATTTGGCACCTTCAGCCCGCTGGGCACAGTATCTGGCACGCCCAGACGCCCTGTCACACTGATCGGATCGGTCATCGTTTCCAAGAAAGCCACGATGGCGGCGACGTCAGTGTCTGTCAAAGTAACAGGCGCAGCCGTAACTGCATTTGCAATTGCCTGAACTTGCTCAGGATCGTCCATGACGGCGAAATCTTCACCCCCATAAGCTGGCAAAATAGCCTGAGTACGATCGTAGTTTATAAGGCTTTTGACAGGATCTGCATGTGATTTAATGAACGCAATCAGATCAGCATGTGCCCCCGCATGACCGTAAGGCGCACTTAAGGTGATGTTGCGCAAGGACGGCGTGCGAAACGCATATCTGTCCTCCTCATGGCCAGTCACACGAAATCGCCCGTCATCACGGTGATGATCTTCAAAGGTGGCAGATTTTCCCGGCCCAATCTGGGGCGCACCCATCACATGAAATTTATGATCTGTCAGGAACGCGCCGGCATGACAGCTTGCACAGCCCGCATCGCCATAGAACGCCTCAAGTCCCTTTTGCGCAGCACCTTCAAGCGCTAGCGTCCCGTTGAGCACATCATCAAACGGTGCTGTGTCCGAACGCCACTCAAACGCAACAAAAGCCGCAATCGCGTTAGAGATATCTGTGAACGCTATGTCATCGCGGGATGTAATATGCGGATAAACTGCGCTGAATTGCTGCGCATATTCAGGAATCTCAGCGACACGACGGGACAAGACATCCCATGCACCGCCCTGCCCTGTGATAATACCTTGACGTATCAAACGACCGATTTCGTTTTCGTTGAACGAGCCGGCCATTTCATCGCGGCTAAGCACGGGAAACATCGTTTGCGCAGACAAGATTGAAGTAAAGCCGGCAAGCATATCGTCACCCATCGGGGTGCGAATGCCTGTGCGAGCGGTTGGATCCGCTTCCAAGCGGCCGTCATGGAAAAGGATAGTGAATTCCTTGGCACCCAGATTAAACAGGGCTGGCGAATTTCGCGGAATCCGTTCTTCAGGTATGTTATCAGGATCAACACGACGCTTGGTGCCCAGTCCTATTCCACCATCCCCAAAGGACAGCGATACCCGATCAGAGGTGCCCAAGGCCGGATGATGACATGTGGCGCAGGCCGTTTCTTTGTTTCCCGACAGGATCGGATCATAAAACAAAAGCTGCCCTAGCTTTGCTTCTTCAATATCAATGGGAACAAAGGCACTGTCGTCCAAAGGAGACGGCAAGCTCTGCGCAAAAATAGCACTCGCTTGAACGATAACGAATACTGAAAGGACGCAGAACTTCATCAGTTTGACCCTTTACGGTTCAATCATATCCACGCGGGTCGCGTGGCGACCACCCTCGAATTCCGCAGTTAGAAAAGCGTCCACAATTTCCAACGCCAGACCTTCGCCAATCACACGCACACCCATGGACAACATATTTGCATCGTTATGCTCGCGGATCATCCGCGCAGAAAACGTGTCTGAGCAAACGCCGCAACGGATACCTTTCACTTTGTTCGCAGCCATCATTATGCCTTGGCCCGTACCGCATAGAATGATGCCCATCTGACAATCACCTGACGCCACACGCTCTGCCGCGGCTTGCCCGTGCTTCGGATAATGCGTGCTTTCAGGCGTCATGGGGCCGATATCAACAGCTTCCCATCCTTGCGCTTCGATGTGTTTGGCAATCGTTTGGCGAAGTTCGATCGCGGCGTGATCACTAGATAGGACAATACGTTTCTGGCGCGTCATTTGGGATCTTTCTGCATACGATATGCGTTGTTCAGTTGGCCTTTGCGGCTTCGCCCGTATTATCAGGTTCGTCCGCGGGACGTTTCAATGTCGCCCAGTTTTCATCGCGCTCTGGCTCTGGCGGTCTTTCGCAGGTTCCCAGATGGATGTTCACTTTGGCAATGAAATTTGCAGAGATCGGAGCGGTAACAAACAAGAAACCCATGATTAGCAATTCATGGGCCGACGTCTCGCCAAGCAGCATCGAATGACCAATTGACGCCACAAGCAATGCACCAATGCCAACGGTTCCCACTTTGGTAGGTGCGTGCAAGCGTGTCATAGGATCGTTGAATTTCAACAAGCCGATCACGGCAACGGCTGCAAAGGCAGACCCGATCAGCAGCAACGCAACAATGACGTAGGTTCCAATAATCTCGACATTCATTCGATAATATCCCCCCGCAGTACAAAGCGCGCGAGCGCGACTGTTGATACAAATCCAAGCATTGCGATCAGTAATGACACCTCAAAATAAATCTGCACGCCTTGATGAATGCCCAGCACAATGACCAGTCCCAAAGCGTTAATGACCATCGTGTCCAGCGCAAGTATGCGATCACCCGTTGTTGGCCCGAGCACCAAGCGCACCATGGACAAAATTTGCCCCAGGCCAAGTGTCACAAAAGCGACGATTATTGCAAACTCCATAAGTTCCGATGCGGGGATCATTGGAAAATCTCCTTCAAACGTCGTTCGTAACGGGTCTTGATATCCTCGACGATTGCATCCGGATCATCCGTGTGCAGCACGTGGACCAGTAAACTATGGCCCTGATCGGACAAATCCGCCGACACGGTTCCAGGCGTCAAAGTAATTGTCCCAGCCAGCATGGTAATCGCTTCGGGTTCTCGCAAGTCCAGAGGAACAACCACCCAAGCCGGCTTTAGTTTGGAATTCGGGACCGTCAGCACGATCCAAGCAACTTGGATGTTCGCAACCAGAATGTCCCACATCACAAGGAAAGAATATCGCAGCATGCGCCCCATGTGAAATCCCTGTGGACGATCTGGCCACCAAATGGCGGTCATTCGCGGGATAATAATTCCTAGGATGACACCAAAGACTGCCATTCCTGCAGAAAATTCATTCTGCAAAAGGATCCAGACGACAGCCAATAACAGGGTCAGAAACGGATGTGGCACAAGCCAGTGATATGCGCGCGTCATATTAGTGATCCCCCTCTGCCTTCGGTTTACTTAGTTTGCCGGGCGTTTCTACAACCGTCGCGATATAAGGCTCAGGTGCGAAAAGCTGTGCTGCCATTTTCGAGGTGTATCCATGGACCTGACCTGCGAAAACAGTGTGCAACGCAAGCAAAGTGATCAAACTGCCAACCGCAACATAAGACAGAGCTGCAGGCTGTTCCATAATCTCTGCGTCTTCTTCTGGTGCAATACTATGCGCCTTCCAGAATAGAATACTACCAGCACGCACAAAGCCCAGAATACTGATCAAACTTGAACTCAGTACCACCGCCCAAATCCACACCATCAGATCGCTGTCATAGGCTGCATCAAGGATCAGCAGCTTACCGAGAAAGCCTGACAAAGGAGGCAAACCCGCCATCGCAATCGCGGCCACAAAGAACAAACCGGCGGTTAAGGAATTACCCGAGATCACAGGTTGTGGCGTGAGATCCAAATTGGCGCGCCCCGTGCGCACAAGATCAGAGATCAAGAACAACGTCGCCCCTGCCAATGTCGAGTGGACGATGTAATAAAGGGCTGCCGCGATGCTTTCAGGTGTGAATAATGAAATCGACACCATCACCATTCCCATTGATCCGATCACAGAAAAGGCAACTAAACGATCCAGCTTTTTCGCGGCCAAGACCCCTGTCATACCAATCGCAAGCGACACCAAAGCTGCCGGCAAAAGCCAGACGTCAAACGACCCTGTGGTTGCCGCCAGATCAGGGGGGAAGATCAAAGTATAGACACGGATGATCGCATAAGCCCCCACCTTCGTCATAATTGCAAACAATGCGGCTACCGGTGCGGGCGCTTCTGCGTAACTGGACGGAAGCCAGAAATGCAGCGGAACAAGTGCTGCTTTGATCGCGAAGACCAGAAGCAACAGAACTGCTGCGACACGGATACCAACAGTTTCTTCAGCCCCCACAAGCGTCACCCGGTTGGCCAGATCGGCCATGTTAAGCGTGCCTGTTTCGGCGTAGATCGCACCAAGCGCAAAAAGAAATAGGGTCGATCCAATCAGGTTGAACAGCACATATTGCACACCTGCTTTCAGGCGCACATTGCCACCTGCGTGAATCATCAGGCCGTATGAGGCGATCAACAGGACTTCGAAAAAAACGAACAAGTTGAATAAGTCACCCGTCAGAAACGCGCCCATGATCCCCATAAGCTGGAACTGGAAGAGCGCATGGAAATGCCGCCCTCGATTGTCCCATCCTGATCCAATCGCATATAGCAAAACACCCATTGCCAAAACTGCTGTCAGCAAGACCATCATCGTTGACAAACGATCTGCGACAAGGACGATACCGAACGGTGCCGCCCAATCACCCATTTGATACAGCGTGATCGTGCCGTCTGAGGCTTGCCAAGCAAGGCTTGCCGCAACAACGACCAGTGCAGCAACACCAACTACAGAGAGAACTCGTTGAATGCCGATGTGGTAGCGCGCAGCCAAAACGATAAACGGTGCGACTAAGGCCGGTAGAATGATTGGCGCAACGATCCAATGGGTCATAGCTTGCCCTCCGAACCAGTTGCATCTGAAACGGGATGTTCATCCTCGACCAGATCATCAACGTGATCATCATCAGACCCTAGGAAAGCCCCCAAACCGATCATCACGACAACCGCAGTCATACCAAAGGAAATCACGATAGCTGTCAAAACCAGAGCTTGCGGTAACGGGTCTGCATAAGCGTCGATCCCATCACGTAAAATTGGCGGCGCACCTACGGTCAAACGACCCGAAGTGAACAGAAACACGTTCACAGCGTAGGTCAAAAGCGAGATGCCCAGAATGACAGGAAAGGTACGCAGACGTAGGGTCAGATAAATCCCACCGGCCGTCAGGATGCCAATTGCAGATGCAACAAGTAATTCCATGTTACACGGCCTCCTTTGCAGACGGATTTATCATTTCGGGCGGGTCATCACGCGACGGGTCAATATCCATCGGATGATCGCTGTCAGGAGTGCCAGCTTGGCGCGCAAGACGTGAGAAGCTTTCAAGCGACAACATCACAGCACCGACAACGGCCAGGAAAACGCCCAAATCGAACAACGCCGCAGTGGCCAGTTCAAACTCTTGGAACGGCGGGATACGGACATAGGTAAAGTCTGAGGTCAGGAAAGGTTTGCCCACAAACCACGACCCGATCCCTGTGAGGCCCGCGATCAAAACGCCCGCTCCGATAACACCGTGATAAGGATATCGCAGCCGCGCAGAGGCCCAGCCAAATCCGCTGGCCATATATTGCATCACAACAGCAATCGACACAATCAAACCAGCGATAAAGCCACCGCCAGGTTCATTATGTCCGCGCAAGAAGATGTAAAATCCGACCATCAAAACGACAGGCATGATGCCCCGTGTCAGGACAACCATCATCATCGGATGTTTGTTTCCTGCCCTCAGTTGATCGGGCTTGCGGTTGACCAACCGCGCACGCACAGGTCCACCGATCAGCGTTTCCGTCAGCGCATAAATCAACAGCGCGGCGATCCCGAGTACGATAATTTCGCCATAGGTATCAAATCCACGGAAATCGACCAAGATCACGTTGACCACATTGGTACCACCACCGCCTTTGTAGGAATTGGCCAGATGGAATTCAGAAATCGGCGCGGTCACGGCATCCCGCAGCATATAATGATATGAAAGACCAAAAGTCGCCAGACCGCCGAGGATCGCGATGCTCGTGTCACGCACGCGGCGCAAGACAGAGCTTTCGATCGGGGTCTTGTTCGGCAGGAAGTTCAACGCAAGAAGCAGCAAAATGATCGTCACAACTTCTACGGTGAATTGGGTCATCGCCAGATCAGGTGCGCTAAAGAACACGAACCCGATCGAGACCATAAGGCCGACAATGCCGATCAGGATCAGCGACAGCAAGCGATTGCGATGCATCATAACCATGCCAAGCGTCGCGGCGACAAGCATGAGCCATCCCGCAAAAGGCACTGGTCCAGCCGGCTGCATTTCGCGCGTAGCGGCGCCTATCGTTCCGGTCGTCCACGCATGATACCCGACAGCGACAATCGCAACGACGCCGATTGCTGCGTAGCGTGAAAACGCACCATTGTGCAGCGGCAAGATAAGCTTACGCGCGCCCCCTGCAACGGCTTCGACGATTGCTTCAAAGATCACTTTCGCTTCGGGGCGCGGTGCACGATCCCATAAACGCAATGCTGGATTGAACACGGCAAGCATCAACAATCCGCCAACAACCGCGATAATCGACATGTAAAGCGCGGGTACAAGGCCATGCCAAATCTTGAAATAGTTCTTGGGAACCTCAGCAGCTTCGCCAAGCACAGCTGCAGTCACCAGTTTCACAAACGGTTCTGCAAGGAATGGCGCAACACCGATTACGACGACCAGTACAACCAATATCGCTGGAGGCAACCAAAGCCCTGCACCTGGATCATGCGGCTTGACAGGGTAATCGTCGCGCACGGGCCCAAAGAAAACGTGTCCAATAAGGCGGAAGCAATAGGCCGCAGAAAACAACGATCCAACGGTTGCCATCACCGGCACCAACCAAGGTGAGTTGAACAGAACCGTATGATTGGCCTCTTCCAGCATCATTTCTTTGGAAAGGAAGCCGTTTAGTAACGGAATGCCCGCCATCGAAAGTGCTGCAAGTGTCGCGACGACGAAAGTGACTGGCATCAGTTTCCTTAAACCACCCAGCAGGCGTATGTCGCGGGTGTGCGCTTCGTGATCAATGATGCCTGCAGACATAAACAGCGCCGCTTTGAACGTCGCGTGGTTCAAGATGTGGAACATCGCAGCCATTGCACCAAAGGCGGTGCCGGTTCCCAATAGCATCGTTATCAGACCCAAGTGACTGACCGTGGAGAAGGCAAGCAGCGCTTTCAGGTCATGCTTGAAAAGCGCAATCACCGCGCCCAAGACCATCGTTATCAAACCAGCAGTCGTGACAATCATAAACCACTCTGGCGTGCCTGACAGGACAGGCCACATACGCGCCATCAAGAAGATGCCCGCTTTTACCATCGTGGCAGAGTGCAGATAGGCCGACACAGGTGTCGGTGCCGCCATCGCGTGCGGTAGCCAGAAGTGGAACGGAAATTGCGCAGACTTGGTAAAACAGCCCAGCAAGATAAGGATCAGGGCTGGCACATACAGCGGATCAGCTTGGATCAACTCGCGGTTCTGCAAAATTACGCTTAGATCATAGCTGCCAGCGATCTGACCCAGCATCAACATACCGCCAATCATCGCAAGACCGCCCATGCCTGTCACAGTCAACGCCATGCGCGCACCTTGACGCCCTTCAGGCAAATGCTTCCAGTAGCCGATAAGCAAGAAAGACGACAGTGACGTCAATTCCCAAAACACAAGCAAAAGCAGTATGTTATCACTTAATACAATACCGACCATCGCGCCTTGGAACAGCAGAAGATAAGTGAAAAACTGCCCCATGTTGTCGTCACGGCTAAGGTAGTGGCGCGCATATGCAATAATCAATAGCCCGATCCCGAGAATCAGTAGCGCGAAGAAAAACCCAAGCGCATCAAGCATCAATGAAAAGTTAAGCCCCAGCAGCGGCATCCAATCGACACGCGCAATCACAACGTTGCCTGCAAGAACTGTCGGCAAGTTGGTTAACAGACCAACAAATGCGGCGAGTGTTACGGTAAAGGTCACGCCCGCAGTCGCGGCCCGTCCAGCTGAATTCATCAAACCCGGAAGAAGCGCGCCAAAGAACGGCAAAGCAACGATAAAGAAGAGGGACACGCGAACTCCTAATTCGAGGGTTATTTTCAATTTCCTTTAATGTGCGTTGTTATCTTGAAAGCACAAGAGCAACCCGCCGTTTTCTGAAAGAAATTTGCGCGTTTTCAAAAATTCATCGCCAAATATAGGGCCCATCGTAGCGGACAGATAGCGACCCAAAACTAGATGACAATCGGGGCCGCTTTTCGAATCAATTTGGATCAAGCACATCGGCGTGATCTGCTGACCTTTGCGGCGGTAGCAAATGTAGAAAATCCACAAAGTGCGCCGTTCAACCAAAATACCATTCTGCGACCAGACAGTAAGACCGGCAAGATAGACTCACGGCAGTCGATCACCGCAAAGGCCATCAATGTCCGCTAGGGGCGGTAAGTGACTTCAAGCCGACACAACACTCCTTACACGCCTTCAGCAATCGACACGCCCGAAGTCGAAATTGTCAACATAGTCAGCCCAGGAATGACCAATGCTGCAAATTGCGCAAATACTTGCCTTCGGGGTAAAGTAACAATGCCCTCACTAAAAGTGTGCTATTTCGCACGCCTCAATTGCAACAGCACAATCGGTGCCATCAAAATCAAACCGATGCCCATCGTTAGCAAGCCAGGCGCGATGAACAAGAATGACACGATCGCGACCCACCAACGTTCCCAAGTCTTGAGCGTGGCAAACAGATACCCTGAAAATGCCACGCCAAGGCTTGCGATTCCGAGCATTGCGCCGAGCAACGTGATGGTAAACGCAATCCAAGTGAATCCGTTGGCCACCAGCAAAAGCGCAGGTGAATAGACAAACACAAATGGAACGAGCGCTTTGGCAATGCCAAGTCTGAAGGCGGTATTTCCGGTCTCGAACGGATTAGACCCCGCAATGCCAGCGGCAGCATAAGCGGCCAAAGCCACCGGCGGGGTAATATCCGCCAACACGCCATAATAGAACACGAAGAAGTGCGCCACGATTGGCTCGACCTGAAGCTGTGCCAATGCGGGGGCCGCGACTGCGACAAGGATAATATAAGTCGCGGTCGTCGGGATACCCGCACCCATGATGATGCAGGAAACAGCAATAAGGACAAGCGAAACGAACAAGGCCCATTGAGTCACGGTGAAGTAGCTCAGCACCGGAACAGCACTTAGGAATGTGCCTATATCCGTCGCCGTCTGCACAACAACATAGCCAAGGCGAAAGCCCACGCCCGTTAGTGTCACGACACCCACAACAATCCCGACCGTTGCCGCTGCAGCACCCACAGCAAGTGTGTTACGCGCACCGACGGCAAGGCTGTCCCAAAGTCCCTTGATTGTCAGACGGTGATTTGGATTAAGGAAACCAACAACGACGCAAGCGATGATCCCATAGACCGCTGCGAAGTCTGGCGTTTTGCCTGAAAGGATAAGGTAGACCAAAATGATGAGGGGAATGATGCTCAGCCATTGGTCTTTCAGAACAATGCCCAACTTGGGAAGTTCTTCTTTGCTCAACCCGCGCAGGCCTAGTTTCTTGGCCTCTAGGTGAACCATGATGAAGATACCGAAATAGTGGAGCAAGGCAGGGAACAGCGCTGCTGCCAATACATCGCGAAGTGGAATTCCAAGGTACTCAACCATAATGAACGCAGCGGCACCGAGAATTGGAGGTGTAATCTGACCACCCGTAGAGGCCGTTGCTTCAACCGCCGCCGCAAATTTCGCTGGGTATCCGACACGCTTCATTGTCGGGATGGTCAAGGCCCCCGTCGTAACCGTGTTGGCAATAGAAGATCCAGAAATTGTGCCCATAAATGCACTGGAAAAGATCGACACTTTCGCGGGACCACCCGCGTAGCGACCCGCGATCACCATCGACAGATCAATGAACAACTGACCCAGTCCAACGCGCATCGCCAAAGCACCGAACAAAACGAACAAGAAGACATATTGCGCCATCACGCCCAGCGCAATTCCGTAGATGCCTTGGTTGGTCATATAAAGATGATTGATAATACCTAACCAGCTTGATCCACCATGTTTCAGTGCGCCGGGCATGGAGGGGCCAAAGTAAGCGAAAGCAATGAAGCAAAGCCCAATAATTGGAAGCGTAGGGCCAACAGAACGACGTGTTGCCTCTAGCACCAGAAGCAATAAAGCGGTGCCCATAAAAATGTCAGAACCAGCAGGGTTGCCCACACGCTGAGAAACTATTTCGGGGGGAAGCAGCGGCAAATACATCGCGGCGGCGACGCCGAGGATGGCCAAACCCAAGTCGATCAAGGGAACGCCGTCCAAGCGATACCATGCTTTCGGCGGTAAAACTGGATCGGTCTTACGCATGCCAAACAGCAAAAACACAAGACCAAGGACAAAGGACAAATGGATGCCGCGGTGCAAAAGTTCGCGGATCAATCCAAACCCGGAGGCATAAAAATGATAGATGGACATGGCGACCAAAAAGCCCACGATGATGAAGCCAAGCGTCTTACCCGTCGGGCGAAACGCAGTTTCGGGGTCGTATTTGCGTTCAATTTCAGCCAGCTGTTCAGGGGTCAATTCGGGTATACTGTCAGCGGCCATGAGGATCGTCCATATATTAAGAAATTAGAAATGTCGGGCACATTCTCAGCGCCCGACATCAGATCAAATGCTTGGCTTACTCAAGCAGGCCAGCTTCTTTGTAGAAACGCTCTGCACCTGCGTGCAAAGGAACACCAATACCGTTCAATGCAGTATCAGGCGTAACTGTCTTGCCTTTCGCGTGACCAACATCAAGCAACTTGCGGGACTGCTCGTTCCACAATGCTTTTGTGATGTTGTAGATCAGCTCTTCGTCTTCTTTTGCGTTTGTGAACCACTGCGCGCCAACGGCGACAGTGCTTACGCCTGCAACGCCTTCATAAGCGTCATCCGGAATCGCGGACTGGGCAAAGAATCCGTACTTGGACGTCAATGCCTCTGCACCTGCACCGTCGATTGGGACCAGTTTGATGTCAGCAGAAGACGCGAGTTCTACGATCGCCCCTGTAGGGTAACCTGTAACCACGAAGAATGCGTCGATCTTGCCGTTACGAAGCGCCTCGGACGCTGCGTTGCCTTTTAGCGCTTCTGGCGTCAGATCGCTTTCGGACAAGCCGTTTGCTTCCAGAATCAAAAGTGCATCGACACGTGTGCCGGAACCCGGCTCATCCAAGGAAACGCGCTTACCTTTCAGGTCGGCTACGGAATTGATCCCGCTATCTGCCAATGCAACAAGGTGAATGTGCTCTTCAAACAGCGCTGCGATTGTGCGCAGGTCTTTCGCAGGCTCTTTGCCTTCCATCGTGCCTGTGCCTGTGTAGGCCCAATACGCGACGTCGGACTGTGCGAAACCGGAGTTACGCAGGCCAGAGATGATTGCGTTTACGTTGTCCACGGAACCACGAGAGGAAACAGCTGATGCGATCAAGCCGTCAACACCACAAGACCCGCCTGCATCGCACTCACGCGAACCCGGTGGTTTGGAAATCGCGTTCGCAATCACGCCGCCCATTGGATAGTATGTAAATGCGGTGCCGCCTGTACCAATCGTAAAGAATTTAATGTCTTGAGCAACGGCACTACCCGCCAAGCCCAAAGCCAAGACCGCGCTGACCGCGACCGTTTTGAGTGATTTCATCATTTGTAACTCCCTAGTTGTTTCGGCCTCGCATGTATCGCCATACGTAAGACCCCTTATATGAAGGCTGTTGAGGACCCCCATGTTCCTTGCGTGCTTTTCAAACATGAACTGCATCGCGTATCCTTTAGCTTTGCGCATACTTTCGCGTCATAAGAAATGTGAGTCGAGGATTCCTCTCATCACGGCCAAAGCTCTGGCAACCTCTTGCATCGAATTGTAGTGGCACATTGAAATGCGCACGCAATCGGCCAATCCCAATGGCTTAAGGATGTTGCCGCTATAGTGG
>CBFIGL010000032.1:0-25620 GCA_965662135.1 Planktotalea sp. | reverse complement strand
ACAACCACCTTTTCAGTTACCGCGAACGATTGGCAGCTTAGGATAAACCCCTGCTCGACCTCATAATCCTCTAGCGCGTGGTTTGCGACCATTTCGACCTCGCCCTCAAGCACTTTGCATTTGCATGTGGAGCATACGCCGGCTTTGCACGCGAACGGCGCATCTAGGCCGCCTGCGAGCGCGGCTTCTAACACGGTTTGGTCCTTGGTCATGGTGACAGTGCGCGGCGCGCCGTCGATGATGACGACCGCTTCGCCCGGTTTACTGGTTTCGGTCGTGGCGGCTGAGGCTTTGCGTGTCAGGCGACCCGGTTGAGACGACGCGAAGAGTTCGAATTTGATTTGATCGTCCGACAGCCCGTTCTCTTTCAGTGCCTTTGCGATGCCCAGCATCATAGGCTCTGGTCCGCAGATGAAGGCGGTATCGACGCTGGCGATATCAATCCAATTGGCGAAGAGCGCGGCGCATTTCGCCTCGTCCACGCGGCCTGTGAACAACTCGATATCCTGCGCATCGGACTCAAGAACATGGATCAAGTTGAGGCGACCCATGTAAGTGTTTTTCAAGTCTTCAAGCTCTTCGCGGAACATGATCGTGTTCACGCCGCGATTGGCATAGACCAGCGTGAAGCGGCTGTCAGGTTCGCGCATCAGCGTTGTCTTTAGGATCGACAAAACCGGCGTAATGCCAGAGCCACCAGCGAAACCAAGATAGGTTTTGGCGTTATTAGGCTCTATCGGGGTGTGAAAATTGCCCAAAGGCGGCATCGCTTCCAGCACCATACCGGGGGCGAGGTTTTCGTTGGCCCACGTGGAAAAGGCACCGCCGTCGATCTTCTTTATGCCCACTTGCAAGATGCCATCATCCTTGCCCGCGCAGATCGAATAGGATCGGCGGATTTCCGTGCCTTCAATCTCTTGGCGGAAGGTCAGGTATTGCCCTTGGATAAAATCGAAGTCCGCATCGTTGGCGGGTTTGAGCGAGACGACAACAGCGTCGCGAATGGTCTTGTGGACGTCTGTGACTTCAAGTTGATGAAAGCGCGCCATGTTTGGGCCCCTCTAGATACATTTGAAATAATCGAACGGCTCAAGACAGTCCAAGCAGCGCCATTGCGCCTTGCAAGGGGTCGAGCCGAATTGCGAGATACGGTCAAGATTTTCGGACTTGCACCGCGGGCAACGGGCAGGGCCACCAGCCACGCGTGGCGGGGCGATGCCGTAGTCTTCCAGCTTGGCACGGCCTTTGTTTGACAGCCAATCCGTGGTCCAAGGCGGCGAGATTTGCGTTTTGATCCGCGTTTTCGCGATACCGCGATCCAGCATGGCCGTTTCGATATCGAGCGAGATGATGGTGGTCGCAGGACAGCCTGAATAGGTGGGAGTCACGGCAATTTCCAGCGTGTCCTCGTCCCATTTCACGTCGCGCACGATGCCCAGATCGACCACAGAAATCACAGGGATTTCGGGGTCTGGCACTTGATCCAGCCAGTCCCATATCTGCGCGACGTCGGGTTTCATCCTACCAGCTTGCCCCGGGATAGGCGCGTTGCAGCCATTGCATTTGCGTCAGGATATGCCCGAGATGTTCAGAATGCTGAAAGCCGCTTTTGCCGCCCTTATGCGCGAACCGGCTGTCCGGGATCGTTAGCGTTGCTTCGGTCATGACGCTGCAGATATGGGTATCAAACGCTGTGCGTAGATCGTTCAGATCAGGCGCGATGCCTTTGGCGGTCATCGCGTCGTCCACCGCATCGGGGGTGAACAATTCGCCAACATAGGGCCAGAGCAGATCTAGTGCTGCCTGCATTTTAGCGTGGCTTTCGGCGGTTCCATCGCCAAGGCCAATCACCGTGTCGCCAGAGCGTTCCACATGATATTGCACTTCTTTGACGGCCTTTGCGGCGATTTCCGCAACGCGCACTTCAGAGGATTGCATCAAACCTTTGAGCATTTCCAAATGCCAGGCATCAAAAAGGAATTGGCGCATCAGGGTTTGTCCAAAGTCGCCATTGGGTTGCTGCACCAAAAGGGAAGAGCGGAAATCCCACGCATCGCGCAGCATTGCCAGATCATCTGCGTTGCGCCCTTTGCCTTCGACCTCGGCCGCGAGGGCCAGCCACATTTGGGTTTGTCCGATCAGATCAAGCGCGGTGTTGGCCAGCGCGATGTCTTCTTCGATGACGGGGGCATGGCCGCACCATTCAGAAACGCGATGCCCGAGGATTAGGGTGTTGTCGCCCATGCGCAGCAGAAACTCAAAGTATGGATCAGAGGTAGACATTACATCGCGCCCACTTCGTCAGGGATGTCGAAGAAGGTGGGGTGACGATAAACTTTGCTCTCGGAGGGCTCATAGAGCGGACCTTTTTCCGAAGGCGAAGAGGCAGCGATATGGCGTGCTTCAACAACCCAAATGCTGACGCCTTCATTGCGTCGCGTATACACATCGCGCGCGTTCTTGATTGCCATTTCTTCGTCAGGCGCATGAAGCGAGCCGACGTGACGATGGGACATACCGTGCTGCCCGCGGATGAAGACTTCCCAAAGGGGCCATTCGTTTTTCATGGATTTACTCCGCTGCTATGTTGCATCTGCGCCAAGCAGATTGATCGACTGCGTCCCAGCCGAATGCGTCATCTGTTGAACCGTGTTCCTGAAGATGTGCCAGCTTTTGTATCGCTTCTTCCAAGGTTGGCATATGGCCGTCGGGGACCCACCACATCACGAAATGATGCCGCGTCATATTCTCAAACCACGCGGGGCGTTTTTCATAGAATTTGGCGTGGATCGTGTTGAAAACGTAATCCCCAAGGCTTTCGACATCTTCCCAAACGGACATGTTTGAAATCATCTCTTCATCGCCCGGGACGGCAAGATCGGTGGCGTTGCCACTATCGGACTTCATGCGCCAGACATAGCCATTTGAACGTTCTGCAAGCGCGTTCAGCTTATCGAGATTGTCCATGAAACCCGCCATGCGTGGATCATCAAGGGGGTATAGCGCGTAGCCTACGTTGAGTTCAGCCAGCTGCATTATTCTGCCGCCAGTCTCGCGGCGCGTTTCTTTTCAGCATGGGCCATTAATCCTTCGCGCACCCAAGCGCCGTCGTTCCATGCTTTGTTTCGCGCGGCAAGCCGTTCTTTGTTGCACGGACCATTGCCTTTGAGGACGTCGTAGAACTCATCCCAATCGGGTTGAGAGAAGTCGTAGCCGCCTTTTTCGTCGTTCCATTTCAAGTCTGGATCGGGAACAGTCAGGCCAAGATATTCCGCTTGCGGAACCGTTTGATCGACGAACTTCTGGCGCAGCTCGTCATTACCGTTCATCTTGATCTTCCATTTCATCGACTGTTCAGAATGAACCGAATCCGCATCAGAGGGGCCAAACATCATCAAAGATGGAAACCACATGCGGTTCAGCGCGTCTTGTGCCATGCGTTTCTGCGCATCTGTGCTGTTACACATTTTCATCATGATGTCGTAGCCTTGGCGTTGATGAAAACTTTCTTCTTTGCAAATGCGGATCATCGAGCGGGAATAGGGACCGAATGAGGTGCGCTGAAGCGGGACCTGATTCATGATAGCTGCACCATCAACCAGCCAGCCCACTGCGCCCATATCGGCCCAAGTCAGCGTCGGGTAGTTGAAGATTGAGGAATATTTCATCCGCCCATCAAGCAGCATTTCCGTCAGTTCGTCGCGCGTCACGCCTAGGGTTTCAGCGGCGCAATAGAGGTAGAGACCATGGCCTGCCTCGTCTTGCACTTTTGCAAGCAAAATAGCTTTGCGCTCTAGCGTGGGCGCGCGGGTGATCCAGTTGCCTTCTGGCAATTGGCCGACGATTTCCGAGTGCGCGTGTTGACCGATCTGACGGATCAGGGTCTTGCGATAGCCCTCTGGCATCCAGTCTTTCGGTTCGATCTTTTCGTTTGCATCAATGCGCGCTTGAAAGGCGGCCAGCTTTTCAGGATCTTCCTGCGTCGCCTCTGATTTGATCATCTGTGCATACATACCCTAGACCCTTTCGATTATCATTGCCGCACCTTGGCCAACGCCAACGCACATGGTGCAAAGCGCATAACGCCCGCCGGTTCGTTTCAACTGATGCGCCGCTGTCAAAACCAGACGCGCACCGGACATGCCCAGCGGATGACCCATTGCGATTGCGCCACCTTGGGGATTGACGCGCGGATCATCGTCCGCAACGCCAAGCGCGCGCAGTGTCGCAAGCCCTTGGCTGGCGAATGCTTCGTTCAACTCTATCACATCCATCTGTTGGATCGTGAGTCCTGTGCGTTCCAGCACTTTCTGGCTGGCGGGAATTGGCCCAATGCCCATTATGCGCGGCGCAACACCTGCCGCTGACATGCCCACAACCCGTGCGATTGGCGTTAGTCCATGGGTTTTCACAGCCGCGTTGCTGGCAAGCAAAAGAGCAGCCGCACCATCATTCACGCCACTTGCATTGCCTGCAGTGACAGTGAGCTCCGGACCGTTGATCCCTTTAAGTTTGGCGAGTTTTTCAGCCGTGGTTCCTGCGCGGGGATGTTCGTCCGTATCAAAGACTATGGGATCGCCTTTGCGCTGGGGGACGTGCACTGGCACGATCTCATCCGCGAAGAGACCCGCGTCATGTGCTGCGGCCCATTTCGCTTGGGAGCGCGCGGCGAAAGCGTCTTGATCGACGCGGTTGATGTTATAATCCGCCGCAACATTATCCGCCGTTTGGGGCATGGAATCGACGCCATAAGCGTCTTTCATTTTGCGATTGATAAAGCGCCAGCCGATGGTTGTATCGAACACTTCATTTGCGCGGGTAAATGCGGCAGTGGCCTTGGGCATCACGAAGGGTGCCCGGCTCATGCTTTCAACGCCGCCTGCGATGGTCAGGTCATAATCGCCGGCCTTGATCCCGCGTGCTGCCATCCCGACGGCATCCATTCCAGAGGCACAAAGACGGTTAATCGTTGTGCCGGGTGCGTCCGTGGGAAGGCCAGCAAGCAACGCGGCCATGCGCGCAACATTGCGGTTGTCTTCGCCCGCCTGATTGGCAGAGCCAAAGATCACATCATCTACTTTGGTCCAATCGACACCTTTGTTGCGATCCATCAATGCAGCGATGGGGAGCGCGGCCAGATCATCTGTTCGTACTGATGACAAAGAGCCACCATAGCGACCAATAGGGGTACGCACGCCATCGCAAATAAATGCATCCATTTCAGAAGATCTCCCAAATCCTAGCATTTAGGATAGAGGCATTCTGTGCTATCGCGCAAGCATAAGTTACCGAAATTTGAATTTTTCGAAAAAAATGTAACGGATTAAAATTCTGCAATAGGGTGTCATTTCCGCGTGGCCTGCTTAGGTTGGTCAACAGTTGTACGGTCAGAAATGTGAAGTGAGGGGCCAAATGCTAAAACCTATCCAAGATTGGGACGATGCTTTTGCCAATATGGCGCATATTCCAGGGTCTGAAGCGCTACCTCAGGCTTGGGCCGCGTCAGCGGCGGGCTATCGTGCAAGTGGTGTGAAGATTGATCTGGACATTGCCTATGGCACGCACCCGCGTGAAAGGTTCGATCTGGTCTGGCCAGACGGAACGCCCAAAGGTCTGGTTGTCTTTATTCATGGCGGGTTCTGGGTACAGCTCGATAAATCGTCGTGGACCCATTTAGCTGAAGGATCGCGCGCCAATGGTTGGGCGGTGTGCTTGCCCAGTTATACTTTGGCCCCAGAGGCGCACATCAGCCAGATGACCCAACAGATTGGACGCGCCATTGAATGCGCTGCGCGCCAAGTCGCGGGGCCAATTAGACTAACCGGGCATTCGGCGGGGGGACATTTATCGACGCGAATGATGTGCTGCGACACCCCGCTAAGTGCACGAACACGCGCGCGACTAGAAGCGGTTCAATCCATCAGCGGATTGCATGATCTGCGGCCTCTTCTACATACGAAACTGAACGAAACCCTCAAAATAGACGAAAACGAAGCCATCAGCGAAAGCCCGGTTTTGCAGCGACCCGTGCAGGCGACACCCTATTCCTGTTGGGTTGGAGGCGGTGAGCGACCCGAGTTTATGCGCCAATCACACCTGATGGCGCAGATGTGGGCGGGTCTTGATGTGAAGACCCGTTGCACGCTTGACGGGGCGCATAACCACTTCACGGTCATAGAGGGTTTGCAGCGCGGTGACAGTGACATCACTTTGGATTTGCTGGGATCATAACCTTTAGACAGTTAGTTTATACTTAAAATATTTGGACTTGAAATAGATTTTCGGCCACCCTAACGTCACACCAACCAGCAATCCTGAAGGGTGAACGAATGCGCATAGCATGTCTTGGCGGGGGGCCTGCGGGTCTTTATTTTGCGATCTCGACGAAACTTAGAACACCAGATGCAGAGGTGGTTGTGTTCGAGCGTAACAAATCGAATGATACCTTTGGCTGGGGCGTTGTCCTGTCAGATGAAACGCTGGGCAATCTGGAAAAGAATGATCCCGTTAGTGCTGCTGAAATTCGCGAAAAATTTGCTTATTGGGATGACATTGCGCTGCACCACATAGGCAAGAAACTGGTTTCAAGTGGACATGGATTTTGCGGCATTGGGCGCAAAACGCTGCTTTTGATCTTGCATCAACGGGCGCGTGAACTTGGTGTGGATTTGCGGTTTGAAACAGAGGTTGGTGCCGCCTCTGATTATATGGACGATTACGATGTTGTTGTGGCCTGCGACGGCTTGAATTCCAAAACACGGTTAGAGTTTCAAGACACGTTCCAACCGGATATCGACACGCGCCTGTGCCACTTTGTCTGGCTGGGCACCCATCAGAAATTTGACGACGCCTTTACGTTTATCTTTGAGGAAACTGACAAAGGCTGGATCTGGGTTCACGCCTATCAATTTGATGACAACACCGCGACATTTATTGTGGAGTGTAGTCAGGAAACCTTTGACGCCTACGGGTTCGGCGAGATGTCGCAACAAGAGAGCATCGCCACCTGCGAAGAGATTTTCAAAGCTCATCTGGGCGGTCATTCCCTTATGACAAATGCCAACCATATTCGCGGTTCCGCTTGGATACGCTTCCCGCGTGTCCTGTGTGAGCGGTGGAGCCATGAGAATGTTGTATTGCTTGGGGATGCCTCTGCGACGGCGCATTTCTCTATCGGGTCAGGAACAAAACTGGCGTTGGAAAGCGCGATTGCGTTGGCAGAGGATATCGCGACCCAGCCTACGTTAGCGGACGCTTTTGCCAATTACGAAGACAAGCGGCGCCTAGAAGTGTTACGACTGCAATCCGCTGCGCGCAACTCGGTTGAGTGGTTTGAAGATGTCGAACGCTATGTGCATCTTGATCCGGTCCAGCTGAACTATTCGATGCTGACACGGTCCCAGCGTATCAGTCACGAGAACCTGCGCGAGCGCGATCAAGAGTGGCTCGCCTCAGCCGAAGCGTGGTTTATGGAGCAGGCCGGCGGCACGTCAAACGGTCCGGCACGCGCACCGATGTTTGCCCCTTTCCAGCTGCGCGATATGCATTTGAAAAACCGCATCGTCGTCTCGCCGATGGCGCAATACAAAGCAGTTGATGGCGCGCCCACAGATTGGCACCTGATTCACTACAGCGAACGCGCCAAAGGCGGTGCTGGTCTGGTTTACACCGAAATGACATGTGTGTCCGCTGACGGGCGCATTACCCCGGGATGTCCGGGCCTGTATGATCCAAAACATCAAACCGAATGGGCCCGTCTGAACCACTTCATCCATACGGAAACCGAAGCTATGACCTGTTGTCAGATCGGCCACGCAGGGCGCAAAGGCTCAACCCGCGTGGGCTGGGACGGTATGGATCAACCTTTGCCAGAAGGAAACTGGCCGCTGTTGTCTGCCTCAGCGATTCCTTGGTCAAAGGGCAATGCTACGCCCAAAGCAATGGACCGCACCGACATGGATGCGGTGAAAGCCGAGTTTGTTGCAGCCACCCAAATGGCCGAGCGCGCTGGCTTTGATATGATCGAATTGCACGCGGCACATGGATATCTGATCTCGTCTTTCATCTCTCCCTTGTCGAACATACGCAGCGATGAATACGGCGGTCGTTTGGAAAATCGCATGCGCTATCCTTTGGAGGTCTTTGATGCAATGCGCGCGGTGTGGCCAGCGGCCAAGCCGATGTCTGTGCGTATTTCTGCCAATGATTGGGCAGGAAATGATGGTGTCACCCCAGAAGAAGCTGTGAAGATTGCAGTGATGTTTGAAGCGGCAGGGGCCGACATAATCGACGTGTCTGCGGGCCAGACTTCAACGCAGGGTAAACCGGTCTATGGGCGCATGTTCCAGACCCCTTTTTCAGATCGCATCCGCAACGAAGCAGGAATCAAAACCATGTCAGTCGGCAATATATTTGAGGCGGATCATGTGAATTCGATCCTCATGGCTGGCCGCGCTGATCTGGTGTGTATCGCACGTCCACATCTGGCCGATCCGTATTGGACGCTGCATGCAGCAACTGCCATCGGGGACAGGCAAGAAAAATGGCCACTGCCTTATGATGCGGGACGGGATCAAGCATGGCGCCTCGCGGACCGCGACGCAGAAATGGCGGGTAAGGTATGAGTATGGGACATGTCATAATTTCAGGTGGCGGTACTGGTGTTGGTGCCCAAACAGCGCAGTTTTTTGCCAAAGCTGGATACAAGGTTACGATTCTTGGCCGAACCGAAGCGACGTTGAAAGCCCAATATCTGCCTTACCAAGTGTGCGACGTCACGGACGATATGGCAGTTAAAGCCGCGTTTGGTGCGGCGCGGTCCATGCAAGGAACGATCACCGCGGTCATTGCCAATGCGGGTGCAGCAACTTCTGTCCCTTTTGCCAAGATGACTGCGGCTGATCTGGTAGCAATGACGGACGTGAACCTGACCGGTGTTTTCAATGTCTGGCAGGCTGCTTTGCCGGATATGAAAGCCGCGAAGTCCGGACGTATGATAGCGATTGCGTCAACGGCTGGTCTGAAAGGGTATCCTTATGTGTCTGGCTATTGCGCAGCAAAACATGGCGTCATTGGATTGACCCGCGCGCTTGCTTTTGAACTCGCCCCGATTGGCATAACCGTAAACGCGATTTGCCCCGGTTTTATTGAAACGCCTTTGTTAGAGCGTTCCATCAAGAACATTGTCGACAAAACCGGGATGAGCGAACAGGACGCCGCCAAGTCGCTGACCAAAGGCAATCCGCAAGGTCGATTCATTCAAACCGATGAAGTTGCGCAAAGTGCGCTGTGGCTATGCTCTGATGCGGCGCGATCTGTGAACGGACACACACTTAGCCTGTCTGGTGGAGAAATTTGATGCAACCTGATTTGGAACTTAGTGAAGACACGCCATCCAAAGAACGCCTGCGGCTTTGGCTGCGGTTCTTGAAGGCCAGCCGCTCTATCGAGGCGACATTGCGGGACAATCTGCGCACCGAATTTGTAACGACGTTACCGCGCTTTGATGTCATGGCGGCGCTCTCGCGTTTTGAGGACGGTTTGAAGATGAGCCAGCTGTCTGACGTTCTGCGGGTCTCGAATGGCAATGTGACGGGCATCGTTGATCGTCTGTCAGAGGACGGGCTTTTGATCCGCGTTCCTGTGCCCGGTGATCGGCGCGCCTCTCTTGTGCGGTTAACAAAGCGCGGACAGGAAGAATTTGCGCGCCAAGCTGCGGCGCATGAAGTGTGGATTGATGACATGCTAAGTGATTTTTCCGCGGAAGCCGCGCGCGACATCACAATGCGGCTTGAGCAGTTAGAGACCAGTTTAAACGAGGATAAGACATGAACATGCGCACCAATGTGGAGCATTTTAATTGCGAGATCGTAGATGGTATCGCAACTGTCGCACTGGATCGCCCTGATCGCAAAAACCCGCTGACGTTTGAAAGCTATGCAGAGCTGCGCGATTGGTTCCGCGACCTGCATTACAGCGATGACGTCAAAGCAGTCGTGTTTGCGTCTAACGGCGGTAATTTCAGCTCGGGCGGGGACGTGCATGATATCATCGGGCCCTTGACCAAAATGTCGATGAAAGAGCTTTTGTCGTTTACCCGTATGACAGGGGATTTGGTCAAAGCGATTGTGAACTGTGGCAAGCCTGTGATCGCTGCGATTGACGGCATTTGCGTTGGCGCAGGGGCAATTATCGCAATGGCGTCTGATCTGCGAATTGCATCGCCTGACGCGAAAGTTGCGTTCCTGTTTACGCGTGTTGGTCTGGCAGGATGTGACATGGGTGCTTGCGCGATCTTGCCCCGTATCATCGGTCAAGGGCGTGCCGCTGAGCTGCTTTATACAGGCCGCTCGATGAGCGCAGATGAAGGACGCACATGGGGATTTCACAACAAAGTCGTGCCTGCGGATGATCTCACGGCAGAGGCCAACACCATGGCCACACGTATCGCGGCGGGTCCGAATTTTGGAAATATGATGACCAAAACAATGCTGGCGCAGGAATGGTCCATGTCAATTGAACAAGCAATCGAAGCCGAAGCCCAAGCCCAAGCGATTTGCATGCAAACTGCCGATTTTGAACGTGCTTACAACGCTTTCGTTGCGAAAGAAAAACCAGTGTTTGAGGGCAACTGATGGCGGATAAATCCTTCCTGACCTGGCCCTTCTTCGAGGATCATCATCGCGCGCTTACCGCTGATCTGGATGCTTGGGCTTACCAGCATTTGGCACATATTGATCATAGTGATACGGACAATGCCTGTCGGTCATTGGTGGCGGCTTTGGGCGAAGGTGGTTGGTTGCAACATGCTGCGGTTGATCCTGCTGGCACAAGTAAACTTGATGTGCGTTCCCTTTGCCTGATCCGTGAAACGCTGGCGCGCCATGACGGTTTGGCAGACTTTGCATTCGCGATGCAGGGCCTGGGAACTGGCGCGATATCTTTGTTCGGCACGGACGCGCAAAAACAAGAATGGTTGCCCAAAGTACGCAGGGGTACAGCGATTTCTGCTTTCGCTTTGACCGAGCCGCAATCAGGATCGGACGTTGCCAATTCTACGATGACCGCGACGCTTGAGGAAGACACCTATGTGCTGAACGGTGAAAAGACCTGGATCAGCAATGGCGGCATCGCGGATGTTTACACGGTTTTTGCGCGCACGGGCGAAGGCGAAGGCGCGCGTGGTCTGTCCGCGTTCATTGTTCCTGCGGATACGCCGGGACTGGATGTCGTTGAGCGTCTTGAAACCATCGCGCCCCATCCGCTTGCAACGCTGCGTTTCAAGGATTGTCGTGTGCCTGCCTCTGCCATGCTGGGCGATAGCGGGTCAGGGTTCAAAATTGCTATGGCTGTCTTGGATGTGTTTCGCGCAACCGTTGCTGCGGCTGCCCTTGGCTTTGCGCGGCGCGCGCTGGACGAGACGTTGGATCGTGTCACGAAACGCCATGTCCAAGGGGCGCCGCTATTTGATTTGCAAATGGTGCAAGGCCATATCGCAGATATGGCGGTGGATATCGACGCAAGTGCCTTGCTGATTTATCGCGCGGCCTGGGCCAAAGACAACGGCGCACCGCGTGTGACGCGCGAAGCGGCGATGGCTAAACTTTTCTCAACGGATCAAGCGCAGAAAGTCATCGACATGGCCGTTCAGCTGCATGGTGGCGACGGTGTTAGATCTGGTGAAACTGTTGAAAAACTCTACCGCGAAATTCGTGCGTTGCGTATCTATGAAGGCGCATCAGACGTCCAGCGCGTCATCATCGCACGCCAAACGATAGGTCAATAATCATGCTTAGCGTCAGTGCCCACACCGATACATTTGCGCGTGACAACCTGCCGCCGATGGAAAGCTGGCCGGAGTTTCTGCTTGAAGGTTTTGAGTACGCCGAACGGTTGAACGCAGCTGTGGAACTGACGGATGCAATGGTGGCGAAAGGCTTTGGCGATCATACCGCCTTGATCGGCAACGGGCGCCAACGCACTTATAAAGAGCTGACCGATTGGACCAATCGGCTTGCCCATGTTTTGGTGGACGACTACGGCGTTCAGCCGGGAAACCGCGTGTTGATCCGCTCTGCCAATAATCCTGCGATGGTCGCTTGTTGGCTGGCGGCCACCAAAGTTGGCGCGGTCGTCGTAAACACCATGCCAATGCTGCGTGCGGGTGAGTTGGGGCAAATCGTGGACAAGGCGGAAATCACACATGCCTTGTGTGACGGCCGTTTGCTGGAAGAAATGCACAGCTGTCTCGCGTCTAGCAGCTATTTGAAACATGTGGTCGATTTCGATGGCACATCCAATCATGAGGCCACGCTGGATCGCCTAGCCCTAGAAAAGCCTGTGCGGTTTGACGCGGTACAAACAGGGCGCGATGATGTCGCATTGCTTGGGTTCACATCCGGCACAACCGGTTCTCCCAAAGCCACAATGCATTTTCATCGTGATCTTCTGATCATCGCTGATGGTTATGCGAAAGAGGTGTTGCGCGTCACGCCAGAGGACGTGTTTATTGGCTCGCCTCCTTTGGCGTTTACGTTCGGACTTGGGGGGTTGGCAATCTTCCCCTTACGTTTTGGGGCGACCGCGACTTTGCTTGAAACCGCATCACCCCCAAACATGATCGACATCATTCAAAAGTATAAGGCCACTGTTTGTTTCACAGCCCCGACCGCCTATCGCGCCATGCTTGCGGCGATGGATCAAGGGGCGGACTTAAGCAGTTTGCGCGCCGCCGTGTCAGCAGGTGAAACGCTACCTGCGCCAGTCTACGAAGAGTGGATCGCCAAAACAGGCAAGCCGATGCTTGACGGGATCGGCGCGACTGAGATGCTGCATATTTTCATTTCCAACCGCTTTGACGATCACAGGCCTGCGTGTACGGGCAAACCTGTCACCGGATATCAGGCCAAGATCATCGGTGAGGACGGCCGTGAACTGGCCCGTGGCGAAGTGGGACGTCTTGCGGTGCGCGGCCCGACGGGGTGCCGATACCTGAACGATGACCGACAAGCAGCCTATGTCTTGGATGGCTGGAATGTCACTGGTGATGCGTTCCTGATGGACGCCGACGGATACTTTCATTTCGCTGCACGCAACGATGATATGATCGTTTCTTCCGGCTACAACATTGCCGGCCCAGAGGTGGAAGCCGCTTTGCTGGGTCATCCTGCCGTCGCTGAATGCGCCGTCGTGGGCGCCCCTAATGAAGAACGCGGCATGATCGTTCAGGCACATGTTGTTTTGAAAGATGCCCCCGCAACACAAGAAACTGCGACGATGCTGCAAGACCACGTCAAAGCAACCATCGCACCGTTCAAATATCCCAGAGACATCAGATTTATAGAAGCGCTGCCAAAGACCCAAACAGGCAAAATACAACGCTTCCTCCTGAAAGAAGGTAGTTAGTTTCAAATGACTAATAGAATTATTCAACCCGAAGGTTGGGCACCCGCCAAAGGCTATGCAAACGGAATGCTCGCAGAAGATGGGACGCTTTATGTTGGCGGGCAAATCGGATGGACGGCAAAACAGGTATTTGAGACCCACGATTTCATTGGCCAAATGGAACAGGCGTTGCGCAATATTCTGGATGTTGTCGAAGCTGCGGGTGGGCGTGCAGCAGATATCACGCGACTGACTTGGTTCGTGATCGACAAGAAAGAATACGTCGCGCGTCAACGAGAGATCGGTGAAGTCTACCGCCGCGTTTTGGGCCGTCATTTCCCAGCGATGTCCATGTTGGTTGTCGCAGGTCTTATCGAGGACGAAGCCCTGCTTGAAATTGAAGCGACAGCGTATCTGGGACCAAGCAAACAAGCAGGTTAAGGCTCGCGCCTAGCATATGCCTTTGGCGTTCCCAGACGTCTCTTTCATTTTTCAGCGTATTTACGCGGATCAAATGGGGCCAAGTCTATGTTTGGCGTTTTACCATCAATGAGATCTGCGATGATCCGGCCGGTTTTCGCCCCAGCCGTCAAGCCAACGTGTTGATGTCCAAAGGCGCTATAACTTTTGCCGCTAGAGTCATTTGTGCCAATCAACGGCAGGCTATCTGCAGGGGCGGGGCGGTGGCCCATCCATTCGACAATGCTATCGTAAGTTACATCTGGCAACAGACGTTCGATTTGACGCTTAAGCAGATCAACGGGGCCTTTGCTGGGGCCTGCGTCCAAACCGCCAAATTCGATGACACCAGCAGCGCGCAACCGACCTTCCATCGGGGTCAGTACGAATTTACCAGCGGCGACCATCATCGGATTTTTGGGCATGAAAGAGGGGTTGATCAGTTCAATATGATAGCCGCGTTCGCTTTCAATTGGGACCTTTATACCTAGTTTATGCGCTATCGTTTTAGACCACGGCCCAAGCGCAAAAACGATACGATCTGCGGTCAAGCGTCCGTCTGTTGTTTGCAGTGCAATGATGGAACTATTGGCAACTTCGATATCAGTGATTGTTGCAATTTGTAGCGTGCCGCCTTGATCAACGAAGTGATCTGATAGCGCTTTTACATAGGCACCAGGGTCAGAAATGCGCCCATGATTTTTGCACCGCACCACGGTTTCAAAAGCTGTGCCAAAGGCCGGATCTTCAAGGGCGTATTCTGCGCCAGACACCACTTCGTAGGTTACACCAGCCGCATCGCGTTTGCCCCAACCGTAGCTGTCAGCGAGATAATCGTTATGGGTTTGATAACCAAAGCAATAGTCATCTGCGCTGATGAAGCGCGCGGCAGGCGTACCTTTGGCCAAAGCCATGTGTTGATCGTAAGTGTCATGCAAAAGCGAAGACATCGCCCTTGCGTAACGATCGACATGGGCGTCAGTGGCATTGCTCATATACTTTGCCAGAAATGGCAAAAGCTTGGGCAAATAGCTCCATCGCAGAAACAGGGGTGAATCGCGCCGCATCGCCATGCCGGGTGCTGCTTTGAACAGGCTAGGAGTGGTGACAGGCACCACCGCTCCGGCAGCCAGAACACCCGCATTGCCGTGGCTGGTGCCGCTTGCGGGGCCTGCGCGGTCAACGACAGTGACGCGATGGCCCGCGCGTTGAAGCCAGATGGCAGTAGACATTCCAACGATGCCTGCGCCTGCAACTAAGATGTGCATGGTGTGATCCTAAATGTGCTGCTGCCGGAATAGGAACACGTTTTCTATCCGGTTTCAAATTTCCATTTGGCGCGCTGTTAGGAGCGTTCTGATACCAAACGCATTCCTAAGCGTGCAGGGGGTGACCCCATCGCGCATCCGGCAAGAGCAGGATCGCGCATAAAGTAGGACATGACGGTTTCATGCTCACCGCCCATTATAAAGGCGGGGCAACGATCTGGTGCGGTGCGCTGCTTAGTTCTTCATAAAAGCGTCCACGTTCAGGCCATACTCGGCACGGGCATCCGTCACTGTGTGAAACGGGTTAATCATACACCCGACACAAAGCATCTTGTGCTTTAAGAAGACCGGAATGGTTTCCGACCAAATCTTCATCAACGCATCCAGCGCTAAATCAGGATCATCCAGACGTATAGATTGCATGTCGTTCTCGCTTTCTTCATGCAATGTTATCACTGGAATTGTTTTGAACCTTGCGCTTGCGCAAACTCTACCTAACCGTATGGGATTATTTTCCCACGATTGAAATTCTTTGTGAAAGTACCTGATGAAAACTGATCTGACCCAAGACATGCCAACAATAGACGCCAAAGATCTGGCCCCTTCGCTTGATCTTGATCCTGCGCAGATACAAGACCTGATGCGCAGCGGGGCGATCACCAGCCGGTTTGAAACTGGTATCGATGAACACGCAGGCACCCAACGGCTGACTTTCTGGTATGATGATATCAAAGTCCGCTTCACCTGTGACGCAGAGGGCTTGGTCCTGAAAACCTCGCGCGTCAAAGCCAAGCGGGTTTAAAGTTTCATCAACGCCCCCATACCACCGTCAACGGCAACTTCAGTCCCTTTGATCCAGCTTGACGCCGGTGACAGAAGAAAGGCAGCAAGCTCTGCGCCTATACCACTTGCGACGCCTGTAACGCCGTAGGTGAATTCGGTCACGCTGCGATCGTTCTCAGACCAAGAATTGCGCGTGCTTCTTGCCAGCTCGCAACGGGGCGTTCGTATTTTTCACACAACTCGACTGCACGCTGGACTAGGGCCGCATTGGACGGGGCAAGAGTGTTTTTATCGATACGAATATTGTCTTCCAAACCAGTGCGCGCGTGACCCCCTGTAGAGATCGCCCACTCGTTCAGTACGATCTGATTGGGACCAACACCTGCAGCACACCAAGGCGCGTCAGCCCCGAACAAACGCGCGACAGTTTCGCGGTAGAAATCAAACACAGCGCGATCCGCGGGCATTGCATTCTTCACACCCATCACGAACTGCACATAGGGTGTCCCTTTTATCTGACCGCGCTTGTGCATCAAAGCCGCATGGAAAATATGGCTTAGGTCAAAGGCTTCGATCTCGGGCTTTACATCATGGGCAATCATTTCAGCGGCCAGCCAATCCACAAGATCAGGACTATTTTCATAGACCCGCGTCGGAAAGTTGTTTGACCCCACAGACAACGACGCCATGTCTGGCGAGAAAGGCAGCATACCACCCCGTTCCCGACCTGAGCCGGACCGTCCACCCGTAGACAGCTGCACGATCATACCAGGACAATGGCTTTCGATCCCCTCTTTCAATTGCGCAAAGCGTTCGGGGTCAGCGGTCGGCTTGCCCGCATCATCGCGCACATGGCAATGCGCGATGCTTGCCCCTGCCTCAAAGGCTTCGTGCGTACTTTCAATCTGTTCGGACACAGTAATAGGCACGGCAGGATTGTCCGCTTGGGTCGGTACGGATCCGGTGATCGCGACGCAAATGATGCAAGGATTGGTCATAGCTACCTCAAATATCAAAGAAAACGGTCTCGGACGGACCTTGCAAGTGGATATCAAAACGGTATGTACCATCGGCCTCTTTTTTGGCCAGCAAGGTTGGGACACGGTTTTGATGTTCAAGTCGGGTCAAGATTGGATCGCTCTTGTTGGCCTCTTCCTCATCCTCGAAATAGATCCGCGTGTGCAGACCGATATTGATACCACGCGCGACAATCCATGCGGTGATATGAGGTGCTTGCATACGTCCATCTGGAAAAGGCACTGCGCCGGGTTTGACCGTTTCAAACGTAAACTCGCCCGTCGTCATATCGCCAGCAGAACGGCCAAAGCCCGTGAAATTTGGATCCGCGCTGCCGCGTGTTTCGTTTGCCGAAGGGAAAAGCCCTGCCGCGTCCGGCTGCCAGATCTCGATCATCGCGTCGCGCAAGGGCGTGCCCAATCCGTCATACACCGTGCCCTTAAGCGTGATCTCTGTCCCTTTGACAGGTCCCGTTTTCATCGACGCCCCAAGGTCGCCACCATACATGTCCAAACCGGTGAAATTCGGTGTGCAGCCAATATGGACATAAGGGCCAGCGGTCTGGCTTGGACTTTCGCGCAAATAATCAAGCTTTTGTACCATGATCAAAGCCCCTCTTTCCGGTTTTCAAAATAGGTTTGACGCTGTCCTCGTATAACCATGTCGAACTTGTACGCACGGCTATCCATCGGAACCGTTCGATTCATATCTAGCGCAGCGGTCAGTGCATCAACGGCGTCTTGGGTCTTTAGAATACCCACGATCGGGCACAGCTTGATATGGGGATCGCCCTCAAAATACATCTGCGTAATCAGGCGCTGAGCAAATCCGTGTCCAAAGATGGAAAAATGAATATGGGCGGGGCGCCAATCGTTCATACCATTGGGCCAAGGGTAGGGGCCCGGTTGAACTGTTCGAAATTCATAGCTGCCATCTTCGCCGGTAATCGTGCGTCCGCAACCACCGAAATTTGGATCAAGCGCTGCGAGATAGCTTTCTTTCTTGTGACGGTAACGTCCGCCGGCATTGGCTTGCCAGAATTCAACCAAAGCGCCCGGAACACCGCGACCCCTTTCATCCAGTACACGACCATGCACGATGATACGCGGACCGATCGCGCTTTCACCGGCGGCGGCGTAGTTGTGGATCAAATCATTGTCCAATTCGCCCAGCATATTGTGACCAAAGACAGGCGATGTTTCTTCGCTTAGCGTTGAGGGGAATGACAGCAATGCCGCCTGTGGGCTGCGTTTGACCGTGGTTTTATACGCAGGCGTCAAGGCTTCCGGTTGCCAAACGCGATCGCGCGGGATGAAACCGCCTGACTTTGGTGGCGTATTCGAGATGCTCATAAGGTGACTCCCATTTCGGCATAGGTTTGTTTCGCGAGCTTGATCGCATGGTTAGCTTTTGGAACGCCGGCATAAACCGCGACATGCATGAAGGCTTGTAAAACGTCCTGCGGGCTGGTCCCGGTATTAGCAGTTGCACGAACATGCATCGGGATTTCTTCAAAGTTTCCAGTCGCCGCCAACAAAGATAATGTCAGCATCGACCGTTCACGCCTTGAGATGGTGTCATCAGACCAAAGCGTTCCCCAAGCCCCTTCGGTAATCAAGGTTTGAAACGGTTCATCAAAGCTGGATTTGTTCGCTTCGGCGCGATCTACATGGGCGTCGCCCAACACGGCACGGCGGGTTGTCATTCCATCGTCAAAACGTGTGCTCATCTTTCAGGCTCCTTAGTAGGGTAAACCGACATAGTTCTCTGCCATGGCTTGTTGCGCAGCTTTGTTTGATCGCAGGAATTCGATCTCGGCCAGCTGCATCTTCAAATCAAACTGAGACTGGTCAGGGTAGGTGTGCATCAAAGAGGAGAACCACCAGCTAAACCGCTCGGCCTTCCAAACCCGCGACAGCGCTTTTTCAGAATAGCGATCAATGCCGTCGTGACTGTTATTTTCGTAGTAATCGCGCAATCCGTCGTAGAGGTAATGAACATCGGATGCCGCAGTATTCAGCCCCTTTGCCCCTGTGGGTGGAACGATATGCGCGGCATCTCCACACAGAAACAGCCGTCCCCAGCGCATCGGTTCTGTCACGAACGAACGCAGCGGAGCGATCGATTTTTCTATGCTGGGACCCGTCACCAGCTTGTCTGCTTGATCGGCCGGAATGCGGCGTTTGAGTTCTTGCCAAAAGGCGTCGTCGGTCCAATCTTCTGGCTTATCGCTGAGAGAACATTGGATGTAATAGCGGCTTAGGTTTTCATTGCGCATGGAGCACAGCGCAAAACCCCGCGTTGAATTTGCATAGATCAATTCGTGGTTAACAGGCGGTGTTTCGGACAGAATACCAAGCCAACCAAACGGATATACCTTTTCATATTCGCGCCGCACGTCCAGCGGAATTGTTTGTCGGCTTACACCGTGAAAACCGTCGCATCCTGCAACAAAATCACATTCCAAACGACGCATTTCACCGTCCACTCTGTAACGGACATGCGGTGTTTCGGTATCTGCACCGTGAATAACCACATCTTCGACATTGAATTCGATCAAGCCGCCTGCCTCTTCACGCGCGGCATAAAGATCGCGGGTCACTTCGGTTTGCCCGTACACCATCACAGGCTTGCCCGTGTGTTCGGTGAAATTGACGCGAAACATTTCGTCGCCGTAAGAAATCAACGTGCCGTCGTGTGGAATACCCTCGACATGCAGGCGATCAGCGCAACCGGCTTCTTCCAGCAGGCCGACCAGCCCTTGTTCCAGTACGCCAGCCCGAATGCGACCAAGAACATAGTCTTTGGTCTTTCGTTCCAGAACTACAGTTTCGATACCACGGGTGTGCAAAAGTTGGGACAGCAAAAGCCCCGAAGGACCGCCACCAATAATCGCGACTTGAGTTTTCATAGCATAGCCCCTTCTGCGTTTATTGCTTTTCGCATATTTTTATGGATAGTTAAATTGAGATTTTGGGCGATTTAGATATCAAAAATGGAATGAATATGGATCGACGCATCAAATTCCGTCACCTCGACGCCTTTAGCGCCATCGCACGCGCCAGAAGTTTCAAGACTGCGGCGCAGCAATTGAACCTGACCCAGCCGGCAATCTCTAAAACGCTTAAAGAGCTTGAAGAAATTTTAGGCGTGGTCGTCTTGGAACGCAGCCGTGCCGGCGTGTCCTTGACCCCGTCTGGCGAAGTGTTCTTGCAGTTTGCCGAACAAAGCACCGCCGCGCTACGACATGGTCTGCGCAGCATTCAGGCGGCCAGCACAACAATAGGCCAGTTGAAAATCGGCGCACTGCCAAGTGTGGCGTCTTCTTTACTGCCGCGTGCCGCGCTTCATTTTACACAAAGCAACTCTGATATCCGGTTCGAGCTGTATGAAGGTCCGCACAATGACCTGACATCACGGCTTAGAGGCGGGGGGCTTGATCTGGTCATCGGACGTCTTGGCAATCCGGACACGATGGTTGGTCTTAGTTTTCAGCAGCTTTATTCCGAAGAAGTTGTGGTTGTCACCCACGCCAACAGCCCTGCGGCGGGCGTGACCAATTTCGCCGATCTCGATCAGTTCCGCGTCCTCTATCCCCCTGGCGATTCCGCAATCCGCCCTTTGGTTGCAAAGCTTCTGATTTCGCAAGGCGTGCCACTTTTCCGTAACCGTATTGAAACCGCATCTCCCAGCTTTGGTCGTGCGGTCACGCAAAGCGATGCGAATACAGTCTGGATTATCAGCAAGGGCGTCGTTGCAGATGATATTGCAAGCGGGCGTTTCGTACAACTTAACGTCGATATGTCTGCGACACTTGGTGCGGTTGGGATCATGAGCCGAGCCGAAGAAATTCCATCCGTCGCCACACGGTCCTTTTCAAAGATGCTGAATGAAATCTGCAAAGATCAGGCTAAACACGTCTAAGGCGCATTGGTGCCAATGTCCCAAAACAGTCCCGCCATAATCTGCAATGCCTCGCGACAAACAGGTTTGAGAACATGTTCATCAGGGGCATGTTGGTTGCAGCCTAGATAACTATGCGGAATCCAGATTGTCGGCAGGTTCAAAATGTCGGCAAAACAATCATTGGGCAGCGAGCCTGCAAGATTGGGCAACACATGAGGATCTCGCCCTGTTGTGTCTTTCAGTGACGCGCGCACAAAGCGAACCCAAGGGTGATCCGGATCAAGGCGCGTGGCCGTGAACCCGCCTGTGTCAGCTGTGCTGATCTTTACCGCACTTAGCCCAGCAGCATCCAAGGTGCGGCGCAACGCGGGCAACAGCGCAACAACCTCTGTTCCCACGACATATCTTAGCTGGCACAGCGCCCAAGCAGAGCCCGAAATCGCATTGACCGGCGCATCCGGGATGCCTGATGTCATCGCAAGGATCGAAAAGCTGTTCCAGCCATATGCACGCTCTGCAGGCGATAGGTCTGCTTCGCCCCAATCCTTGTCCACTGCGGGTTCACCGCTTGCGCCAACGGGCAATCCCGCCAATGCATCGCGAACCTTTTGCGTTAAACTGGTGGGGCGCCATTCAGGTATCAACAATTGGCCGCGCGCATCGGTGATATTGGCCAATGCCTGCGCCAAAAGGATCGCAGGGTCAGCCAACAAGCCACCCCAATTGCCAGAATGATGCGCACCACTGCGCAGTTCGACGCAAAGCTCAAAATTGATCGCGCCGCGTGACCCCATAAACATCGTCGCGCATTCAGCGCTTAGTCGCGGTCCGTCTGATGCGATCAACACATCCGCCGACACCGTCTTGTGGTGCAGCTTCATCATTTCGGCCAACCCGGGCGAGCCTATTTCTTCGCCCATCTCCATCACGAATTTGACGTTGAATCCTAATTGCCCCCGCGTTGCCAGCACCGCCTCAAGCGCTGCAATATTTATCAGATGCTGGGCTTTGTTGTCAGCAGATCCCCGACCATACAGCCGCGCACCATCCTGGGTTAACTCAAACGGTCTCAGGTCTTCGCGCCATTGGCTGTCTTGACCCAAGACCACATCGCCGTGACCATAAATCAAAATGCTGGGCAGGTCGGGATCTTCAGTTCGCTGGCCTAGCAGAAATGGCCCACCAGTCCCGTCGGCTCTGGGGTTATCATGAATTTGACACGCAAACCCCATCGCTTCAAGCCGCGGCTCCATAGCCTGCGTCAGGTACTGCATTAGAACAGGGGCCTGTTCTGGATTTTGGCTTTCTGTGCGGTAAGTGACCAGATTTGATAACTCGGACTGAAACTGACCGCGATCAAAGTATGCAGTCACCTGTTCCAGCGCATCTGTGCGTGTCATATCCCGCCGTCCTACAGATCAATGACGACATGACCGTTCTCGTTAAGCGCGCGGGACTGGCATGTGACGATCTCGGTTTCACGTTGTTTGTTGGACAACACGTAGTCCCGATGTTCGACGTCACCTGTCACCAACCCACATTTGCAAACACCGCAAATGCCGTCAGAGCATTTAACATCTACTGAAATCCCGTTGGCCAAAAGCACATCAGACAGCGTTTCTTGCGCACTGACCGCCAGCATTTTGCCCGAGCGCGCAAGCTCGACCGTGAAATCATGGTTTACATAATCGGGCTGTTCGGGAACAGAGAAGTATTCCAGATGCCGGGCTTCTTCGGGAAACCCCTGACGCGCGGCGGCTTGGACAACGCCTTCCATATAGCGATCCGGCCCGCATGTATAAACGTGCCATCCGTCTTTGTAGCCTTTCAGCAAGGTATCAAGATCAGCCCGTGTGCCTTGGTCTGAAAAATGAAACGTCACATGGTCAGCCCACGGCATTGATTTCAGATCATCCACATAACCCGCACCTTCCATGCGACTGGCAGAATAGTGCATTGCAAACGGTTTTCCCAAGGCGTGCAGACGATGGGCAAAGGCAATCATCGGGGTGATCCCGATGCCACCGCCCATCAGGAAAGTCTTGCTGGCGTCTTCAACCAATTCGAAATGGTTGATTGGTTTTGAGATAAAGACCCGTCGACCTTCGTTAAAGATCCTGTGCAACATCTTGGAGCCACCACGCCCTTCATCTTCGCGCAAGACCCCGATCTGGTATTTGCTTGTGTCCGCAGGATCACCTGACATCGAATACTGACGCAAGTAATCCGGTGTAACGACAACATCCAAATGCCCACCGGCACTCCACTCGGGCAAGGCCCCGCCGTCCCAGGCGGTGAATTCGTATTTGGTCACATCACCTGTCATTGCTTCTGCTTTGCTGACGCGCGCCATAATGACCGGTGCATCAGCAAAATCAGGGCGTTCGTGGGCGAGACCTTCGGTTTCGCCGCGCGCCAGACGCGCCTTATATTCAGAGGCGCTGATCATATCCTGATAGGCTTTGATGCCAGCTTCACGATCCATCGGAAAAGGATAGGGGTAGGGCCACGGCGCAAGGTTTGCAGGATACACCGCAAGCGTTTGATCCTCGTACTTTAGGTCAAGATCAGGATCAATGTCGCGACGGTTGATCGGGGCCGCAGGCTCCTTATAGCCACCATCGGGTTTTAGCTCTAAGTCCCACCACCACTTCTTGGCATCGTTCACACCACCATTGCCTAACGTGTCATCCAGCTTGGCAAGAATGGGCGCAGCTTTAGGCATATTCATCGCAGCCCAGCGAAACGGCTTTTCCTTGAAGATGCCTTCCAGGTTCCAAGGACAGGTTTTCATGCAGCGCCCGCACATTGCACCGCCTTCTGTGGTAATGCGGTAGGTTGTGCATTTCTGACTGTCGGATTTCCAAATCTCGTAACCGTTGAACATCTTCTTTGGGCCAGCGGTAATCGCACCCGACGGGCATTCGCGCGCACATTTGTTACAGCTTTCACAGAAATTCTGCAGGCCGAAATCAATCGGCTTGTCATGCGCCAGCGGCATATCCGTGGTGACAGCGCCAGATTTCAGGCGGGGTCCAAGCAACGGATTAAGAATAACTTCGCCAATGCGACTGACTTCACCCAGACCAGAGAGCAACAAAAGCGGCGGCTGTAAAACTTCGCCGTCCATGACGGAATGCGCTTTGGCCTTATAGCCTAGATTGCGGATTTGCTTTGCGATGATCCCGCCTAACAAAGAGAAGCGCAAATAGGCCCGCATGGATTGCGCCACTGCAATCCAGTCATCGCCAGAAGCGCCTTCCATGGTTTCATACCCTTGGTCGATAATCATCGAAATAGCGTTGTTGTGGGGCGGATCTATTGGCGCTCCTGTCGCGTCATGGCTGTACCATGCCCAATCAGGACAACGCGAAATGCCGACCGCATCGACCCCTAAAAAGTAACTCGCCGCTTTCACGTTGGCCGCGTTGCGTTCGGCCTCTGTCGGCTTATCCGGCACCTGCGTGCTTTCACCGTCTTGCAACAAAACAAATGCCCCTAGCATGCGACGTTGGGCAAAAGAGTGGGCACTTTTGCGCGCATACCAACCACCTGATGCGGCCTCTTGCTGCTTTTTGCCCAAATCCCCAAATTGCGCGCGTGCAAACATATCGGTGCGCTTGGGCACACGGGCAACGCGCGCTTCGTCGATATAGGTGGTCGGGGTTTCAACACGCTTGAGTTTCTCAAACGGGTGCGCGCCGTCCACATAACGCCGCTTGGCATAGGGATCGCGGTTCAGCGCACTTTTTGACGTACCCTTTCCAATCCACCACGCAGGACCGTTGGGCTGGTCCATCCACGGGGCAAGGGGGGCATCACAGGCCATGTCCATCGACGTTGTGACCACAGCAAGGCCAAATCCTTCGCCAATGTAGGGCGCAAAAAGACGTCCCCTTTCAACGCTTACCAGACCAGCGGCTACCGCCAATTTATTCATATCCACATCAGAGGAAGACGCCGTATGCGCACGCGCTGAAAACCCGAGTAGATGCAGATATTCTGACAAGATCACAGCCGTTTCCGCACTTCTAAGCGCTGCACGATGATCTTGCGCACCCATGATCCACTCTGCACCGTCTTCATGCGCATCCGGATCGCGATGATGTTCAACCAGGAAAACAATCGCGTGGGTATGATCGTCGATTGGCCCAAGCGGCGCTTCGATAGACTCTTTCAAGGCCGCCATGATCTGGTCAATGCCAGACGCCAGCGTCTTGGTCTGCTTGGTTCGAATATCATCGGCAAGGCGGTCGATATCAAGGTTGCGCATCGGCTCTTCCAGCACAGTGCTTTTCGGCATTTTGCAAATCCCGATCATCGATGTGTCCTGAAAATACCCGAAGGCTTTCATATGGTTTGCGCGTTCTTGTGGATCAGTCGGCGCAGTGGCAGGCGTGGGGTTTACGGTGCCTTCCCGGATAGCATCCATCATCGCCTGATATTCGCCCATCGCATTGACCAGTGAATGGGGCGTGTCCAACGCATGAAAATCAAGCTGCTGCATCGCTGGAATGATACTAAGATCCGGCATTTTCGAAATGCGCTTCAATCTCTCAAGAGGGTAAGGGCCCATGTGAAATAAGCGATCTTTGGTCGAGAAATAGCGCATACCCATATGAGTGTTCCAATCTTGGCGGACAGCGCTGAACGCGCACTTGGAGTCAAAAGAGACATCGGCAAACCTTTTGGCGCGCGACATCAATTCTTCCAGACAACGCCAATGCGCGATCTTTGCCAACCCAAAAAATGTTTGGAAAACCAAGTTTATCAATTTCTTAGAGGAAAAATAAAACAACATAAT
>CBFIGL010000031.1:0-26251 GCA_965662135.1 Planktotalea sp. | reverse complement strand
TTGGACACGAAATACACACGTTTGGCCGCATTCAGCGCGAAAATATCCAACCATGAACTATGGTTTGCCACCACCGCCCCCGGATAGCGCATTTGCATTCCACGCACGATGAAGCGCATCCCCATAAGGCGAAAGGCGTTTCGACAAACAAACTGGGTAATATAAGGTGTCACAGGTCGACCCAAGCCACAGAGCGGGCGTTCAATCACTCGTAATAGCAGCAACACGATCAGGCAAGTTAAGACAAGCAATACAATCAAGACAGCGCGCAGCGCAAAGCGCAGCCAGCCAAACCCACCAATTTGGCTAAGATCAACAGTATCATCTTGATCCGAGGACCATGTTGGGGTCATCGCGCACGGTCCTGTGTGTAGAGTTTTCGTTGCTTGTCGCTGATGCTGTTCACGTCCAAGACAAGGCAAACGTCAGTTGTGTTAAAGTCATGATCCAGAAACACACCCTCTCCGACACAGCCGCCTAGCCGTAAATAGGCTTTTATGAGCGCGGGCATAAGCATCATCGCCGTTTTGCGATCCGCCTCATCTGCTACAGCATGCGTGATCTTTGGCATTGGTCCGCGCGAAACAGGGCGCAGGTGCTCGGGTGCAAGGTGGCGTTCGTGTAGCAGGGTTAGCGGTTTGTCCAAAGACGCGATATCTGTGCCCGTAAAACTCGCCGTTCCAAAAAGTATGTCGATGTCTTGCTCGAACACATGTGTTGCCAAAGCAGCCCACAGATGAAACATCGCCATGCCGCCACGATAATCCGCGTGTAAACAGGACCGCCCCAATTCCAACAAACGCTGACGGGATGAAATCAAGGGGGTTAGGTCAAATTCATGCTCAGAATAAAAGCTGCCCGCCCGTTCTGCCCCCTCTTGATCGAGCAAACGGTAAACACCTACGACTTGATTCGACACCGTTAAACCGCGCGCGCGATCCAGCAGTAAAAGGTGACGACTGAACGGATCAAAGCGATCAATTTCAAGCCTTTGCACATGATCAACCAAGGGGCCATTTCCACCCAATTCGCGCACGAAAACATCATAGCGCAAGCGTTGCGCTGCGTGTCGCTCTGCGTCAGAGCTGGCGAAAATGACTTCAAAATCCGGCTCGGACATGGGGACGGTTTCCTCGACTTTCTGGCGTTCGACTTATGCAAGGCTTATGATAAATGCAAGTTATCCACACTCACCCTTGACGTACGATTAAACAACTATAGGTTGATTTACAGAAAATTAACCTTCAGTGCTCATCAAAGACAGGCACAAGCGCTATGCGAGAGCCCTCAATGACCACTTTACCCATCTCACGGAAGTTTACTGTCACACGTCCATCAATCACGGATTGCACCTGCCCCAACCCCCAATCAGCTTGGGTTGGATGGCGTACGATCATGCCGGGTTCAAGAAAGGCGTTCAGATCAGTCATAACATCTCGGCTCGAAGGAAAATCATATGGGTGAACATACTCTACAATTTGCCGCTTTGGTAGGCTCGCGCATATGTCATGATCTGATCAGTCCAATTGGTGCCATCAACAATGGAATGGAATTACTGTCCATGTCTGGTGGTCAAAATAGTCCCGAGATGGAGCTTATCGCGCAAAGCGTTGATGCCGCGAACGCGCGCATTCGCTTCTTTAGGATCGCATATGGCGCACCGAACAAGAAACAGCATCTGGGACAACGCGATATCACCGCTTTGTTGCATGACATTAGCAAGGATTCGCGACTAGACCTGCACTGGCATCCGCAGGGCGATATCTCGCGCAGTGAAATCCAACTGGCCTTTTTGGCAATCCAATGCGCAGAGCAAGCCCTGCCCTATGGCGGCCGTGTCGATATCCTGCGGATCGACAGGCGCTGGCAACTAGACCTTAGCGCAGAGCGCCTTATCCTTGATCCCGATCTTTGGGATGCCTTCGCTCAACCTGTGATCCAGTCAAGAGACGCACATCACGAAGTGATCCCCGCCCATGTCCAGTTCTTGTTGCTTCCGATGCACGCAAGCAGCTTGGGTCGCAGCGTAAGCTATCAAACAACGGACACAGGCATCACGCTAAGCATTTAAGATCACCCGCGCACGGTGCCATCGCCTTCCACCAGATATTTGAAGCTGGTCAATTGCGCGGCACCTACCGGCCCGCGCGCGTGCATTTTACCCGTCGCGATGCCAATTTCCGCACCCATGCCAAATTCGCCACCGTCCGCAAACTGGGTCGACGCATTGCGCATCAAAATGGCGCTATCAAGCTGTGCGAAAAACTGCGCGGCAGCGGTTTCATCTTCCGTCATGATACAGTCTGTGTGGTTCGAGCCGAATTCGCGGATATGCGCGATAGCACCGTCGATATCTTCGACGACTTTCGCGGCGATGATCATGTCCAGAAACTCGTGCCCGAAGTCACCTGCGCTTGCAGGTGTGGTCCCTGCAATCTGGGCCAAAGCACCATCCGCACGCACATCAACGCCCGCATCCAGCAGCGCACGCACAAGTCCTTGGCCAATGGTATCAACCACATCCTTGTGGATCAGCAGACACTCAGCCGAGCCACAAATGCCAGTCCGGCGCGTTTTTGCGTTTAGCACCACGTTCAGCGTTTTGACCGGATCTGCAGCTGCATCCACATAGATGTGCACGATGCCTTCCAAATGGGCAAACACAGGCACACGCGCTTCGCGTTGCACAAGCCCAACCAGACCTTTGCCGCCACGGGGCACGATCACATCAATCGTGTCGGTCATCGTGAGCATTTCTTGCACCGCAGCACGGTCGCGCGTCGGGACAAGTTGAATGGCATCCGCTGGCAGACCCGCTTTTACAGCACCGTCCACCATTGCGGCATGGATCGCGCTGGAACTGTGGAAACTTTCGGACCCACCCCGTAAAATCACTGCATTACCAGACTTCAAGCACAGCGCACCGGCATCCGCCGTCACATTCGGGCGGCTTTCATAGATGACACCGATCACCCCTAAAGGCGTGCGCACGCGGCGAATATGAAGGCCAGAGGGCATGTCCCATTCCGCCAGCAATTCACCCACAGGATCAGCCTGTTCTGCAACAGCACACAGACCGTCAACGATCCCTTGGATACGCGCCTCATCCAGCATAAGGCGGTCCATCATCGCGTCTGACAGACCTTTCTCACGACCGTATTCCAGATCAAGTTGGTTCGCTGCGATAATTGCATCGCAGGTCTTCCAAACGGCTTCTGCAGCGCCGATTAAAGCAGCATGTTTGCATTCAGTGGTTGCACTGGCCAGTTGCGCAGACGCAGCTTTTGCGCGCGCACCAATATCTGCCATCAAGGCCGGAATGTTTTCAAAATCTTTCATAGCGGCCTCCAAAGTCTAAATTGCCATATCGTCTCTGTGAATAAGCGCAGCACGCCCTGCGTATCCAAGGATCGCTTCAATTTCAGTGCTGCGATGCCCTTTGATTTCATCAGCTTCCGCGCTGGTATAGCGCGTCAGGCCATAACCCAAAATATGCGCGTCGGGGCCTTCAATTGCAATGCTGTCGCCACGTTCGAATTGACCGATGACGTCAGTCACACCAGCAGGCAGCAGCGATTTCCCAGCGGCCAGCGCTTTGGCAGCCCCCGCATCCAAGCGCACGGCACCACGCGGTTTCATCGCAAATATCCAGGCTTTTCGCGCAGCATGGGGGTCGGTCTGCGCCGTGAACCACGTCGCATTCGCCCCCGCGTCCAACGCCGATATAGGACGCAGCGCCGATCCTTCTGTGATCGCCATGGCGCATCCCGCAGCAGTGGCGGTTTTTGCGGCCATCACTTTGGTTTTCATCCCACCTTTGGACAGGCTTGAGGTAGGATCCCCTGCCATGTCTTCGATTTCGCTGGTGATTGCATCCACCACGTCAAAGCGCGTCGCACTCGGGTCCAGCGACGGGTTCGCAGTATACAGCCCATCCACATCAGACAACAGGATAAGGCGATCTGCGCCGACTGTGACGGCCACTTGAGCAGCCAATCTATCGTTGTCGCCAAAGCGGATTTCATCCGTCGCGACGGTGTCGTTTTCGTTCACGATGGGCACAGCGCCAAGGGTTAATAACTGCTCCAAAGTTGCACGGGAGTTCAGATAGCGCCGTCTGTTTGCGCTGTCTTCCAAGGTGACAAGCACTTGGGCAGCAGTGATGCCATATGGGGCCAAGGCCTCTTCATAAGCACGCGCAAGGCGAATTTGTCCAACGGCAGCGGCGGCTTGGCTTTGTTCTAGCGCAAGCGCCGTATTGGGAAGGTTCAACGCGCCGCGCCCCAGTGCGATCGAGCCGGAAGACACCAACACAACGTCAATTCCGCGCTTGCGCAACATTGCCACATCTTCAGCCAGACCAATTAACCAATCCGAGCGCAGCCGCCCGTTTTCAACCAAAAGGGCCGAACCAATCTTGATAACAACCCGTTTTGCGTCGCTTAAGGTTGCCACGGCGTGTCCTCCGCCTCTCCCAGATGTGCGCGCAAGCGGTTGTCGTCAATCTGTGCACGCAGCGCGCGAAGCACTTCAATAGTGCCAAGCTTTGCCGCACCCGACATTTCCATGACTGGACCTCCTGATGCTTTCTCAAGCGCAGCTTTCGCCTCTGCGCGCATATCGTCATCCAATGCGTCCACTTTGTTCAGGACAGTCACACGGGGCTTGTCGGCAAGTTCACCGCCGTAGGCCTCAAGCTCGCCAATGATGGTATTGTAATCATCCGCAACATTTTCAGAGGTTCCGTCAACAAGATGCAACAGAACCGCACAACGCTCTACATGGCCCAAAAAGCGAACACCAAGACCAATGCCTTCATGCGCGCCCTCGATAAGACCGGGAATATCTGCGACCACAAATTCCACGTTATCCACACCGACGACTCCTAAATTCGGGTGCAGCGTGGTGAACGGATAGTCCGCAATCTTGGGTCGGGCATTGGACGTTGCCGCAAGAAACGTCGATTTACCCGCATTAGGCAGGCCCAAGAGGCCAACATCTGCAATCAGTTTCAGACGCAGCCAGATCGTACGCTCAACCCCCTCTTGCCCCGGATTGGCGCGACGTGGGGCTTGGTTGGTGGATGATTTAAAGTGCAGGTTGCCAAAACCGCCGTTACCACCTTTGGCGATCAAAACGCGCTGACCCAACTCGGTCATATCTGCAATTACAGTTTCCTGATCTTCATCCATGACCTCGGTACCGACGGGCACACGTAGAATGATATCATCCCCGTCTTTACCTGTCCGTCCTTGGCCCATGCCGGGCTGACCACTTTTCGCAAAGAAATGCTGCTGATAGCGGAAATCAATTAGGGTGTTCAAACCGTCAACGGTTTCAACCCAGACCGAACCACCACAGCCGCCGTCGCCCCCGTTTGGGCCACCGTACTCAATGAATTTCTCGCGGCGAAAGCTGACAGAACCACCACCGCCGCCGCCAGAACGGATATAGACTTTGGCCAGATCGAGAAATTTCATGTCAGTGCTTTCTATTGCTTTGAAACGCGGTCTACGCGCTTAGCTCAGTTTGCGCAAATAGGTCCATGTGGGCACGTTTGCAGCGCGCGCAACACTAAAGCTTTCCGCATCTCCGATATAGGCAAACCCAGCATTCGTCAGAACACGGGCTGAGGCAGGGTTATCCTGAAAAACTGAGGCGAAAATTGTTTTATTCGCCATCGGATTAGCATCGATAAGCGCCGCAACCGCATTCGACGCTGTGCCAGAGTTCCAGAACGCGGGGGCCACCCAATATCCCACTTCGGACTGATCCACGTCCAAACGCGTGAGCGAAATCAACCCCATAAGGTCAGATCCGCCTTGCGCGCTGGCATCCATCGCCCAGAAATTTTCGTCGCGCACAGGATCACTGGCCCGCTTTAGCAAGGCTTCGGTCGCACCGGGGGGCAAGGGATGCGGGATATCCGTGGTCATCTTGGCCACACGCGCATCACTTGCGTGCATTTCAACAAGCCCTGCATCAGAGTTGCGCAAAGGGCGCAGCGTCAAATTCGCCGTCACAATTTCTTGCTGGGGCGTTAAGGTCAAATCAATCATGTTTTCGCTCCTGCGAACAAAACAAAGAGCACAGACGCGACTGTCAGCGCGGCAAGTGTCCACATCAAATAGGTTTCTGCGCGCGTGCCTGCGACGGTTTGCGCAATCTTATGACCTGCAAAGGTCCAAATGGGGTGCAAAACGATCTGGCAGGCCAAAAGACAAACCGCGATCACAGCGGTTGCGTATAGCGTTGGGGTTTCCGGCTCAACAAAGGCTGTAAAGCCACCCACGATCATTGCCCAAGCTTTTGGATTAAGCGGATGCACGATCAAACCTGCTGCAAATCCGGGGGCTTTGCTTGCGGTTTGTTCCGTGTTCAGCCGTAGGTTTGCAACTTTCCAAGCGAGCCAGATAATGTAAGCCGCAGAGATATATTTCAGCGCAGTGAACAACCACGGAACTGTCGCGATCACTTCCATCAAGCCAAAACCGATAGGCCAGATGATAAGTTGCTTGCCAAGCGCCACGCCCGCCACGAATGGCAGCGCGGCTTTCAAGCCAAAGCGCGCGCCCGTGGCCATGAGGGCCATATTGGCTGGCCCCGGCGTACCGACTTGGCTTGCGGCAAAGATGAGAAAGGCTCCTGCGGCGACTGACATGCTAAGCGGCCTTTTTTGCTGTGAATTCAGGAGCTATGAGACCCATGATAATGTCATCATGCCACTCACCCCCGATACGCGCGGATTGGCGTTCGCGGCCTTCAATCTCAAATCCCAGCTTTTGATAGGCTGCAATCGCGCGCGCATTGAAGTGCAGCACGCGCGGGGTGATGCGGTGCAGGTTCAACGCGTCAAAGCCGTGCTGGAAAGCCAATGACATGGCTTCTGAACCAAGGCCTTTGTCGAAATTCTCTAGTGAGAACAGCCCTATCGCGAAAGAGGCACGCCGATCATCCGCTTTATGCGAATGAAAGCGTAGCGCGCCGATAAGAGTTCCTGCCTGCGCGATCACCCAAGCCAATGGCGTCTCGATCTGGCTTGCGAGCCACCCTTCGGCATCCGAGCGCGAGATCGCTCTATCCACAGGGTTATGCTCCCCAAACATCTTTGAAATTTCCGCGTGTCTGCCAGCCTTTATGAGGAATTCTTCATCTCCTGCTTGAACTGCGCGCAACGTCACGCGGTGACCAAGAAGGCTCGGTCTATTATGAATATCAGTCATACTGTCCTCCTTGGTAAATCGCGTGGTTAATAAGCTAGAAAAAAGAAAAGGGACCGGCGTTTCCGCCGATCCCTGAAATGTCTTTAGACACTTATAACGGCGTATTACTCAGCGGCCTCAGCCACCGGGAGAACCGAAATAAATGTACGGCCTTTAAGACCTTTGTGGAACTTAACAGCGCCATCAGATGTCGCGAAGATCGTGTGATCCTTGCCAAGGCCAACGCCCTCGCCTGGCCAGAACTTCGTGCCACGCTGACGAACGATAATGTTCCCTGCGATAGCCGCTTGGCCACCGTAGAGTTTCACACCAAGGCGGCGACCAGCTGAGTCGCGGCCGTTACGGGATGAACCACCTGCTTTTTTATGTGCCATTCGGTCTCTCCTTAGCCTTTAGCTAGAGTGCTGGCCTGTTCGACCCACTCAGCTTTCACTTTAACCGCATCGAAAGTGTCGACGTCGATTGCCGCCACTTGAGCGAACGTTGTGATGCCTGCCTCGTTCAGCTTCTTAGCTGCTGCGGGACCAACACCGGTGATTGCTGTCAGATCGTCAGAACCAGCGGCGGCTGCGGGTGCAGCGGCTTTCTTGGTCGCTGCTTTCTTTGGCGCCGCTTTAGGAGCAGTCGAGCTACCCGCTGGCGCAGAACCAGCACCAATTGCGGCTTTAACACCGGACTTGTCGCCGCCAGATGCGAGAATCTCGCCAACACGGATCAAAGTCAGTTTTTGACGGTGACCTTTTGTACGCTGGGAGCCGTGCTTACGACGGCGCTTGACGAAGTTGATAACTTTTTCGCCTTTGATCTGGTCTACGACCTCGGCCTGAACAGCAGCGCCGTCGACAATAGGTGCGCCTACGACAACTTTGTCGCCGCCCAGCATCAGAATTTCGTTGAATTGTACGGTTTCACCCGCCTCAGCCGCTAGCTTTTCCACTCGTAGCATATCGCCAGATTGGACTTTATATTGCTTGCCGCCGGTTTTCATTACCGCGAACATGTCTGTTCTTCCTTGTCTTCCGCGTCTCTAGGGCCCCGTCTCCGGCGTTTCCTGAGGATTTTCACCCCACCCATAAACAGCGCGCACGTCTGTGCGTCATTGATATAAGCCCGCAAACGGGAATCCCCGTGCAGGTGTTGTGGCTTATGTGATGTCGGGACGAAGCTGTCAAGACGAAGCTTGGCGTTAGGCGACCTATAGATCAAACACGATAATGCCCTTGCCCCCACCATGACACATATCGCACAATTTGCCCCCTAAAGCGCGATGAACATCATGCTGCGCGTAGTGATCCAAAGCTGCTTTGTCCGCAAAACGAATAAGAAAACCGTCAGAATAGTCCTGCGACTTTTCCTCGAAATCCCGATTGGGCCGGACTCGAAGCCAAGCACCCCTTCAAGTGTTGCGCTAAACTGGGACAACTATCAAACACCGCCTGCTTTTGGTCGCGGGTAATAGATGGTTTAAAGTTACAATAAACCGTATGCAGGATCATATGACTGTCCTTAACAATGGGCCAAAACCGCTGTTCAAGCCGGCAAAATCTAGGCTTGGACTTGCGTCTTGTCTTCAATCGCCGCCGCAAGGGATTCTGTGCGCGCCGCAATTTCCGCCAATGTTTCAGAAACCGAATTCGGGATGACAGGCACCTCAACCCGTTCGGGAGCAGGTGCCGGTTTGTTTTGCAATGCAGTCAATTCGTTCTGCACCGCCCCTAGCTGATCTTCCAGCTCGCGCACCTTGTCTTCCATTGCTGCTGTTTTGTCAGCCAACATCAGGCCTGCCATCAACAACATACGTGTCTCTGGGATGCGGCCGATCTGGCTTGCCAAGGTTTGTGCTTCGGTATCCAGCATCTTCGCTGCTGAGTGCAGGTATTTCTCTTCACCCTCTTGGCAGGCAACCTCAAACTGGCGTCCACCGATAGAAATGACGACTTCAGGCATCTGAATTCTCCTTTTCGGCGTCCGCTTTCGCGGTTCCTTGCGCGGCGCGTTTGACCAATGGTTCAAGTGCGGCCAGCACTGCGTCAGCCTGCGCAATCTCGACAGAGCGCGTGGCGCGCAATGTCTCAAGCTCTGCAAGCATCGCCCTATTAATCAGGTGTGGTTCGTTCAACCCCTGCTCCAGCGCGTCGCGCAGGTTCAGGTTTGATTGACGCAAATCTTCCGCTGCGCGACGCAACCGTTGCAACTCACCATCCAGCTTTGCGGTTGTCTTTTGCTGCTCTAGCGCTTGAATTTCCATCGCGGAGGCGTGTCGATCAGCGGTATCGCGCACCGATTTCATACGTTCTTCCAACTGTGCGTTCGCAAGCTTTTCGTCGCTGAGTGCTTTTTCAAGCTCATCCGCTCGGGCCGCTGCAATGTCCAGTGAGGCTTGCAATTCCGCAGTATCAGGTCCCGCAGGCGCTGGTGCCTCCAGCCCGTCCAAACCCGTTCCAATTCGATCCAGCGCCGCAGTGATCCGGCGCTCGAGCTCGGTGATATCGCTCATCGTGCTCTCCCTCGTCCTTCAAATCTTTTGCCACACGCCTAGCGCGAATCGCTTGTTTGTGCGAATTTCGATAACTTTAGACAAAGCCTAAGGGAAATACTCCCCCCTTTAAAGCCAGTCACTTATGCTGCGCGCTTGATCTTTGCCCGTAGCTTGATATTGAGCGCTCAAACCATCTCTGCCTCTCACAAAGGACGACCCTTTTGGATATTGCTGCTCTCCGCTCCGCCAATCCCGATCACTGGAACAAGGCCGCCGCCATTCGCGCGCTGACTTTGGATGCAATCCATGCTGCCAATTCCGGCCATTCCGGCATGCCTATGGGTATGGCCGATGTAGCGACCGTTCTCTTTGAGAAGCATCTGAAATTTGATGCAAGCGCACCGCTTTGGCATGATCGCGACCGTTTCATTTTGTCAGCGGGTCATGGCTCAATGTTGCTATACGCCCTGCTCTATCTTGTCGGCGACAAGCAGATCACGCTCGATCAGATCAAAAACTTCCGTCAAAAAGGCGCTTTGACAGCAGGACATCCAGAAAATTTCCTTGCAGATGCGATTGAAACAACGACCGGACCTTTGGGTCAAGGCATCGCCAATTCCGTAGGCTTTGCAATGGCCGAAGAAATCCAGCGCGCACGCTACGGTAAGAAGGTGGTCGACCACTATACATATGTCATCGCAGGCGACGGCTGTTTGATGGAAGGTGTTTCTCAAGAGGCCATCGGCCTTGCTGGACGCCACGAGCTTGGCAAACTGGTTGTGCTTTGGGACAACAACAACATCACCATCGACGGTACTGTTGATCTATCAGATCGCACGGACCAGGTCGCGCGCTTCAAGGCATCCGGCTGGCACGTTCAGGAAATCGACGGTCACAACCCGTCAGAGATCGACGCCGCAATTGCTGCTGCGAAAAAGTCGAAAAAGCCATCCATGATTGCCTGCAAGACCCACATCGCTTTGGGTCACGCCGCGCAAGACACGTCCAAAGGTCACGGCGCGCTTACGAATGAAGATCAAATGGCAGAGGCCAAGGCCGGATACGGCTGGACATCCGGTCCATTTGAAGTGCCCGCTGACATCAAAGCCGCATGGGAAACCATAGGGTCACGCGGTGCCGCGGATCACGCAGCATGGGTCGAGCGTTTCGTAACCCTTCCCCAGAACAAGCAGGCCGAGTTTGAACGCGCCTACGCATTGGACGCGCCCAAGAAACTTGCCGCGACTGTAAAAGCGTTCAAAAAGCAGATCACGGAAACAGCACCCAAAGTGGCAACGCGCAAAGCCTCTGAAATGACGCTGGAAGTGATCAATCCGATCATGCAGGAAACTGTCGGTGGTTCTGCGGACCTAACTGGATCTAACAACACCAAGACCGGTGATATGGGCGTGTTCGACGTCGATAACCGCGAAGGCCGCTACATCTATTGGGGCATTCGTGAACATGGCATGTCCTCTGCGATGAACGGTATGGCGTTGCACGGCGGCATTCGCCCATACGGCGGAACATTCATGTGTTTCACCGACTACGCGCGCCCCGCGATGCGCCTTGCGGCTTTGATGAAGATGCCAACAGTTTTCGTAATGACCCATGACAGTATCGGCCTTGGCGAAGACGGCCCGACGCACCAACCGGTTGAACATCTCGCAATTTCACGCGCGACGCCAAATACGTACGTGTTCCGCCCTGCAGATACGATTGAGACTGCTGAAAGCTGGGAAGTGGCACTGACAAGCAAGACAACGCCTTCGGTTCTGGCGCTTTCGCGTCAAAACCTTCCAACAGTGCGCCTTGAGCATAAGACAAAGAACCTCTCGTCACAGGGGGCTTACGTGCTGGCGGATGCAGAAGGTAAACGTCAGGTGATTTTAATGGCTACGGGTTCCGAAGTCGAAATCGCACTTCAAGCGCGTGAGATGCTTCAGTCAGAAGGCATCGGAACGCGCGTCATTTCTATGCCCTGCATGGAGCTTTTTGCAGAGCAAGACGAAGCCTACCGCAAGCGCGTGCTTCCGGGGGGTCCTGTGCGTGTCGCAATTGAAGCGGGCGTACGCATGGGCTGGGATCGTTGGCTGTTGGCCGAGCGTGGCCGCGAAGCGAAAGCAGACTTTGTTGGTATGGACAGCTTTGGAGCCTCTGCGCCCGCGGAAGAGCTTTATGCGCATTTCAACATTACAGCCGATGCGACAGTCGCTAAGGTTAAAGCCCTTTTGGGCCTTTGAGGCACCGTAGGGTGCGCACTATAACGCACCCTACCCCTCACACATCATGAAACCTTTTGAAATTTTCTGCGCCTGCCCTCCGGGGCTAGAGCCCTACCTTGAAGCCGAAGCGCTTGAAGCAGGGTTCAAAGGTGCGACAGCAACTGCGGGCGGCGTCACTTTCTTCGGGCTTTGGCCAAATGTCATGCGCGCCAATCTTACCCTGCGCGGGGCTTCGCGTATCCTCGCGCGCTTTGCCAGCTTTCGCTGCTTCAATCTCAGTCAGCTTGAAAAACAAACCCGCGATATCGCGTGGCACACAGTCCTTCGTTCAGACATCCCTGTTCGGGTTGACGTAACAACCCGCAAATCCAAAGTCTATCACGCCGGTGCCGCGAAAGAGCGGATCGAAAAAGCGATCCAAGAACGCCTTGGGACGCCTGTCGGTTTGGACGACGTGATCAAGATTATGGTGCGGATCGAAGATAATCTTTGCACTTTTTCTGTCGACACGTCTGGCGCACCATTGCATCAGCGCGGTCATAAAGAAGCGGTGGGTAAAGCGCCTATGCGCGAAAGCCTTGCAGCCCTATTCTTACGCGCATCCGGATACACTGGCAATGAACCCGTGCTCGATCCCATGTGCGGCTCTGGCACCTTTCCGATTGAGGCCGCTGAAATCGCAACAAGTCTTCTGCCCGGCCGCTCGCGCAGTTTCGCGTTCGAGCAACTTGCCAGCTTTATGCCCGAACGATGGACAGAGATGCGCCAAGCGCAAAACGCGCTTGAAACACCGTTTCGCTTTTACGGCTCGGATCGCAACGACGGTGCAATCCAGAACGCCAATGCAAACGTTGCGCGCGCGGGGGTTCAACATCTTTGCACCTTCACGCACACGTCTATCAGCGATCTGCAACGCCCTGCAGGCCCGGCTGGCCTTGTTATTCTGAACCCACCATACGGCGCGCGGATTGGCGACAAAAAACAACTCTTTGCGCTTTATGGCTCGCTTGGAAAAACCCTTAAAGACCGATTCAAAGGTTGGCGTGTGGCGATCATAACCACCGACACCGGCCTTGCCCATTCATCTGGGCTAACTTTTTCAGAGACAAGCCCGCCAATCCCGCACGGCGGGTTGAAGGTTCGGCTACACCAAACAAAACCATTGGCCTAGGCTCCCCTTCAGCTTGCCAACTAAACTCTGGGGGTCTGGGGGCAAGCCCCCAGTTGGTCCGATCACAAAAGTGATCGGAAACCGTTACTGCCGGCTAAAACGCTGAACAACGGGCACAATCGCTTTGGTTACAACTGGGATAAGTGCCAAACCGACAGCCACACCGAATAAACCATCTGCAAAGGCCGTCGTACTCCACTCGAAAAACCCGCGCATAGCTTCGGGAACCATTCCAGCCACGCCAACGGCAAAATCATGGATTACCGCATAGGGGGTCTTCCAGCCGAGATCCTTGATACTATGAATAATGATCGACCCGCCGACCCACAACATTGCAGCGGTTCCCACGATCGTAAGCGTTTTCATCACCTTAGGCATCGCGTTTACAATTCCGCGCCCTAACGATCTTGTTAGTCCGAAACGCCCTGCGGCCATCGCAAGTCCGACATCATCGGCCTTCACGATCAATGCAACAGAACCATAAACGGCAACCGTAATCCCAATAGCCACAACCGCCAAAGTCGCGGCTTCCATCCAAAATCCACTTTCCGGAATTGCGGCCAAAGCGATCGTCATGATTTCAGCAGATAAGATGAAATCGGTTTTGATCGCCCCTTTGATCTTTTCTTCTTCCAGATGCGCAGGATCGCCACTTGTGTAGTTGTCAGTATGCGCGTCGTGATGCCCGAACAGCCAATGCGCGATTTTTTCGGCGCCTTCAAAACAAAGGTAAGCCCCCCCCAACAACAAGAGCGGCGGGATCAAGAAAGGGGCAAAAGCTGACAAAGCCAACCCAAGCGGAAGTAAAACGACCAGCTTATTGATGATCGAGCCACGCGCGATACGCCAAATGATCGGCAGCTCGCGCGATGCATCGAAGCCTTGCACGTATTTCGGCGTCACAGCGGCATCATCAATCACTGCCCCTGCCGCTTTGGACCCCGCTTTCAAAGCTTGGGCTGCGACATCATCAATCGAGGCTGCCGCAATCTTGGCAATTCCTGCGACATCGTCCAAAAGTGCCAATAATCCACTCATGCATCACCTCATCTAAACAAACGCTCTGCGAATCGCAGTGCTTTGAAACATTTTCCACACTACACCTGTTACCGCAATCAATCCGACATCGCTGAAAATTCGTTAGCGCAATCATGGATCTATAGGTCACGTTTACCGCTAACACATTGCACTCATGTGCTTTTCGCCTTGGTGTCGGCCCCTTTGCAGCGCTATACCGCGCGTAAAGATTGAGCGACACTCGAGGAGACTTTCATGACCGTTACACTTGGCATCAACGGCTTTGGCCGTATCGGACGCAGCACTCTGGCCCATATCGCAGAAGCTGCGCGCAATGATGTTCAAGTGGTGAAAGTGAATGCCACTGGGCCGCTGGAAACCAGTGCACATTTGCTGCGCTACGACAGTGTCCATGGCCGCTTTCCCGGTGATGTGAAAGTGTCTGGCAACACAATGGATCTGGGCCGTGGGCCGATGGAAATGTTTTCAACCTATGATCCGCAAGAGCTGGATTGGAGCGGTTGCGATGTTGTTTTGGAATGTACAGGCAACTTCAATGACGGTGATAAAGCCTCTGTCCACCTAGAGCGCGGCGCAAAGGCTGTTTTAATCTCTGCACCTGCCAAGAACGTGCAACGTACTGTCGTCTACGGCGTTAATGAGCGCGATTTGATTTCGGGTGAAACAATGATCTCGAACGGATCATGCACCACGAACTGTTTGGCCCCTTTAGCGAAAGTTCTGGATGAAGGTATCGGAATTGAGCGCGGCATCATGACAACGATCCATTCTTATACTGGCGATCAGCCGATGCTGGATCGTCGCCACTCTGATCTTTATCGCGCGCGCGCCGCAGCAATGGCGATGATCCCCACCTCAACCGGAGCTGCAAAAGCTTTGGGTGAAGTTCTGCCAAACCTTAAAGGCAAACTAGACGGCACCGCGATGCGTGTACCAACGCCAAACGTGTCAGCTGTCGATCTCACCTTTGAAGCCAAGCAGGATGTCACAGTTGAAGAAGTGAACGCCCTTGTCGAAAAGGCCGCGTCAGGCCACATGGGCGCAGTTCTGTCGTATGACCCGGAACCAAAAGTGTCGATCGACTTCAATCACACTACACATAGCTGCATTTTCGCCCCGGATCAGACAAAGGTCGTGGGTGGTCGCACAGTGCGTGTGCTGGCATGGTACGACAATGAATGGGGCTTCTCCGCGCGTATGGCTGATGTCGCCGCAACAATTGGTCGTTTGAACCAATAGTCCTTTTTCCAGTCCGCATTTCACTTACCCCCGCCTGACTATCTGTCGCGCGGGGGTTTTTGCCTTGGCATTCGGGCATCGCTGGCGCATCTTGGCGCGAGTTGATCCAACCGAGCATAATATGACAAATTTAATCGCCATTTTCCTTGGAATTATGATCGCTGGTGGCCTTTTGGCAGATGCGATTTGGGCAGATAGTGCGAACGTGATCTTCTTGTTTAAAAAATTGACAGACCTCACAGAATGGATGGCCTTCTGGCGCTAAGCTGCTCACATCGCGCTTGCCCCTCTTGACTTTAGTCGCCATTTGCAATTGTTAGCGCTAACGAAAGCTTCTAATTTGGATGGGACCTGAGCATGGCTGTAAAAGTAGCAATTAACGGATTTGGACGAATTGGCCGCAATTTCTTGCGCGCGATCGTCGAAAGTGGGCGCACAGATATCGAAGTTGTCGCAATTAACGACCTTGGCCCTGTTGAAACAAATGCACATCTTTTGCAGTTTGATAGCGTTCATGGACGCTTTCCTGTGAAGGTCACGCATAATGACACATCCATTGACGTAGGCCGCGGGCCTATAGCGGTAACCGCTATCCGCAACCCTGCGGACTTGCCTTGGGCAGATGTTGATATCGTCATGGAATGCACTGGCATCTTCACAGACAAAGAAAAAGCAAAGGTTCACCTTGAGAATGGTGCAAGCCGTGTCTTGGTCTCTGCCCCTTCTAAAGGTGCGGATAAAACAATCGTTTACGGTGTGAACAGCGACACACTTACCGCAGATGATTTAATCGTATCAAATGCATCTTGCACAACCAACTGCCTTGCCCCAGTCGCCAGCGTCCTTAACGCAGCCTTCGGGATCAAGCGCGGCTTCATGACGACGGTTCACAGCTATACCGGTGATCAACCGACACTGGATACGATGCATTCCGACCTTTACCGCGCGCGCGCTGCCGCGATGAGCATGATCCCGACCTCAACAGGCGCTGCAAAGGCCGTTGGATTGGTTCTGCCAGAGCTTGCAGGCAAGCTAGACGGTGTTGCGATCCGCGTGCCCACACCAAACGTGTCTGCGGTTGATCTTACCTTTGAAACAGCATGCGATGTGACAGCTGAGGAGCTCAACTCAGCCATCGAAGCGGCGGCCAATGGCCCGCTCAAAGGTGTGTTGGAATATAATGACCGCAAATTGGTCTCGATTGACTTCAATCACGACCCGCATAGTTCAATCTTTGCCTCCGATCAGACCAAAGTCATGGACGGCAACATGTGTCGCATTCTGGCATGGTATGACAATGAATGGGGCTTCTCCAACCGCATGGCAGACACAGCCGTGGCGATGGGTAAATTCCTGTAAAAACTAGGTAAGCGACTGGGTGGTCTGGAAAAATCCACATCTTCGGTCGCTTAACCATCTGCCCTTTGGGCCATGCGTCTCGCAAGTTCGAGCATACGCATCGAAAACCCCCACTCGTTATCGTACCACCCAAAAACGCGCAGCAGGCCGCCGACGGACACAGAAAGTTCCGGCCCGACCAGCACGAGTGATTCAGGTCGCATGCGTAAATCAGACGAAACAAGTGGTTGTTCAGTCCACCCCAAAATCGGACCTGACGCCGCCTTTAAATGGATGCGCACCATATCTGCGGTCACGCGCGTGCGCGTTTGCACCGTTAAATCAATGGCGGATACACTGGCCGTGGGAACACGAATTGCCCGCGCTTCAATGCGCCCCGCGAGATGCGGCAGGACTTCATCCGTTAAGCGCTGCGCACTGGTGCTTGTGGGCACCATCGACAATGCTGCCGCTCGGCTACGCGCAAAATCGGCGCCGGGCTTGTCCACTGTCGGCTGGCTTCCCGTATAGCAATGCACCGTTGTCATGTGACCGCTTTCGACACCATAAGCTTCATCGAGTATCTGCAACAAAGGTGCCAGTGCATTTGTCGTACAAGATGCGTTCGAGACAATTCGCGCCTGCCCTAGTTCTTGATCGTTAGCCCCGATAACAATGGTTTTGTCCGCCGTATCCGAAGGACCGGAAATCAAAACAGCGCCTGCCCCCGCCTCGATGCCCCGCGTTGCAATCGCACGGTTGCCAGCAAGTCCGGTACATTCCAAAACCACATCAACACCTGACAGATCCAGAGTGCTAAGATCGGTTGTGTGGGAAAAAGAAATAGGGTCTCCATCCAGGATTAACGTGCCATTTTCATGAACAACACTGCCGTTAAAACGCCCGAAAACACTATCATATTCAAAGAGATACGCACACACATCCAGCGGCTGGATGTCGTTGATCAAAACCAATTCGAACGGCAAATCCTGTCCACGCAGAATGCGCAGAATAGAGCGGCCAATCCGGCCAAATCCGTTAAGGGCGATGCGTGTTTTACTCTGTGTCATATGTTCAGTGTTGCCGCAAAGCGGATCGCAATCCAAGCGGACAATTGTACCATTCTCAAGTGACCGCTGGGCCAAGGCCTAGTTTAGGTCGCAAACAGACCTTGCGTGTCGCGCCCAAACAGGAAAAGCATTCCGTCCTCAGGCGTCCTCAGGACACATAATTATCGGAGCTAAGCGATGCAGTTTGGACTAAGCGAAGAGCAAAACATGATCGTCGACACGGTCCGAAGCTTTGTTGAAAAAGAAATCTACCCGTTTGAAACCGAAGTCGAACAAAGCGGTCAGGTTCCCCACGAGCTGGGTGAAGAGCTTAAGCAAAAGGTGATCGACCTCGGGTTTTATGCGTGCAACTTTCCCGAAGAAGTCGGTGGCGCAGGTTTGTCCCATCTTGATTTTACCTTGGTCGAGCGTGAGCTTGGACGCGGCTCAATGGCGTTGACGCATTTCTTTGGACGCCCACAGAATATCTTGATGGCTTGCGAAGGCGAACAGCGCGAACGGTATTTGTTGCCCGCAGTGCGTGGCGAAAAAATGGATGCGCTGGCAATGACAGAACCCGAGGCCGGTTCGGACGTGCGCGGGATGAAATGCAGCGCGGTGCGTGATGGGGCGGATTGGGTAATCAATGGCTCCAAACATTTCATTTCCGGCGGTGAACATGCTGATTTCTTTATTGTTTTTGTCGCTACCGGCGAAGATCAAACGCCAAAAGGTCCAAAAAAACGTATTACGGCCTTTCTGGTTGATCGCGGCACACCAGGGTTTGATGCGCGCGAAGGCTATCGCTCGGTGTCCCATCGCGGCTACAAAAACTACGTGCTTGATTTCACCGATTGCCGCCTGCCCGATGCGCAGGTTTTGGGAGAAGTCGACGGCGGTTTTGCCGTGATGAACGAATGGCTTTACGCGACGCGATTAACCGTAGCCGCGTTTAGTGTCGGGCGCGCACGGCGATGTTTTGACTATGCCTTGAACTACTCGGCGGAGCGCAAACAGTTTGGCCAGCAAATAGGTAAATTCCAAGGGGTAAGCTTTCAAATCGCAGATATGATTACCGAGATTGATGCAGCGGATTGGCTGACGCTTTCTGGGGCTTGGCGACTAGACCAAGGCCTGCCTGCAAACCGTGAAATCGCCAGCGCAAAGCTTTACGCTACAGAAATGTTGGCACGCGTCACGGACACCACCTTGCAGATCCATGGGGGCATGGGTCTAATGGATGACTACCCGATTGAACGCTTCTGGCGCGATGCAAGGGTTGAACGCATCTGGGACGGCACCAGCGAAATCCAGCGCCATATTATCAGCCGCGACCTGCTTAGACCGCTAGGCGCATAACATGACGCGCCCTCTGTCTGGACTGGATAGACTTTTACGCCCCCGCTCGATCGCAGTGGTTGGGGGCGGTGCGTGGTGCCGCAATGTTATCAAGACATGCGATAGTATCGGGTACGACGGTGACATCTGGCCCGTCCATCCAAGTAAATCCATAATCGAAGGACGTCCTGTTTTCGCACGGATCGACGATTTACCAAGCGCCCCTGACGCAAGCTTTCTCGGCGTGAACCGTCACGCAACGATTGAATGTCTTTCCTCCTTATCGAAACGCGCTGCGGGTGGCGCGGTTTGCTTCGCATCCGGCTTTGCAGAAGCTTCGGCTGAGCTAGCAGACGGTGCCGACCTGCAAGCGCAACTGTTACAAGCCGCCGGTGACATGGCTGTCTTAGGACCAAATTGTTACGGCTTCCTTAATTATCTCGATGGTGCCGCACTTTGGCCCGATCAGCACGGTGGAGAACCGGTTGAAAGCGGTGTCGCGATCATCACGCAAAGCTCGAACATCGCCATCAATTTAACCATGCAAAACCGCGCAGTTCCGCTCGCCTATGTGGTGACAGCAGGCAATCAGGCGCAGACTGATTTAGCGGAAATCGGCATGTCGTTGCTGCGGGATCCGCGTGTAACTGCCCTTGGCCTTCATATCGAAGGAATAAATGATATCAATAAATTACAGGATTTATCTAATCTATCACATGAGTTGAAAAAACCTATTTGCGCCCTTAAAATCGGCCAGTCTGATCAAGCACAGCTCGCCTCTATTTCGCACACCGCGTCGATGGCGGGTAGTCACACAGGTGCTACTGCTTTGCTGAAACGCTTCGGGATTGCGCAACCGAAGGATTTGGCGACGTTTCTAGAATTGCTCAAGATTTGGCACGTTGCTGGTCCGATGACGTCTAAACGAATCGCTTCCGCATCTTGCTCTGGCGGCGAAGCCAGCTTGATGGCTGATCTGGGTACAAATGAAGGGGTGGTCTACCCGTCATTGTCTGCGTCACAATCCAGCGCATTGAGGGACGCCCTTGGCCCTAAAGTCGCGCTTGCTAACCCGTTGGATTATCACACCTATATCTGGCCTGACACAGATGCAATGTCGCGAACTTTTCGTGCTTTGTTCGATGCCGATCTTGCGATGGGGATCGTGGTTCTGGACATTCCACGCGCAGATCGCTGCACCCTGACGGATTGGGATCTCGCGATCAAAGCAATCTTGGACACCTCCCGTCATTCAAAAATTCCTATTGGCGTTCTGGCATCTTTGTCAGACACGATGCCTGAAAAAATTGCAAAACGTCTTATCAATCAGGGGGTTATCCCGCTTAACGGCATGGATCATGCCTTGCGTGCGATTGCATTGGGCAAGGTAGAACCACCTTCTACTCTTCCAGTTTTTCCCCCGAAGGTGCCAGTGCGGACCTTCACTTTAAGCGAAAGCGACGCAAAAGACGCCCTTGCGCGCTTTGGATTGCGCACGCCTGCTGGGCGCTTAGCGCAAAATGCAAGCGACCTGATACACCAAGCCACCCATCTGAAAGCCCCCTGGGTGCTGAAAGGAATGGGGCTAGCCCATAAATCAGAAGCAGGTGCGGTGCGTGTCGGCATCATCGACGATGCAACACTTACGACAGCTGCCAAAGAAATGAACTGCGCCACATACTTTATTGAAGAAATGGCCCAAAATAGCATAATCGAGCTTTTGATAGCCGTCACGCTCGACCCTGCACATGGCTATGTCTTAACCCTTGGCGCTGGTGGGACGCAGACCGAATTGCTGCATGACACGGCTAGCCTTTTGTTGCCTGTAAACGAAGCCGATGTCACGCGCGCGCTGGCTACATTGCGCTGTGCCCCAGTTCTAATTGGATATCGGGGCGCACCTGCCATTGATCGCGCGGCCCTTTGGCGCGCGATAGATGCGGTCCAGAAATACGTCATTGCGCATCACGGCCAAGTGCAAGAGGTTGAAATCAACCCGCTCATCTGCACTGCCGACGCGGCAATCGCTGTTGATGCTCTTATTGTCCAAGGAGAGACGTTATGACCGACACGCCCATCAAGACCCACAAGGATGGTCACGTTCTCGAAGTCACTCTGGATCGTCCGAAAGCAAATGCTATTGATCTGGCGACAAGTCGTATTATGGGAAAAGTTTTCAAGGACTTCCGCGATGATCCTGATTTACGTGTCGCAATTGTTACCGGCGCTGGCGACAAGTTCTTCTGCCCCGGTTGGGATCTAAAAGCGGCTGCTGACGGTGACGCGGTGGATGGCGACTATGGTGTTGGTGGCTTTGGCGGCTTGCAAGAGCTGCCCCATCTCAACAAGCCGGTTATCGCGGCCGTAAACGGCATTTGCTGTGGTGGCGGACTGGAATTGGCACTAAGCGCGGATATGATCCTTGCTGCCGATCACGCCAGCTTTGCCCTACCGGAAATTCGCTCTGGCACCGTCGCCGATGCCGCTAGCCTGAAATTACCCAAACGTATCCCCTATCATATCGCGATGGAAATGCTGCTTACCGGGCGTTGGCTGGACGCGGATGAAGCGGCGCGCTGGGGGATGATCAACCACATTTACCCTGCAAGCGATCTTATGGCAGAGGCGCGTAAACTTGCGCAACTGCTCGCCTCTGGTCCTCCGCTTGTTTACGCGGCGATCAAAGAAGTCGTGCGCGAAGCTGAAGATATGAAGTTCCAAGATGCAATGAATAAAATCACCAAGAGCCAGTTCAAAACGGTCGAAACGCTCTACACCTCCGAAGATCAACTCGAAGGGGCGCGCGCCTTTTCAGAAAAACGCGACCCCGTTTGGAAGGGTCGCTGATCTGATCTTTGACGCAGACTTATAGGTAGTAGATATAAAAATCGCGCAAGGCCGTGGGGTCCATGTCTTGCGTTTTTTCGACCTCTGCTTCCTTCATGAAAGCGTGGTTTTCCACCAACCCTGTCCCAACCGCATTGCATAGCGCTGTATCTGCAGTCAGATCGGCAATGGCCGCTTTAAGATCGCTTGCCGCACCAATCTTGGCATCTGTGTCAACAAAACCATCGCCGGTTTCCATCGGCTGCAAGTCATATCCATTTTCAACCCCCAAGAGCGAGGCCTGCAACACAGCAGCAACCGCAGTGTAGGGATTTGACGATGCATCGGCCATACGGTGCTCTAGACGTGCTTTCGCGCCGCCTTCGCTACTGATGCGGGTTGTCACGTTGCGATGATCCCCGCCCCAGTTTTGCCAATGGCCTGACAAGGAGCCGGGCTGCAAGCGCGCGTAGGACTGTGTCGTGGGCGCGATCAGGCCTGCCAGACCTTTGTGATGATGTAGCAATCCGGCCAAACAGCCGCGCGCAAGATCATTCAGATGATCTGGCCCACTTTTATCCCCGGAAGACAGCGCGTTTTTGCCAGCGTTATCCGTGAAAGAGAAATTGATGTGCATCCCATTACCGCCCGCCTCAACGATCGGCTTGGGCGTAAAGGTCAGGATCACCCCTTTGCTAAGCGCCACTTCGCGCGCCATTTGACGAAACAGGATAATGTCATCCACCGCTTTCACGGCGTCATCGAATGTCAGCGTGTATTCAAACTGCGGGCTGTCGTATTCAGCGGTGATCATATCAAGCTTGAAGCCCAATTCATCAGCCGTGGCCCAGATCGCATCGTTAAAGCCACGCGGATCAGTGAACGGACCTGTGCCATAAACGACGCCCCCAAGGCTGTCATAGGGCACCAGGTTATTGGCGTCATCGTGGATAAAGGCGAAGGCTTCCAACTCGATCCCGACTTTCGGGGTCAGTCCTTTTGCCTCCCAAGCCACGACTGCGCGTTTCAAGGCACCGCGTGGACACATCGCAAGGGGTTCGCCGCCTGTGTCGTATAAATCCCCCAGCACGATCTTGGTATTGGCTTCCCAACTGTCGCGAATGTCGTCCGCTTGCCAGCGCAGTTCCATATCGGGCAAACCTTCCATCATCATCGAACCCGGTGACGGCAGCAAATCCTTGTCGTAATGCACACCAAAGGTTGAACGGCAAAAGCGCGTCTCATTATCCCCGATCTTCGAATGCGGCAAATACTTACCCCGCATGATGCTCAGGTGGTCGCAAAAGACAGCTCTTAATCTGGTGTTCATTGTCATCTCTTTCTAGGCTCGTGTGATCCGCACCGGCAGGGATTTAATGCCGCTGATAAAGTTTGACCGCAAAAATTGGTGAGGTCCATCCGCTTGGACGGATGAGATCCGCTGGCTGAGTTCTTCGAACAGAACCCTCACTTCCAAACGCGCAAGCCACATCCCAAGGCAAAGATGCGGCCCGCCAAGACCGAAGGCCAAATGTTTGTTGTGGTCTCGAAGCAAATTCACGCGCATCGGGTCGTCAAAATACCGTTCGTCACGATTGCCCGACATGAACCAGTAAAGCACTTTATCGCCTTCGCGAATGGTCTTGCCGTGCATCTCATAGTCTTGCGTCGCGGTTCTGCGGAAGTAACTGGTCGGCGTGGCCCAGCGTATAACCTCGTCTGCCATCGTCTCCCAGACAGCGCCGCCTGTTTTCATCTGCTCAAGCAACTCCGGCTGATGGCACATGGCATGAATACCTGCGGCTATCGAGTAACGTGTGGTATCATTGCCAGCGGCCACAAGCAGGCAGAAGAAATTGCGGAATTCAGTTTCCGAAATGACCGTACCATCGGGGCTAGGCTGCAAGATCAGATGCAGAATTCCGTTGGTGTCCCCGCTTGCATTCTTCTTTTTCATCAGATCCTTAGCGTAGGAATACAGTTCTGCCCCCGCGGGAGAGTTGAACGGCATCATGCGGAATTCATCAGTGCTCATCTTGTCCAGCACGTGTGAGGTGAATTCAGGATCAGTATTGGCGATCAGCGCATCACCCTTTTCAACCAGCCACGGCAGGTCTTCGTCCGGCGTTCCCAAAATGCGCCCAAGAATGCGCATGGGCAGTTCGCGTGCAATCAGTTTGGTGGCGTCAAAACTGTCCAGCTCCAGAACATCATCCAGAATATCGCGACACACCTGCCGGATCACAGTTTCAAATTCAGCGATCACAGACTTGGAAAACGCCCGCGCCAGTTTGATCCGCATTTGCATATGCTCTGGCGGGTCGGTTTCCTGAAATGTGCGACGCGCTAGATATTCTTCATAACTCTGGTCTTCCATTCGAATGCCTTGGGCAGAGGAAAATACTTTCGTATTCCGGTTCAACTCCAGAATGTCATGATAGCGCGTGATCGACCAAAACCCTTTTCCCCCGCTCCAATCGCTCCAATGCAAAGGATCCTCATTGCGCAAGCGCGCGAACGTGTTCAGAGGCGGGCCAGACACGAATGTGTCATGGTTAGACAAATCCGCGTAACCATCGTCCTTTGGGTGCCAAACGGTCATCAAATAGCCCTTGCTTTTGTATACTGTTAGTCACCATAAATATACAAAACCGTTTGGGAAGCCCTAAAATGCACCTCGCACTTTTGATGACGAATACAGATCAAAGCGAATTTGCCCAGCAGCATCCCGAGGATAGTGAGAAATTCGCAAGTCTTATCAAGCTGGTGCGTCCTGATTGGACACTGACGTCGTATTCCGTAAAGGACGATGTTTTTCCTGAGGACATCAGCCAGTTTGACGGGTTTCTGATTTCGGGAAGTCCCGCATCGGTTTTTGACAAAACGCCGTGGACCGCGCGTTTACAAACTTTGATCAAGGCGATCCATGCTCAAAATATTCCGATGTTCGGGACATGTTATGGCCATCAAGCGATTGCGCTTGCGCTGGGTGGTACGGTCGGGCCGAACCCTTCGGGTTGGGTTTTTGGAATGACCACTTCGGATGTAATTGCAGCTGCCCCGTGGATGACCGACCTACCCTCACCGTTTCATCAATACGGCGCGCATATTGAAGCGGTCACAACACTTCCTGATGGCGCAGAAATTTTGACGGTTTCGGAGGCCTGTCAGATCACCGGGTTTCGCATCTCTGATACGGTCTACACCACGCAGAACCATCCCGAAATGACGGCTGACTTTGTAGCCGCTTTGATCGACGAATATCGCGATAAACTGCCTGCCAGTGTAGGTGACATTGCAGCGCGTTCACTTACCCACAAAGTTGATCGCCGCCCGTACGCGGAAACAATCGCACAGTTCTTTGAAGCGCGCCTAGCCAACTGAGGCGATCAAATTCATGACTGTTTGACGGTCGTAGTTGAAGTGTTCCAACATCGCTGCGCCCGCCTCATCCGCACGGTGCTCGGTAATATGATCCGCGATCCGGCTGTGATCTTGCGCCGAAGATCGTGACGCGCCGGGTGTGCGATAGCGTAATCTATAATAAGCCATCAGCTTTCGCGCGTTGGATTTGACCATATCCATCAAAACTGCATTGTGCGCGGCCCGCACGATGATTTCATGGAATTGCAAATTCAGTTGATAATACTGCGCAGGGTCGGCATTGCCATGTGCATTTGCATGCTCGTGACATGCGTTCACGACATCGCGCAAGTCGTCTTTCTGAGCTTGCGTAATACGCTGTGCGGCCAATCGTGCGGCAAAGCTTTCAAGGTTGGCATGGACCTCAAGAATGGTCAGAAACTCTGTGACCGTGGGCTTGAAGATAACCGCCCCTTTGCGCGGGTGTTTTTGGATCAACCCATCGGTTTCCAGCCGGATCAAGGCCTCGCGTACAGGGGTGCGGGACACATCACACAAACGCATCAGCTCTTTCTCATCCAGCACAGATCCGGGCAAAGCGTCACCTGTATCAATCTGCGTCATGATCAATGCGATAACTGCTTCTGCTTGCCCTGCCACGTTTCTCGCTCCTGTCCTAATTGGCGTTTACATACGCGCAGTAGGTAAAAGGAACCAGACTCCTTGTCCAAACCGCTATGGTATTTGCACCGATAACGAGACAGGCCAACGATGCCCGAACCTGTGTTGCCACTCAAACGGGGTGACCGGATCACTTAAACGAGCGCCGCAGTCTGTCAAAGCTTTGCGGGCTGGGCGGCAAACAAACTTTTTATCGGCATTGAAGAAATCCGTGTTCCATCGGAAAGCAAGTATGCAGTGATGGATAAGCTAAAGCCGTTTATCAGCAACAGTGAGGTGAA
>CBFIGL010000030.1:0-27000 GCA_965662135.1 Planktotalea sp. | reverse complement strand
GCTTTTCCAAACCTGCATCCGTCCTGCGTATGAATTCGCGACGACTTGTGCCCTTAGGGCTGTGCTAGGCTTTGGTTTAGGATCAGCCTGCGCCGTTGTGACCGTGCAAATAAGCGCAGAAGCCAAAAGGGCTTTTAATACATTCAACTTTTTCAAAACATTCTCCTTCAAAAACACTGTGCAAGCCACACTGCGTTGATGAAAGATGAGCGGAACCGAACGCACTAATCAAGTATAGGAACATATACCTTCTAGAACTTAAGCAGTTTATACTGCATCGCTTTAATTAAAGCTTGTTCCCGGGTTGCCGCGTTCAATTTCTGGCGTGCGGTGCGAAAGTGTTTTGCAACGGTGATTTCCGCAAGGTTCAATCGTTCTGCAATACGCCCTGTTTGCAGACCTTTTGCCAGTAAACTTAAGACTTCGGTTTCTCGGGTCGTGAGTTGTGGTTGGCCATAGACAAAAACACCGGGGGCTTTCACCGTGTCTGGGGCCATTGAAAACCCTGCGAAAAGTGCGGACACATTCGTCCACTGACTGATGTTTTGATCAAACGCATCGCGGTCCAACGAATGGAAGCACAGCGTTACCATTCGGCCAATCGTCTCGCAGGGATCTATGAATTTGGTGCCATGTAGCAAATTATACCCCGCGTTGTTTAACGCTTGGCTTAGCTGGGGATGACCGCCGTGTTGATCGCGCGAAATAGACTTCGGATCGCAATATATCGTCTTTCGACTGATTTTAGTGTCAAACAATTCAATCAGTGGATCAACTTTGGCGAAATCGCGGGCGACGTAGGTTTCAAGCCAATCTTGCGTCATAGAGCTTCGCGCCCAAAGCAACTTGCCTTTTTCTAGATCAATAGCGCCAGTGTTGATCGCATTGACTCCCAAAGCGCGCGCAATATCAATGGCACACTGCCATGTGGTTTCCGCATTTGCACAATTACTAAGAGCATCAAAAGCATCGACTAAGGCGTACTTGGATAGATACATAAAGTCTTTCAATTTTGGATGTAACTCTGTGTGCTTCAGCAGACTTCGTCAACGTCCAATAAATCGACCGGATTCATCACCTCCCCGCGACCCTGTTGTAACACATCTTCCCTTATGGCGTGAAAACCCCCACCCTAGCCTGTAGCACTAGGAGACTGCCATGCCCACTGAACGCCTTACCTTCCCGGGTCACTCCGGCCATGACCTTGCGGCGCGGCTTGATATGCCTGACGGACCGCATCTGGCCACTGCGCTGTTTGCGCATTGCTTTACCTGTTCCAAGGATATCCCCGCCGCGCGGCGCATCGCACAGCGCCTTGCGGATCAGGGCATTGCTGTGTTGCGGTTTGATTTTACGGGGCTTGGCCATTCACAGGGTGAATTTGCGAATACCACGTTTACGTCCAACGTTGATGACCTCAAAGCCGCGGCGGACATATTGGACGCACGCGGCATGGCCCCTAGTTTGCTGATCGGGCATTCGCTGGGAGGTGCGGCTGTTCTGAAACTTGCACCCGAATTAAAGGGCATCAAGGCGGTCGTTACCCTTGGCGCACCCTATGATCCTGAACATGTGACCCATAATTTCGGCGGCGCATTGGATGAAATCGCAGCTAACGGACAAGCCAGCGTCAATCTGGGTGGTCGCGCGATTACTATCGGCAAAGGTTTTGTTGAGGATATCAGTGGCGCTTCATTGAAAAGCGCGATTGCTGCGTCAAAGGCCGCGTTATTGGTCATGCATGCCCCGCTGGACGCAATCGTCGGCGTTGAAAATGCGACGAACATCTTTATGGCAGCCCGGCATCCGAAAAGCTTTGTGACCTTGGATGACGCCGATCATCTGATCACCAATGCGGATGATGCCTGCTACGCTGCGGATGTCATCGCATCATGGAGCACGCGGTATCTGAAACTGCCGCGTGCCGCGCCACCTATCGGGACCCCAGAGGGAATCGTGCGCGTACGTGAAGCAGATGCGCGTGGGTTTTTGCAAGATGTTTACAGTGGTGCGAACCATCATATGCTTGCAGATGAACCGCTGGCCTATGGCGGCACCAATCGCGGCATGTCACCTTATGGTTTTTTGTCAGCCGCACTTGGTGCGTGTACGTCTATGACAATTCGCATGTATGCGCGACGCAAAGGATGGCCGCTTACCGGAGTGTCCGTCGACGTCAGCCATGACAAAATGCATGCGCAAGATAGTGGCACACTGGATAAGCTGGATGCGTTTAAACGTGTCATCACATTGCACGGCAATTTGGACGAAAGCCAGCGAAAGCGCTTGTTAGAGATTGCTGATAAATGCCCTGTTCACAAGACATTAGAACGCAGTTCGAAAGTAACGACTGAACTTTCATAAATGCAAAACGGGGCGCTGCACATCCGCAACGCCCCGTTTCGAAAATATCTCTAAGTTGGTTTAACCGCGTGCGCGGCCAACCAGTTTCCAAGCAAGGGGCAAGATCGCTGCCGCGAGAGCCAGCTTGAGAACATCGCCCAGCAAGAAAGGCGTCAGACCCCACTGCAAGATCGGCTTGTCCCAACCATACAGCATGCCTAACCAGATCAGGCCTGGAACGTAGATCAAAGCATTTCCAAGCAACATCGCACCCGCCATTTTCGGCGCGGAGCGATCCCAGCCTGCGCGCGCCAAAGTACCAAGCGCGAGAACCGCCAAAACGTAACCAACTAGGTATCCGCCTGTGCCGCCCATCATATATTCAAGCCCGAACTTCTCAGCTGATGACCCTGCGAAAATGTCAAAGCCAAGTGCGCCGATGATCATGTATCCTAGGATCGTGACCAGACCCAGACGTGCGCCATAAGCGGCACCCATTGTGAGGACCGCGAATGTGCCCATTGTCATTGGAACAGGGAACATCGGGACTTTGATCTTCGCTGCAATCGCCAGAAACGCGATGCCTGCGATGACCAAGACGGCCTTCTTCAAAAGCAGCTGCGTGCCCTCTTGCGGCGCGATTACTTCGCTTAGAACATTGTTATTCAGTGACAGGTTCATCATTTTCTCCAGTCATATTGCGTTGCAGCATATGTCCTTGGCAATTTGCGAAGTTCAAGTGCAAAGTTGCAAAGCTGCTATGCAAATCTTTGTCTTGCGCCGGATCACACGCGCGAATACATGGTTTTCATCACATAATTTTTCTTCGGCCCGACCACTGACCAAGCACTTTGCCATGAGGGCCAAGGCGTAAAATCATAGCTGACATCATATTGATCCGGGTCGCACCAATGCGCAGCTTGTGTCGTTGCTTGTAAATTCAACCGATGAAAAAACCGCCCGTCTTCAAAGAAAATGTCAAAACCCATTTCATCCGCACACCACAGATAACGGCGCTCAGCCAGCATTGGTTTTGTGTGAAGTATCTGCAATTGCCCCGTTTCTGCGTATAGCCAATCCGCACCCCTGTCAGAAATCTCAGCCGTGCCTGTAAACTGCGCGCTTTGTTGGCTTAGCGCATCAGCGATAGAACGCTCAACCCGCCAGTGCCCCAAGAAGTCTTTAGAACGGGGAGTCATTTTTTTGTAGCTCGCCATAGGCCAAAGCGTCTCATCCCTGCTCTCCTCGCTTGAACCGAATTCAACCCCAGACTAAGAGGACGCAACGCTAGCTGAAAGTCACAAAAGGACAATCGCGCATGATCCCTCGTTATTCCCGCCCTGAAATGGTTGCTATCTGGTCGCCAGAAACAAAATTCCGCATTTGGTATGAGATCGAAGCGCATGCTTGCGATGCCATGGCCGATCTGGGTGTGATCCCACGCGAAAATGCCGAAGCTGTTTGGAAAGCCAAAGACGTCGAATTCGATGTGGCGCGCATTGATGAAATCGAAGCTGTGACCAAGCATGATGTCATCGCCTTTCTGACGCACCTTGCGGAACATGTGGGCAGTGAAGAAGCACGTTTTGTACATCAGGGCATGACCAGTTCTGACGTTTTGGACACATGCTTGAACGTCCAACTTGTCCGCGCTTCTGATATTCTGATCGCTGACCTTGAAGGATTGATGGCCGCCCTGAAGACCCGCGCAATGGAACACAAGGACACTGTTCGTGTTGGACGCTCTCATGGTATCCATGCTGAACCAACAACGATGGGCCTGACATTTGCGCGCTTTTATGCGGAAATGGATCGCAACCTTGCCCGTTTGAAAGCGGCACGTGAAGAAATTTCGACAGGGGCAATTTCTGGTGCAATCGGCACATTCGCAAATGTTGATCCGCGCGTGGAAGAACATGTTTGCAAGCAGTTGGGTCTAAAGCCCGAGCCGATTTCAACACAAGTGATCCCGCGCGACCGTCATGCGATGTTCTTCGCGGTTCTGGGCGTCATCGCGTCGTCGATGGAAAATATTGTCATCGAAATCCGTCACATGCAGCGCACCGAAGTCCTTGAGGGCGCTGAGTTTTTTTCTATGGGTCAAAAGGGATCGTCCGCGATGCCACATAAGAAGAACCCGATATTGACCGAAAACCTGACAGGCCTTGCGCGCCTTATCCGCATGGCCGTGGTCCCCGCAATGGAAAACGTCGCCCTTTGGCATGAACGTGACATTTCACATTCGTCCGTTGAACGCACCATCGGGCCGGATACGACAATCACGCTTAACTTTGCGCTGAAGCGCTTGACCAGTGTGATCGAGAAAATGCTGATCTTCCCTGACAACATGCTCGACAACATGAACAAATTCCCGGGGCTGGTGATGAGCCAACGCGTGCTTTTGGCGCTCACCCAAGCAGGTGTTTCGCGTGAAGACGCCTATTCCATGGTGCAGCGCAACGCCTTGCGCGTTTGGGAACACCGCGTTGATTTCCAAGAGCAATTGCTTGCAGACGAAGAAGTTGTCGCAGCATTGGGTGTCGACGGGATCAAAGAAAAATTCGACATGGGCTACCACACCAAACACGTCGATACGATCTTCAAGCGTGTTTTCGGATAAGACACGCAGTTTGAATTAAAAAGAACATTGGCTGCGCGAAATTTTTTCGTCGTTTAGCCAATGTTCATTGTTTGGCTGCATACAACTGGCACCCCAGCAGCTAAACAGGTGAACCCTAGATGCAAATTGGCCAGATTAGCCCTGCGAAAGCGGTGGCAAAACCCCCTGAGCGAAAAGTAAACTCTGCGGAAAAAGCCGCCATTGTCGTCCGTTTCTTGATGAACGAAGGCGCGAATGTGCCTCTGGACGCGCTGCCAGAGAATTTGCAAGCAGAGCTGACGCAACAAATGGGCAGCCTGCGCCGAATTGATCGCACGACTTTGGTTGAGGTGATCGAAGAATTCGCGAATGAACTGGAACAAACCGGCCTTACCTTCCCTTCGGGTGTTGCGGGTGCGCTGACTGCTCTGGATGGCAAGATCAGCGCCACTGCCGCCGCACAGATCCGCAAACGCACGGGCGTGCGCGCCAGTGGCGATCCTTGGGTCCAACTTAAAGCGTTAGAGCCTGAAAAACTGCTGACCTTGATCACAGACGAAAGCACCGAAGTCGCGGCAGTGTTGTTGTCCAAGATTGACGTGAAAAAAGCCGCACAAATGCTGGGGAAAATGCCCGGTGAGCGTGCGCGCCGTATTACATATGCAGTGTCGCTAACCAACTCGGTCACACCTGACGCAGTTGATCGTATCGGGCGAGCCTTGATCGCGCAGCTAGAAGATGAACCCGTGCGCGCATTTGAAAGCCAGCCAGTAGACCGCGTTGGTGCAATCCTGAATTCATCCCGCAGTGTGACACGCGATGCTTTGCTGGACGGGTTGGATGATCAGGATCAGGACTTTGCCACTGAAGTGCGCAAGGCGATTTTCACATTCAAACACATAGTCGAGCGTGTTGATGCGCGTGATGTTTCATCAGTTTTGAAATCGGTTGATAACGACACATTGGTGACAGCCCTTGCCAGCGCGACAAGTGATCTAACGAAACCATCCGCTGACTTTATCCTTAATAACATTTCTGCACGCATGGCCGATCAGTTGCGCGAAGCCGTTGAGGAACGCGGTGAGGTAAACGAAGAAGACGGTGAAAACGCCATGTCTGAAGTCGTAACGGGCGTGCGTACACTGGCGGAAAGTGGGGAAATTCTGTTAAAAGAAAGCGAGCCTGCATAATCCCTTTCCTGCGCCTAGACAGGCCCAAATCGCTTTGCTAGCGTTTTGGGATGGATACAAAATCTGACGGACGTAGATGGCACGATATGGGTGGGCAAGACGCTGGCCCAATTTGTGACGATCAACACGACTTTTCGCTGTGGGAAAAGCGCGTTGATGCGCTGATGATCCTATGCAGCGGCAAGGGTTACTTTACAGTAGACGGATTGCGCCGTGTGCTTGAGGATATGGGCGAAGACGCCTTTGAGACCATGAGCTACTATGAACGCTGGATCGTCTCGATCAACCAAAACCTGATTGAAAGTGGTGCATATAGCATCGAAGAACTTGGTGCCAAAATGGCTCAAGTCCAAGCACGTGGCGATACCTATGGGGACGCGAGCCTTGGAATATAAAGCACTTTCAATAGGCGCACCGGTTCGCATACGCGTGCTCATGCCGCCCGGACACGTGCGCGCACCGGCTTATTTGCGCGGAAAAACCGGTGTGATTGAGCGCGCGATTGCCCCTTTCAAAAACCCCGAGCAACTGGCCTATGGGCGACCTGCCACAGAACAGATGCTTTACCGCGTGCGGTTTCGCGCAGATGATGTTTGGGGCGACGCTGCAGAGCATCCCGAAGATATGATCGAAGCTGAAATATACGCCCATTGGATCGAAGAAGTGGACTTGACGCATGCCCCATGATCATCACGATCACCTGTCCCCTTCGGGCCATCCCTACCGCGCAGATGACGACGAACCGTTGAGCTATTGGCAGACCATGGAAATCGCCGTGCGCGAGCTGCTTGTAGAAAAGCAGATCACGACAGCCAAAGAAATCAGTGCGCAGATCGATGCAATGGATGCGCGAAGTCCTGCGATAGGCGCTGCAGTTGTCGCACGGTCCTGGGTCGATCCCGCGTTCAAAGCCCAACTTTTGAAGGATGCCTCCGCCGCTAGTCGCGAAATGGGGTTTGATATTGGCCCGATGCATTTGATCGCAGTAGAAAATACGAGCGACACCCATAACATTGTCGTTTGCACATTGTGCTCTTGCTATCCGCGTAATCTGTTAGGCCTGCCGCCTGATTGGTATAAATCACGTGCTTACCGGTCGCGCACAGTGAAAGAGCCGCGCAAGGTTCTTTCGGAATTTGGTGTGGTCCTACCCGAAAGAACAAAAATTCGCGTCCACGACAGCACAGCTGATATGCGGTACGTGGTTATCCCTGCACGCCCTTCTGGCACAGAAAACATGAGTGAAGCGGATCTGGCCCAGCTGGTTACACGCGATTCGATGATCGGCACCGGTATCGTCCATGCGCCCAACGCTTGAGCCTTGCCACCAAGCCCAGTAAAGCGCTGCATATGAAACCTGTGTCTCAATATATCACCAATCTGTTTTTGCGTGGCTTGATCGGACTGGCACTTGCCCTGCCCTATGGTGCGCGCTTGCGGCTGATGGGCTGGCTTGTTGAGAAAGTTGTCTCGCCTCTTGCTGGTTATCCTAAACGCATTCGCGCAAATCTGGCCCATGTCCTGCCTGATCTACCCAAGGCAGAAATCGAGCGGCTTTGTAAAGACGTGCCCAACAATGCCGGGCGCACACTAATCGAGCTGTATTCAGGCCAAGACTTTGTCGAGCGTGCCATCAATTCAAAAATTACAGGCCCCGGATATGACGCGCTAGAAAAAGCACGCGCTGACGGACGTCCTGTGATCCTTGTGACCGGTCATTTCGGGAATTATGACGTCAGTCGCGCAGCGCTGATTGCAAAAGGTCACAACATGGGCGCGCTCTACCGGCGTATGTCCAACCCGTATTTCAATGCCCATTATGTGCGCTCGATCTCGACCATTGGCACGCCTATGTTCGAGCAAGGCCGCAAAGGCATGTCGCAAATGGTGCGTCATATCAAATCAGGTGGTGTTCTTGGCATTTTGACCGATTTACACGCTTATGGTGGAACACGGCTAAACTTCTTTGGAAAACCAGCGATTACATCACTGATCACCGCAGAGCTTGCCTTGAAATACAACGCTGCCTTGATTCCGATTTATGCCATTCGTCAGGAAAATGGTCTAGATTTTGAAATTACCGTCCAGGCCGAAATCCCACATAGCGATGCAGAGACGATGACCCAAGCCGTCAACGACGGGCTAGAAGCGTTGATCCGCGAAAACATGCATCAATGGTTCTGGATCCATCGTCGTTGGAAAAACACTTAAGTCTTAGTTTAGCGCGGCCGCGGCTTCGATCGGGCCATGACCGGATCGTTGGATCAAAACCACGACAGGCCCCTTTCCAACACTTGCCGCCATTGACAAAGGTGCGCGACCATCCCACGTCTTCATCGTTTTGAAATCAGATACGACGTTTACGTATGTGATTGTTTTGCCGGCATTTTCACCGCGTTTGATCGACGTTGTGCGCTTTTTGGTGTAGCTTACGAACTTCACTTCATATTTCGCAGGGTTACGCGCGGTTGCAGCGATGTTGATCTTGCCGCCAGATCGCACAGCTTTCAGGTCAACATCTTTCTGCGTCGCTGTATGTTTCGCAATTAAATCAGCAACATCCATCGGATGTGTTCCAACGACCGAGTCCTCACCGGCAATTATCATCTGTGGCGTATAAACCGAACGGCGACCCGCCGCTTTGGCATAGGAACGTTGACGCGCCGCATTTTCGGCGCGGGCGAACTCGTCCTTCCAGCCGATATAATCCCAGTAATCCACATGCATCGACAAGGCGATAACATCACTGCGCGCTGCAAGTTTGTGCATCAAGGCGTCAGCAGGTGGGCACGAAGAACAGCCTTGCGACGTAAACAATTCAATTACAACTGGCTGTGATTGCGCTTGTGCCGTTCCCGTTAGGCCGATCCAGAGCGCGGCAAAAAGTGCAGAGAGCTTAGTCATAAGGATCGTTCCATATATTCATTTGCGTTGAAGCTGTGATATGAGCAAAGCTCTGTAATGGCCAATCACCCTTTTGCGAGAGCTGCGCGAGGTTCCGTAACAAAGTCTTTTCAATTTTTTGCAATTTCAGTGTACAACGGTATACATTGCTCTTGAATGCTTTGCCTGTATAAGGCAAATAGCACGCAATCACATTCCATATCAGACGCTAGATTAGGAGGCATCTTATGCCCATCACAGTCGGTCAGGACACAAGCAAGACACGTAAAACCCTTAAGGTTGGCGGTTCTTCAATTTCCTACTATTCGATTCCAGCCGCAACAGAAGCAGGTCTTGGCGATTTTTCCAAGCTGCCAGCCGCATTGAAAGTGGTTCTGGAAAACATGCTGCGCTTTGAAGATGGCAAGACTGTCTCTGTCGACGACATCAAAGCCTTCGCTGAATGGGGTGCAAAGGGTGGCAAGAACCCGCGCGAGATTGCGTATCGCCCTGCCCGCGTTTTGATGCAGGATTTCACTGGTGTCCCGGCTGTTGTTGACCTTGCAGCGATGCGCGACGGCATTAAGTCCCTTGGCGGTGATCCACAAAAGATTAACCCGCTGAACCCTGTTGATCTGGTCATCGACCACTCTGTTATGATTGACGAATTCGGCAACCCGCGCGCGTTCAAAATGAACGTGGATCGCGAATATGAACGCAACATGGAGCGTTACACATTCCTTAAATGGGGCCAGTCGGCATTCTCCAACTTCCGCGTTGTGCCCCCCGGCACAGGTATTTGCCATCAGGTAAACCTTGAGTATCTTAGCCAAACCGTTTGGACCGATGTTGACCAAAATGGCGAAGAAGTTGCTTATCCTGACACGCTTGTCGGCACGGACAGCCACACAACTATGGTGAACGGCGCAGCGGTTCTTGGTTGGGGCGTTGGCGGTATCGAAGCGGAAGCGTCGATGCTTGGGCAGCCGATTTCCATGTTGATCCCAGAAGTCATTGGTTTCAAGCTGACCGGCGCAATGATGGAAGGCACGACTGGCACAGACCTCGTTCTTAAAGTCGTTGAAATGCTGCGTGAAAAAGGTGTTGTTGGTAAGTTCGTTGAATTTTACGGCGAAGGCCTTGATAGCCTGCCCCTCGCGGATCGCGCGACAATCGCCAACATGGCACCTGAGTATGGCGCAACATGTGGCTTCTTCCCGATCGACGGCGAAACGCTGCGTTACCTGCGCACGACGGGCCGTGATGAGGACCGTATCGCATTGGTTGAAGCTTATGCAAAAGAGAACGGTTTCTGGCGCGGTGACGACTATGCACCGATCTACACAGACACTTTGGAACTGGACATGGGCACAATCGTACCTGCGATTTCAGGGCCCAAGCGTCCACAGGACTACGTGGCCCTTACTGGCGCTAAAGAAGCCTTCAAGCGCGAGATGGAAGAGACGTTCAAGCGCCCAATGGGCAAGGAAGTCGCTGTCGATGGTGAAGATTACACAATGGAATCAGGCAAGGTGGTGATCGCCTCGATCACATCGTGCACCAACACTTCCAACCCTTATGTGATGATCGGCGCGGGCCTTGTTGCGCGCAAAGCCGCAGCACTGGGTTTGAACCGCAAGCCATGGGTCAAGACCTCCCTCGCACCCGGTTCTCAGGTTGTGACCGCCTATCTGGAAGCAGCAGAGCTTCAAACAGACCTTGATGCGCTTGGCTTTAACCTTGTTGGTTATGGCTGCACCACCTGCATCGGTAACTCTGGCCCGCTTCAGCCAGAGCTAAGCAAAGCGATCCATGAAGGTGATCTGGTTGCGACCTCTGTCCTGTCGGGCAACCGTAACTTTGAGGGCCGCATTAGCCCCGATGTACGCGCCAACTACCTTGCATCGCCCCCCCTCGTGGTAGCCTATGCAATTGCAGGGACCATGGACATCAACCCTGCAACTGACCCCATCGCACAGACGGCAGATGGCACGGATGTTTACCTGAAAGACATCTGGCCTACGACGCAAGAAGTTGCTGAACTGGTCGAGCGGACAGTCACACGCGAAGCGTTCCAGACCAAATATGCGGACGTGTTCAAGGGCGATGAGAAATGGCAGGGCGTGGAAGTGCCGCAACAGGAAGTCTATGACTGGCCCGCGACTTCGACCTACATCCAGAACCCACCCTATTTCCAAGGCATGTCCAAAGATCCGGGCGTCATCACGAACATCGAGGGCGCGAAAGTCTTGGCACTGCTTGGTGACATGATTACAACCGATCACATTTCTCCTGCGGGTTCCTTTGCTGAAAGCTCGCCAGCGGGTCAGTACCTTACGGATCGCCAAGTACCTGTGCGCGAGTTTAACTCGTACGGCTCACGCCGTGGCAACCACGAAGTCATGATGCGCGGCACATTCGCCAACATCCGCATCAAGAACGAAATGCTGGACGGCGTTGAGGGTGGTTACACCAAAGGCGTCGATGGTCAGCAAACCTCGATCTTTGACGCGGCGATGGCGCATCAAGAGGCAGGCACGCCGCTGGTGATCTTTGGCGGTGAGCAATATGGCGCGGGTTCTTCGCGTGACTGGGCCGCTAAAGGTACAGCGCTTTTGGGTGTAAAGGCCGTGATCGCGGAAAGCTTTGAGCGTATTCACCGCTCCAACCTTGTTGGTATGGGTGTGATCCCGTTCGAGTTCACGAATGGCGACACACGCAAGTCTTTGGGTCTGACGGGTGATGAGAGTGTTTCTATCTCTGGCCTCGACACGATCGAGCCTTTGCAGGTTGTGCCATGCACGATCACTATGGCGGATGGAACTGTGAAAGAGATCGCGCTCAAGTGCCGTATCGATACCGCAATCGAGATCGAATATATCGAACACGGCGGCGTTCTTCACTACGTGCTGCGCGACCTCGCGGCCGCGTAAATCAACGCTTCAATTCACTAAAAAGGGCTGCCATTGGTGGTCCTTTTTTATTAACCCTTGTCATTATGCATCCTGCACGCGCACAGTGGGTTATGAAAACCACTCTTATCACTGGCGGCGCGCGCGGTATTGGTCGCGCAATCGCACAAAATCTTGCACAAGATCACCGCGTCGCAATCACTTACAACCTGACACCGCCAGACGCGCTTTTGACTGAGTTTCCTGATATTTTGGCTATTCAGGCTGATCTGACCGCACCGGATGTACCCGAACAGATCATCGAAACCATGTTGGCCCAGTTCGGCCAAATCGATGTGCTGGTCAATAATGCAGGTACCGTCGAGCTAACGGCATTGGACAATATTGACGCCAGCTCAGAGGCAAGAGTGTTGGCTGTTAACTTGATAGCGCCTATGGCAATGCTTGCCGCCGCAACTGCACATCTCAAAGCTGGGTCTGCGGTCATTAACATTTCTTCGGTCAATGCTGTTCTACCGGCCTTGGGCGCATCGGGGTATTCTGCAAGTAAAGCAGCTTTGAATACATGGACACGCGGTGCAGCAAAGGAATTGGGACCCAAAGGCATTCGCGTGAACGCCGTCGCTCCCGGCGCGATTGACCGGGACGACAGCCCTCGCCCAGCAGAATTGATCGCGAAATTTGTGGCAATGACGGCGCTTGGCAGATCAGGTGTACCAAGCGACGTCGCAAAAGCTGTTCGGTTTTTGTCTTCTGACGAGGCAAGTTTTATCACAGGGATCGTTTTGGAGGTTTCCGGCGGCTATCGCCTCTAGCGCGCATTTCGCCTAAGGATGAGTTTAAAGGCAAGACGAAGCGTCAGGCGTTACTGTGACAAAGCCTTGTTCAGCTGTGGTAAAAAGCGTTGTTCATAGTCGCTACCAATCAGCGGGCCTGCGAAACGGTACAGCACAGTGCCGTCCTTATCCAAGATAAACGTCTCCGGTGGCGCTGTAACGCCCCAATCAATTGCTGTGCGCCCCTGAGGGTCAAAGGCCACGCCTTTGAACGGATTACCATCGTCGTTCAGATATTTGGTGGCGGCCTTTGCCGTGTCTTTGAAGTTTACGCCGATGATCGTGTGACTTTCAGCGAGTTCCAATAACTTGGGGTGCTCTGCACGGCAAGGTGGACACCAGCTGGCCCAGAAATTCACAAGCGTTACATCCCCATTCGCGAGATCCGCTTGACTGACGGCTGTAAAACCCAGCAACTCAGCCGCCGTTTCGATCTGTGGTGCAGGCTGGCCAATAAAAACCGACGCCAGCTCGTCTTTGCCTTCGCGAAACATGCCCGCGTAAAACAAGGCGGCCAATCCGATAAAGATTGCGGGTGGCGCGATCATCAATGGTGAAATTTTAGCCATTACGGCGTTTCTCCACATCTTTCAGCGCCGCTTTCGCGCGCTTGGATTGCCACACGCTAAAAACTACAATTGCGACCAACAAAACGATTGAGGCCGCATAGGCGCTTAGAACCGCATCGGCGTATTTTCCAAGATCGGGCATCATCCCATACGCTCCCGTGCGAGTAGTGCAGATGTGCGACGTGTGCGTATCTCAGTGCGCGTCCGCAACAGAAGCAGCGCGACAAATAGCAAGACAAAGCCCGCGATACAGATCAACAGAGGTTGGTAAAACACGTCCGCGACGTTCTTTTCTTTATCAAGTGAAAGCGAAGCCCCCTGATGCAGACCTTGGTTCCAGAAGTTAACCGCATAGCGCGACAGGATCGCAAAGACAGAGCCAACAAGGCAGAGGATCGAAGTAAGATCAGCGGCGGTGTCGTTATCTTCAATTGCTGCCCAAAGCGCGATGTAGCCAAGGTAAAACAGGAAAAGGATAAGGAATGACGTTAAACGCGGATCCCATGCCCACCAAGTCCCCCACATCGGCTGTCCCCAGATCGCACCTGTGATCAGTGCGATTAAGGTCATGACAACGCCGATCGGTGCCGCAGCTTTTGCAGCCAGCGCACTCACATGGTGGCGACGAATGATCCAAACCAGTGACGTGACCAACATCATCATCCACACGTTGATCGCCATCAGGGCAGATGGCACATGCAAATAGATGATTTTTACTGTCGATCCCTGGCGGAAGTCATCTGGCGTGAAGAAGAACCCCCAGACCAGTCCAACCACTAGGCAGAGACCCGAAGTCCAGGCGGCCCACGGCAAGATGCGGCCCGAAAGAGCCATAAATTTCACCGGATTTGCGTATTCCCATAAAGACATGAGCGTGATGTAATCCCTTGTTAGGTCGGCTTCAATTCACTTTAACGAATGTTTACCCGCAATACAGCCGCAGAGGCAAAAGGTAGCAACGCAATGACGCCAAATGTGATCCCAGCAAGCATCATAAGCGGCGTAGATGTGTCCAAACCTTGTGCGCCACGCCGTGCGGCTTCTGCACCGTAGATAAGTGTCGGAACATACAGCGGCAGTACCAGCAGCGAGAGCAATAGCCCACCACGCTTGATCCCAACGGTTAAGGCGGCACCGAAAGTCCCAATTACACTAAGAGCAGGCGTGCCAAGCAACAGCGAAAGAACCAATGGAACATAGCCCGCGTTAGGCAAGTTCAGAAGTAACCCGAACATCGGGGCGGCGATGACCAGCGGCAAGCCCGTGGTCAGCCAGTGTGCCAGCGCTTTGACGCTGACAGCGGCCTCCATAGGCAGCGGCGCGCAGGCAAGAAGATCAAGCGTGCCGTCTTCCCAGTCCAATGCAAGAATGCGGTCGAGTGACAAAAGACATGCGAGCAATGCACCAAGCCACAGAATCCCCGGCGCGATGGTAGAAAGCAGTGCGCTTTGAGGTCCAACCCCGAAAGGCACCAGAACCGTAACAATCAAGAAAAATGCCAGGCCAAGGCCAAAGCCACCCCCTGCCCTGATTGCAAGGCGTAGGTCACGGATCAGGAGCGCTTTCACAGAAAGCCCTCCATCGCATCATCCGTAGCAATAGGTGCGCGTGCTTTGAAAGGCGCGACATCGAGGATATCCGCATCAAGGCCCAGATCAATGTGTGTTGCGATCAAGGCAATGCCCCCATCGGCCAAATGCGTGCGGATCGCATCGGCAAACATGGCCACAGCATCCACATCCAGCGAAACTGTTGGTTCGTCCAAAACCCAAATCGGGCGTGCCGAAACCAATAGTCGCGCAAGACCAAGGCGGCGCTTTTGACCGGCCGACAACGCCCCGGCTGGACGATTTGCCAATGGTTCCAGCGCGAAGGCAGCAAGTGCGGGAGCGATATCACCTGTACCAAATACTGCGGCCCAGAATTCAAGGTTTTCGCGCACGCTAAGGACGTGTTTGATCCCGTCGGAATGCGCAGCGTAGGCAATACTGTCTTCTGGCGCATCAATGCGCCCGCCTAGCGCTGGCTGCAGACCCGCGATAGAGCGTAGCAAGGTCGTCTTGCCGATCCCATTTGGGCCGCGCAGGATCAATGCTTGGCCGGTCTTTAAAGTGAAGGTTAACCCTTCCAGAACCGCAATGCCGCCGCGGGCAACGCTAAGGTTTTGGACGGCAAGCTGCATTATTTTGTGACCGGAAGCAGTGCCGCCGCAACGCGGCGACCATCGTTGACCAACACATTATAGGTTCGACAGGCCGCAGGTGAATTCATCGCTTCGGCACCTAAGCCAACACTGTCCAAGGCTGCGCGCAGCTCTTTTGGAAGATACGCGACTTCATCACCTGTGCCGATGAAGATCACGTCGATCTCTCCTGCCATGGCGACAAGGGTTTCAGCATCCTCGTATCCACCCCAAGGGCGCGCGCCTGTTGCAGTGACGATCATTGGTGCTTGGATCACTTCGCCTGCAATCCTGAAAAAGCCAGGTCCATAGCCTTCGACTGGCTTGGCATCGTCAAATTCAATCTCTGTCATTCGCATCGCGTTACCCCCAAATTGGCAAGCCCCGCAGGGCTGACACACCGATGATCACATAAGCTGCGGTTCTATATAGCGTCTCATACTCAGGACGAAAGAGCCATGTGCCAAGCAACGTACCCACAAGCATACACGGCGCAATGATCACACCTAGCATCACGCCGCTGAGCGACAACATACCCTGAAATCCGAGCATCCCCATCAAGATGAGATCAAAGGAAAAAAGGAAAACCATGGTTGTAGCGCGGATCACGGTAGGTGGATGAGGACTGGCCATATAAAATAGAATGACAGGTGGACCAGGCAAACCGACTGCACCGCCTAAAACACCGGCGGCAGAGCCTACACCATACACTTTTGCAGGGCTCAGGCGCCCTTTGTAGCGCACTCCAGAAATAAGTGCCGCAAGCAAAAGCAGCGACACAATTGCAACCGAAAAACGGAAGGTCTCGGGCGGTACAGAAATCAGTAGGAAAATCCCGATTGGCAAACACAGCACCAAGGCGATCAGCAAACGGCGCAAATCAGGCCAATCTGCTTCGCGCACTGCGCGCGGGATGGCCGGGATCGGACCAAGGCTGTCCATGATCGTCAGTGTTACGAGCGCTTCGACAGGGCTAAGGAATTGCGCAGCAATCGGCAGATAAATCATCGCCGTGCCAAAGCCCGAGAAGCCCCTTACTAGCCCTGCAAGCAGGCTGGCAAAAGCGATCCACATCAGCCCTTCTGTCGCGAAGGCTGATGTGAGTAATTCAGGCATCTATGTTTGCAAATTGCGTGCCCGCATTTGCGTCCGGCTTGTTGGTCCAGTCGCGTTTCACGCCCAGCCACAACAGGATCGCAGAGGCCACGAAGACAGAGGAATAGGTTCCCACTATCACACCCCAGATCATCGCAAAGACAAAGCCACGGATCACGTCACCACCCAGTACGAACAAGGCAATCAGCGCCAGCAAAGTGGTCACAGAAGTCATGAACGTCCGGCTAAGGGTTTCGTTGATCGAGATATTCAAAACCTCGTTCAGCGGCTTTTTCTTATACTTGCGCAGGTTCTCGCGAACACGGTCAAACACAACAACCGTATCGTTTAGCGAGTAACCCACAATCGTCAGAAGTGCCGCGATGATGGCAAGATCGAATTTGATCTGAAGCTCAGAGAAAATGCCGATTGTCAGGATCACATCGTGTACAAGTGCAGCCACAGCGCCCAAGGCAAACTGCCACTCAAAACGTAACCAGATATAGATCAGAACCGCGCCAATCGCGAGGATTACCGCAATCGCTGCCGTCTGGATCAATTCGCCTGAAACCTTCGGACCGACTGATTCAACCGAGACAAACTTGATATCCGGCGCAATGACTTGCAGCGCTGTCAGTACTGTTGCGATCACATCTGAGTCTACCGCTTCTTGGCCTTCTTGCGCTTCGATCCGAACCATCGCGACGTGTTGATCCGCATCAAAGGTCGGATCAAACACTTCTGAAATCGTGATGTCACCCAGTTCAAGTGGCGCAATCGCGTCGCGGTACGCACCTACATCAATCGGTGTCGTGCTTTCCGTTCGTACCGTGGTGCCGCCTTTAAAGTCGATGCCATAGTTCAAACCTTGATACAGGAAAGAGCCAAAGGCGAGGATCATCAGGAAAAACGATATCCCCAGCCACATCTTAGAGCGCGAAAAGAAATCGAATTTAGTGTCTTGTTTGACTAGTCTCAGGCGCATCTCACACCTCCAATTTTTTGGGGCGTTTACGTTCGAACCAGATCACCACGATAAGACGTGTGACAAAGATCGCCGTAAAGACCGATGTGAGAATGCCGAAGCCGAGAGTGATCGCAAAGCCGCGCACAGGGCCCGATCCCATCACAAACAGGATCACCGCTGTGATAAACGTGGTAAAGTTTGCGTCGATAATCGCGCTTAGCGCTTTTTCATAGCCAAGATCGATCGCTCGTGCTGGACCTTTGGCTGACTTAAGCTCTTCTCGGATACGTTCAAACACCAATACGTTCGCATCCACGGCCATACCGATCGTCAAAACGATACCCGCGATCCCCGGCAAAGTCAGCGTCGCCCCGACCATGCTAAGCAGTCCAAAGATCAAGCCGACGTTGATGATAAGGGCGATGTTGGCAAAAATGCCGAAAAGTCCGTAGCTTAGGACCATAAAGATCAGCACCGCGGCAAACGCTACGACACAGGCAATTTGACCCGCTTTGATACTGTCAGCGCCCAACTCGGGACCGATTGTGCGTTCTTCAAGGAATTCCAGACCCGCTGGCAAAGCACCCGCGCGCAAAAGCACTGCGAGATTGGTGGACTCTTCTACCGTGAAATTACCGGTTATGATACCAGACCCGCCCGGAATGTGGCTTTGGATCACCGGGGCAGAAATAACTTCACTATCGAGAACAATCGCAAACGGGCTGCCAATGTTTTCGGCAGTATAATCCCCGAATTTACGCGCACCTGTTGGATTGAACCGGAAATTCACCGCAGGGCGACCGTTTTGGTCGAACGCTGGCTGGGCATCGACAAGCTCTTCGCCTGTGACGACAGGCGCTGATTCAAGGGTGTAATACGCCCCCTCTTCATCAAGTGATGGCACAATTTCATTGCCAATACCGGGGCTTGCGTCAGGATCAGACCCACGACCTACGACCGGTTGGAATGTCAGCTGCGCGGTTGTGCCGATGATGGCTTTCAGTTCCGCAGCAGAGCCGATGCCCGGAACCTGAATCAAAATACGATCTGTGCCTTGGCGTTGTATGGTCGGTTCGCGTGTGCCCACTTCGTCGATACGGCGGCGAATGATTTCCAGCGACTGCTGCATCGTGCGCTCGTCTGTCGCGCGCTTTTCTGCTTCCGACAAACGCACCGTCAGAACACCCGCGTCGCTTGTCACTTCGATGTCGGAAGAACCAACGCCAGAGAGCGAAACAACTTGTTGTGCAAGTCCACGTACAACTTCAACCGCGCGGTCCGTTCCTGCGGGCTCTGAAATGCGAACTTTCAACTCGTCTTCCGCGGAGGGCTGCAAACGGATGGTGCCGATTATTGCGCGTTCGGGACGCAAAGCATCGCGCACTTCAGGCCAAAACGCTTTCATACGCGCAGCATAAACATCAGTGACATTCACTTCTGCCAACAGATGCGCACCACCGCGCAAATCCAGACCTAGATTTACCAGACCTGACGGCAAAAAGCCCGGCCATTGCGCCGCCATTGCATCACGCTCTGGCGAGTTGCCGGACAGTTCGATTGCTGCAATCGCATCGTTGTGTTGTTCAACTTTGGAATAAAAGGCATTCGGAAGCGCCAGTAGCAATCCAAGCGCACATAGCGCCCAGATGACCACCCGTTTCCACAGGTCAATTTGCAGCATCTGTCAGGCCTCTCAAACCATCCAGCCGAAACGTATGATGTTACGCAGAGGCAGGTTCTGTTTTGTTGATCACATTGGTGATTGTGGACTGCACAACGCGGACTTTCACACCTTCTGCCAGCTCAACTTCAAGCTCGTTGTCGTCTTTGACTTTCGTGACCTTGCCAATCAGACCGCCTTGCGTGATCACTTGATCACCACGACGAAGGCCCTGGACCATTTTCTGATGCTCTTTCAGCTTTTTCTGCTGAGGGCGGATGAGCAGGAAATACATGATCGCGAAGATCAAAATAAGCGGAACGAATTGGCCGAGTGCGCCAGCATCCATTGGGTAATCCTTTTTCTGTGCAATGGCCCGCGTCTGCGGGCGTGATCTGAATTTGGCCAGAACCTATGATTTGCCAGTCGGCTTTGCAATGGGGCTTAAGCGGTCAATCCGCCTATTCAAAAGTGTAGCTATGCAGTCACTGCATAGCGGCCATGCTGCACTTGCGGCATTTTTGTCTTGATCGGCAGCACCCTGCACATTATTTGAGCGGTACAAGAATGACGATGGTGCTGAGGTGCCTAGTTCTTGTACCTCCCTGTTGGACTTCGGCCGAGCTTCTTGCTCGGCCTTTTTTTTGGCCCGATTGCACTGATTTCAGTCGAAAACCGTTCTAATTTCACCCAATGGCTTCTTGATCTTGGCAACACTTGGCACTGTCGCGTCTTCCGACGGATGCCCGACAGCCAGAATCATCACAGGTTTTTCCGACGCAGCTCGCCCCAAAAGCCCGTTCAGAAATTTCATTGGATTCGGTGTATGTGTCAAACAGCTCAATCCGGCGTGGTGCAGCGCAGAGATCAGAAAGCCCGTCGCGATGCCAACGCTTTCAGGCACATAATAATTCTTGTAGCGCGTCCCGTCTTCGAACTCTCCCCAACGCTGTGCAAAAATCACAATCAACCACGGCGCAATATCCAGATGCGGCTTGTTGGCATCGGTTCCAATGGGTTCCAAGGCTTTGATCCATTCATCATTGCCCCCGCCCCCTGCATAGAACTTTCGTTCTTCTTCTTCGGATGCCAACCGGATCTGGTGTTTCACCTCAGGGTTAGAAATCGCAACAAAGTGCCAAGGTTGGTGGTTGGCCCCGGAAGGTGCGGAACCCGCCGCTGTTATTGCGGTATCAATCACATCTTGTGACACTGGCGTATCCACGAAATCGCGCACAGAATGACGCTTTTGTATGAACGTCAGGTGATCCTGCACCGCTTTCAGGCTTTCGCTGTCAGCCATGTCGACGCGGTCTGGCAAGGCTTTAGCCGTGTAATCTAGTTTTTCGCGTGCAAACATTTTAACTGCCTTTGATCAGTGGGGTTGTCGATAAAATCGTGTCATCACAATGTGCCGACACACCTGCAAGCGCGAACATATGCCAGAAGAACGCTTGATTAGACGACAAAGCGGGTTTGTTGCAGCCTGCTTCTACCGCTTGCAAGATGCTGAAAGTACGCAAGTTTGTGCAGCTCATAAACACTGCCTCTGCGCCTTTATCGCGTCCAAGCGTTACCGCAGCATCACGAATAGCTGTTGGGTCAATCCGTGCGACGTTGGTTTCAACGGGTTCGTTGAACGTGCCAAAAACTGGCGTGTCGATACCCTTAGCGCGTAACGCGACACGCAAACTTTCACTGACAGCCTCTGTATAAGGTGTAAGCAACGCCAGTTTGCTGACACCCAGAGCGGCGCATGCCGCGACTAAAGCGCTGACGGGGTTTGTGACGTGTTTGGTCGTGCACCCTGCCCCGACCAAGTCTGCAACACGCTCTGTTCCGATAATGCTGGACGCTGATGTGCAGCCATACCCGACAACATCGAAATTCACAGTTCTTGGTAATAGGCCTGACGCACGCGGCAATTCTGACTCCATCGCGGCAAGGCTTTCATTAGACACCTCTGCCGCGCTGGGGATGCGAGAAACAAACGTAGCGACATCCGCGTCAGGCAAGGCTTGCCGCAGCTCGGACTCCATCGTTTCATCTGATTGCAGAACGATCAGGCCTAGACGCCCCGCAGTGCCAATTTGCGAGGCTAAGGTGTAGGGCAAGCTCATACGTCTAACCTGATCATGTGTTCGGGTGGCTCTGGCGAGAGCCGTTCCCAGCCGGTTTCGGTCACGACATAATCATCTTCATGAACCATCAAGCCCGCAGCACCAGAGACCGAAATGCCCGGTTCAAGCGTGATCACCATGCCAGGTTCCAGCACAGTATGATCGCTTGCGATTAACGACAGGCCTTCGGTCAGTTGCAGACCCAAACCATGCCCAAGACGTCCGCCACTTTGTCCGCCGCGACCGCCCGTGCAGATGTGATCCATCGCACGGAAGACATCCGCGGCAGTGTTCCCCGGCTTTAGCGCTGTCTCACCAGCCTGTATCGCTTGCATCAGCCTTTCGTAAGCATGGTCGCAAGCATTACTTGGTTGTCCCACGCTGAAATTGCGGTCGAAATCGCTAAAATAACCGTTTCGGATCACACCTGTATCCAGCATCAAAATATCGCCACTTTGCAAAGGCGTGTCATTGGCGGGGGAAATAACGTCACTATAGCCATCAGCGCCTAATCCACCTGCAAGATAAGGCACCCAGTCGGCCCCTTCTTCCAAACATAGTATTTGAAAGCTGCGAAACACTGAACTTAAAGGTGTACCTGCGTTGGCTATCTCAGGCACACGTGTGAACGCGCGCCCTGCGATCTGACAGGCCTTACGGATCGCATCGACTTCAAGCGGTGTTTTCACCATTCGCGCTGCGCGCATCACACCTGCATCAGATCCAATTTGAATGTCTTCGCTTAGGCGTGCCCAATCGCCAAGCGGCATCCGCAGATGGCTTTCAATGCCATAAGGTGTTCCGACAGGGCCTTTGCCAGCCACTTCAATCAAAGTGCTGGTCAGCAGCGATAGACCGTCGTCGTCGTAATCAGGCGCGGACCACGTTCGGATATCTTGCACAAGTGTACACGACATCAGATCGGCTCCGATTGATGGAATTACAGCAATGGGCAAACCGCTGACAGGCAGCACCAAAAACCAAGGGCGCGTCGGACTTTCCCAAAAGCGCGTCAGATATCCCGTCAAATACCGGATATCCGCGTCCTGCGTCAGCAACAGCGCTTCAAGGCCATGCTCAGCCATACGTCTTTGAACACCGCTGATCCGCGCTTGATATTCCAATGCTTCGAACATCAACCGCCCTCACTTAAGATGCACAAGACCCGCGCATCGCTTGGCAAATCACTAAGCAAAGCTGCTGCAATTCCCGCGGCCCCTGACGTGCTCGCCTCCATATCAACAGCTTGCAACTTGGGCAGAACGCCAAAGGCTTCGTCTTCCGAAATCAAAGCAAAGGCATCTGCATCCCGCGACAGGCCTTTCAGCGCGATAAGCGAGGCTTCTTTACAATCAAGTCGGCCCATGTCCGAAACCGGACCTGTCGAAACCGTGAAACGACCTGCTTGGATCGAGTCGAAGATGGCAGGTGCAAATTCAGGCTCGACCACAGTTATATGTGGTGAGTCACCCCAGACCTCGCGAAACAGCGCCGCGCAGGCCCCAGCCAAACCGCCTACTCCCGCTTGCAAGAAGATATGACTGGGACATTCCATCTGTTCGGTGCATTCCGCAGCCATGGCAAGGTAGCCTTCCATCAAGCGATGCGGCAGGTCGAAATAGCCGTCCCATGAACTATCCGACAACAACGTCCAATCGTTTGACTTTGCTGCGGCTTGCGCACCGGCCATGCTGGCTTCGTAGTCATCGCCCTCAATGACAACCTCAGCCCCTTGGTCACGCAAACGATCCGCGAACCCGCTGGGAACTGTTTTAGCCAAATAGATGACTGCCTTGGCCCCGAAAACCTTCGCGCCGGCGGCAACTGACATGCCATGATTGCCTGCGCTGGCAGTCACATAAGTACGCCCTTCCAACGATCCAAGCTGAGCTTCATGGGCAATTACATAAGCTGCACCAAGCGCTTTAAAGCTTCCCAATCCCATGCGCCCACGTTCGTCTTTGATGTGCAGACCCAGCGATTGCGTCAGCGGTGTTGCTGTATGAACCGGACAGCGGTCTAGCAAAGCGCGAGGTGCTTTGGCGTTCACGGACGGTAACGGTACACCCTCCAATCCTTGCGAAATCCCGACGCTGCGGTACGGGTTGAGTATTACACGCATTTTTAAGTCCCCAGTTTTGCTTACATCACGGCAAAAACGGAGCCAGGTCAACGGATGAAATCCCTGCTCTGGCGCATTGCCCCTTGCGCGCTTTGCCAGTATGAAACGCACAACTTCACGCTTTGGGGACCAAACCGGATGCAAGAGCCTGCCATCACCACAGATCTAATCGCCGCTCATGGACTGAAACCGGACGAATACGCCGTTATTCTAGAAATCATCGGTCGCGAACCCAGCTTTACCGAGCTTGGTATTTTCTCCGCCATGTGGAACGAGCATTGCTCTTACAAATCGTCGAAAAAATGGCTGCGCACGCTGCCAACTGAAGGACCACAAGTCATTTGCGGCCCTGGTGAAAATGCGGGTATTGTGGATATCGGAGATGGCCAAGCTGTTGTTTTCAAAATGGAAAGCCACAACCACCCCTCCTACATTGAACCCTATCAGGGGGCCGCGACAGGTGTCGGTGGCATCTTGCGCGATGTCTTCACAATGGGTGCCCGCCCGATCGCGGCGATGAATTCGCTGTCTTTCGGTGAAATATCCCATCACAAAACCCGTCAACTCGTGAACGGTGTTGTTGAGGGCGTTGGCGGTTACGGCAATTGCTTTGGTGTTCCGACAGTAGGCGGTGAAGTGCGTTTTGATCCAGCTTACAATGGCAACTGCCTTGTGAACGCCTTTGCGGCAGGTCTCGCAGATACGGACAAGATTTTCTACTCTGCCGCGTCTGGTGTAGGCATGCCTGTGGTTTACCTTGGCGCAAAGACGGGCCGAGACGGTGTTGGCGGCGCAACTATGGCCTCCGCAGAATTTGACGACACAATCGAAGACAAACGCCCCACCGTTCAAGTTGGTGATCCATTCACTGAAAAGCGCTTGATGGAAGCGACACTTGAGCTGATGCAAACCGGTGCGGTTATTTCAATTCAGGATATGGGGGCCGCTGGCCTAACCTGTTCTGCAGTGGAAATGGGCGACAAAGGCGGCCTTGGCGTGCGTCTTGATCTGGAATGCGTGCCTGTGCGCGAAGTCAATATGACCGCTTACGAGATGATGCTATCTGAAAGCCAAGAGCGCATGTTGATGGTTCTGAAACCAGAACTGGAAGCAGAAGCAAAAGCTGTCTTCGACAAATGGGACCTCGATTTCGCAATCGTCGGTGAAACCATCGAAGAAGACCGCTTCTTGATTGTGCACAATGGCGAAGTGAAAGCGGACCTGCCGCTAAGCAAACTTGCTTCTTCCGCACCTGAGTATGATCGCCCATGGGTGCCAACGCCTGCGGCCGATCCTTTGGAAGATGTGCCGCAAATTGATCCAATTGATGGGTTGAAGGCACTGCTAAGCAGCCCGAACTACGCTTCAAAACGCTGGGTCTACGAACAATATGATGCGCAGGTCATGGGCGACACAATCCGCATTCCCGGTGCAGGTGCAGGCATTGTGCGCGTTCACGGCACTCACAAGGCGCTTGCCTTTACGTCCGATGTGACCCCGCGCTACGTCAAAGCGAACCCAGTTGAAGGTGGTAAGCAAGCAGTAGCAGAAGCCTACCGCAATTTGACAGCTGTGGGTGCCAAACCTTTGGCAACGACCGACAATATGAATTTTGGCAATCCTGAGAAGCCTGAAATCATGGGGCAGTTTGTTGGTGCGATCCAAGGGATCGGCGAAGCCGTTAAAGCGCTGGACATGCCAATCGTGTCTGGCAACGTCTCGCTCTATAATGAAACCGATGGGACAGGTATCCTACCGACGCCGACAATTGGCGCAGTTGGCTTACTTGCCTCAGAGGACGAGTTGATCATCGGCGATGTCCGTGACGGTCACGTGGCAATCTTGATCGGTGAAACCACCGGACACCTAGGCCAATCTGCCTTGCTGGCCGAGGTTTTCAACCGCACAGACGGCGATGCGCCGCACGTGGATCTTGTCGCAGAAGCCAAGCACGGCGATTTCATCCGTGCCCACCGCGACTGGATCAAAGGCTGTACAGACCTCTCTGACGGCGGGCTTGCATTGGCTGCGTTCGAAATGGCGGCAGCCGCTGAGGTCGGTCTATCCCTTGATAGCAGCGACACCCCCGAGTTGTTTGGCGAAGATCAGGCACGTTACTTGGTGGCCTGCAACTTTGATCAAGCCGAGGCGCTTATGGGGGCCGCGGCACAAGCCGGTATTCCCGTTGCATTCGTCGGAAAATTCGGTGGTACGGATGTGACAATCGGTGGATCATCCGCACCCCTTGCAGAGCTAAAAGGAACCTCCGAAGCGGTTTTTCCAACGCTGTTTTCGTAAACCACCCTTGTTCGCAGTCACCTGCACTTCTACATCTGATCCAAAGAGACATTGAAAGGCGACACAATGGCAATCACTGCCCATGAGATTGAGACGCTCCTGAAAGAGGCTTTTCCTGAGGGACAAGTCACAGTGCAAGGCGATGACGGCCAACATTTTGCGGCGGAAGTGGTAGATGCATCCTTTGAGGGTAAAAACCGCGTCCAGCAACAACGCGCTGTCTACGCAGCCCTGAAAGGCAAGATGGACGGCAGCAATGGTGAACTTCACGCGCTGGCCCTGACAACCAAAGCCCCAAGTTAAGAACACGCGCTTATGCGCAATGAGGAGACGATGATGAGCGACATTAATGAAATCATTCAAAAGACCGTCACAGACAATTCGGTTGTTTTGTTCATGAAAGGCACGAAAGAAATGCCGCAATGCGGGTTTTCTTCCCGCGTGGCTGGTGTGCTGAATTACATGGGCGTCGAATTTCAAGACGTGAACGTCCTTGCGGATGAGAACATGCGCCAAGGCATCAAAGATTTCTCTGATTGGCCAACGGTGCCGCAGCTATATGTCAAAGGCGAGTTTGTGGGTGGTTGTGATATCATCACAGAAATGACGCTCTCGGGTGAATTGGACACATTGTTCACAGAACAATCAATCACCTTCGACAAAGAAGCTGCCGACAAAATCCGTGAAGCCAACGGATGATGCCGCGCGTGCGATTTTTCTTGAAAAATCGGATGCTCTTCACTCCGTCAGTTTCGCGATATGATGGCCGCTACGGACCGCGTTTTCGCAAGCCAGCGCCATAGACTTGCGACTATCCGCCTCTGCCACGCGTAAGGGCGGATGGTAAATCACTTCAACCTGTCCCGCTTTGCGCACGGCGAGTGTTTTGATCAGATGTGGGAAGAAATCCATCGCGCCCCACCAACCGTAAAACCGCTCTTCCTCACCGTCTGGGGCGATATAGTTCACCGTAACCGGCTGGACCCACAGGATATCTTTTAGCTCGGGCGCGAAGAAGGCAGCAAATAGCGTTGATTTGAACGGCAATACCCGCAGTCCATCCGTCGACGTGCCTTCAGGGAAAAACAGCAGCTTGTGACCCGCTTTCAAGCGCGTCTCGAACACTTCTTTTTGCGCACGCGCTTTCCTGGGATTGCGTTCGATAAAAACGGTGCCAGTTGCTTTCGCCAAAACCCCGATGCCGGGCCAGTTGGCCACTTCCGA
>CBFIGL010000029.1:0-29860 GCA_965662135.1 Planktotalea sp. | reverse complement strand
AGCACAGGCACCACACCAAAAACCATACAAGCTGTTGTTTTTGTTGATAAAAACGAATGTGCCATACCTCACAAAAAGGTATGGCACATATGGTTGTAGCTATTGCACACGCCACGGCTCACCGAGACCTAAGCCCTAAGCCCTAAGCCCTAAGCCCTAAGCCCTAAGCCCTAAGCCCTAAGCCGAGAGCTAAATCCAGTCCCCAGCGTCACCCTCACCCTCAGAGCAATCGGCGAAGTCATCTTTGATGCCAACTACTGGCCACCCCTGGATGGTTGTCGCCAGGTGCCGGTATTCCTCAGATAGAGGAGGCATAGCGTAATACTTCCGCTGCTCCCTGGCTGTCACGCCATACTTTTCAATCCCCAGAGCTTTCAGGCCCGTGCCAATTGCTTGTTTGTTCGCGTTGGCAGCTGTCCCTTTGATGTCCAGCGCTTCCAGGATTTTGAACGCAGGCAGCGGCACATCGCGGCTTTCAGCATCAAAGTCAAACACCTCAAGCAGCTTGGGTATCAGTGGGTTGCCGTTGAACTTCTCGCTCTTCTCTTTGGCAACGCGTTCATCCGCGTCTGTCAGCCACCATTGTTCTCCATCAAGATAGCGCTGCCACGCCTGAGCAAAGATGCCTCGGCCTAGCTTCTCGCTGTAGACCATCTTCTGCGTGAGCTCGATTGGCAGATAGCGCCGATTGCCTGTCGTATCTTTCAGGAACTCACGTTCGTTCACGCTGCCATAGTAGATGGTTCTACGCTTGTATTTGACGGCCCTGCGGTCATAGGGCATACGAATTTCATCAAACTTTCTGGACAAAAAGGCCTTCAGCGCGGCAATGTCCGATTTACGGAATGTTGCATCGAGTTCCCCCAACTCGCCAATCCAATGGGACGTAGCTTCGATGTAGCTATCCTTGTTTGAGAGGTTCAGGTTTATGCCATCACCGCAATAATGCCTAAGCTCTTTGGGCAGTAGTCCGCTTATCACCGTGGACTTCTTCATACCCTGGTCAGACACCAGGACAACAACCTGTTCAAATTTAGGAATTGCTTGCGGATTTTTGCAACGTTCCAACCCGTCAGCTGCCGCACAGGCCCCGACAAAGAACCGCTTCCAGACAACATAGGCCCATTGCTCTTGAATAGGACCAAGGGCCTTATCCACCAGCCCTGACCGCTCAAGCCATTCGGCAAGAGGGTCCCCATCAGACGGCCCCAGGCTTTCAAGCCAAGTAAGAGGGCGATTGACCCGGCGGCGCCTAGCAATGTCGTCTAGATAGTCGGCAACTGTTTCCTTACGCAGGCCTTCACGCACACACATATCTTTAAGGACCGCATCAATAGTGCTGCTAATGTCCTCGCCTTTGTATTCAGCTGTCAAACTCCTGTTATAGACATCATAACCGATTAGGACCCCTGCCCAGTCAATCAGGGCTTCTAAGTTTGGCCGAGTAGGCAGCACCTTAATGCCTTTCTCTGTCTCAATCACGTCATCCCAATCAGGGCCATCGGCGCTGCGGTTTTGCTTTTTGGTTTTTGTTCTGTTTTCGTTTTCACCAGGTGCGATTTCTTGGCCTGTCTCGTTGTCAATCACTAAGCTGGTATTTTCAGAGACTTCATCGAACATAAGCTTGCCAGCAATCGTGGCCCAATCCTCATCGCTCATCGTGTAAGTTGTGTTGTTGCCAACATCAAACACACAAGGAGCAGAACCTGTGTGCGTAAAGATAGCCCCAGCCTCGGAGCTGCTAAACCGAAAAGGTGCCTCGCAGCGCAGTTTGCCGTCTAAGCCTATCTGCTCAATCCAATGGGATAAAGGCATCTCAACACCACGGACTTCAATTGGTGTATTAGGTTTCAACTGCCCTGCAACTTGTTTTATGAGGAGGTTTCCATCAAGTCTTTGGGAATAGTTGAAGCCTGTAATTTTAGACAGGGCATCAAGGTCTGCTTTCGATGGAGGCCTTACCCAATCAATATCAAGCTCTCCTGCGCCTTTGTTGACAATGGTAATGCCAGCGTCTGCAACTTCGTAGCCGGCAGCATTGCTCACACCAGGTTTAGCGCAGAACACCACGCGCCCTGCTGTCCACACAACAAGGTCGATAACGGTGCGTGGCTCTTGGCCTACTAAACTGCCGTCGTTCTTTGAATACTTAGGAGATATGAAGCTCTTACCTTGCAAGACCATATGACAATCAACGTATGCCTGCAAAATCTCAATCTTACTCGCGTCAGAAACCTTAATCCAAGCGTGTGTTGCCTGACCAGGTTCTTCGCCAGTCTTATGGACGCGCGCAGACGAGCCTCTTAGCTCAATCCGTTCACATTGTGATATACCTGGCACCAACGGCTCTAGCATCTGCAAGCGGCCCTGGATGCCCAGTGCTGCCCAGTCATCAGGAATGCCCTCAGGATTGTCCGCGTCAATCAACATCCACTGCGACGGCAGGATGCCTCTTTTCAAACGCGCTGCAATGCGCTTGCCGCCAATGTCTAATATACCGCCATCAACTTGCCCAACAGGCTTTCCTGTCAACGCTGCAAGCTTAGCCTCGGTTGTAAGATTAAACTTATTGGCGTCATCCCCGATGAAGCTGCCAGGTATTAAGGCGATGTCATCGCTATTGGACGCTGACTTTAAGATTTCTATAAGGTCTTCAGCAGTATCGACAGGTTTAGTTTGGCACACACCGTGGACGATGTTTGCTGCGCCAGTCTTTGCCAACGAGCCATCATCTTGCAGCGTGTATGTCTTGCATACACGCCCAGGCTTTACCGACTGTATCGCTGTCATTGCCGTGGCGGCATCAACAGCGGACGTTACTTTCTCGCCCAAGGCGATTTTGTTTTGGCTAGTCATTTAGCTCTTCCTTTCATTCAGGAAGCCGCAAAGACGCGTTCAGGTGCCCTATCTTGTAGTTTACAGAAAAGTGCATACAAGATATTGTAATCGCAACACTACTAGACCTGCAAAGCCTGTTTTGGTCGCGGATGTTGGGTTGGGAGCCTGTGCGTCTGCGGCCATTTTTTTATTTCAGTAGGTCCGCAGAGCTGAGCTCTTTAGCTTGAAGGTTCGCAGCCGCACGCGCTCGGTTATCAACGTCACGACCTTCTTTGATGAATTCTTCGGCGTCATCATAGGCGGTCAAGAACGCGTTTTTGATTTTCTTTGAGACTGGCGCTTCTCCCTTGCTCCGCTTTACGCGCAAGGTCTCTGGCGACCATCCAAACAGCCCGCACAGCTCAGGGTCTCGCAGGTATCGTTTGGTCATTAGGAAGTCGGCAATTACGCTCTCATAGGCTTTCATATTAAGTCACTCCATCAGTGTTTTTCTTGATGGGACCAGCCGTATCTTGCCAAACCGCTGACCTGTTATAGACCGTGACCAACTATTTTTGAAAAACGGCAATTATTATGTGTATTTTACAGCTTCGTGTTGAAATCATTGACTTTTATTTTTAGCTCTACGCATCGTTCTGTTGGATACCGCGTCCAGGCCTTGCTCAATTAGCGCCCGGTTGACCTTAGCTAATAGCTTTGATGTGGGCATCTTAGGATAGGCCTCAGACACAGCAAGAATGATTGCCGTTTGGAACTCATATAAGGTCCTATCAACTCCGGCGCTGCCTTTGCTGGCGTTGACCAGATGGGCGTCTGCCTTAGCTTTAAACTCTGTCGCAGCCTCCATAGTCACCTGCCACAATTCAGCCGTAGCGCCTGGGCCATCAGAACGAGGCGCGAGCAGCACAAGCTCCATCCCCTTATGGTTACGCGCCCTTGATATAAGGTCCCTCTGACGCGCTCCAGCGTGGATGCCCGTCATTGCCGCAATGGCTTCGCCGAACTCTAGCTGAATTTCTGAGATGTTGAGGTCATCGCAATGCCGGACAATATCCCACCAGAGGTCTGTCGCCAAAGCTGCTGTTGATGGCCCAGGGGTGCCGTCAGAGCCTCGGCGTGCAGCCTCTCGTTTGAGCGTGTCAAGCTTGTTCTCAATCTCTGCGCCTCGGCTCATTTCAAGCGCTCCAAAGCAGCGTGGACGTCGTTGGCATTGAGCTGAGTATACCTTTTGAGCATTTTCCAGTCTGAATGCCCGGTGGTTATGGCCACCAATTGAATTGGCAAGCCCATCTTGAATAGGTTGGTCGCAGCATAGTGGCGTAAATCGTGGAAGCGTAAATCCTGAATGCCGAGCTTCTTGACCGCTCTCGCAAACGCCGTTGCTGCACTATTGGCGTCATAGTCAAAGACAGCGCCATAGCTTCTTCCCTCAGCGTGTTTGCGCACAAGCTCATAGCTTTCGCCAATCAGGGGCACGGTCTGGTCATTGGTAGCTTTCCTTTGAGGATGCTTACGCTGGCGTATGACAACAGTCTTCTCGTTCCAGCTTACATCTTCAATTCGTATGCGGAATATCTCAGACAGGCGCATAGCGGATATGCTCGCAAATCGGACAATATCGCCTGCAGGTATCTTTTGCCTTGGGTTGCTGTCGAGGTAGTCAACGATGGCAGCAATCTCTTCAGGCGTTGCCAGCCTGTCGCGCTCGTTTGACCTAGTGCTGATCCGGCGTTGGGTCAGAGATTTACGCGCTTCCACGGCAAGATTGTCATTTATGTTAATTTGCTTAATCGCCTTAGCCCAGCGCAGGGCAGCGCTAAGTGCTGATAAGTCTGCTGCCACGGTTGACCCTGTCACGCCATCTTTGTTGAGGCGCTTGGTGATGAAATCCTGTAGGTGGGTCTGGCCCAACTGCCGTATTTTGATATGCCCCAGCTGCTTTTCAAGCGAGTGCGTGGTTGCCAGCGGCGATTTGCCCAATACAACCTGCTCACGATAGGCTTTCAAGATGTCGGCTAAGGTCATACCTGACGGTGCTGTGATTGTGCCATCAGCTGAACCAGTGTCCAACGCACTTTCAATTGATACGCCCCAGACCAAGGCATCTTGCTTACGCTTGAAGGTGCGAGACTTGGTCACGCCGCGCTTGCGAACCAGGGCACGGTAGTTGCCTGAGCTGAGTTTAGTGATTGAGGGCATTGTGTTCACTTATTGTGTAATTATCTGATAATCCTTACACACATTGTGGTAACAAGTGAACACACTTTGTGTTCAATTTTGCCAAATTGTTCACGAAAAGCGCAAAAAGCAAGGGGCTAAATAGTTGAAAACAAACGCTAAATTATCAGTAGCCCCGATGATGGACTGGACTGACAGGCATTGTCGTTATTTCCACCGTCTCATGTCGTCGCGTTCTTTGCTCTATACTGAAATGGTCACGTCACCCGCGCTTGTTCGCGGGGGGGCTTTGCATTTGCTAGACTATTCGCCCGAAGAACATCCGGTTGCCTTGCAGCTTGGCGGCTCTGATCCGGCTGAACTGGCAGAGGCCGCGCGCATTGGGGCCGCACATGGCTATGCAGAGATTAACCTGAATGTAGGCTGTCCGTCAGATCGTGTGCAAAACGGGGCGTTCGGGGCGATTCTGATGCGTGATCCTAAGTTGGTGGCACAGTGCTGTGCGGCAATGCGCGCGGCGTGTTCTGTCGAAGTTACCGTAAAGTGTCGCATAGGCGTAGATGATCAAGAGCCAAGAGAAGTGCTGCCCGAATTCATCGCGCGTGTCGCAGGGGCAGGGGTTGGCCTTTTCACCATTCATGCGCGCAAAGCATGGTTACAAGGCCTAAGCCCGAAGGAAAACCGCGATATCCCGCCGCTTGATTATGACTTGGTGCAGCAGATGAAAGGCTTGTTCCCGGCGCTGCATCTTAGTTTGAACGGGGGCGTTACGTCGCTTGCGCAGGCTCAAGAGGCCCTTGAACGCGGAATGGACGGTGTCATGATCGGGCGCGCTGCTTATCATCAGCCAGCGGATATCCTGATGGATGCGGATCACCTGATCTTTGGTGCGCCTAAGCAGGACAGAACGCGCGAAGATATCGTCATGGCGATGCTGCCATATATTGACGCGCATATCGAACAAGGCGGCAAGTTGGGACAAGTCACACGCCATATGCTTGGCATTTTCGCAGGCCAACCCGGCGCGCGCTACTGGAAGCGTCATTTGTCAGAGAACGCGCATAAAGTGGATGCAGGATCGCACACAGTCGTGGACGCAATCGAAATGATGCACGCGGCGCGTCCTGCGACCTAAGGTTCTGCCTTGCGGGAGCGCGACGTTCGCGATTGAGTAGACACATACCATTCAAAAGGCCGCCCCATGACTGATCCAATGCTCTTGTTACAAATGTTAGCCCTTTTGCTGGTCACGGGGGCCATTGCCGGCGTACTTGCAGGGCTGCTGGGCGTCGGGGGGGGCATCGTCTTGGTGCTTGCGTTTTTCTATGTCTTTGGCGCGCTGGGCTTTGAGGGTCCACAATTGATGCAGATGTGTCTTGCGACGTCACTGGCGACGATCATCGTGACCTCTGTGCGCTCGGTTCTGAGCCATAATAAAAAGGGCGCGGTGGATTGGGACATTTTACGCACATGGGCCCCGGGTATTGTGATTGGTGCTGCGCTGGGCATGTTGACCGCGGCCAGTCTGCGGTCGGGAACTTTGCAGATGATTTTTGGAATTTTAGCTTTGATAGTAGGGCTTTATATGGCCTTCGGGCGCAGCTCTTGGCGCATTGCACAGGATATGCCGATAGGCGCAAAGCGTATGGGGGCATCGCCCCTGCTTGGATTTATGTCGGTGCTGATGGGCATTGGTGGCGGCAGTTTTGGAGTGCCGTTCATGTCGTTGCACGGTGTCGCAATCCACCGTGCAGTGGCCACGGCAGCAGGGTTTGGCGTTCTGATCGCCGTGCCTGCGGTCATCGGGTTTCTGTTCGTCTCGATTGATCCCGCGATGCGCCCCCCATTTACGATAGGCGCGGTGAACATGGTCGCTTTTGTTGTAGTGATCGCGATGACGCTGCTGACGGCCCCTTTAGGTGTAAAGCTGGCGCATGCAATGGACGCGGGGCCATTGAAGAAAGCGTTTGGCGTGTTCATGACGCTGGTGGCGCTTAATATGCTGCGCAAGGCGTTCGGGTTTTGAACCAGTTGGAACAAGACGGCTATTGCGTATTCGAAGCAGACCCAAGGGTGAGCGCTTGGGCAAAGGCTGCGGCACCCGTTGCACGCGAACTTGTTCAAAGCGAAGCGTTGCGCACACAATGGTTGCGTCATCAAGAAACGTGGTTCGTGGGCGTTGATACGCTGCCAAACGCACCCGATGGATCAATCTCTGGTGCCTGTTTGGCAGGACCATGGGACACTGTGATCGAGGCACCAAAGACGTGGCACAAAGCACAAGTCTCTGCGGTCTATCCAGGGTATCCCAAGCAGGACGACACAGAAAGCGATGCAAACCACCGTTTTAGAACCAGACGTTGCGCAGCTCATGTGGACGGCATTCTGCTTGAAAACGGACGCCGGTTCTTGCGCGAACCCCACAGCTTTATTTTGGGCCTGCCCTTGGGGAACAGTTCCGCGTCCCCCTTGGTCGTCTGGCCGAAAAGCCATATCCTGATGCGCGATGCATTGCGCGAAATGATTGCACAGAGTGATCCGAAATCAGTAGATTTAACAGCAGGTTATAAAACCGCACGCGCAAAGGTATTCGAGCAGATCGAACCTGTCGAAGTCCATGCAAAGATGGGCCAATCGATGCTGCTACATCGCCATTTGCTGCATGGCGTGGCTCCGTGGAAAGACGGCGACAGCGTGCCGCCAGAAGGGCGGATCGTGGCGTATTTCAGGCCACAGTTCGAAAGAATGCAAGACTGGCTAAGTGCGCCTTAGGCTTCCTCTCTCCAAAAATATCCCCGCCGGAGGCAGAAAACTCCTTGGAACCAAAGATCAGATCATGCAGGCGCTGCGAAATGTTTGGACAGTTTCAATCCTTGCCCTTGGTAGTTCGACGCAATGCTTGATCCATAAAGTTGCTGTGGAATTTCAGCCATGTGTTCATAGACCAAACGGCCCACGACTTGGCCATGCTCCAGCACAAAGGGCGCTTCATGGCAGCGCACTTCCAAAACGCCACGTGAGCCGGTTCCACCTGCTTCGGAATGGCCAAAGCCGGGATCGAAGAAGCCGGCGTAGTGGACGCGAAATTCACCGACCATGGCCAAATAAGGTGCCATTTCAGCAGCATAGGCGGGTGGGATGTGGACGGCTTCACGGCTGACAAGAATATAGAACGCGCCCGGATCAAGAATGATCTGACCGTCTTTGCAACGGACCTCTTCCCAATACTCAGCGGGGTCATAAAAACCGATGTTGTCTAGATCAATCACGCCTGTGTGAGGTTTGGCGCGGTAGCCGACAAGGTCGGTGCCATCCAGTTTCAGATCCACAGAAAAGCCAAGACCGTCATCAATTAACGCTTCGCCATTCACCAAGACATCGCTTTCGTGAAGGGCATGCATTTCAGCGTCATCCAATACGGCTTGGCCTTCACGGAAACGGATCTGGTTCAGGCGCATTCCGGGACGCACCAGAACCGAAAACGAGCGGGGGCAAATTTCCGCGAAAAGCGGGCCGTGATATCCCGGTGCAATACGATCAAACTCAGCGCCACCATCGGTGATGGTGCGCGTCAAAAGATCAAGGCGACCGGTCGAGCTTTTGGCATTTGCGACGGCTTGCAAACCGGCAGGCAAGGCAAGACTTTCCATCAAGGGCACGACATAGACGCAGCCTTTTTCAAGAACCGCACCATCGGTCAGGTCGATCCGATGCATTTCGAATTCTTTCAGGCGGTCTTCCACGCGGCGCCCATGGCCTGCAAGAAAGGAAGCACGTACGCGGTAAGCGACGTTGCCTAGTCGAAGATCAAGACTTGCAGGTTGGATTTGCTCGGGGATAACCGCAGGGTTGCCGCTGATCTGCCCATCGCTGATCATCTTTTCTAGTCGCTGGCTGGGCAATACACCTGTCATGCTACATCTCCGGTGCCCCACGCAGTTGTCTTTAATTTGATCCGTTGGGGGCAAGGAATGACCGGATCGGCAGGCAGTGTTAAAATGGTCGGGCTAGCAGGACTCGAACCTGCGACCTTCCGTCCCCCAGACGGACGCGCTACCAGACTGCGCCATAGCCCGACGCCTGATGGAGCGTTGTTTACTGGAACTAGGGGCGGGGGCAAGGATAAAATGACCCGTCAGTGGTTTTGCATCCGCTCACGCAAAGCGCGCAGTTGCGACAAATGTTCTGATAGCTGGCCTGCCAACTCGGGTGAGATGCGGCGTGCGCCGGACAGGGCGGACAGAACACCTGTTGGGGCTGTGAAACTGTCCAATTCGGGTGCAATTTTGGCGATTGAGGGGACATCAATCACAATTGGCACTGCGACGGGGGCGGGCGCATCCGTGGCGGGTGCGGTTTCGATTACTGGCGCTTCTTCTGGGGGGTGGTCTACGATTGCGACCTGCGCAGGTGTTTCCTGCTCTGGTTCTGGCTCATGATGAACAAACCTCGGCGCGGCCTTCGGTGTCTCTACCTCAACACTTTGCGCAGGCTCGGGTGTTTCCACCGGTTCAAAACGCGCAACAGGATCTATTGTCAGCTTTTCAGAGCGGGCAGGCGCGGTGTCTTTAGCTTCGCCGTTTACAGGCGCTGTGGCCTCCGGTGGCGCATCTGGCGTGGATTGTGGCGAGGGTGCGCGACGCAGGAAGGCAGGCAAGGCATCGCTGCCGAATGCGGGGGTGTCAGTGGAGTGATCTGTGGTTTCATGCGACGCCACAAATTCCTGCGTTTCGCCTTGCGCACTGACTGGTTCGGCAGATGGAGTAAGCCCAGGTTCAGGCGTAGGAGGCGTCATTGTCGCGACGTCTTCTGCTGGCTCGCTTCTGTTTGGGAAAGAGAGGACGGTTGCAGCTGGCTCGTTCTCAGGCTGCGCGTCGGGTTCAAATGCCGCTTCCTGAAGGACATCATCATCAAGCAGATCGTCATCAAGCGGTTGCGACAAAGCAGCGATATGTTTCACACCGTGTTCGCGCAACAATTTTTGTGCGCCTTTTATGGTCAGCCCATCGTCATGTAGCAGTTTCTTGATCCCACCCAAAAGCTGCATATCCGCAGGGCGATAATACCGACGCCCCCCCGCACGTTTGACAGGTTTCACTTGGGTGAATTTGCTTTCCCAGAACCGCAGAACATGCGCAGGGGTTTCGAGCCACTCTGCAACTTCACTGATTGTGCGAAAGGCGTCTTTGGATTTGGGCATCTAGGGCCTGCTCCTGAATTAGCGCTTGTTACCTTCGGCAACGCGGTCTTTCATCAGATGGGACGGGCGGAAGGTCAAAACGCGGCGCGGATTGATCGGTACTTCTTGCCCTGTCTTCGGATTACGGCCAACGCGCGCAGCTTTGTCACGTACGCTAAAGGTTCCGAAAGATGAGATCTTTACCTGCTCGCCCGCGACCAGCGCGTCAGACAGATGTGTCAGGATGTTTTCTACCAGTTCGGCAGATTCATTTCGCGAAAGTCCCACCTCGCGAAACACTGCTTCGCTAAGGTCCATCCGCGTTAAAGTTTTTTCAGTCATATACGCCCCCCGAGGCAATTGAGTTACTCTAGAGGCATTGAGAAATTTGAGTCAAGAGCGGCGCAGGTAGATAATCAGCGGAAAGGCCTATCTATCAACGGTTTACCAGCGCAGAACCACTGCACCCCAAGCAAGACCGCCACCTATGGCCTCGGTCACAACCAGATCGCCTTGCTTTAACTTGCCTTGCGCTTTGCCGACCGACAAAGCCAACGGGATTGAAGCCGCAGATGTGTTGCCATGGTCTTGAACGGTAACAATGACATTCTCCATTGGCACGTTCATCTTTTTGGCAGTGCCTTTGATGATACGGATGTTGGCCTGATGGGGCACAACCCAATCAACGTCGGCTGAGGTGATGCCGGCTTTGTCCATCGCTGTATGCGCGGTGGCGGCCAGTTTTTCGACTGCATGGCGGAAGACTTCTTTGCCTTCCATGCGCAGATAACCTGTTGTTTTTGTTGATACACCGCCGTCGACATAAAGAATATCGCGGTAGGTGCCGTCTGAATTCAGATCGCAAGAAAGAATACCGCGATCTGCTGATGTGCCATCGCCCTCAGCGGCTTCCAGGATCAACGCGCCTGCGCCATCGCCGAACAAAACGCAGGTGCCGCGGTCTGTCCAATCCATGATGCGGCTGAAGGTTTCTGCACCGATCACCATCACCCGTTTCGCAGTGCCCGAAATGATCAAAGCATTGGCATTGGCAAGTGCAAAAATGAAGCCTGCGCAGACGGCTTGCACGTCAAAGGCAAAGCCACCTGTCATACCGATTTGGTGTTGAACCATCGTCGCCGCAGAAGGAAATGTCAGATCAGGGGTCGACGTTGCGACGATCAATGCATCAAGGTCACTTGCCTCTAATTCGGCATCTTTCAAAGCGGCGCGCGCAGCATGTGCAGCAAGATTCGATGTTGTTTCGTCTTCCGCTGCGAAATGGCGACGTTCGATTCCCGACCGCGAAATGATCCACTCACTGCTTGTCTCAAGCGTCTTTTCGAAATGTGCGTTTGGAACCAGGTTCTCCGGTAGATAATGCCCAACACCTTTTATCTGCGCACGTATCATTTGCTTGGGGTCTCCTCGGCGATGCTTTTCGCGGCAGCCTGTGTGCTGGCGGCGATGCGTTTTGCCAGTCTGTCGGAAAAGCCGGACTGTGCAAGTCGAAATGCCAGATTTATCGCCGCGTCAACGCCCGTGGCATCCGCTGCTCCGTGCGATTTTACAACTGTACCGTTCAAGCCAAGGAACACGCCGCCATTCACGCGACGGGGATCAATGCGCTTTTGCAAGCGTTTCATAGACGTAAGGGCCAGCAATCCTGCCAATTTAGACAAGAACGAATAATGGAACGCTTCTTTCAAGCGTTCGCCGATAAGGCTTGCTGTGCCTTCACCGGTTTTAAGTGCGACATTGCCCGTGAAGCCATCTGTGACAATCACATCAGCACGATCACCGGGCAAATCGCCACCTTCAACAAATCCAACGAATTCGAAATCTGCGACTTTAGCCTGTTTTTCAATAAGTTCGCTGGCTTCATGCAGTTCAGGGCGGCCTTTGTGTTCTTCTGTGCCGACGTTCAACAAACCGACGCGCGGGCGCGTCACGTTCAATCCGTTGCGCGCGTAAGACACGCCCATCAACGCATATTGCAGCAAATCCGTGGCATCGGCACGAATGTCTGCACCAACATCAAGCATCACGTTAAAACCGTGTTTAGACCGCGACGGCCAAAGGATTCCGATAGCCGGGCGGTTTACGCCGGGCAGTTTGCGAAGGCGGATCATGCTCATCGCCATCAAGGCACCTGTATTGCCACAAGACACACAGGCCGCTGCCTCGCCGCTGCGAACCGCTTCGATTGCGGACCACATGGATGTGTTCTTACCTGTGCGCAGTGTCTGGCTTGGCTTGTCGCTCATCTCGACGACGTCGGGAACATCGCGGATGTCGCAAATCGCTGTCAACTCTTTGCGCTTGGCAAACAGCGGGTTCAGTGTTGCGGCAGGGCCGTGGACAATAAATCCAAGATCAGGATTTTTACGTACAGAACGCGAAATACCGGCGACAATAGCCGCCGGTCCCTGATCGCCACCCATGGCGTCAATAGATAGAATGATACGCTTTTTGCCCGTGCTCGTCAGATCACCGATTTGATCAGTGGAGACAGTCATTTAAACGTACCTCGCGGATTAATTAAGCCGCGTCTTCGTCCAGATCGATCTCGTCAGCTTGTGCAACGATCTCTTTGTCTGCGTAGTGACCGCAAGACGGGCACACGTGATGTGGGCGCTTCAGCTCACCACAGTTAGAGCACTCGTTCGGGTTCGCTGCAACCAGCGAGTCATGCGCGCGACGGTTGTTGCGGCGGGATTTGGATACTTTGTTCTGCTGGACAGCCATGTCGCAACCTATCAATGTTCGGGGCCCAAACGGGCCGTTATACGGGTCTAGCAGGCTCATATGCGAGGCATCGCCGCCTGTCCAACCCTAAATTCGCTAGAGCGCGCGAAAATAGGGAAGAAAGGATCAGGTGCAAGCGATTCTTTGCTGTTTTTCGTTTCAACTGAAAAGGCCACGCATACCGATTAAATTAGGCGTAGCCAAAGTTTTCACAAGAGCAATTATTTCATAGAGTTAAGGCCAAACATGTTGCCTTCGGTATCTTGCAGCAATGCCACAAAACCGAATTCGCCAATCGAGAACTTGGGACGGATCACCGCGCCGCCAGCGTCTACCACACGCGCTTGTTCAACGGCCACGTTTGCGGAAGAGAAGTAAATGATTGTCCCGCCAACACCCGGACGTGCGTGAGGTGACTTGGTCAAAGCACCTGCGGCCCCGTAAACGCTCTTATCTGCTGGAAAGGCCTTCATTTGGGTTTCGCCAGTAGGATCCCCCATGTCTTCCAAACTCTGCCCGAGGACAGTTTCATAAAACCCGACGGCGCGATCCAGATCGTCGACGTAGATATCAAACCAAGCAACTGCATTCATCTGTGTCATGTTATTTCCTTCAGTGTTTGTCTTTATGACACCGAAGTACGGCGTAGAATCGCGCGTGTAATATAGATATCAGACATCGTTTTTTTTAGCGTATTTCCCTGGCGTATTTCCCTGGCGTATATCCGGTGGCACGTCTGAAGGAATGAATGAAATGGGACTGATCCGCGTAAGAGGCGTCATCGCCACTAAGCGCTTGTTGAAGTCTGAGCACCTTAAGAAGATCGTGTGGGCTAAAGCCTGTCGTGCGTTTAAGGGTACGTTGCGACTGACGCGCAGAGATCTCGCACAGTTCGGCCATGTCGCCAACTGTGTGAATTTCATCAAGTTGGCTTAGAATTTTCGCCGTGACCGGATTGGCGCTGATCATTTTCTTTTCGATCAAATGCTCGACCAGTTCGATCAGCAGTATCTGCTTGCCCGCAAAATCCTGCACCGCCAGTGCGCGCCCCAATTCAACTAGGGGCATTTCGCCCTCGTAGGGGGTATTCAATAGTCCGTAAGAGATTGCTTCATGGGTGTCTTGCCACACGCCGGGCAGAAAGCGGACGTTCACAAAGTGTAATGATCTGCCCAGGTTGAATTCCTCTGATTCCGCCCGCAGCTTGGACACCCCTGTTATGCGGTGATCGCGTTGATCGAACACGATGTAGGCACAAGCGTCGGGCAGGGAGTGGAATTTATAGTCTTCAACCGGCTCACCGTCGGTTTTCAATTCCAGAAATCGATGCACAATGCTGCGCAGGTGTTCTGGTGGTTCGGACTCAACGAATTGGACCGATGTCACGGCTTTGACTTTACCGTTGCCTTTGGGATCGTACATATCGCGCCACCTGTTGCAATGACCTGTCTTTATCAGCGCATCTTTCGCCGCGCGACATGCAAAGAAATAAATTGCGCGGCAGGGGGCTTTTGTTCTTAGGTAGTCCCAACAAGGAGCCACGTATGTCAAACACACCGCTGAAAGGGTGGAACCACACCCCAAATGTGCCGCTTGCGGTTTCGCCCTTTTTCACATGGCCGCTGCGTCCTGCGAACATGTTGAAGTGGGTTTGGAAATCTTGGTTTCTGATCACGGAAAAGCTGATCATTCTCGGGCTAGCGTGTATTTCGCTGATCTGGTTCCAGCCAAGCCTTGAGGTGACACAGACACTGGCCTTTGGCTGGGTGTTCGAACTGTGGCTGCGTAACATGGTTTTGATGAGCGTTGTTGCAGGCGGCCTGCACCTTTATTTTTACAGCTACTCTGCGCAGGGTACAAAGTTGAAATACGATCCACGTCCGTTGATGAAGAACGGTAAGCAGTTCACGTTAGGTGGGCAGATCAGGGACAATATGTTCTGGACGCTTGGCAGTGGTGTCGGCTTTTGGACCGCTTACGAAGTCTTGATGTTCTGGTCCTTGTCTAACGGCTATGTGCCGATGCTGACATGGGCTGCGAACCCTGTGTGGTTCATTGCGCTGTTTTTGTTGATTCCGCTCTGGGAGAGCTTTTATTTCTACTGGATACACCGCTTTTTACACATTCCGTTTCTCTACAAACATGTCCACGCGCTGCATCATCGCAATATAAATGTCGGCCCGTGGTCGGGCCTGTCGATGCACCCGGTGGAACATATTATCTATCTGGGTACAGTGTTGATCCACTTCGTGATTGGCGCGCATCCGCTGCATATTCTGTTTCATATGCAATACTACACCCTGACTGCCGCGACGACGCATACGGGGTTTGAGGGGATGTTGATCAAGGATGAGAATCGTTTGAAATTGGGCACCTTCCATCACCAAATGCATCACCGGTATTTCGAGTGTAATTACGGCTCTTTAGAGCTTCCGTGGGATAAGCTGTTTGGATCGTTCCATGATGGGACCCAAGAAGCAGATGCGCGTATTAAAGAACGGCGCAAGCGGATGATGGGGTAGGGCGCAAGCGTTTTGTTCGTATGCATGAGAGGTGGTAGAAACCCTATTCATGCATTTTTGCATACTCGTCCGACGTATTTCGCAGATTTTACAGGCGAAAACAGCGGGTATGATGTGCCTGAGGAGAGCACATCATGCAAAAAACCGTCCAAACTGACCTTAGAATCTTCGTGCTACTTCTGGTGCTTTGCCTTGTTCCGGCTTTGTCCGGCGCAAATAGGCTCGTTTCGCTAGAGGTGAATGGGGCGGATGATCCGGAAAATATTAACTATCTCGCCAATGCGGCACCGATTGCGCTGCATATGATTGGCTATGCGGTGTTTTGTGTGTTTGGCACATTCCAGATCGCGCCAATGTTTCGCAAACGTCACATTGTCGGGCATCGTTATCTGGGTCGTTTTCTTGTGCCGATCGGGTTGTTGGCGGCAATCACGGGGATTTGGATGTCACTGACGTACCCGCCAATGATCGCAAACGGTGAGGCCGTGAGCTATGTTCGGATCGTTTTTGGCGCGGGGATGGTCGTTTGTTTATGTCTTGGTACCTTCGCTATTCGAAGGCGCAAGTTAGTGGCCCATCAACGATGGATGCTGCGCAGTCTTGCCATTGCGTTTGGTGCGAGCACGCAGGCGCTTGTGGCAATCCCTTGGTTCTTCTTGATAGGCGAACCACAAGGTATGCCTTGGGCTATCGCGATGTTACTCGCTTGGGTGTTCAATTTAATCGTCGCGGAAATATTTGCTGACAGCCAGCCTAGCCGCGCTGCTTAGGGGTTACTTTTTCCCCGCAACGCCACCGACTTCAATTACATGCTCGTGATCAACCAAGTTCCACGCCACACCTTCATTGCGGTAAATGCGCTTGCCCAAACGTGTGTAATCCCCGACATCGTGGGCCAAGCGTTCGCCGACGACGATGCAGCGAAACGTCTCTGTTCCAGTGTTGGTGATCGAATGGGCAACGCCGCCTTTGCGGTAGCCGATGAAATCACCCGCAGCGATCTGATGGGCGTCTTCACCGATATAGGCAGTGGCTGTGCCGCTTAGGACATAGACGCATTCGTCTTCAAAGTGATGCATGTGGTGTTCGGTGCTGTCATGGCCCGGCTCGACCTCGATTATGTGAAAACCCAACCCCGTAAGGCCCGCCAAATCCCCCAGGGATTTGTTTACACGCACTGCATTGTCGTTCAGGAAATGGGTTTTATCCGTCCCATTCATAGCCGCAATGTCAGCGGCGCTGATCAAATATGCGTCATCCTTGCTCATGACTTACCCTCCAGCTTGTCCTTCAACCCAGCAAGACCTGCGAAAGGTTTGACCGCATCTTCATCCAGTGCAGTTTTGCCGGGTTCGGTGATATTCAGCGTTCCAAGCTCAGCCCCTTCAGCGCGAGGATAATCGGGTAGCTCAAGGGCAAGGGCTTCTGTCAGAACGCGCCACAAGTCGATTTCGCGACCTAAAGGTTCAAGCGTGTCATCATCCAGCATCGCAGTGCCACCGAATTCATCTTCCTCGGATTCACTAGAAAGGTCAGGGAGTTCCGCGACAAAGCGGCGGGTGATCTCTGTCTCGATCCGTGTTGCCACAGGTTCAAGCGTAATTGTGCAAGCTTGCACAGCTGTGGCCCCAAGCTCGGCTGTAAGCACCCAGTCATGTTTGCCCGCGGGGCTAAGACTGCCCTTGAATCTGACTTTACGCAGGCTGATCAGGTCCAAAGTGTGAATCAGTTCTTTGCTTTGATGCGCGTCAGGACGTACATCAAACTGCGTTCTTTTACGCTTGTTCAGCGTGCTGACTTCCAAAACCAAATCGCGATAGGCGGGTGACTCATCCATGGGCAAGGATTTTCCTTTCTTGAACGTCGGGCGTTCGTGTCGTATCGAGATAACAAGGCAGAGCAGGCCAAGACAAGAGGGCACCTCTATGCGGGCAACAGTTAGACTACGTAAAACAAGCGTCGCGCTTCTTCTATGCGCAACGCTGACAGCATGCACGGCGAATTATCGTAACCACGGTTACGTGCCGCTGGAAGAAGATTTGTCCCAGATCACAGTTGGTGTTGATACGCGCGACACGGTTGCTGAATTGGTCGGAACACCGTCCTCGGCAGGTGTTCTGAATGACAGCGGATATTACTATGTACGCAGTCGTGTGAAGCATTTCGCGTGGCAAAAGCCCGAAGTGATCGACCGTCAGGTTGTCGCCGTCAGTTTCAACAGCGCTGGCATTGTCGAGAACATCGGACGGTATACGTTGCAAGACGGGGCTGTGGTTCCCTTGGCGCGCCGTATCACGCGCAACGGTCAGGACGTGAGTTTCATCAAGAAAATCTTGGCCAACGTCGGCCGCTTCTCGGCGTCTGATCTGGTGAACTAAAGTTTTTCTGTGTTCGATGCGGCGCGATCTGTGCCGCAGCATTTTTTTAAGCTGAACGCCCTAACGCTTCGTCGCAAAACTGAGTGTAGTGCAGCGTGACATCACCGTTTTCTATGTGCAGCACTCCATATTGTGGTGCGTCGCGTGCAGGTGCAAAGCTGTCCCAATTCCATGCGGGTCTAGGTGTCGGGGCTTGAAATGTGATCGAACCGATGGTCGCAAACGGGATGCCTTTGATGCTTTCAGCCGTGGCGCGATGCACATGACCCATAAAAAGGTGTTTCACTGTGCCGTGTTTTTGGATCAGATCAAAGAAAGCGGTGCTGTCTTCCAGCATGATGTCATCTTGCATCGGCAGGCCAAGGGACATGGGCGGATGTGCATGAAGATATAGGCGGGTTTGTTGCCATTATCGGTGAGGTTTTTGTCAAGCTAGCCAAGACGTGCTGCGCATATCTCTCCTGCGTGCGATCCGATCTTATGCGTATCCAGACAGATGATCGTTTTGTCAGGGGTTTCCACACTATACTGAATGAAATCTTCCATGCCCTTTGCAGGGAGACTCAAATACTGGCGCATCGCGCCGCGTTCATCATGGTTTCCCATCATCGGATGAACCGGAATGTTTGCCTTGGCGAGAACTCCCGCCAAGGCATCATAGTCTTCACCAGCGTGGCCTGCCAAATCGCCCGAGAGGAGCAATAGATCTGCGTCTGCGTGATATGTATTTGCATGCTCGATCGCTGCGGTCAAACGCATGCGCGGATCAATTCCGCCGACAGTGCCGTCTTTCTGGAAATGTGGATCTGACATCCAGATGATTTTGGTCTTACGCATTTCCAGTATGAGGGTTGCCTAGACAGGCAGTTGCGAGGCTTTGCGCGCCAGTTCGGTAATGCCCGCCCAGTCACGTGCATCTATCAGCTCTTTCGGGCAGACCCAGCTGCCGCCTGCGCAGATCGTATTGGAAAGGCCAAGATATTCAGCCGCATTCTTTGGGCTGACACCACCCGTCGGGCAAAAGCGGACCTGTGGAATAGGCGCGCCGATGGCTTTCAGCGCGCTTGCACCGCCAGAGGCTTCGGCAGGGAAGAATTTCTGCACGCTATAGCCGCGCTCAAGCAGGCGCATCGCCTCACTTGCGGTGGCAGCACCGGGAAGCAGGGGCAGGTCTGCGGCTTCGCAGGCATCTAGCAGTATGTCTGTCGCACCGGGGGACACACCAAAGCGCGCGCCCGCTGCTTTCGCAGCTTTGACATCGGCAGGTGTTAACAATGTGCCGGCACCGACAACACCGCCCTCGACTTTGGCCATCTCTGCGATGACGTCAAGCGCGGCTTCCGTGCGCAAAGTCACTTCCAATGCAGGCAATCCACCGGCAACCAAAGCACGGGCCAGGTCCTGCGCGATTGAAGCATCTTCAACAACCAAGACGGGAACGATAGGGGCCAGCTGGCAAATTTCAAGCGCGCGTGCGCTGGCTTCTTGTGGGGTGATCATCTTAGATTCGTCCTTATACAACAACGCCTGCGCCGGTGTCGGCGGTGCCAACAGACTGGCGGAAGACTTCAAACAGTTCACGTCCGACACCATTGCCATTGTGGCTTAGGTCAGGCGTTGCGGGTGCGCGATCGAGCGCGCCTTCGGTGAGGCATTCCAAAGTGCCAGCGGTCGCATCAACGCGGATGATATCACCGTCTTGAATACGGGACAGCGGCCCACCTGCAGCAGCTTCGGGGCTGACGTGAATGCAGGACGGTACTTTGCCCGACGCACCGGACATGCGCCCATCCGTGACCAAAGCGACGTTGATGCCGCGTTGCTGCGTGACAGACAGGGCAGGGGTGAGACCGTGCAATTCTGGCATGCCGTTGGCTTTTGGGCCTTGGAAGCGGACCACGATCACCAGATCGGAGGTAAATTCGCCAGCTTTAAACGCTTCTTTCACGGCGTCTTGGCTTTCAAAAACGCGCGCGGGCGCTTCGATCACATGGCGTTCAGGGGCTACAGCCGAGACTTTCATCATGCCGTGACCCAAATTGCCGATCAACTGCTTTAGACCGCCACTGGCTTGGAAGGGATCATGTGCAGGGCGCAGAATTTTGTCATTCGCGCTTTCTTTTGCACCCTCGCGGAAGGTCAATGCGCCAGCGTCCAGAACAGGTTCTTGCGCATGTAGCGCCATGCCATCGCCCGCAACTGTTTTCACATCTTCATGCAACAAGCCTGCATCCAGCAAGCGACCGATCATATAGGGCAAGCCCCCGGCCGCATGGAAGTGGTTCACATCCGCCAGACCGTTTGGATAAACCTTGGCCATCAAAGGCACGACGGATGAGATTGCATCGAAATCTTCAAGACGCAGATCAACGCCAGCTGCGCGGGCCATCGCAGGCAAGTGCAAAACAAGATTGGTTGATCCACCTGTCGCCATCAGGCCGACGATACCGTTCACAAAAGCTTTGGCATCCAGAATGTCGCAAACTGGGCGATAGTCGTTGCCAAGTGCAGTAATTTCTAACGCGCGCTTTGCGGCACCGCGTGTCAGTGCATCACGCAAGTCGGTTCCGGGATTGACGAATGAAGAGCCGGGTAAATGAAGGCCCATAAACTCCATCAACATCTGATTGGAGTTGGCAGTGCCATAGAATGTGCAAGTACCAGCAGAGTGATAAGAGGCCATTTCAGCCGCCATCAGCGCTGCGCGATCGACTTTACCTTCTGCGAATTCATTGCGCACACGCGCTTTTTCATCATTTGGCAGACCTGACTGCATCGGACCTGCGGGGACGAAGATGCCCGGGATGTAGCCGAAGGTTGCAGCTGCAATGATTAAGCCGGGTACAATCTTGTCGCAGACACCAAGATAGGCGGCTGCATCGAACGTGTTGTGTGACAATCCGATGCCTGCGGCTAAAGCAATAACATCGCGCGAGAACAGCGACAGCTCCATTCCTGTCTGGCCTTGGGTCACACCATCACACATTGCAGGGACGCCACCTGCGACTTGGGCGGTGCCACCTACTTCGCGCGCGGCCTCTTTCAGGATAGCAGGGTAGTCCTCAAACGGCTGATGCGCAGAGAGCATGTCGTTATAAGAAGTCACAATCCCAAGATTAGGCGCAGGCGTTTCGGCCAGAGTTTGCTGCGCATCGCCCATAGCGGCATAGGCATGGGCCTGATTGCCACAGCTAAGATGGGCACGACGTGGGCCTTGCGCGGCAGCAGCGCGCATATCGCTGATGTATTTAGAGCGACGATCGTGAGAGCGTTCGAGGATACGATCTGTCGTCTCGGAAATAATGGAATGCAAACTCATGTCCGGGTGTGTCCTACTGGTCGAGGGTGAGAAACTATTCGATTTGACCGCTTTATAGGGGATGTTAGCGCTAACGTCGAGGGGGCAGTGAAGCCATTTGCGAAGAATTTTGGGCGCACTCTGGGGACTTAACGCCCCGTTTACCTTGTTCCCAACATGCAATCACCATGCCGCGAACATTAGCGTGCCCAATTTTCGCCCTGCTTGCCTACGATCTTGTGGTTGCAATTACAGACTAACCCATTGGCCGAGAGGCCAGGAGGACGTTATGAAAACCATTCGTATAGCCATGCTGGCCCTTGCCGCTGCTGCAGTTTCTGCGTGTTCCGGCCCACAAACCGCAACACGTAAAGTGACCAGCACCTTTGCGCCGATCCAAACGGCTTTGACCCAGACTCTTGATGAACAGACGCAAGCAAGTGCGCAAAGTGCATATGTCTCTGACATCAAGATCACCAAGATTACGATTGACGTGCCAAAGACGCTTCAGGTGTCTGAAAAGAACAGCTATTATCCAAAAGGTGATATCGTCTGGCGCGGCGATAACTTTGGTGATCGCCACGAACAGGTGAAAGCGATCTTGAGCCAGAGCGCACAAAATGCTGCGGCAGCTTTGGGTGGATCGCGCCCGGTCCATCTTCATATCCAAGCGACACGCTTTCATGGTATCAGCGAGAAAGCGCGCTACAGCACTGGCGGCGTTCACAACATCAATTTCTACGTGACACTTTTTGATCCGGTCACTGGCGCGACGTTGCGTCCTGCGCAGGAAGTTGTGTCCAACCTTGATGCATTGAAAGGGAACGATGCCATCCGTGCTGACGGGCTTGGAAACACCCAGAAACACCGTGTCACAGCCTTCCTGACGCAGGTTATTCAGGCAGAACTGACACAGCCCAACGGCTACGAAGATAAAAATTCCGGTTTCTTTGTTGCCCTAAACCGCAACTGATCCTTTTCAGTCGCTGATGAAATCGCTATGGGGACGCTATGACAGCGTCCCCTTTTCCCGTCCTTCGCCTTAAACCCAAAGCTAACGCACGTGCGATCCGTCACGGTGCCCCTTGGGTTTTTGATAATGAACTTGTGCTTGATCGGCGCAGTAAAAACCTGACACCGGGCACCATCGCAGTGCTTGAAGATGCAGAACGCAATCCAATGGGGTTGGTTGCGGCCAATCCATTGTCGCGTATCACAGCGCGTATGATTGAACGCGATGTCAGCGTTGAAATTGATCAAGCGTGGTTCGCAGCCAAGATCAAACGCGCCCTTGAGCTACGCGAACGTCTGTTTGACCAACCGTATTATCGTTTGATCCATGCAGAGGCCGATGGCCTGCCGGGTTTGGTTGTGGATCGTTTTGGTGATGCATTGGTCGTGCAGCCGAATGCGGCTTGGCTGGAAGTGTTGATAGACGCTCTTGCCGCTGCTTTGGCCGAGGTGACGGGTGCGACAACAATTCTTAAAAATGCAGCAGGGCGCACGCGAGGTCTTGAAGGGCTCGACGACGAAAACAAAACCCTTTTAGGAACAGCACCTGAAGCGCCTGTCATGGTTCCGATGAATGGCGCGTTTTATGCGGCCGATTTGACAGGTGGCCAGAAAACCGGACTGTTTTACGATCAACGCCCGAACCACGCATTTGCGGCACGCCTGAGTAAGGGCGCGGATGTGTTGGATGTGTTCTCACACGTAGGCGGTTTTGGTTTGGCGGCCTTAGCAGGTGGCGCAAAATCCGCCACTTGTGTCGATGGATCTGCGCCTGCCTTGGCTTTGGCAGAGCAGGGCGCACAGGAAAGTGGGTTTGCTGACAAGATGAGCATACGCAAAGGCGATGCGTTTGATGTTCTGGAAGCCTTGGGCAAAGAAGGTGCGCAATATGACGTCGTCATTTGTGACCCACCTGCATTCGCGCCGGGCAAAGCCAAGTTGGAAGTCGGCTTGCGTGCCTATGAACGTCTTGCGAAAATGGCGGCACCTTTGGTGAAAGAGGGCGGCTATCTGGTGCTGTGTTCTTGCTCGCATGCGGCAGATCTTGGCAAATTCCGCTTCGCCTGTACGCGCGGAATTGGGCGTGCGGAACGCGCTGGATCTTTGATCCACACTGGCTTTGCTGGTCCTGATCATCCTCTGATGCCGCAACTTGCGGAAAGCGGATATCTTAAAGCGTTGTTCTATCGTCTGTGAAGCTGTTGCTGGATACATGCGTGCTGTACCCGACGGTGATGCGCGAAATGTTGATAGGGGCTGCGCAAGCTGGTGCGTTTGAGCCGCTGTGGTCCGAGCGTATTCTGGAAGAATGGCGTCGTGCGTCGTTAAAGCTTGGTGAAAGTGGCGCGGCGCAGGCGCAATCAGAGGCGGTGTTCTTGAACATCGCCTTCCCGAAAGCAGTGGTTCGATACGCAGAAGAGCAGGACGCGCGCTTTTGGTTGCCGGATCCGACTGACATTCACGTTTTGGCAGCAGCTGCAATTGGCGGGGCAGACGGCATCGTGACGCTTAACAACAAGGATTTTCCGGCAGGTATCCTGGCCGAAGAAGGCCTGTCGCGGGTGAATCCGGATGCGTTATTGCTGGGCTTTTGGCAAGCGCAGCCAGAGATGATCGCTGGGCTTGCTGTGGATATCTTGGACAAAGCCAATGGGTTTTCACAAACCAGCTGGACGCTGAAAACCTTGATGAAAAAAGCACGATTGCCACGATTGGGAAAAGCGTTGTCACAAGCGAGACACCGATTTTTCTAGGAAAAAAATTGCGCTTAGCTCCAGCGTTCTTCCAGTTTTTGCAAAGCTGCGATCCGCTCTTCGGTTTTTGGGTGGCTCAACAACCACGCAGGGGCGCGTCCGGCTTGGCTTTGTGTCAAGGCATCCAGTTTGCGGAAAAGCGAAATCTGCGGCGCGACACCGATTCCTGCTTTGGTTAGTAGCGCGGCCGCGTAGGCATCTGCTTCGTATTCGTCACTGCGTGACAGGCGCGCCGCCAATAAGGATGTCAGCATGCCCGCAATCCAAGGCCCAACACCGGGTATAAAACGGCCGACGATCATCGCAATCGCGGTGCGCAGCGCATTCTGGCCTGAAAAGTCGATCATCCGACGGCGTGAATGACCAAGGGCGACATGGCCAAGCTCATGCGCAATAACAGATGCAATTTCAGTGCCTGTCACATCGCCGTCCAAAAATTTCTTATAAAACCCGCGCGTTATGAAGATACGCCCATCTGGGGCGGCAAGCCCATTCACTGGGTCGATCTCGTAGATGTGCACGCGCACGCGGGGCAGATCGAGGGCTTTTGCCAGCGATTGCATGATCGGTTTCAAATTGGGATCGGCCAATTCAGTTGATTGCGCATCCAGCTCACGGCTCGTGCGCCAAACCGAAAAACGATACATTGCAAGTCCATAGACCAGCGCGAGCAAAATGGGAGCGAACTTCAACATTGCCTAGATATGTGGCTGCGAAGGGGTGCAGGCAAGTCTTTATCCAAGGAAAATCCCTAGAATGACCATCATCAGTCCAATGACAGATAAGAACAGGGCCCCTAGATTGAGCGGCAGTACTTTTTGAACCGCCGCGCGCAAAGCCTCGTCGTCAAGTCCGGCCTTACGGGCGCGGTTGACGCGGATGATACTTACAACAAGTCCGACAAGTCCCAAACAAGACACAGCAGCCCCAGACCAAATCAATCCGTCCATTGCTTATTCCTTTGCGCAAAAACAACGCGCCTCGCCTAACCTGCGCGCGCGTGTCTCGCAAGCCCTTGCAGCGTCGCGGGCAGAACGCTAGAGGAGGGGTCCATTCTTTTCTTATGCTCGGAGTTACCCAATGTCAGATGTAATAGGCGATACCAGCTACCGTGTGACCGCAGACGAACTTCGTCAATTTGTCGAACGTCTTGAGCGTCTTGATCAAGAAAAGAAAGACCTTGCAGAGCAAAGCAAGGAAGTCTTGGCCGAAGCCAAGGGGCGCGGCTATGATACCAAAGTCATTCGCAAAGTGATCGCCCTACGCAAGCGCGAGCCTGATGACATTGCCGAAGAAGAGGCGGTCCTTGAGATGTATAAAGAAGCGCTGGGAATGCAGAGCTAAGAGAGCCGTTGACTACGGGCTGAGCAATTCCACACCCGGAATGCGGCTGATCTTGAACAGATCTTCTTCATATTGCTCAGTCAGTTGCTCGATCAGCGAGTCTGTCCAGCCTGGAAGATCAACTTCTTCTTCGACCTGATCTTCTAGCGCAAATTTATCCAAAAATGCCATGATCACTCGACGTGTTTGCATTTCAGTCATGTCAGGATGGCTTTTGAGATAGCTCTCAAAGCGGCTCATGCCTTCTTTGCTCATGATTTCCGACAAAAGATCGAAGCCACCTTGGATAGGCTCATTCGCTGACAATCCAGCGATTTCGCGCACCAATTCGCCCCAGATCAAAGGCGTATCTTCGTTACACCATACTGTTATGCGAACAGTGGGTGCTTCTTGTCGGATTGTTGTTATCAGATCAGACCAGTAAATATCACGCGGATCAGCGCCATCGAGAAATTCGATGAACTGCGTATGCGGGGTGGCCGCATACATTGCAGGCAAATGGGACGCAGGATTGCGGATGTTCAGGAACAGCTCGACCTCGTCGTCTGGGAAAAGCTGGGTCAGATAGGCAACCCGTGACCCTGCCAGCGGATAGATGCGGCTTTTGTTGAAAGCAATTTTAGGAACGCAAAAGAAGTTCTCGCTATGCAGGATCAAGCGATCTACTTCATCCGCGTCAATATCCATAATCGCGTCAAGAAACGCCATGCGAGAATCCGGACCCGCTGGACGTTTTGCCAATGCTTTGACCGTGGCACTTAGAAGTTGACGGTAGTGACGGGGACGCGGCAAAGCGATCCCGCGCTCTTGAAACGCAGAGCGATTCTTGAAGAGCGTCTTAAGGAGCTTTCCGTCGTCCGTACAATGGGCGCCTGCGTGGAGTATGACCTGCATCAGTGCCTGCTTTTTGCTGAACTGCTTTGGACTTTTAGTATAAGCGCTTTTCTGGACAGTTAAACCGATTTCCGTCAGAAGGCGGGGTATGACCCAGATTGACCTCACATCCAGACCATCGCGCTTGTCTTGGCCTAGCTTTTGGTCAATTGGTGCGGTGTTGATTGCGACCTTAGTGGTCTTGCCGATTGCTGCGGTCTTTTGGATCGCGTTGTTTCCAAGTGAAAACATCTGGCCGCATCTGATGTCGACAACCTTACCGCGGTATTTCAAGAACACATTGATTTTGATGTTAAGTGTTGGCGTGATTTCTGCAACCATTGGCACGATCACGGCGTGGTTGATCGTGCGTTATCAATTTTTTGGCGCACATTGGTTGGAGTGGTTGCTTTTGCTGCCTTTGGCGATACCAGCCTATGTGGGCGCTTATGCACTGGTTGATTTTCTGGAATACGCAGGTCCGGTGCAAACAGGTTTGCGAGACCTGTTTGGCTGGCGCAATTCGCGTGACTATTGGTTTCCTGAAATCCGCTCTATCGGGGCTGCGATCTTGGTGCTGAGTGCGTCGCTTTACCCATATGTCTATCTGATCGCGCGCGCTGCGTTTCGTGAACAATCCAGTTCCGGCGAAGAGGTCGCGCGCTCGCTTGGGGCAGGGGCTTTTGCGCGCTTCTTTCGCGTTGGCCTGCCGATGGCGCGCCCCGCAATCGCCGCAGGCACCGCAATTGTGATGATGGAAACGGTGAACGATTTTGGCACAGTCGATTATTTCGCAGTACAAACCTTAACCACAGGTATTTTTAGCGTTTGGTTGGAAAGCAATAACGCGGGTGGTGCTGCGCAAATTGCGAGCACCGTGCTGTTGTTGGTCGTGTTGCTTGTGACGCTTGAAAAACTCTCGCGGCGTCGGAGCCGGTTTTTCTCTCTTGGGCGCAGTCACCGCGATGTGAACAAGGTTCAATTCCGCGGATGGCGCGCAGTACTCGCGTTTATCGCCTGCGCTTTGCCTTTCGCAATCGGTTTTGTGCTGCCCGCTGGTGTAATCATGAGCCATGCGATTGAGAATGCGGATCGTTGGCATGATGCCGCATTGCTGAGTGCGCTGTTCAACACGTTGACTGTCGCCGGAATCGCCTCATTCGTGACCGTGTCGCTGGGGCTGTTCATGGTCTATGGTGTGCGCCTGTCTGACAAGACACTTCCACGCATATTGATGCCTGTGACAAGCATCGGATACGCCGCACCCGGAGCAGTTCTCGCTGTGGGCATATTGATCCCGCTTGCGGTACTGGATCATGGACTGGCAGATGCGTTAGAGGCTCTGACAGGAACGGATTACGGACTGCTCCTGACAGGATCGTCCTTCGCATTGATCCTTGCCTATTGCGTGCGCTTCTTCGCGATTGCCCAAGGCGCGGCAGATGCGGCAATGGGGCGTGTCTCGCCCAGTTTGCCTATGGCTGCACGCTCGCTTGGACGCACCAAAGGACAAGTGCTGGGGGTGGTTTATTTGCCACTTATAAGAGCCTCTGCACTATCCTCTTTGTTGTTGGTTTTCGTGGATTGCGTCAAAGAGTTACCGGCCACATTGCTATTGCGTCCTTTCAACTATGACACACTTGCCACACGGGTTCATGACCAAGCCAGTCTGGAGAATTTAGGCGACGCATCCCCAGCTGCAATTCTGGTGATAGCCGTTGGTCTGTGTGCGGTAACTTTGCTTGCAAGATCGAGCCGATAAAACTTTTTTGCGTTTTTATAAAAAACCCTCTTGCGAGTGCGCCAGTCTCTTTGTATTCGCATCCGCAGTGCCCCTATAGCTCAGCTGGTAGAGCAATTGATTTGTAATCAATAGGTCCGCGGTTCGAGTCCGTGTGGGGGCACCACTTAATCCTGAAATTATCATTGTTTACAATAACATGAGAAATTCATGTGTGTTTTTATCCACCCAATTATACACCCTATGAACGCCGAACTTTAGTATGATGTTTGATTTGGGATAAAGTCTATGCCACGCGCGCCTGCACACGCGCGGCTGTGTGCTGCTGGTGTGAGCTTGCGCCTTTGAAGTGGTCTGTCTCCAGAGTTAAGTGGGGAGGCAGGCCAAGCAATGCCAGTAGGAGAGGCAAGTGCAGACTTGACAAACAACTTGCTCGTGTCGAGAGGCCTGCCGCGCCATGACGATGAACATCCATTTAGGAGGATGTCCGTGTCCACGCGTCTAGGCGAGGCCCTGACAAGGGTCAGACATGTCCGTTGGATGGCTTGTTAGTTACACCACCCCTCGCGCGCGTGCGCTTTGCTGTGTGGGTGCGTAAGACTCTGCGGTGCAGTGAGGGCTGGTCGGTAGGGCGCATAGTGCGGCCAGCACCCCTACGATCCTCCAAGATACAAGCTGCGACAGAACCGCAAGTGCCCCCCGCGTCAGCCTAGGCTGCGATGCCTGCGGGCTGAGCACATTCGTCTGGGAGGGGGAGGCAGTCTATGATCAGGGCGCTTGAGTCATATATAGTTTGATCGCTTTCAGGAATGTGATAGCGTGATCTTACTAACCAGTGTGTAAGTCCGCGCGGAACAAGTAGGGACAAGGCACGTCGGTGGTATATCTCAAATCTTTATCGAGACGATCCGCAATCATCGGGGCGAACTGCATTGGCTTTATATGCAATCGAGCACGCAACTGCGCAGCTCGCGCACTTAAGGCTGTTAACCGCTTGGGCCTCGGGAGGGCTACCATCATGCGAAATTGGATACGAACAGCTGTAATTTGTGCGGTCATGGCATGGGGCGGGGGGGCCGCGGCGCTGGAAGGGTCCCTGTCAACCGATACCACTCTTGGGTCTTGCACAATCAAAATGCGTATCGATGCTGGCCAGCAGTGGGCGAAAGTGGAGTTGGCGGCGGCCCCCCCAACCGAGTATTTCAGTGGCGGTGCGCAGTGGTTTAACGGTAATCCATGGGGAGCGGGGGCGGTTAGCCCAATTACGCCTGAAGTTATCGCACTTTGTCTGAGCATAGATTCCGTAAAGGTAACAGCGCTAACGCAAAAGGGTCCAGACGCTGATAGCTTCGCGGCGCAAACGTATATGGGATTCTCTTTCTCGTTGGCGGCTGGAAATTACACTACGAACGACGTTAATTACTTGGCTGGCGGTACTTACCCATTTTACATCGGGACACCACCAACAAACTCCGCACCAACAGCCAACGCTGGTCCAGATCAGACATCCGTAGCCTCAGCTGCAACCGTAACCCTTGATGGCCTTGGATCTACTGATACAGACGCGGGCGATGCGTTGACCTACGCTTGGACCCAGACTTCCGGCACAACCGTCACATTGAGCGATAACAACACTACAACAGCCGTACAGCCAACCTTCACCGCCCCAACGCTAAATATTGGGGATGCGGCGACCACACTCGTTTTCTCACTGACCGTGAATGATGGCACTGTTGATAGCACTGCGGACACCGTCTCGATCACAATCAATGCGCCATCTGCCACAACAGCCAACGCGCCAACTGCCTTAGTTGCAACAGAGGGTGACGGACAGGTCTCCATCGCCTTCACTGCGCCTACTGACAATGGTGGCGCTGCTATCACTGACTATGAGTATCAGTTAGATGGCGGGACTTGGACCAGCGCAGGTACCGCAACAACACCAGCGGTCATCACTGGCCTCACAAACGGCACCTCTTACTCCATCAAGCTACGT
>CBFIGL010000028.1:0-32479 GCA_965662135.1 Planktotalea sp. | reverse complement strand
AATTCCGAGGATCGCAAAGCAAATATCATGCAGCGGATCCCAAGCCCCCATGCGCCGTGCCAGCCAGCCAGCCAGCCAGCCAGCCAGCCGACAACAGGATAAATAGCCAACATAGCAAGGCCTATACTGAACAAAGCGCCAACCAAACCATAGGTTTCTAAAGCGACGAAAAGCGCACCCAACATGATAATCGCACGGGTCGCGGCAAGCACTAAGAACCGTTTGGAATCCCCAGCCGCAAGCGCCGCTTGATCATAGGCCAGCACAGCAAGCCACCACTGACCACAAACCGCATCTTGCGAAGTGCCGCGAAATTTTCAGCGCTTTCTCGCGGTGGACGTTCGCGATAGAGCGGGATAAACAGTTTATGCGTCACAGAAATACCAAGCAGTAGCGGAAAGCTCGCTAAGAAAAATCCGATGTTGTAGACACCAAATTGGTCCAAAGGCAGGTATTTACCTAGCAGCATCTTATCGCTTTGATTAAACAGGTAACCGGCAACCGTGCTGAGAAAAATCCACTTGCCGAAGTTGATCAATTCATGGGCTGCAGGGCGTTCCCATTCACACTTGTCACGATGCCCTTCCAGATAAATCCAGAACAGCGCCAGCTGCACTAAAGAGCTGATAATGCTTGAAAAAACCAATGCCCAAACCGATTGAGTGAGATAGGCCAGCACAACGGCACTAACGATCCCCGACAGCTGCGTGGCGATATCAATTGAAGTGACGCGACCCAGTTGCAAATGCCGGTTGGCCAGCATCAATCGCGTTGGATTGAACCCTTGGATTACCAAGGTCAGCGCGGCAACTGGCAAAAGCTGCATCAGTTGCGCATCGCCATATATCAGAGCCATCGGGTAGGCGAGCAAGCTGGCAGCGAGCCAAAGCAGGATACCGCGACCCGCTTGGATCGTCCAAGCCGTGTTCAGGAAATGCGGATCATCTCCACGTTTACTTTGCATGATTGCCGGACCAACACCGACATCTGAGAACTGGTAAAGTCCCTGAATGAAAACTATCACCAACGCCATCATGCCGAACGCTTCGGGAAACAAAAGGCGCGTCAGAATAAGGTTTGACGCAAGGCGGATCACCTGAGACGCGCCAAACCCACCAACGGTCAGAACAGAGCTACGCATCGCACGCGCCCGCAAATTGGATTCTTGAAAAAGGGCGCTAAGGTTTCTCATCTGCCGCGTTTCCAGTCGCCGTTTTGATCCGGTGTTAGCTTTACCGTCACTGAAACCAGACCATATAAAAGCGTACCATTCGGGTGGCGCAAAACGGCTTTTACAACGGCCATCGGTGCGAACCGAACTTTGGCATCATTCTTCATCAACTCAGGGAATTTCACGTCCAGTTCCGCAACACCTGCATTCTGTCGTCTGCGCACTTTGATCAAGTTTTTCAGCCCTTCGACAAGCGGCCATTCATAAGAGGCTGGAACTTGAACACGTTCGTCTGGCGAAAAACTGAGCCGCGCAAAGGAATCATCGGAAATGATCGCAGGCTAATCACCACAGCGCGCACGCCCTGCAAAGTTCATCGCGAAAAAGCCACAGCCCAGTGCCGCTTGCTTCATAAACGGCGTTTGCAGATAGAAGGTTGCATAAGCGCGTGTCGACCAGCTTTGCGCGCGGGTAAGGCACACCTTGCCGCTTGCATACACCGGGCTGTCACCTGCCAAAGCAGCCACAGTTTGCGCCAGTAATGCAGGGCTTACGATTACATCTGCATCAAGATAACCTACAATTGGCGCGTCAGACGCAGCATCACCAGCATTCAAGGCGGCCAGTTTACTACCCTGCGACAGTTCGATCACTTCTAGTGACTATCCTTTCTTTTCCGCGATACCCTTAAATCCGCGCGCAAGATCGGCGGTATCATCGCGACACCCATTGGGAACGACAATGATTTGAACAGAACCGTCCAACGTCAAAGCATCAGACGCCAGTACAGCGTTTAAACGAGCACCAATATGCGCTGCTTCATTGTTGGCAGGAATAATCAGGCTAAAGGCGGGTTTCATAACAAATAATTTTCAAAAACCCGGACACGCAGGTCAAAATGTGAACAATTTTCCATGCCAAATCGACAGAGCGCCTTGTGATCATGACCTTAACGTATTCTGACACCTCTAATGGTTCAATTTGGAATTATTATGACTGTCGAGGCTCGCCTAAATGAACACTGATCATATTCACGTCCATTCTTGCGCGCGCGGCTTTGATTGCTGCCATGGCGCGACATATGGGGGGACCGACGTATAGCATCACCTTGCATGGCCCCATGTCTGACTACGGGCTAGGGCAGCCTTTGAAGTGGCGCAATGCCCAATTTGCGACGATCATCACGCGCAAACTAAAGGCAGAAGTGCATGCAGAACTTGGCGACGCAATGCCTGATACGATTTATATTCGCCCGATGGGTGTCGATACGAATGTCCTTAAGAGGAACACGCTATATGACCTGCCCAGCGCAAACGAACCTTTACGCATTTTCAGTTGCGCACGCCTGAACATCGTAAAGGGCCACCAAGATGCGATGGCAGCTGTGCAAAACCTGAAAGCCAAAGGCCTTAATGTGCAGTTGGAAATTGCTGGCGAAGATGACGCTGGCGGGGGTGGATATCGTCTGATCCTAGAGGCGCTGATCAAAGAATCGGGATTAGAGAGCAAAGTAAAATTACTAGGGCGATTGACGCGAATGCCGTCAAAGCAAAACTGCTGAAAGCGCATCTGTTTGTCTTGGCGTCTTGGCACGAACCCTTGGGCGTCGCCTATATGGAGGCGATGAGTTGCGGCGTGCCAACGATCGGCACAAACGCAGGTGGCGTTACGGAAATGATAACCAGCGGAGAGACTGCAGTCCTTGTAACACCAAAATCACCGGATCAGTTGGCCAAGGCGATCTTGGACCTAAGTCAGTCCCCAAGCGAGTTGGAGCGCCTTAGCCACGTAGGACGCGCCCATATCGTTGCGCATTACCGCGCATCGCTTGGGGCTGAAACGCTGATAAATGGCTACAAACATACGAAGGTTTAACCCAAGTCCTCAACCATGATCGCAAGATCTTCGTCCGCTTCGAACCACAGCATTTCAATAACCAGTATTTCAGCATCTACAAAATTACTTCGCACGCGAATACCGCCATCGATCTTGGAAAATTGATAAGCAGACGGCCCCCCCGGCAAAAGCGCTGCATCAAAACCGGCACCGCCTAATAGCTTGTCCTTGCCGCCCATCGGGTGAAGCACATCGTCACCGTCATATCCCACCAACACATCTGCTTGGCGCGTGCCTTTGATTTCGTTTGCGTCTTCATCTCCTACAATCACGCGACCGCCTTCAAAAGAACTTGGCAAACGCTCTTCCCACCATGCTGGCGTGGATGCGTTAAAATCCATCAAAGCCTGCCAGCGCGGGTTTTCGTCCTGCAGATGACGCAAGGCGCCCCAGCTGCCATACTGGCTGGGTTTCGCCACATCTACGAAAGCATTAAACAACGTACCATTCGCGTATTTCCAGCCTGTCAAAAGATCGGAATATATACCTGCCATTTGGGGTGAGTAATTGAATTGCTTGAAAAAATCGATCAGCACTTCGTTCGCAGACCACTCCCCGCTTACAGCGACGTGGGTGCCGCCTTCATACATGACAAGACGCAAACCGTAGTCTTCGGCGACCTGAGCTTGCTGGGGGAAAATAACGTCGATTAACTCTTTCAAAGACCCGTCACGCAATGCTCTGTCGACCAGCTGGTTGGCACCATCATATTTGTGCTGCGCCAAATAGGTTTCTAACTCTGCGCCAGTCAGCCCTTTGACAGAAGCATCATTCGCAGCGATCTGCGCGCTTTCTTCGATCCAGTTCAAAACAGCCGGGGCCTGTTCATCGCTACCCATTTCATATCCGAAATACCCGGTGATCGCGTAATCGGTAAAATACACATAAGGGGCCCAGTTTTTTTCGGGGTCTTCTTCGACCCAAAGCGGCGCATTCAATGATGCCTCTTCCAGACCCAGCCAGCCGGTATGTGTTCCGATCACTGTTGCCAACCGCTCGGACGACACGTCGCCGAAAACCTCTGTCCAGATTTGTGCCATTTGCGCGGACCGCATCCCGTAAAACTGCATCCATGCATCATCGCCAGCCTTGCGGCCCCAACGTTCTTTTGATTGCTCTTGTGCATAGACCGCTTGAGGGAAGATGAAGTTCCAGACTTCGTTCGAGTATTCGACATAGGCGCGCAAATCCGGGCGCAGCGTCTGTTCTGTCAGTTCTGCAAAGGCGCGCATATAAGCATCATTCGCCATATGCGGCATGTTAAACCACGGATCCGCACCCACGAGATTTGCCAGTTCGATCATCACTTCCGCAGGAACACCACGCTTTACATACGTGTAGTCAGAAACATTGGCACGTTTGTCCCAAGTGCTTGAAATAGAGCCGTTTGTTGCCATCCAATCCATGAATCTCAGGGATCGCAGGTTTTCTATGCGCGCAAGCCACGCAGGGTTGAAAGTAACACCAGCCTTAACCAAATCCGCATGCTGTTCGCGATAGACTTTTATGTTGCGAATATAGTCTTCCGCATCGGTCTTGGTGATCGCGATCGCGACCAATCCTTCGCCGGGCGTATAATCAAAACTGAACTCACCGTCTATGCGACGCACATTTTTCGCACGCCCCCCGACGTTAAGTTCGCCGGATCCTTCGTAGCTGACGATGTATCGCCCTGCGAGCGCGGTCGCGGCCTCGGGTTGATCCGTCAAAATGAAAGCTTCAAGCGCGCGCGCGCCTTCCGGCAATCGCGTTGGCCAACCGAATTCATCAAGATATCCACCAGATTCTATGGCATCTGCTTCAAACGCCCCCCATAGATCATCCTTGTGACCAACCCAAGGGCGGGCAGTTTTCATCATATCAAGGAAGGGATGTTGCACAGACCAATCTGCAATACCGTTCAATCCCATCGCCAGCGACGGCTTGGCAACAAGCTCTGAATAGACCGGGCCCTGCACGACGACAACAGGGCTAACCATTGGCGTTTCAATCATGTCGGCCTGTTGGGCTTGCTCTGTGTTTTCCATCGCCGACACTGGGGCCGCTGACGCAGCCACATCTTCAAAGGCTGCGACACGTTCCCAAATCGCATCACGTACCATCGGGAAAGTTGCGCGCAATTCGGGCGCGATACTGTTTGGCGGGCGGAAGCTATCGGGCAGCGGTTCTGCGTAGATCGTGTTGTAAGCAACCATCGCAGCCATCAAATACAATGCGGATGTCCCATGTGGGGCATCATCCACGTAAAACGTTTCAGCAGGCAATTCGGACAATGCAGTTTCCAGCATCACAGACGACAAAACCCGCGAGACAGGGATCATTGTAACATCACGGTCAGGTGCCGCGGCCGCGATGTTGGCTACAAATTCATCATACCACTGGGCATATTTACCCGTTGCAAACGTGTGATATTCGCTAAGGCCGTTAGCATTCGGCGGAAATCGTCCCGTGACCGCAGCCATTTCAGGCCAGCCTTCATAAACATATACGCCTATTTTCGGATCAGCCTCGCCCGCCCAAGCAACAACAGCAGACGCCGCATCAACGGGCGACAAATTATCAGGGTTATGACCATCAAAGGGCGCGCTAGGCGCTTGGTACTGGATGAAGTTCGCAGGAACCATCCAGATGCTAGTCAGCTCTGCATCCTGAAATTGACGCCTTTCACTGTTCCAAGATTGATCGACTTCTTTGAAAGACCAGTTCGGCTCTGGTGGTAGGCCACGCATGAAATCACGCAAGAACCCCCATTGGCCGCTAAGGGCGAAATCATGATTCGCTTCTTGTGCCATCAAAGCCAGCCAGTGCGGAACAGATGTTTCATCGCTATCGCTCAGATGGTGGATCACGGAATTCCCAAACACGTAAGCGCGTTCGGACTTTTCCTGCGCCGCGGCACTGCCTCCGACCACACAGGCCAGAGCAAAGGCCGTCAATCTACCTGTCATACCTGAAAACATCGCCCAAAACTCCCGCGCACATTTAAGGTGGATATAGTTGGATGCGCCACTTATACTAGAGAATTAGGCTGTGTTTAGCTCATGCGCCCCAGCTTTTCTCAAGATAAGCTCCAATCGTTGGAAACTGTTCGTCGCATCCAACCGTTCCAGCGTGGCAATGAAGGTATCTAGTTCGGGATACGCCTTGATCGCGATGTCGAGCAATGGATCACTTCCTGCGCTATAAAGACCTGCACGGATCATCAGGGCGTTCTCGTCATATGCGCCCAAAAGCTGACGCGCAGTGGCGATCAAAGCGTTTTCCTTTTCATTGGCCACAGTTGGCAGACTGCGCGACACAGACCGCACTGCATCAATCGCGGGATACCGTCCGCGCTCAGCAATTGCGCGGTCCAGAACCACATGCCCGTCCAGAACACCGCGCATCATATCCGCGATAGGTTCTTCCATATCCGATCCGGCCACCAAGACCGAAAACAGTGCCGTTATATCACCGGTCCCTTCCAAACCAGGCCCGGCGCGCTCACACAAAGACATGATAAGATGCGACGTAGATGCCGGAAATCCGCGAAGCGCTGGTGCTTCGCCTGCCGAAACGGCAATCTCGCGATGGGCTTCTGCTAAACGAGTGATAGAGTCTGCCAACAATAGAACATGTTTACCTTTATCTCTGAAGTGTTCTGCCACGCTCATCGCGGTCAGGGCACAACGACGGCGCAACAAGGGGCTTTGATCAGAAGTCGCAGCAACAATCACTGTGCGCGCCATGCCTTTCTTGCCAAGCGTTGTTTCAACAAAATGGCGCAGTTCGCGACCGCGTTCACCTATTAGGGCGATCACAATTACATCGGCCTGCATATGTGAGGCGAAATGCGCCAACAGGCTAGATTTTCCAACACCCGACCCCGAAAAAAGGCCAAGCCTTTGGCCCTTAACGATAGGCAAAAGCGTGTTGAACACCGACATCGAGGTTTCCAGCCGTCCCCCCAACGCACGTCTTTGTGCAGGATTCGGAGGACTTCCAAGGATTGAACGTGCCTGCGCACCGCGTGGTAGAAACCTTCCGTCCATAGGGGCACCATTCGCATCAATGATGCGGCCAATCCAGGCATCGCTAGGCGCGATTTGAAACGGCCCGGCCAAAGTTGCCTCATCCCCCAGCGACACCCCTTCCAAAGGCGCATCTGGTTGCACAATTGTTGCGTCTTTTGAGAGGCTTATGATTTCACCACCCATGCGATCGTCAGCGCGTCCACATAGACTAATCTGATCCCCCAAGCGCGCATTTTGCGCCAGCCCATCCAGCTCGATCAAACCTGCCCCGACATGGGCGACTGTGCCATACGTATGCGCGGCACGAATATGACGCATGTCTTGTAGCAAGCCGTCCAAACCAATCGTTGTCATCAAAATCTCCTCAAAAGCGTTGAAACTTTTTCTAAAGGAATCAGGGTTAAGCCTTGGTTGAAGCGAGACAGATTTTCTGAGGATCCTAGGTTTTATGTTTCAAAAATTAGAAATATTTCAAATGGCCCACGGTATGGCTAGCCATGCAGGTCGACTGCAAGTCGTGGCCGCGCGCAATATGGCAAACGCTGATACGCCAGGTTTCCAGTCAAAAGAACTGACACCGTTCAAAGATTTGATCGCGTCGGATGCCTCTGGCACGGTCCAACGCGCAACACGCAGCGCGCATCTTAACGGGATAAGCCCAGAGCAAAGCCCGATCGAAAACGCGCGGATCAGTGTTGATGAAAGCGCACAAAGCGATCCGAACGGAAACTCTGTCACTATTGAGGATGAAATTCTGCGCGCTGTGGATGCCAAGCGCCAACATGATCGCGCCCTCGCGATCTATCGCTCGTCCCTCAACATTCTGCGCACCTCAATCGGGCGCACGTAAATCATTGAAAGGACCACATCATGAATGATTTCTCTAGCGCACTTTCGATCGCCAGTAGCGGTCTGAAAGCACAATCCGCACGACTGCGGCATGTTTCCGAAAATATCGCCAACGCAGACACGCCGGGATACCACCGTAAGATTGTCAATTTCGATCTATCGCGAGAGACTGGCGAAGTGTCTCTGGGCCGCCTTTCGTTAGACAAATCGCAGCTGCGCGAAATCTATGATCCCTCACATCCGCTAGCGAATGGTGATGGTAATTACGACGGATCAAACGTCGATCTTATCATCGAAATCGCAGACGCACGTGAAGCTCAGCGCAGCTACGAGGCCAATCTCAAGATGCTTGATCAATCTCGGCAGATGTCGAGTAGCCTGATGGACCTGTTACGTCGCTAAACCCCTATAAAATCTCTAGGAAGGAGATCCCAAATGGACGTGAAATCACTTTTTGCTTCTCAACAATATGCCGCGAGCAAACCCGCAACGGACCCGAAAGAAGCCGCGCAGGCCAACATCGCCGAAAGCTTTGCAGACACTTTTCAGGATTTCTCAGCCACGCTGGCTGAAAGCGAAAGCATTGCAAAAGCAGCCATGGCTGGTGACGCTGATCCGCACGCCCTTGTGCAGGCCTTGGCACAAACAGAATTGGCCGTCGAAGCGGCGGTCAGCGTGCGCAACAAGGTTGTCGAAGCCTATCAAGAAATCCTTCGGATGCCGGTCTGACGCATGAATGAAGCGCTTTTTTACGACACGTTGCAGCACGGCCTATGGGTTGCGGTGGTCATGTCGATCCCGATCCTAAGTGCGGCTTTGATCGCAGGCGTTTCCGTAGGGCTTTTGCAAGCACTGACGTCAGTTCAAGAAATGACCCTTACTTTCGTCCCTAAATTGGGCGCGATCGTCGTGGTCTTCTGGATGACGATGAATTTCATGACACAGGTCTTGGTGACGTATTTCCATACCTCAATCGTTCCGCAAATCATTGGAGGCTGAATAAACCGAAATGGAAAATGCCAGTTATACGACACTTACACGCCAGTCCGGCCTGATGCGCGAAATGAGCGTTATCGCCAACAACATCGCCAACGCCAACACAACGGGCTATCGACAAGAGGGGTTGGTTTTCTCCGAAGTCATCCAGAACGTCGCTGACGCGCCTTCCCTGTCTATGGCGACGGCACGCGCGCGCGCAACATCCCTTTCCCCTGGAACAATGTCCCGGACGGGTGGCCCCTACGATCTGGCCATTGATGGCGAAGGCTTCTTTTTGATCCAGACCCCTGACGGAGATCGCTTAAGTCGCGCGGGTCATTTCATGCCTAACAACCAAGGCGACTTGGTTACAGCGGACGGTCATCGCGTCCTTGACGCAGGTGGTGCGCCGTTGTTTGTGCCGCAAGGCACCGGCGCTGTATCCATCGCACCTGACGGCACCATCAGCGCGAATGGGCAATTGCTTGGGCAGATCGGCATCGTACAGCCCAGCGCAGGTACACAAATTCTGCGTGATGACGGCGTCCACTTTCGCGCTGACGGACCGATAGAGCCAAACTTCGACGCCCGCGTGCGTCAAGGGTTTCTTGAGGGATCAAATGTTAATCCTATGTCCCAGATCGCGCGCATGATCGAAGTGCAGCGCGCCTATGAAATGGGTCAAAGTTTCGCCGACACAGAAAACGAGCGCATCCGCAACGCAATGCGCACGATCATCAAGTAAACAGAACAAAGAGGCAACAATGAGAGCTTTAAAAATCGCCGCGACCGGAATGAGCGCCCAGCAAATGCGGGTAGAAGTCATTTCCAACAACCTCGCGAACATGAGCACCACGGGCTACAACGCGCGTCGCGCTGAGTTCGCTGATCTGCACTATCAACAAATGTCGCGCGCCGGCACGATCAACGCATCTGACGGCACAGTGCTTCCGACTGGCGTTCAGCTTGGACTTGGGGTCCGGCCCTCATCGGTGTCTGTCTATTTGGCGCAAGGGTCGCTATCGGCAACCAACAGCGACCTTGATGTTGCGATTGACGGGCAAGGCTATTTGGAAGTCACAATGCCATCTGGCGTATCGGCCTACACCCGTGACGGTGCGCTTAAGCAAAACGCAGAAGGTCTGATCGTCACCAACGACGGGTATCCGGTTGTCCCGGAAATCGTCATTCCACCCGAAGCCCGTAGCGTGTCTATCAATGGCGATGGTGAAGTTTTTGCCTATTTTGATGAAACCGCAGAAGCGCAATTGTTGGGCCAATTCACCTTGGCAGGATTTACCAATGCCAAGGGGCTTGAGGCCTTGGGCAGCAACCTGTTCATGGAGACAGAAGCATCAGGACCCTCACAGGTAACCGCCCCGGGCACAGATGGACTTGGCACGCTTCGGCAAGGATATTTGGAAGACAGCTCCGTCGACGCAGTACGTGAAGTCACCGAGTTGATCGAAGCACAGCGCGGGTATGAACTGAACGCCAAAGTGATCACCGCCGCCGACCAAATGCTCGGCGCTGCGACACAGATCAGATGATGATACGTGCGCTGGCAATTTCGTTGAGTTTCGGTGGCGCACTGCCCCTGGCCGCAGACATTGCGATTGCTTCGCGCAACATTCGGCCGGGTGAAGTTTTGGACACAACGGATGTGATGATGGTGCGCGGCGAAGCGGATGGCGCATTTAACAGCGCCGCGCCCATCGTCGGTTCAGAAGCGAAAGTCGCACTATATGCGGGTCGCGTTATTTTGACATCTCAGATCGCACCTGCCGCCAGTGTTGAACGCAATCAGATCATCGAGATCACATTCGCCAGCAATGGTTTGTCCATGACAACCGAAGGACGCGCTTTGGGGCGTGGATCGGTCGGGCAGCGCATTCGCGTCATGAACCTTGCTTCAAAAACGTCGATATTCGGCACGATCCAAAGTGATGGATCCGTGCGTGTCTCAAAATAGGGAGCGCTCATTCACATGCGCATTTACGTACTTCTTGCTGGGCTTGCCTTTTTAACAGCCTGCAGCGATCCGGATTACCTTGGCAAAGCACCTTCTTTTACCCCGCCAATGGAAACGCGCGAACATTCCGCGATGATCTATCAAGGCCTGCCTCAAACGGTGGAACGACGCAGCACCGCAGACGCATCGTCACTTTGGCGCCGTGATCGCAAATCACTTCTAGGGGATCGCCGCGCTTTACAGCAGGGCGATATAATGACCGTCGTAATCGAAATTGATGACAAAGCTGAGATTTCCAACACAACGTCGCGGTCTCGCGATGGGTCAGACAGTTTAAACCTTCCGGAATTTTTCGGTGTTCCACAAAAGTTAGCCAAGCAATGGCCTGACGGCTCAAGCCCCGCCAATGCGGTCGATCTCAACAGCAAAAGCTCTTCCAAGGGCGACGGTTCTGTGCGGCGAAAAGAAAAGCTGACATTGCGAGTTGCGGCCACGATCGTGCAAGTTTTGCCCAACGGTGTTCTGGCGATTGAAGGCACGCAAGAAGTGCGCGTGAATTTTGAGCTGCGCGAGCTCTTGGTGAACGGATATGTACGACCCGAAGATATCTCGCGTCAGAATGAAATCACCTATGACAAAATCGCCTCCGCACGCATTTCTTACGGTGGACGCGGGCAGATTTCCGACATGCAGCAGCCAAGATACGGCCGCCAAGTTCTTGAAGCCATTCTGCCGTTCTAAAGAAGGTGTCCCATCATGAAAAAACTCATTCCAATACTTCTTATTCTCATTTTTGGTGGTGCGGGTGTGGCAGCGGGCTTGATGTTAAAACCCGAAGAGATCACGCTTCAAACAGAAACAAATCCATGTGGCGATGACCCGAACCAGCATGCTGAGAAAACCGAGGACGCACCAAAACCCAAATCCGCAGAGGATGTTTCCTTTGAGTACGTCAAACTCAGCAACCAGTTCATCGTGCCCGTCATCAAAGGTGATATCGTGCGATCCGTTGCAATCGTCGCCCTTAGTCTGGAGGTCAAAGCAGGCACAAAAGACAAGGTTTTCGAAGTGGAACCCAAACTGCGCGATACCTTTTTACAAGCGCTGTTTGATCATGCCAGCCTTGGCGGGTTTGATGGTGCCTTTGCAACCACGGAAAACCTGATCCGCATGCGCAAAGCCCTTAAGCAAAATGCAGTCGCTGTTCTGGGTGATATGGTAAACGACGTTCTCGTGACCGATATCGCAAGGCAGGACAATTAATGCGAGAGGCCTTTACCCACGGCACATTTGCTTGATTTGCGCTGCTAAATGGGGGTCCGCGGCAATGCAATCTGCCGCGATCCTAAATGCTGATGGTAGCAGGTTTTCAGGCGCGCAAATTCTATCAATCAGGCCAAACTGCAACGCGGTATCAGCATCAATTTTCTGACCACCCATAAGGATCAGTTTGGTGCGCGCCGGTCCGACCAGCGCGCACATCCGTGCAGGATCAGACGGTTGCGGCAAGAAACCAAGTTTCATCACCGGATAGAAAAACTTGGCAGACGGCGCTGCCAGACGTAGATCACACACAAGCGCCATGCCCATCGCGCCCCCGGCTAAAGTGCCGTTCAAAGCCGCAATCGTAAGACAGGGCAGAGCCGCGATTGCCCCTGACAATTCTTCCCAGATCGGCGACACCGCAAGACCTGCGCGTGCTTCATCCAGATCAGCACCCGCGCTAAAGACTTTTCCGGTTCCCGTTAACACAAATGCGCGCGCGTCTTTTGCAGAGCGCGCCAGCTCGGTCAATTCTGCAAGCATGTCTGCGGTTAGGGAATTGGCCTTTTCAGGACGGTTAATTGTGACGGTCCAAACATCATCAGCCTTAGTCACATTTATCATGACAGAGCTGCCCGCATGCGGATTGTTTCATCGCGCAATGACACTTCTTCACCCAACCAGTCATCTGCATCAGCACTGCACATCCACAATAGGGTTTGCGCAGGCCAATCAGCAGAAACATGAGTGTCCCAATCAAGCTGGCTAACGGCATTCACACCCGAATCTTTGATTGCGCGTTGCATTTGCGTCGCCACTGTTCCCGGGGACAAGCCCATACAGCGGATACCGAATTGAGCGTTTTCCAAATGCGCGCTGCCAGTCAACATAGCCGCCCCCGCTTTCGAGCTACAATAATGCGACCAAGCTTCTATCGGGCGATGGGCAGCGCCTGAACTCACGGTTAAAATCGTTCCACTGTTGGCTTGCTTCATCATCGGAAGAACAGCGCGCATTCCGTAAAATACACCAGTCAAATTGATCGCGATCGCGCGTGCCCAAGCGACGGGATCTGCCTCTGACAGCAACGCGATTGGGTCAATAACGCCTGCATTGTTGATCAGAATATCAATGCTGCCAAAGTAGGTTTGGGTCTTTGCGACGGCGGCTTCCATTGCGCTGAAATCGCTGACATCGCATTGAATGGCCAACGCCTTTGCCCCTATATCACTGGCGATGCTCTCAATTTCATCTCCGCTGCGCGCAAGCAGAACTACATTGGCCCCATGACGCGCGAATAAGCGCGCGGTAGCTTCGCCGATGCCACGGCTCGCGCCTGTGATAATAGCTGTCTTACCCGCGATATCTGACATGCTTTTGATCCTTATCGTTTGGGGGGATTACCGCCACATTTCAACGCAACCGTCGCTTCAACTTGACGTTGCCCCAAGCACGGGCAAAGCTGCAAGGCAAATTGTTCCTAAAAGGATTACGTCTATGTCGCTTCGATCAGCTGTTTTCAGCGCCACATCACTTGTGCTTCTCGCTACGTCTGCTTCTGCCGATGTAAGCGCGAATGACATTTGGGCAGACTGGAAAGCGTATATGTCCGGCTTTGGCTATACAGTTGACGGGCAAGAAAGCATGTCTGGAAACACGCTGGAAATCACTGGTTTGAGCATGTCAGTACCCATGCCAGAAGGTGGCGGTGCATTTGCGTTAAGCATGGATTCAGTTCAATTCATCGAAAATGGCGACGGTACAGTCAATCTGGTCTTCCCCGAAGTGATGCCGGTGTCATTTGAGGCCGCTGGCCCAGAAGGCGAAGTCGTCAAAGGTTCGCTTGATTACACAATGCAGAACATGAGCATGCGCGCCAGCGGTGATCCTAGCAAAGTAACATATGACTATTCCGCGGATCAGATTGGGATCGTTCTGAACAAGTTGATGATCGAAGGCGAAGCACTGCCAGAAGGTGCGATGAATGTTTCGTTCACCTCGAACAATCTAAGTGGGCAATCCATCATGGAACCCGGTGCTTTGCGCAAGATTGCGCAGAACATGGCGTTGGGCGCAACGACCTATACAGTTACCTTCAGCGAGCCCGACAGTAACGATGGCGTTAACTTTAATGGAAAAATGGACACACTCAGCTTTTCAGGCGATTCATTTTTGCCTGTCAGCATGGATCCTGAAAACATGGCCTCCGCGCTAAACGACGGTTTCGCTGTGCAAGGTGACATTAGTTACACAGGTTCAAAAACAGAGTTTTCGTTCACCGACAGAGGCGACACAATGAGCGGCTCTAGCGGAGCAGAGTCATCTATTATTGGCGTCAAGATGAACAAAGATCTGTTAGAGTATTCAGGATCGAGCAATGGCGTAAACTTCAACTTGAATGGTGCCGAAATTCCATTGCCTGTTGTTGCAGGTCTGGGCGAAGTTGCCTTCAATCTGTTGATCCCCGTCGCAAAATCCGAAACGCCAAGTGATTTTGCCTTTGGTTTAACGCTCGCAGATTTCGTCACTTCCGATGATCTTTGGTCCATGCTTGACGCGGGCAATGTTTTACCGCGCGATCCTGCAACGATTTCTCTGGACCTTGTAGGCAAAGCCAAGATGCTGTTCGATTTCTTTGATCCAGCGCAGATGGCGGCCGTTGAAAATGGCGAAGCCATGCCAGCCGAGCTTAACGCGCTAACCCTGCGCAATCTTCTGGTTTCGGTTGCGGGTGCCCAACTTTCTGGAACAGGTGATTTCACTTTTGATAACAACGATCTTGAAAGCTTTGGAGGCTTTCCAAAGCCAACAGGCGGCATTGATATGAAGCTTGTCGGTGGCAACGGTTTGATGGACAAACTGGTTGAAATGGGACTTTTGCCTCAGGAACAAGCGATGGGTGCACGCATGATGATGGGTCTATTTGCGCGTCCGGGTGAGGGCGAAGACACGTTGACAACGAAAGTTGAGATCAACGCAGACGGCCACATCCTAGCGAATGGCCAACGTATCCAGTAAACTACGCTAAATTTTATTGAGAAAAGCCGCGCCATTTAGCGCGGCTTTTTTGTGTGACCTTGTAAGAAGGGGCATGGCGGGCTACCTCCACTGCAAGCAGTTTGCGGAGTTCTAATGTCCCAAAATCTAGAAGAATTGGCCCACGCCCTTTTGCTTGGCGCGAAGAAGGCAGGCGCAAATGGTGCGGATGCAATGGCGGTCAAAGGCACAGCCCTGTCCATTGACGTGCGCAATGGCGTTCTGGAACAAGCAGAACGCTCTGAAGGTATCGATATTGGTTTGCGCGTTTTTGTCGGTCGAAGACAGGCTTGCGTATCCTCTTCGGACACGTCGCAAACGACGATTGACGCGATGTGCGAGCGTGCCATCGCTATGGCAAAAGAAGCACCCGAAGATCCCTATGCTGGACTTGCAGATGAAAATGTCTTGTCCGATGCGCGCAGTGCAGACGGGTTAGAGCTGTTTGACCCCACGCCCGAACCGGATCCCGCGGACTTGCAGGATGATGCGATGCGCGCTGAAGCTGCGGCACTTGCCCATAAAGGGATCAGCCAAGTACAGGCGTCTAGTGGCGGCTATAGCGCGCGTGAAATTCATATTAGTGCAACAAATGGATTTACCGGAGGCTATAAACGCACTGACCGCGCAACGTCCTGCGTTGCGATTGGTGGCCTTGGCGCTCAGATGGAGCGGGATTACGACGGCGACAGCCGCATTTTCCAAGCTGATCTGCGCAGTGCAGAAGACATTGGCAACAGCGCAGCGCAGCGGGCTTTGGCACGCATGGGGGCCACCAAGCCACCCACCGGTAGCTACCCGGTCTTGTTTGACGAACGTATTTCATCGACGCTGATCGGGCATCTTTTGGCCGCCGTGAACGGTGCCTCTATTGCGCGCGGGTCATCTTGGTTGCGCGACGCACTTGGGGCGCAAATTCTGCCTGAACATCTTAGCCTTATCGAAGACCCGCATCGCAAACGCATTCCCGGTTCGCGCTTGTTTGATGCCGAAGGTCTGGCCACGCAAAAGCGCGCGATTATCGAGAACGGTGTCCTGACAGGTTGGACGTTGGATCAGGCGAATGCACGCAAACTAGGCATGGCTTCGACAGCAAATGCTGCACGCGGCACATCTGCGCCGCCTTCGCCAAGCAATTGGAATATCGAACTCACTCAAGGCGCGCAAAGCCGCGACGATTTGATAAAAGACATGGGAACAGGTCTGCTTGTGACGTCTATGATCGGCTCGACTATCAATGCGACAACGGGCGATTATTCCCGTGGTGCTGCCGGTTTCTGGATTGAGAATGGGCAGATCAGCCATCCCGTGAATGAATGCACGATTGCTGGAAATCTACGCGATATGTTGATGCGTATGACCCCTGCAAATGACACGCGCGCACATCTGTCGCGCGTCGTTCCATCGCTGTTGATCGAAGGAATGACCCTTGCAGGGAACTGATCTTGATTTGCTGATTGACGCGGCCCAGGCATCCGGCGAGATCGCGAAACGCTTTTTTCAGAACGCCCCCAAAACTTGGGACAAAGCTGATGGCGCGGGCCCTGTGACAGAGGCCGATCTGGCTGTGAACGCCTTGCTAGAAGATCAACTTCGCACTGCCCGGCCCGACTATGGTTGGCTTAGCGAAGAGTCGTCGGACACAATAGACCGTCAGGATAGTGAAAATGTTTTCATCATTGACCCCATTGATGGCACACGCAGTTTTATTGAAGGGTCACGCACTTGGGCACATTCGTTGGCGATCGCCAAGCAAGGGCGCATCACCGCTGCTGTGGTTTTGCTACCCATGCGTGACATGTTGTTCACCGCTGAATTAGGCGGTGGCACACATTTGAATCACTCCGCGATCAATGTCTCGAAGCAAGCCGGTTTCGAAGGCGCGCAGATTCTAGCGACCAAACCCAGCCTTGCCGCACAGCACTGGAAAAACGAAACTGCACCCGAATTCAGCCGACATCACCGTCCTTCGCTGGCCTATCGTTTGTCATTGGTCGCACAAGGCAAATTTGACGCGATGCTGACCCTGCGCCCAAGCTGGGAATGGGACATTGCCGCCGGCGCTTTGATCGTATCAGAAGCAGGTGGCACGATAACCGACAAAACAGGTGCTTCCCTTGTCTTCAATGGAATTGACCCGCGCTTGAACGGCGTCGTGGCTTCTAATTCGCCGCTGCATACAGAAATTCTGACACACTTGGGTCCCGCTTGACCCGACCACAGCAATAGATACCCTAGTCACAACGAAATAAGGACCAACCCATGGAAAAACGACTTCACCTGGTGTTTGGCGGCGAGCTTGTCGACCCGACGAAAAATGTCTTCAAAGACGTCGATGACTTGCACGTTGTTGGAATTTTTCCAGATTACGAAACGGCCTACAATGCGTGGAAGGCCGAAGCGCAACGCACCGTCGATAACGCACATATGCGATACTACATCGCGCATCTGCATCGCTTGCGGAACGAAAACACCGAAGCGTCTTCGACGGAAGAACTAGGTTAAAATGATATGAGCTCGCTCAGCCTGACCGCATACAAAGCGCTGGCGCGAAGCACGACGATCCCGCAACTTGATCCCTATGCAGAACGCCTTGATGGGCCTTTGATTTGGGGGGTCGTGCACGACGACAGGTCAGCGCGTGCTTTGCTTCACCTAGTGGAACGGTTGCGCCAACTGCGTGGGCCTTGCGCTTTGCTTGTTACTTATGTGGACAAAGCACCGCGCTTACCCAGTCTCAAGAACGTATTTTGTTACGCTTTGCCCGTTGATGCCACTGAAGCAGCCAAGCGTTTTCTGGATCATTGGCAACCCTCGATATGCCTGTGGTTCGGCGGTGAGCTGCGTCCGGCCCTGATTGCCCAAGCCAAGACAACTGGCCTTGGTATGATGTTACTTTCTGGCGATGAGACACTTTTGGATCAAGCTATCTGGCGATGGCTTCCGTCACTTGCGCGCGAAACCCTAGGGGCTTTTGACAGTCTCGGCGCGCAAGATGAAGCCGCCTATAAGTCCCTTCGCAAAATGGATGGAAGTCGACGCAAGGTCGCAATCCAAGGGCCACTACAAATCGCAGTCTTACCCCCAACAGTGAATGAAAGCGTTTTTGAAGAAGTTTCGACCGACCTGAATGGTCGCCCCGTTTGGTTGGCCGCGAACATCCAAGAGGATGAGTTGAAAGACATTCTCAAAGCTCATCGCGCCTTGATCCGCATGAACCATCGACTAGCGCTTGTTCTAGTCGCGGCCTCGTTTCCCGTTAGCTTGGAAGCACGCTCGCTTTTGAAATCCCAAGGCTGGCGCGTGTGTCACTGGGAAGATGGAGATACGATCGAAGAAAACACCCAGGTCATTCTGGTCGAAGAACCCGAAGAAATGGGGCTTTGGTATCGCATTGCGCCACTGTCTTTTCTGGGCAGTTCCTTAAAACCCACCCATGGAGGTTGTGACCCTTATGTCCCTGCAAGCCTTGGATCGGCGATCATCTATGGACCTAATGTTGGACGCCACACCAGTAGCTATTCACGCCTTGCCGCCGCAGGGGCCGCACGCATCGTCAAAGATGCACATGGCCTAACACAAGCCGTCGAAACGCTTTTGGCGGCCGATCAGTCCGCCCTCATGGCACATGCTGCGTGGATCACGATTTCGGATGGGGCAGAAGCAACAGATGCAGTGGTTGAAGATATTCAACTGCATCTGGACACGCTAGAAAGCACCCTATGAGAGCCCCGAATTTCTGGTACACACACCCCGATAAACCAAATTGGCGCGCGCAAATTTTAGCACCATTAGGTGCGATATACGGCATGCTGACCGCGCGTCGAGTGGCACAATATCCAAGTTATTCTTCGCCTGTTCCGGTGATTTGCATCGGCAATTTAAACGCTGGTGGGACGGGTAAAACACCAACGACGATTGCATTGGCACAAGTGCTTTTGTCTATGGATGCAAATCCGCATATCGTGTCGCGCGGATACGGCGGTAAGATTGTGGGGCCACACTCTGTCCAAACCACCGACACTGCACAGAACGTCGGAGATGAGCCGCTTTTACTGGCCGCCTTTGCACCGACTTGGGTAGCCAAAGATCGTGCAGCCGGGATCAAAGCCGCATGTAATGCGGGCGCTAGCCATATTTTGATGGACGACGGTTTTCAAAATCCTGCGGTTGAAAAAGCGCTTTCCATCATTGTGGTTGATGCCAGCAAAGGCTTTGGCAATGGCCGCTGCCTGCCGGCCGGACCGCTTCGCGAACCTGTGTCAGAGGGAATTAAACGCGCAGATATCGTGCTGTCGATTGGACCTGACCCAAGCCAGAGCCAGTTCGACCAACGCTATCGGCTCACTCTCCCTCGCCTGCGCGGCCATCTTGAACCGCTCCAAACAGGAATTGAGTTCGACGGTATGCGCTGTATCGCCTTTGCCGGCATCGGCCATCCTGAAAAGTTCTTCGTCACGCTGAAAAACTTGGGCGCAGACATTATAAAGGCCGAAGCTCTGGCCGATCATCAGACCCTGACCCCTGCTTTGATGACCCGCTTAGAACGTGACGCGCTTATGCATGATGCCCAGCTCGTTACAACTGAAAAGGACGCCGTCCGTCTGCCCCAAGCGTTCAGACAGAAAGTCGTGACGCTTCCTGTCAGGCTTGCCTTGACGGATGAAACCGCCTTGCGCAATGCGTTGACAGCGCTGGCACCATAACTCAAAACTTGGCAGATACCTAAGCCCCTAAGCAAAGTGAGCACATAATGATTGAAGAGCTGATCGCAATTGTCGGAAAGGATCATGTGCTGACTGGAAATGATATTGCGCGCTGGCGGCAAGATTGGATGGGTCAATATCAATCCGACCCGATCGCAGTCGTGCGCCCTGCCTCAAGTCAAGAAGTCGCTGATATAGTTAAACTTGGCAACGCGACCAAGACACCAATTGTTCCGGTCAGTGGCAACACTGGTCTTGCAGGGGGTGCATCCGGCAGTGGCCATATCATGATTTCAATGGAACGGATGAACCGCATCCATGACATCCGTAAGGATGCGCGTATCGCGATTGTGGATGCTGGTGTTGTTCTGTCAGACATGCATGCTGCCGCAGATGCAGAAGATCTGGTTTTCCCGCTGACATTTGGGGCCCGTGGCACCTGTTTGATTGGCGGATGTATGGCAACGAATGCCGGTGGCTCAAACGTCGTACGCTACGGCAATACACGCGATCTGGTGCTTGGTGTTGAAGTGGTTTTACCAAATGGCGAAATAGCAGATCTGATGTCGGAACTACGCAAAGACAACTCTGGATATAACCTAAAACACCTCGTGATTGGTGCAGAAGGCACACTTGGGATCATCACCAAGGCCGTGCTGAAACTTTCCCCAAAACCAAAAGCCTACGCAACAGCGATGGTTGCGGCTCCGTCGATCGGTGAGGGTCTGCAGTTACTCAATCAACTACAAGACGCTACTGGCGGTGCTGTGGAAGCATTCGAATATATGCCCCGCGCCTATGTAGAACGGCATTTGGAGATCACAGAAGGGGCGCGCGAACCCTTTGATGCGCCCTATGACGTGAACATCATGGTCGAAGTCGGCACGACAGTTGCTGCGAAAGCCAACCCCGATGCGACTGGTCAGATCCCGCTGGTTGGTGAACTTGAAGAAATCCTAGCTGGTTTGTTTGAAAGCGGTGCAATCCTTGATGCAACAGTCGCCCAGAACGAAGCCCAAAGGCGTGCAATGTGGGAACGGCGCGAAGCTGCCGCAGAGGTCGTGCTGGTCCATAAGCCCTTAATCAATCATGACATCGCAGTCCCTTTGGAAAAGGTGGCGACGTTTTGTGAAGCCATGGAAAAACGCCTGCCCAGCCTTGATCCCGGTGCCAAAGCAATGATCGTGTCACATTTGGGCGATGGCAATGTACATTACTCGGTTTGGGGAAAAAGTCAGGATCCCGAGGTGCATGACGCGATCACCGAGGCCGTGGAAGATGAAACGCTGAAGCTGGGCGGAAGTTTTTCGGCGGAACACGGCATTGGCGTCAGTAAATTGCGCTCAATGGCGCGGCGCAAAGACCCTGTTTCTATCGCCGCGATGAAAGCGATCAAAGCCGCTTTGGACCCTAACAACATCATGAATCCGGGTAAGGTTCTTCCTGACTAACGCAGTCCTAGACGCGCCAGTCAAAGAACCCTTCACCCGCTTCTGCAAGCAGCTTTGCAGCCATCGCTTGACCCATTTCGACGCCATCTTCGATGGTGCCGCTGACGTCATCGCCGATGCTTTCAGACCCATCAGGGCGCAAAACTTGGCCACGGAAACGCATGTTGCCCCCATCTAGCTCTGCAAGACCCGCGATCGGCGTTTCACAAGAACCATCTAGCGCTGCCAAGAATGCACGCTCTGCCGCTAGGCGTTGACCCGTTGGTGTGTCATGGATCGCAGCCAGCATTTCAGCTGCATTCGTATCATCGATGCGACGCTCGATTCCGATAGCGCCCTGCGCCACGGCGGGTAGCATTTCTTCCGTTTCGATGGCGCTTTTCGCCACATGCGCCATATCAAGACGACGCAAGCCTGCCATTGCAAGGAAGGTGCAATCCGCAACCTTGTCTTCCAACTTTTTCAGGCGGGTTTGGACGTTTCCACGGAACTCCACGACATTAAGGTCTGGGCGGAAATTCAAAAGCTGCGCGCGACGACGCAATGAAGACGTCCCGACAACTGCACCAGAAGGAAGATCCTCCAAACGGTTATGACCGGCAGAAACGAACGCATCACGCACATCTTCACGTGGAAGATACGTATCCAGCACAAGCCCTTCAGGCTGTAGCACTGGCATATCCTTCATCGAATGCACCGCAATATCAATGGCACCGCTAAGCATGTCATCTTCGATTTCTCGGGTGAACAAACCCTTGCCGCCGATTTCCTTCAGCGGACGGTCCAGAATTTTATCGCCCGTCGTCTTGATCACTTTGATCACAAACGCCTCTTCGGGCAGATCAAAGGCAACCGCCAAGCGGCGACGGGTTTCATATGCTTGGGCCAGCGCCAAAGGAGAGCCACGGGTGCCAATTTTAAGCGGTGAAGTCGGGGAAGGAAGAGTAATAGCCATTAACTACCTTTATGGGTGTCTAGCGAAGTTGACAACTGGTCAGCTGGATTTTTACAGCTGATCTTGCTGACAGCCCAACATACCCTTGGATTTGAAACGTGAAATCAATGACCACGTCAACCAAAAGGCGCTCATTCTCTAGTCATCCAGCAGAATTCTGGCAGCATTGCCTTGCTCATCGTCATATTGGTTGCTGCGAACAGTCCAGATAAAGGCCGCCAGACCAACAGCCCCCAGAATAAGCGAGACCGGAATAAGGATGACAAGAACATTCATTGGATAAACCTAATGCGTTGAGAATTCAGAAGCACTGTGATGGAAGAAATCGACATCGCCAAGGCTGCTGCCAAAGGCGTGGCAAAGCCAGCAAGCGCGATAGGAATAGCAATCGCATTGTAAACGGCAGCGATGGCAAAGTTCTGTTTCGACAACGTGCTCGCAAGTTTCGCGATCTTCATCAGCAGAGGCAATTCTTCAAAGCTGTCTTTCAAGATCACGATGTCAGAAGCGGATCGCGACGCATCTAAAGCCGAAGCTGGTGCGATAGATGCGTGCGCAGCGGCTAAGGCGGCTGTGTCGTTTAGACCATCGCCCACCATCAGAACCTTTTCAGATTGCTCTGACAGACGCTCAAGATAGTGCAGTTTTTCATCAGGGCGCACATTTGCAGTGACGCCCAGGCCAAGGCGTTGCGCAAAGCGCTGGGCAGGCCCTTCAACATCGCCAGTTACGATTTCTCCGGGAATGTTCAGGCCGTCCAAAGCCGTTTGTACACCCGCTCTTGGGGCTTCGCTCGCTTCGATGCGAAGTGGAGTTTGATCGCCCACTTGCAAGCCAAGATCATCGAAATCCGCACTGAGCCAGACACCACGCCCCAGACGCACGTTTTGTCCCTGCCATTGCCCTGAAACGCCCTGTCCCGCAATCTCGGTTATCTGTGTAATCGCGGCTGCGGCAACATCAGCCAGTGCCGCATCCAAAGCCCGTGACAGCGGGTGGTTGGAGGCTTGGGCAAGACCCTTTGCAATGGCCTGATCGGTCGCAGAAAATACGTCCGGCAGCACAACAGAGGGTTGGCTTAACGTACCTGTCTTATCAAACACAACACGGGTCACTTCGGCCAAGCGCTCAAGCGCGGTTGCGTGTTTCACTAAATAGCCCATGCTGAACAAGCGGCTGATCGCAGCTGTAGAGACCGCAGGCACCGCAAGTCCAAGAGCGCACGGGCATGTAATGATCAAAACGGCAATCGCCACATTCAGCGCATGACGGACATCACCGGTTGCGATGACCCAACCCGCAAATGCGGAAAGCGCAAGAAGATGAACCGCAGGCGCATAGATCTGCGCGGCCTTGTCTGCCAACGCGGTGTAGCTGTTTCGGCTGTTCTCGGCCATTTCAACCATGCTTGCCATCCGGCGCAAGGTCGTATCATCGCCTACGGCTGTTGCACGCATGGTTAAGGGGGACGCGACGTTGATCTCACCAGATTGCAGCGTTGCGTCCATTTCCATTTCAACTGCCACAGATTCACCGGTCAAAAACGCGCGATCAATCAAAGCATTCGGCGACACCAATACGCCGTCGACAGGAATGCGCGCGCCTGTTGGAACCAAAATCATATCGCCAATCGCCAAGTCCGCGACCGAAATTGTGTCCACAGTATCGCCTGTAATCCGCTGGGCATTTTGCACCTCAAGCGCAGTCAGTTCTTTCGCAGCTGAACGCGCAGCACTGCGGGTACGGTGGTCCATATAGCGACCGATAAGTAGAAAGAATGTCAGTGAAAGCGCCGCGTCGAAATAGGCGTGATGACCACTGTTTAGAGTTTCGAACAAAGACATACCGGCGGCCAAAATAATGGCCAGCGAAATCGGAACGTCCATATTTAGGCGACCGACCCGCAGAGCCGACCAAGCATTTTGGAAAAACGGTTGACCTGAATACGCAACAACAGGCAAAGCGATCATCGCTGAAATCAGGTGAAACAGATCTCTGGTAGCATCCGTCGCACCAGACCAGACCGCCACAGACAGCAGCATCACATTCATCATCGCAAAGCCGGCAACGGCCATACGTGTGAGCAAGTTGCGCCCAACCGTATCACGCGCAGTATTCAGAGATTCCAGATCAAGCGGATAAGCCTCGAAACCGAGTTGGCTCAGCGTGCTTTTAATAGTTTCGGAGCTGACCGTTCCCGTAACAGTAAGACGCTTAAGCGATAAGTTGACCCGTGCATTGCGAACGCCGTTTACGTTTGAGAGACCGCGTTCGATCTTACCAATGCAAGCCGCGCAATGAATGGTGGGCAGTGAAAACTGCAAAGACGTACCGCCGACATCGATGTCGTCCATCTCTGGCATCGCAACACAGGCAGGACAAACCGCTGTCATTGTAAAACAGTCACGATAATACGCTGCTGAAACAGTGTTCCATCAGCAGATCGTGCTTTCACCCGTAGGTTCCAGTTGCCTTCACCAGCTATGACATTTGCACGCAGCGCTTCACCGTCGAATTTAAAGTCAGGCACTTCATCAAAGGCAACATTGGTTGCCCGCCCAAATGTCGCGCTTTCGATCGTTGGCGCAATCGCTTCCCCATCCTTTTGAATGATAAGCGACAAAACGTGATCTTTCAACGTTGCCGAGACATCCCAACCTAATGCGGTTTGTGCGTCACGCTCTACGTCAAATGTCTGACTTGCAACGTAAGAGTTTTTAACTTCCAGCCCGGGAAAAGTCGCAACCGCTTGGAACGCGAGGGTCAGGTTAACCGCAATGATGACGCTAAACGCCCCAGCAAAGCCTGCAAATACATGCCATCCTTTGATCTCGGTCATTGGCTATTCCTTCCGTTGAAAATGGTAGACTGGCTGGCTCTCTCACCGGTTCCCAGATCTTCGACCCAGATACGAAGCGGCGTGCTTTCAATGCTGGCCGCTGCGTCTTGCGGACGTGCGGTGATGTAAACACGTTGCAGCACTGTTGTGTCAGCAGGAACGTCGATCCAAAGAACGCGCTCTTGGCCTTCAAGCTCAATCCGAAGGATTTCATCGCTTGTCAGGTTCAGGTGGAAACGACGATCATCACCCAACTTGTTGCGCAGACGCACATCATAAATGTTGCGAATAGAGCCATCAGATTGCAGCACGTAAGTCGGGTTGCGCACTGGGCTGACGGTAAGTTCAATATCGCTGCGGATGAACAACGCGAAGACAAGGCCAAACCCGATCGCCGCCCATAGTGTTGAATAAAACAGCGTGCGTGGGCGTAAGACATGTTTCCAGATCGGCTTTGGTTCCGCCCCGGCACGTTCCGCATCTTCGTCAGATAGCGCGATGTAGTCGATCAAGCCGCGTGGCTTGCCGATCTTTGCCATAACATCATCACAAGCATCAATACAAAGCGCGCAAGTGATACATTCCATCTGTTGACCGTCGCGAATATCGATGCCCATTGGACAGACGTTGACGCAGGCCATGCAATCAATGCAATCGCCCATGGGTTGTCCCGCCTTCACCTCTTCGGAGTGTTTGCGCGGCTCACCACGCCATTCACGGTAGGCCACGGTGATCGTATCTGGGTCCATCATCGCAGCTTGAATGCGTGGCCACGGGCACATGTAGATACAGACCTGTTCGCGCATGAAACCACCGAACACAAAAGTCGTAAGGGTTAGAATGGCGATTGTGATGTAGGCCGCAGGATGCGCTGTGAACTGTACCAGATTACCCAGAAGCGTCGGCGCGTCCGCGAAATAGAACACCCAAGCACCGCCGGTTGCCACGGCAATCAGAAGCCATGCAACCCATTTCGTAATCCGTAGGCGCCATTTCTTTAAAGTCCATTTACCATTCCAAAGCCGAACCCGCGCGTTGCGGTCACCTTCAATCCAGCGTTCAACCAGAATAAACAAATCGGTCCAGACAGTTTGTGGGCAGGTATAGCCACACCAGACCCGTCCCAAGGCAGAGGTGAACAAAAACAGCCCCAATCCCGCCATGATCAGCAAGCCCGCGACGAAATAAAATTCGTGCGACCAGATTTCGATCCAGAAGAAATAGAAACGGCGGTTCGCCATATCGATCAGGACAGCTTGGTCCGGCAAGTTAGGACCACGATCCCAACGTAGCCATGGGGTCAGGTAATAGATTCCCAACGTGACAGCCATGATCCACCACTTGAACGAGCGAAAGAATCCTTTCACCTTTTTGGGGAAAATGGGTTCTTGGGCAGCATATAATGCAGGTGCCTTATTTTGAGACATGTGTTTGTTTCCTGTTCGCATAATCACGATATCGCGCGTGGTTCGCGGGTGCATTGATCTGAATCAAAAAGTCCCGAAACGACACAGTTTGCGAACAGGGTCGTTTCGGGACGGATGGTCAGCCAGCCCGAAAGGCACGCTGACCAAGGTCAGCCTACTCTCCGCCTCCCAAAGCATGAACATAGGCTGAAACCGCTCGTACATCTTCTTCGCTAAGACGCTGGCCCCAAGCTGGCATAACACCAAAGCGCGCGTTTTCGATTGTGTAACTTAGCGCGTCGCGGTCTCCACCATACAGCCAGATGGCATCTGCCAGGTTAGGTGCGCCAAGCTCTTGATCGCCCATTGCATTGTCACCGTGACAGGATGAACAATTATCCGCGAAGATCTCTGCGCCAATCGGCGCAAGGGTCGCGTCGTGCTCTTGATTGGAAAGTGACAGAACATATTCAACTGTTGCTGCGATTTCCTCTTTCTCAAGCATATTTGCGAACGCTGGCATCTCAGAGTACCGCGCGTTATCATCGGTATCATTGCGCACACCATGACGAACCGTGTGGACAATCGATTCAATGGAACCGCCCCAAAGCCAGTCGTTATCTAGCAAGTTAGGATAGCCAACCGCGCCCGCTGCGCCAGAGCCGTGGCACTGGGAACATTGCGCGCGAAACACAGCACCACCGCGTGCGATCGCATAACGATTCAAATCGGCGTTTTCCGGAAGCACGTTCATGTCCGCACCAAGCAACGCAGTCACAAGTTCTGCATTTTGCGCTTCATGCTCAGCGATATCCTGCGCGACATTTCCACGGGTCGACCATTCTCTCAGACCCGTTGTCGCGCCTGAAATCATGGGCCACGCAGGATAGGCAATCGTGTAGCCAATTCCCCAAATAATGGTCAGGTACAGTGTCCAAAGCCACCAACGCGGCAAGGGGTTGTTAAGCTCTTCGATACCATCCCAGGTGTGACCTGTGGTTTCGACGCCTGTTTCTTCGTCAACTTTACGATCAGACATGGCTTGCCCCTTTCGTTTGAGTATCAGCAGCCGCGCTGGCGCTTTTTTCGTCTGTGTCAGCGCGCGCAGTTACATCTATGTCGTTGCGCAAAGGGATCATGCTTGCATCAACACGTGCGCTGTTCTGGCTTGGCAAGAAAGCCAAGATCGCCGCGCCAATGAAAAAGGCGAACATCGCCAGCAAGACCCAGCTGTCTGCGATTTCTCTTAGGAGTGAATACGTGTCCATCTGTGCCTCCTATCGGCTTGCATCTGGGGTGAAAGTTGAGAAATCGACCATCGTGCCAAGGATTTGCAAATATGAAATCAGCGCATCCATTTCGGTCAATTCCGGCTGTCCGTCAAAATTGGACACAACAGCCCCAGGATAGCGTTCAACCAATGCGTCCCAATCTTCATCAGGGTCCGCCTGAACCTTGAAGTCAGCTGAGGCAGAGGCAATTTGCTCGTCCGTATAAGGTACGCCGACAAAACGATGCGTCTTAAGCAAGGCTTCAATATGCTCCCCGTCGATTTCAGTTTCGGCGAGGAAAGCATATTTCGGCATGATGCTTTCAGGCACGACCGACTGCGGATCCTTCAGGTGGTCCACATGCCAAGCGTCCGAATAACGTCCACCGACACGCGCAACATCAGGACCCGTGCGTTTGGATCCCCATTGATGCGGGTGATCGTATTTAGACTCAGCCGCCAATGAGTAATGTCCATAGCGTTCAACTTCGTCACGCATTGGACGGATCATTTGGCTGTGGCACGTGTAGCACCCTTCGCGGATGTAGATATCGCGTCCGGTCAGTTCCAGCGGGGAGTAAGGGCGCACGCCCTCCACATCCTCGATAGTGTTCTCCAACCAGAACAAAGGTGCGATTTCTACGATCCCGCCAACAGTGACGGTGAGCAGTGAAAAGGTCAAAAGCAACGTCGGGCTTTTTTCCAGGATGGCGTGTTTATCAAGAAAGGCCATGATGTGCTCTCCTTATTCTGCAGGGGTTGCATGAGGGACGGATGCGGTTGCGGGGGTCGCCCCACGGATGGTCATCCACATATTCCAGACCATCACCAACGCGCCGCTGAGGAACAAAACACCTCCCAAACCGCGCACCACATACATCGGGAACTTGGCGCTAACCGTGTCGGCGAAAGAGTTCACAAGGAAGCCTTGGTCGTCGACCTCGCGCCACATCAAACCTTCCATGATGCCTGTGACCCACATGGATGCGGCATAAAGAACGATACCAAGTGTCGCGAGCCAGAAGTGCCAGTTGATCGCATTCATTGAATACATCTGCGCACGGCCCCACAAACGTGGTGTCAGGAAGTAGATGCAAGCAAAGGTAATCATACCGTTCCAGCCAAGTGCGCCAGAGTGTACGTGGCCGATTGTCCAGTCAGTGTAGTGTGACAAAGAGTTAACCGCACGGATCGACATCATTGGACCTTCAAATGTGGACATGCCGTAGAAGCCGAGTGACAGAACGAACATCCGCATGATTGGATCGGTGCGCAACTTGTCCCATGCGCCTTGCAGCGTCATCAGACCGTTGATCATACCACCCCAGCTTGGCATCCAAAGAATGATCGAGAAGACCATACCAAGTGTAGACGCCCAGTCAGGCAAAGCCGTGTAGTGCAGGTGGTGTGGACCTGCCCAGATGTACAGGAAGATCAGCGCCCAGAAGTGAATGATGGACAGTTTATAACTGTACACCGGACGGTTCGCTTGCTTGGGCACGAAGTAGTACATCATGCCAAGGAAACCCGCTGTCAGGAAAAAGCCAACGGCGTTATGGCCATACCACCACTGGGTCATCGCATCTTGTACGCCGCTAAAGACTTGCACAGATTTGCTGCCCCAGATGCTGACAGGAACGGAAAGGTTGTTCACAACGTGCAGCATCGCAACTGTTATGATGAAGCTCAGGAAGAACCAGTTGGCAACATAGATGTGACGTTCTTTGCGCTTGAAGATCGTTCCAAGGAAGACCGCAAGATACGCAAGCCAGACAATTGTCAGCCAGATATCTACGTACCACTCAGGCTCGGCGTATTCTTTTGACTGTGTCGCACCCAGCAAATAGCCGGTTGCTGCCAAGACGATGAACAGCTGATAGCCCCAGAAGACGAACCAGGCCGCATTGCCGCCCCACAACCGAACGCCGCTGGTGCGCTGCACGACGTAAAGCGACGTCGCGATCAATGCGTTGCCACCAAAGGCAAAAATCACCGCACTTGTGTGCAGCGGACGCAACCGACCGAAGTTGGTAAAGGGCTGACCCCATTCGAAGTTCAATTCAGGAAATGCGAGTTGGAACGCAATGAAGGTACCGACCAGAAAACCGGCGATCCCCCAAAAGGCAGTCGCGATGACACCCGCGCGAATAACACCATCAAAATAGATGCCGTCTTGTGGCTGATACTTTGGTTCCCCAGTATTTCTGAGTACCCATATAAACATGCCAAAAGCGATCACCATGATCAAAAATGCATGCACCTGATAGGCCAAATCATGCGCCCAACTGCTGGCCAAGGCCGCAATCAGCGTAATCATTCCCAAAAGGATAAGTTTTAAATAGTCCATAAAGTGCCCTCACGTTAACTCGAGCACCAAAAGACGCTCCTGTTCGCAAGTGTCTTCTATGGAGGAGGGCGGCCGCGTTCTTTGATCTGTATCAAACGCAGCAAAAAACCGGATTGTTAAACGATCATACCGCCGTCTGCGTCATCCCCGGTTGCCTGCCGAAGAGCAATAAGATCAACAACATCCAACTGCTTGCGCCCCGAAAACGTGATGATTCCATCCTTTTTCATCGCATTCAGCTGGCGACTTACTGTTTCTAAAGTCAGACCCAAGAAATTCGCGATTTGATCGCGTGTCATGGGCATATCCAAGGATATCGTGTCGTTATCAACGCCCATTTGACAGCGATGTGCGAGCAGGTCGATGAATGTCGCAATCTTTTCGCGCGCTGTTTTACGTCCCAGAAGAATCATCCAGTCACGCGCCGCATCTAATTCATCCAGCGCCAATTCCATCAAACGCTGAGCAACATGTGGCGTATCTTCGATGAGACGTTCGAACGGAAGCCGTTCAAAACGACAAAGCATCACTTCGGTAGTGGCCGTCACGTCAAATTCAACTTGGGTGCGACCAGGCCGACCAATAAAGTCAGACGGCAACAAAAGGCCAACCATCTGTGTGCGCCCGTCTTCAAGGGTTTTAGACAGACTTGCGACACCCGCAACCACGGAGGCCACGAAATCAAGCGGCTCTCCGCGCCACAAAATGACTTCGCCCGCCGCATATGTACGATAGGATTTCATCCCTTCGAGCATCAAAAGTTCATCGCCATCACAACGTGAACATACCGCGCGATGGCGGATCGGGCAGTCGCCACATTTTATGGCGAAGTTATCTAATTTGGTCATATTGATCTGAATCAAAGTTGTTGGCTACGAAATCAGCGTAGCTAACCCCATGAAAAATATCGACCCCCTTTCGCGCCATGGCCTCTTCGATGCCAAAGTGCCGCGGTACACGAGCTACCCTCCCGCCAACCATTTCCAGAATGATGTGGGTCGGCGCAATCAATCACATTGGCTATCTTGTGTGGAAAAAGACGAAAGCGTTTCGATCTACATACATATTCCGTTTTGCAAACGCCTGTGCTGGTTTTGCGCATGTCGCACGCAAGGGACGCAAACGATGCGACCCGTCATCGCCTACATAGATGTCGTGATGAAAGAGATTGAGAGTGTGCGCGCAAACTTGCCCGAGGGCGTCACAATGGGACGGCTGCACTTGGGCGGTGGAACACCCACAATCCTTTTACCAGATACGATGGCAAGTTTGCTCGACAAGGTCTTTGAAACATTCAAGCCCAGTGATGATTTCGAATTTTCTGTTGAAATTGACCCGACCGAAGCATCCCTTGAGCTTTTGCAGACTCTCATCGACTTCGGGATGAACCGGGCAAGCATCGGTGTGCAAGATTTCGAGCCCAAAGTTCAAGAAGCCATCGGGCGCCTTCAATCTTTGGAGCAGACTACTACTGTAGTCGAATTTCTGCGCAAAAGCGGGCTTAAAGCGATCAATCTTGATCTACTTTATGGCCTGCCTTTCCAAACAGCGGAAAGTTTCCGCCAAACCTTAGACCATGTCATATCGATGCAGCCTGACCGGCTTGCAATCTATGGCTATGCACATGTTCCGTGGATGTCTAAGCGACAGGTTCTGATTAAATCTGAAACGCTACCTGATACCTCAGAGCGTTTTGAACTTGCGACAATCGCGAATGATGTTCTTATCAAAGCAGGCTACGCCGCAATCGGTATTGATCACTTTGCTAAGCCAACTGACAGTTTGTTCAAAGCAAACGCGCAAGGGCGACTAAAGCGCAACTTCCAAGGCTATACAGACGATCAAAGCGAAACATTGATTGGATTCGGTGCCTCGGCAATCTCTCGTTTCAAAGGCGGTTATCAGCAGAATGCCGTTGCAACATCAGCCTATCAAGAGCGAGTCATTGAAACCGGCTACGCTGGTCATAAAGGGTACGAAATGGTGCCTTCGGACACTCTGATCGCTGCAATGATCGAAGAACTGATGTGCAAATTTTCTTTTTCTACGAATGAATTACAACGACGTTTTCCAGAGTATGCGGATAAGATCCGGAAAACGGCAGTCGCATTAATGCAGAAGTATGAAGATGTTTTCAAACTACGCAGTGGTGGCCTTGAAATGCGGGCGGAAACTTACCCTCTTGTACGGATCATCGCCAACTACATCGACGCCTTCACAAGCGAAGACATCGCGCATGCCGCAGCCATCTAAAGCGTTTCGGTTTTAACCTGCGACATATCCGGCAGCCTTGAAGTAGTTCCAGCACTCTGTCGGGTGGTAGAGGT
>CBFIGL010000027.1:0-32636 GCA_965662135.1 Planktotalea sp. | reverse complement strand
CTTCGCGGAAACCGACGAAGAGCGCGCGTTGTTTGCAGCGCTTGAGATTGAAACGCCTGTGATTGAGGCAGCTTTAAAAGCCGAGGATTTTGCGGCGGCAATGACAGGCATGGCCGCCTTGCGCGCACCGATTGATGCGTTTTTTGAGGCGGTGCAAGTGAATGCGGACAATGCGACTGTGCGGCGTAATCGTTTGAACTTGCTTAGTGATATTCGCAAGCTGGTTGGATCGGTTGCGGATTTGAATTTGATCGCGGGTTAACTGACTGAGCGCGCTGGTCGCGCGCGCTTGATAAGCACATCCCCTTTGGGATGTGCGCAGTGCCTCCGGCGGGGATATTTCCGGAAAGAGGAAGCGCAGGGGGTATGCTGCGCTTGCACCAAGTGATTTGAAGCCTATGCTGCGCGTAATCTAAAGGGGTGCCGCAGTGCAGAATAATCCGCATACAACTTTGATAACCGCAGGCGCGCCGGTGGCCGCTAGTACGCATGGAGGCCGTACGAAGTGCTTGCAGCGTTTGGTGCGTTTGGATTTACCCGTACCGCGCACTGTGGGCTTATCGTTTGATGCCGTTCACAAGATCGCACGTGGTGACATGCCTGATATGGAGCTGTTGTTGTCGCCGTTTGAAGCAGGTGAACTGCTGTGTGTGCGACCGTCCTCTGAGGATCCTGATTGGGGGGGACCCAGTGCCATTTTGAATATCGGCATGAATGAAGCGCGGTTTGATGATTTTGCCAAGCGTCTTGGCAAAGAAGCGGCAGCGTCCCTTTATGCACGGTTTGTTCATTCTTATTCCGTTCTTGTCGCGCGGCTTGACCCGGATGTTTTCGATGAAATTGGTGTTGAGGGTGAAGCTTCTTTGCATGCGGCTTTGCGTGCGTACGAAGAAGAAACTGACGAACCGTTTCCGCAAGATCCAGCGGTGCAATTGGCGCAAGTTCTGCAATCCATGGCGCGCGCTTGGGATGGTACGTCGGCGCGTTTGTTGCGTCAGGCCAAAGGCGCGCCTACGGATGCGGGGCTGGGGCTGGTTGTGCAATCCATGGCGCTTGGGTTTGGCAAAGGCGAATGCGGTTCTGGTGTTTTGCAGTTAATAGATCGGGAAACAGGGCTGGAACAGCTGACCGGTCGTTATCTCAGCCAAAGCCAAGGGCGCGATGCGCTTGAAGGTGGTATAAAGGCGTTGTTTCTGGAGCGTGATGCGCGCGGGCCGTCCTTGGAGGAATTGGCGCCGGAAGCCTTTGCACATTTGATCGATTATGCGCGTTTGATGCGACGTAAGCTGCGCGAAGAGATGCAGGTGGAATTTGTTATTGAAGACGGGCGCGTCCATTTGCTGGATGGTGTGCGTGTGTCGCGCACTAGCCGCGCCGCTGTAAGATGTGCTGTGCGGTTGGCCGAGGATGATATTATTACCCGTCAGGAAGCCTTGATGCGGGTGCCACCTTCGGCCCTAAATGAATTGCTGCACAAGCAAGTGGATCGCACAGTACGACGGGATGTCTTGGGGCGAGGTGTTGCCGCAAGTCCGGGGGCCGCGACAGGTAAGATTGTTTTTTCCGCAGCGGATGCTCAAGCGAGTGCTGCACGGGGGGAGGCCTGTGTCTTGGTGCGTCGTGAAACGTCGCCAGAAGATATTCGAGGCATGCATGCCGCCAGCGCGGTTCTAACTGAGCGTGGTGGAATGACATCCCATGCGGCTGTGATCGGGCGTGGTATTGGTTTGCCCTGTGTGGTTGGTGCAACCGAAATGCGATTTCAGATGCGCAAGAAAATTCTGACTTCTCCTGATGGACGAGAGTTTAGAGAAGGCGATGTCATCACGCTGGACGGTACCCACGGCGAAGTGCTGGTCGGAGCGGTTTCGATGTTGGAAGCCACTTTGGACGATGCGTTTCAGACTTTGCTGGGATGGGCCGACATTGAGCGTGACATTGGTATTCGCGCAAATGCAGATACCCCAGCGGATGCGCGCACTGCTAAAATGTTCCAAGCGCAAGGGATAGGGTTGTGCCGCACGGAACATATGTTCTTTGAAGACGATCGTTTGACTGTCATGCGCGAGATGATTTTTGCACAGAACAGTAATGATCGGCGTGCCGCACTTGAACGATTGCTGCCCGTACAGCGCGCTGATTTTAAAGATCTGTTCCGTACGATGGCTGGATTGCCAGTGTGTTTGCGGCTGCTAGACCCGCCCCTGCATGAGTTTTTGCCTTCTGATCATGCAGGCCATAGGGCTTTGGCCGAAGCGCTGGATATCCCGTTGTCTGATGTCACGAGGCGGGTCGAAGCGATGGGGGAGTACAACCCTATGCTTGGTATGCGTGGCGTACGTTTAGGCATCACCGTGCCCGAGATTTACGACATGCAGGTGCGCGCGATTTTCGAAGCTGCGATTGAGGTGTCGGCTGAAGGCACATCTATTATCCCAGAGATCATGATCCCTTTGGTGTCAGCGAAACGCGAAGTCGAACTAGTGAAAATGCGCATTGATATCGTCGCCGCTGCGGTAAAGGCAGAAACAGGCGCAGATTTTGAATACAGGCTTGGCGTTATGGTAGAAACGCCCCGCGCAGCCTTGCGCGCCGAAGATATTGCGCAAAACGTGTCCTTCTTGAGTTTTGGCACGAATGACTTGACCCAAATGACCTATGGTTTGTCGCGCGATGATGCGGGCCGTTTCATGAGCGAATATGTGCGCCAAGGGGTTTTTGAGGAAGATCCGTTCCACACATTGGATGTGGATGGTGTTGGTGAATTGCTGATCCTTGGGGCAAAGCGGGGTCGCGCCGCGCGATCTGATTTGATGTTGTCTATGTGCGGTGAGCATGGCGGCAACACCGAATCGATAGCGTTTTGCCGCGCTGCGGGTTTTGACTATGTGTCATGTTCGCCATTTCGCGTGCCTGTTGCAAGATTGGCAGCCGCGCAATTGGCGATTTTGGACAAGCTGCAGTAGTGGGGGGCGGCTTTACCACAAGATGTTGAAAACAATTCCAAGTTTATGAAGTGGACGGAAGGTCAAGCAAGTGTCGCAGGTGCATGGGGTAGATTTTTTGGTTCTAAATGATATCTAACTCTGATCTGAAACAGCTTTTGTGAGCCTGATGCGCCGTACTTTGCTTGCCTTTTTCGTGACTATGTTTGCCATGCCAGCGTCTGCGGAAGCGATTTCGGGTGAGCTGTCTTCTATGATCCGCAAAGATGAAACCGCCTTGGCGCGTTTGTCTCAAGCGCGTGTGGATGCGTTGTTTCGCCGTGTGGGAAACGGCGCTGTAGGCAACGTCGAGTATACGCGCAGCTTTTTGGATGCCCTGCCAGCGGCGAAGGGTGGCGAACATTTGAATTGTCTGTCTGAAGCATTATATTTCGAAGCGCGTGGCGAAACCGTCAAAGGTCAGTTTGCTGTAGCAGAAGTGATCATGAACCGCGTAGATAGCGCGCGCTATCCCGACACTGTGTGCGGCGTGATCAATCAAGGAACAGGACGCAAGTATGCGTGCCAGTTTACATATACCTGCGATGGTCGTGCCGAAGTCATTACTGAAAAAGCGACCTACGCGCGTTTGCGCAAGATTGCCAAATTGATGTTGTCGGACATGCCCAAGTCCTTGACCAAAGGTGCCACACATTACCACACAACAGCTGTGAAACCAAAATGGAGCCGCATTTTTCCACGTACGGCTACGATTGGCGTTCACCATTTCTACCGTGAAACGACACGTCTTAGCCGTAATTAAAGTTTTTTGATTTAAGAGTATCGCCTAAGCGCTTAAGACTAAGGTCAAGCCAGACTTTTCGGCTGTTGAATAAGGGCGTTTCAGTTGAACGAAGAGATACATCAGGCATTCGCGCATCCACGTGAAAGGTCAGTCGCGACCCAATCCGACACTTTACTGGATCGGATATCCTTGCGCGACCATATTGTATCGGTCGAAATCGGTGCCTTTCAAGCAGAGCGGGATATGACCCAACGCATCAGTTTCAACATTGTCGTTGAGGTGCGTCACACCACGGATGACTTAGGCGATGATGTGGACCGCATCCTATCTTATGATCGTGTCACCGAAGCGATTGATATCGAATTGGCTGCCGAGCGGTTGAACCTGCTTGAAACCTTGGCTGAACGGGTTGCGCATCGAATTTTGCTTGAACCGCAAGCACAGCGCGTCTTTGTGCGCATCGAAAAGCTAGATCGCGGGGGCGGTGCCCTTGGGGTGGAAATCGTGCGAGGGCTAAAGGATGCGGCGAGAGACGTTGAACCTAACACCACGCCGCTGAATGCGCGCGTCGTGTTTTTAAGCCAAGCGGCAATCATCAGCGGCTATCTTAGCAATTGGATTGATCAACTTAGCGCTATGGGGGCACCTTTGGTGTTGGTCGTTCCTGCGATAACACAAGGTCCGCGTGTCAATTCTCTGAAGGCGCAGGCGCAGATTGACCTGCTTGCGATGGAACAATCAGCTTGGGCGCTGTGTGCAACAGAGCCGCGTTGCGCAGTTGTTGAGACCCGCACCGAACTGGATTGGGCCACCAAAAACGGACAGATTTGTGTCTGGGCACCTGCAAAATTTGTCATGGATTCAGTTGATCAACCGATTGATCTGGTTTGTGATCCTGTTGCGTTAGCGGACTGGTTCGCTTGCGAAATCGGGGCGATTGAGCTGCTTTTGATTGGCGAAGACCTGCCGACGTCCAGTCAGTCGGCTTGCCGCGCTCTTTCAGCTGAGCGCATAGACTTATAAGTCCGCGCAAGCCTAGCATTTGGAAAATGACATGACTGACTACTTTCGACCTCTCGCACAAATTGGTGAAGCGCGGCCCGACGATGGGCTACCGCTCGCGGGAACGCAAAGCTGGTTCACACATGTGGAACATTTGACCCGAGCAGGCCCACCCCGTGTGATTCCGGTCTCAGATACTCCGAAGTCTTGGCAAGCAACTGTTAGTGCGCTGCGTACGTCGATTGAAGGTCTCGATTTTGCCAAGCCGGTGATCATGGGGATTTTGAACGTCACGCCAGACAGTTTCTCGGATGGGGGGCACCACAGCTCGCCTACTCAAGCGGTGCGTGCGGCTAAAGCGATGGTTGAAGGCGGTGCGCATCTTTTGGATGTCGGTGGGGAAAGCACGCGCCCGGGTTCTTTGGAGGTTCCCTATGAAGCCGAAATTGCCCGTACGGTTCCAGTGATTGAAGCCATCCGACGCTCGATAGATACGCCTATGTCGATTGACACGCGAAAAGCACGTGTGGCGCATGCGGCTTTGGAAGCCGGGGCAAATATTGTAAACGATGTATCAGGATTTCAATTCGATCCTGACTTGGGGCCGTTCTGCGCTACGACATCTGTGCCCGTTTGTTTGATGCATGCACAGGGTTTGCCTGAAACCATGCAAGACGCGCCAACCTATAATGATGTCTTGCTGGATGTGTATGACTTTCTGGCAGAGCAAATTGACGTAGCCGCGCGGTTCGGTGTGAAACGCAATCAGATCATTGTCGATCCAGGCTTGGGGTTTGGTAAAACCCAAAGTCATAATCTGGCGCTTGTTCGTGGATTATCCTTATTTCATGGCTTAGGCTGTCCCATATTACTTGGCGCATCTCGCAAAGGGTTCATTCGTGATATCGGAATGGCCCCGCAAGCCACAGATCGTGCGCCGGGGTCAATTGCGGTTGGATTGGCTGCCGTACAGCAAGGTGTGCAAATACTAAGAGTGCATGACGTTCCCGAAACACGCCAAGCACTGGCCCTCTTTCAGGCATCTACGACAGGAATAAAACGATGAGCAGAAAACTATTCGGAACCGACGGTGTCCGTGGCAAGGCCAATACTTACCCTATGACTGCTGAAATGGCGCTCAAGATCGGTGCCGCGGCAGGGATTTACTTCCGCCGTAACCAAGCGAATGTGCATCGCGTTGTGATCGGCAAGGACACGCGCCGTTCCGGATATATGTTGGAAAGTGCGCTGACTGCGGGTTTGACCTCGACTGGCATGAGCGTCTTTCTGATGGGACCGATCCCGACACCTGCGGTTGGAATGTTAACACCGTCTATGCGCGCGGATCTTGGCATCATGATTTCCGCCAGCCACAATCCCCATGAAGACAATGGCATCAAATTTTTTGGCCCCGACGGGTTTAAACTTTCTGATGAAGCAGAAGCAGAAATCGAAGCATTGGTTGAATCCGGTGTCGATCTTGTGGAGCCGATGAAAATTGGGCGAACACGACACGTCTATGACGGCCGATCGCGCTATAACGAGCGCGTGAAAGCTGCATTCCCGAGCAATCTATCCCTTGATGGGATGAAAGTTGTGATTGATTGCGCCAATGGCGCGGCTTATCGCGCGGCACCTGAAGTACTTTGGGAGCTGGGGGCCGAAGTGATCCCTGTTGGCGTGTCGCCGAACGGTTATAACATCAATGAAAACTGCGGGTCGACCAAACCGCTGACCGCCTCTGAAACAGTTGTCGCGCATGGCGCGCATGTTGGCATTTGCCTAGATGGCGATGCAGATCGCTGCATCATTCTGGACGAGACCGGAAAAGTCGCCGATGGTGATCAATTCATGGGACTTATTGCAGGGCGATGGGCGCAAGATGGACGCCTGAAAGGGGACACTTTGGTCGCGACTGTAATGTCTAACCTTGGTCTTGAGCGGCATTTGCAAAGTAAGGGTTTGACCTTAGCGCGCACAGATGTTGGTGATCGCTATGTCGTTGAAGAGATGCGTAAACATGGCTTCAATCTAGGTGGTGAGCAATCGGGTCACATCGTGATGACGGATTATGCTACGACTGGCGACGGATTAATGGCCGGCCTGCAGTTTCTGGGGGAATTGGCACGCACGGGCCGCAAGGCGTCAGACTTGATCACTGTGTTCGAGCCGGTTCCGCAGATGCTAAAGAATGTGCGATATTCGGTAGGTGAAGCGCCGTTAGAAAACGATGCAGTGCAATCGGTTATTCAAGGCGCGGAAAAAGAGTTGGTGGGCAAAGGTCGTTTGCTTATCCGAAAGTCTGGTACCGAACCGCTTATTCGGGTCATGGCGGAATGCGAAGACCCCGATCTTTTGGTTGATGTGGTTGACCGTATCGTCGATGAAGTGGCCCGCGCAACGGTTTAGCGCTTGAACGCTGCCATGATTTGGCGGCTTTGGCTGATGAAGATACCGACTAGAATAAGCGCGAGGGCGTAGAACAGTTGTGGCGGAAGATTTTCGCCCATCAAAGTGATGCCGAAAATCACAGACCAAACGGGCACCATGTAGCTGGTAATATTCATAAATAGTGAACCAGCCGTGGTGATCACGCGCACGCGGATAATCGCACCGATAGCCGTTGGCAAAAGGGCTGCATAGATCACTGCAATCGTTGCGTTAATTGGAAATATGCTGGGTAGTTCTTCGGTCAGCAGGGCAAAAGGAATCACGATTGCCGCTGCAACCGACATGGTTCCTGAGGCCAATGCAATCGGTGGCATGCTTGGAGCGCGCCGTGTCAGAACAGATCCGATCGCATAGCCTGACGCTGCACAGATGCAGGCAAGGCGGCCCCAAAGGGTCAATTCGCTACCGGTGTCTGAAAATGCGCCGGGCCCCACCAGCACCGCAAGGCCGATAAAACCAACGCCCATACCAATGATGCGGCGTGGGCCAATGCCTTCTTCTGGCGAGAACACATAGACAAGCGGCAACACCAATAAGGGCACGGTGCCCATGGCAACACCTGCAAAGGCAGAGGGCACATGCTGTTGTCCCCAAGTAAGCAGGAGCATTGGCATCGCCAACGCAATTACGCCAATTGTTGTGCAAAATAACCAGCCGCGCCGTCCTGCAGTTTTAGAAATTGCAGTTATGGGTTGGTCGATCAAAGCGCCCAATACCACAAGCACGAATGCCGCAAGCCCGAGGCGTGCCGCAGCCACTGTGCGTGGGCCATAGCCGTCAAGCGCAATGGTCATCGACATGAATGCTGAGCCCCAAATGATGCCCAACAGAAGGATCAAGGCCCAGTTTAAAAGGCCGGGATTTTCGGGGGATGCTGCTTTTCTCATGCTCAAACGAAATGACCCCAGCCGAGGCCGGGGTCAATCGTAATATTATATCGAGGCAGCGCTTAGTTCTTCGCTTTGTCGACCATCTTGCCTGCGGAGATCCAAGGCATCATGTCGCGCAGCTTGCCGCCGACGACTTCGATCTGGTGCTCGTCGTTTGCACGACGCGAAGATTTGATTGTTGGCTGGCCAACTGCATTCTCAAGCATGAAGTCACGCACGAACTTGCCGGATTGGATGTCTGACAGAACCGCTTTCATGCGGGCCTTGGTTTCGTCGTATGGCAAGATGCGCGGGCCGGATACGTACTGACCGTACTCAGCTGTGTTTGAGATGGAGTAGTCCATGTTCGCGATGCCGCCTTCGTAGATCAGGTCCACGATTAGCTTTGTTTCGTGCAAGCACTCGAAGTAGGCCATTTCAGGCTCGTAACCAGCTTCTACAAGTGTCTCGAAACCCATGCGGATCAATTCGACGATACCGCCACAAAGAACTGCCTGCTCACCAAAGAGGTCTGTTTCGCACTCTTCACGGAAGTCCGTTTCGATGATGCCGGAACGACCGCCACCGATTGCGGAGCAATAGGACAGGCCGATTTCCAGCGCTTTGCCGGATGCGTTGTTGTTTACCGCAACCAAGCAAGGCACGCCGCCGCCTTTGGTGTATTCGCCGCGCACGGTGTGGCCCGGTCCTTTTGGTGCCATCATGATGACGTCGACGCCTTCTTTCGGCTCAATCAGGCCGAAGTGGACGTTCAAGCCGTGTGCGAATGCGATTGCAGCGCCTTCACGGATATTGTCGTGCACGTATTTCTTATATGTCTCTGCCTGAAGCTCGTCGGGCATTGTGAACATGATCACGTCGGCCCAAGCTGCCGCTTCTGCGATTTCCATAACTTTCAGGCCTTCGCCTTCAGCTTTCGCTTTGGAAGGGGAGCCGTCGCGCAAAGCAACAACAACGTTCTTCGCGCCAGAGTCGCGCAGATTCAACGCATGTGCGTGACCCTGCGAGCCGTAGCCGAGAATCGCTACTTTGGCTTCTTTGATGAGGTTAACGTCGCAATCACGATCATAATAAACGCGCATGGGTATCGTCCTTTTAAGTTGGAAACAGGTATTTAGGGCAAATTACGCGGTTTCGGGCGTTGAACTTTCCTAATGGAATAGATAATTACTCGATATCGAATTATTCATTCGTTTAAATTTCTAAAAAGACCATTTTCATGCTTGATGATATAGATCGACGCATACTTCGCCAGATGCAAGCCGCGCCAGAGTTGCCTAACGCAGAGCTTGCTGCGCGTTGTGATCTGACGCCTGCAACATGTTATCGACGTATCGAAAAGATGCAGGCCAGTGGCGTTCTGAACGGCCAGCAAGCCGTTGTCGACTGGCAGGCGCTTGGCTATGCGGTAGAAGTTAGTCTGCGCATCACACTTGATAAAACCCAAACCCGCGCGTTTGACGATTTCATCGAGGCGGCGCGCGAGGTGCGTCATGTGATCGAAATCCAGACATTTCTGGGCCGTGTAGATGTGCGCCTTTCTGTGATTGCGCGCGACATGGCGCATTATCAACAGATTTACCGCGAACGTATCCTGACCTTGCCGCATATCGCCGACATTGAAGCGCTGATGCATGTCGCGCGGATCAAGCAAAGCGAAGGCTTGCCATTATGATCGAGCTTGACGCTATTGATCGCAATATCCTGCGCGCGCTGGCCAAAGATGCGACACTTGGGGCAGGGGCGTTAGGGCGTAGGTTTGATATGTCACAACCTGCGATGTGGCGTCGGATTAAGCGTTTGCATGAGGCTGGCGTAATTCGTGGACGACGCTTGGTGCTTGATCTTGAAAAGTTGGGCTTTGGCGTAACCGTTTTTCTGGGTGTGAAGCTGGCGACGAAAGGTCGCGTCAGCCTTGAAGACTTCGAGCGTGCGGTCAGCGCCATCCCGGAAGTGCAAACAATCGAGCATGTTTTGGGCATGTATGACTATCGCTTACGTGTTGTGGCCCGTGATATCCCTGATTTTGAGCGGGTTTTGCGCCGCCGTATCATGACATTGCCCGGAGCAGGAGCTGTAGAGGCGAATGTTCTGCTTAGCGAAGAACGCAGGCCTGGTCCGTTGGGATAACCTTTCGTATGCGAAAGTAGACTTTGCCTTGCACGGCGCTGCGCGCTAGCAAGGACGCAACACATATTCAGGAGACGACCATGCCCGCATTGCTCGACAACATCGACCCAAATGGCCTCGAAGAATTTTCGGTGGTGTTCACCGACCGCTCGCTTAACCATATGAGCGGCGCGTTTCAGGGTGTGATGAACGACATTTCATCGATGCTCAAAGAGGTCTATCAGGCCGACGGCGTGGCTCTTATCCCTGGCGGTGGATCATACGGTATGGAAGCGGTGGCGCGCCAGTTCGCACGCGGCAGTCACGCGCTAGTGGTGCGCAATGGTTGGTTTTCCTATCGCTGGTCCCAGATTTTCGAGGCAGGCAGTTTCACCGAAAGCTGCACTGTGATGAAAGCACGCCAGACGGGCAATGACACGCGCGCCCCCTTTGCGCCTGCGCCGATTGATGAAGTCGTGGCAACCATCCGTTCTGAAAAGCCGGCAATCGTTTTCGCACCGCACGTAGAAACCTCTGCGGGTGTGATCTTGCCGGATGAATATGTAACAGCCTTGGCTGCGGCGGCACATGACGTTGGTGCTTTGATGGTTCTGGATTGCATCGCATCTGGCTGTGCATGGATCGACATGAAAGCGACGGGCGTAGATGTGTTGATATCCGCACCACAAAAGGGTTGGTCCGCTTCCCCATCTGCAGGGTTGGTGATGATGTCAGAGCGCGCGATTGCGCGGCTTGAAGAGACGAGTTCCGACAGTTTCGCGATTGATCTCAAGAAATGGTATCAGATCATGCAGGCCTATGAGAACGGTGGTCATGCGTATCACGCGACCATGCCCACGGATGCGCTGCGCGCGTTCCGCGACACGATGTTAGAAACGAAAGACTACGGGTTTGGCAAACTAAGGGACGCACAATGGCAGCTTGGCGATGCGGTACGCGCCTATTTGAAGGGTAAGGGCATTACGTCTGTTGCGGCAGACGGTTTCGGCGCGCCGGGCGTTGTTGTCAGCTACACCAATGATCCTGCGATCCAGAACGGCAGCAAGTTTTCCGCGCTTGGTATGCAGATTGCTGCGGGTGTTCCGCTGCAATGCGATGAACCGGATGATTTCCGCACGTTCCGTTTGGGTCTGTTTGGGTTGGACAAGCTTTATGACGTGGACGCCACGATGGTGCGCCTGACCAAAGTGCTAGACCAAGTTCTTTAACCTTTCGCACCCAGTCCAAGTTGCATGATGGACTTGCGCAAAGGCGCGAAGGAATAAAGCGCATGCAGGCCAGCAGCGCGTGCGTCCCTTAAGGGGCGCGCGCTTAGCATAGAAGTCCGGTTCAGCATCGTGATCCCTGCAATACGGGTGCGAATGTCAGTGATGCGGGCGTTATGATAAGCGTCAAGCATGACGGCATCGCCTAGGCCTTCTGGCCGTGCAATTGCCAGATCACGCAGAGCACGGATATCACCCAGCGACATATTTAGACCCTGCGCACCAATAGGCGGCAGCACATGTGCGGCTTCTGCGATGAGGGCAAGCCGCTCGCCGCGTAAGCGTTCTGCGTGCTGGCTGATGATCGGCCAGATCGTACGCGCGGAGTTTAGAGTTAGCTGACCAAGCACGCCACAAGAGCGGATGTTCATGGCCTCTTCAAAGCGCGTCATGTCCATTTCGGCGAGCGCTTTGGCCTTTGGCCCTTCTTCCATCCACACGATAGCCGAGCTGTGTTTGCTTTCAAAATCAGGTAATGGGACCAGTGTGAAAGGTCCGCCCGTGCGGTGAATTTCGGTCGATATATTCTCGTGTGGCGCATCATGTGTGACAGAGAAGGCCAATGCCTTTTGTCCGTATCGCGTTGTTTTTACGTCAATCCCAGCGGCTTCACGCATGGGCGATCCGCGTCCGTCGGCCCCAATCACAAGGCGCGCTTTAATGCGCGTTCCATCGCTTAGGCCAACACGCGCTTCACCCATGCGAGTGAACAGTGTTTTCGCACCAACGCCTGTGAGGTAGGTCACATTTGGCAGGTTTTCCAAATGCGCTGACATCTCGCGGCGCAGCAGCCAGTTGGGTAGATTCCAGCCGAAAGGCAGGTCGGAAATATCGGCCGCGTTGAATTCTTTGGTTGTGCGCGCAACAGGTTCTTCGCCGCCTGCATCTATTATGCGCATGATTTGCAAAGGCGCTGCATGCGGAGCAAGACGTTGCCATAGGCCTATATCATCGAGCAGTTGGCGCGCAGGCTGCAAAAAGGCCGTGCTGCGCAGATCGGCACCTGTTGCATCGCGCGTAGTGATCGGCGTGCTGGGGTCGACGCACAGCACATCAAATCCAGCGCTTGCAAAAGTCGCAGTGGCCGTCAAGCCAGCTATGCCGCCGCCTGAGACGATGATGTCATGGTCCATAACTCTCTCCGATCTTTTCCAAAGATAGGCGTTTGGCCCGTTGGTTCCATAGGCAAATCGACGCAAGCCTAAGCGAGTAGCCGTAGAAACGTGGTCAGATCATCTGTGTGATACTGGATATGATCCTGTGGTAAGGGGTCTTCTGCGACATGAACAGTCCGCATGCCAAGGGCATGGGGCACTGCAAGATTGCGCGGATCATCTTCGAACATCGCCGCGCTTTCTGGAATGACCGCATCTTTGGCAAAAACGCACTCAAAGGCAGCAGCGTCGGGTTTGGGATGAAAGTCAGCATGTTCCACGCCGTAAACCGCGTCGAACAGCGTATCCAGTCCGCGTGCTGCAAGCACGTTTTCAGCATAGGGTGCGCAGCCATTAGTGTAGACGATCTTACGTCCGGGCAGCGCTGTGATTGCGCTTCGCAAGCTTGGATCAGGGGAAAGCACGGTAAAATCAATGTCATGCACATCGGTAAGGTAGGGCGTGGGATCCACATCGTGTTCGCGCATCAAACCAGCCAAAGTTGTTCCATGGGTGCGCCAGTAGTACTCGCGCAAATAATCCGCCCGCGCGCGATCCACACCAAGGGCTTGCATGACATAAGCTGTCATACGCACTTCGATTTGATCGAACAGGCGCATGTGTGGCGGGTAGAGCGTGTTGTCCAGGTCAAAGACCCAAGTGGAGACGTGTGAGAATGGGGCTTTTGTCATAGACGGGACGCTAGCTGGAATAAGTTTCAGCGACAACAGGTTGATCAAATTTGAGGCGACGCATAAACTTTGAAAAATCCAAATCGAAGGACGCCGAATGAGCCAGACACGCACAGGGCAGACAGATGCCTATTCTCTCATTCTTGAAGCTATTGACGTAGGTGTATTCAAACCCGGGGATCGTTTGGTTGAAAGTGATCTAGCTGATCGCTTTGGTGTGTCGCGCACGCCTATTCGCGAAGCCCTACAACGGCTGGAGACGCAGAATCTGCTAACCCGGGACGGGCGCAGCCTGATTGTCGCATCACTTAGCCATAACCAGATGTCAGAGCTTTATGTGGTGCGTTCTGAGCTAGAAGGACTTGCCGCACGTCTTGCGGCGCAACATGCAAGTAGTGAAGAAATTCTTGTTTTGCGTGAAATGGTCGAAGCGGATCGCAAGTTAACGGACGACCCGTCGGCTTTGTCGCGTGCCAACCGCCGGTTTCACAAGCAAATCCATCTGGCATCGCACAACCGCTTTCTCGTGCGTCAGCTAGATCTTGTGCATCGCTCTATGGCGCTTATGGCGACGACATCGCTCGCAGTTGAAGGGCGTGGCAAAGTCGCGATGGAAGAGCATCACAGGATTGTGGAAGCGATCGCGCAAGGGGATAAAGACGGGGCGCAAAAAGCGCTGCGTGATCATATCTCTGTGGCCTTCGTGACGCGGCTTAAACTAGATTCCGCGTCATCCGAGCTGGAGTGACCGGACACGTCTTCCCTTTGACCATGTGCCGTTTTTTCCCAATAGAATGGCTTGGTGATAAGCTCTAACGCGCCTTTGTAAATCGCGAGTGTACCAAGCGCCATATAGGCGCTCATAAAGGGCGTCCATGGTATCAGGTGCCGGTGAAGTGGGCCTGAAACGGCAACGATATAAACCGCCGTGCTGACGAACCACATCACGATGAAAGCAATCATTATGGTGCTTAAAAATTCGGGTGGTAAGGCCGCTTCCATCCACTGTGGCGCGCCGAAATAGAGGGCCATGCATGACCAGATTAACGGGGCGAGCATGTATTGGCTGATCGAGGACAGGAAGAAGGCCTGAAATCCTAGAAATTTCCATGCGCCCAGTTCAAACAACAAGCGCAAGGGGCGGCGCATGTGGGTAAAGTATGTGATCAAATACCCTTTTAGCCAGCGTGAGCGTTGTTTGATCCAAGGCCAAGATGTGTTGTTGGCCTCTTCCAAGGTGACTGAAGAAATCAGCTTTGTCTGATATCCTGCGCGTGCCAGCCGTATGCCCAAGTCGGCGTCTTCGGTTACATTATGGGCATCCCATCCATTCAGTTTTTCCAACACGTTGCGGCGAAAGAACACGCTGGTGCCCCCAAGAGGAATTGCAAATCCTATGCGCGCAATGCCCGGCAGGATTAGGCGGAACCAGGTTGCATACTCGATCGCGAAAAAACGGGCGAGCGCATTAGAGCGCGCGTTGTAAAAGTCTAGAACAGCTTGAATACAAGCGATTTTTTCAGGTTGGATCGCAAACATTTCAACCACGTCGGAAAGCTGTTCAGGGTGGGGCGCGTCTTCCGCGTCGTAAATGCCGACGATGTCACCACGACAAAAGGGCAATGCATAATTCAAGGCGCGTGGTTTTGTTGTGATCTTGCCCGGTGGTACGATTAGTGTGCGCATCCAGTTAGGAAGGTCGACGCCTTCAAGGTGGTTGCGCGTAGAGGCATCGTTGGCTTCAACAATTAAAATGACATCAAGCAAAGACTTGGGATAGGTCAGCATGCCAATCCGCTGCAACAAAGCATTTAGAATTTCGCTTTCATCATGAAGCGGGATCAATAAACTGACCCTTGGCAGTTTGGCCTGTGGCAATTTTCGGGGGGTTCGTTCTGGTGGCTTTTCGAACAGTTGGATAAACGCGGCGATCGTTTTGATCGCCATACCAGTGAACACCATGACCACAGCAAAGCTGAAAACAGCGCGGTATAATCCAGCAAAGCTAAGCCACTGCATGGCCAGTGCTATAATGAGAATCGGGATTGAAATCGCGAGGGCGGTTTTCAATTGTGCGGGTAACGTCCGGCAACTCATGTCGTCGGGAACCAGTGTTTCTGCGCGATCCGCAAGCACAGTGCTGGCGCCGCTTCGTATAGTTTCGGTAATGTCCGAAGGTGTCGCGATGGCTTTGATCACAGGATGCATCTGCGCGGGAAGCGTGGCTTTCGCCGCTTCGAAATGCTCCAGCGCGCTTGTTGCAAGGACTGTTGCATGTCCATCGCGCACCCACGGCACGCATTGCAAACGCAAACATTCATGTGGCTCTAGGTGAGTCTGCAATGTTAAATCCGGAGGATCATCGCGCAAGTTCACAAACGGAATATCATTCTGGAGTGCGAGCGTTTCATACAGATCAGCTTCAGCGACAAGATCTTGTGAGATAAGCAAGTGACCCAACTTTGCGTCGTTAAGGCGTTGATGGCCAAGAGCCAGCAAAAGGTCTGAGGTTTTGATCAATCCGCGCTCAACCAGCAAACGCCCAAGTGGACGTTTGGACGTCGGGCGCGGTTTCGCGACGCTTGGCGCGACCAAACGTATTTGAGAAGTGCTCATAAGCGATCCAAGACGTTTAGCATGTCTTGGCGTTTATGGCGTAGAGTTGGTTAATAGGTTGTTAATATTATCCCTACAAGAAACCCATAAAACAAGGGAATTTATGTGATTTGTCGTGCTAGTACCCCACACAATTACCCACACCATCCAAAGAACAATAGACCACTTCTGCCGACGTCGGCACGTTTCATAAGAAAGAACCTCACGACGTCGTGAGGTTTCAAAGGTCTCTCAACCAAGTTTTGTGACCCGTGGGGTACTTTTCATAAGACGACTTGTTACGACGTCGTAACATCTCAAAAGACCACCTTTCGACGACGAAAGGTTTCAGGCAAGTTGCCTTTAACTGAAAGTAATTTTTTGTTTTGGATTCTGAGGGGGAAACCAGCGCAGACGGATTCATCTGCCCAGAAAATAGGGGTCCTAAATGTCAACCCCCGCGTAACCAATACATAATAAAAGTGCGTTACACCGTTACACCGTTACGTATTGCATATACGATATAATTAACAAATGCTTAATCGAATCATCAGACGTTACACTGATGTTACAAAGCACACCTATGCCGTTACAAAATGGCAAAATCAGCCGCTTTTGAAAGCGCGGTTAGACCAGAGGCGAGAGAATGACACAACAAGAAGCAACCATACTGACCGCTGCAGATATGCTGACACTCAAAGAGATAAAGCAACTTCTGCATATGAAAACTCCAAAGCTACAGCAACTTGGGCAAACCGTGTTCGAAGAATGGGCGTTCAGGAATGAGGATAAATTAGAGGAAGGTGCTGCCTACATGGAAGCCTATGAACTGCCTGAGATGGTGCGGTGCGAGGAAGAATGGAACGAACAGTACGATTATGTAGAGAACCGCTTTTACAGCGTCACTGCCTTGGGGTCAGGAGACATATTTTACATCAGGAATCATGAAACAGGCAGGGCTGACGACAGGGTTAGTACGAAGGTAATGACAGACACCCTTCGCAACAGGTTTGGCCTCACGTTGAAAATGGCGATTTTCATGCAGATTATGGGCATAGTCCCACCCTGTGTTTCCCGTGAGTACCTGCCTGCTGTTTCACGTAAAGGTGAGTACAAAGACAGCCTATTTCTGATGCCAGATTATGCGCGCTACGCAAACACGTGGGTGCCACCAAAGCTGAAACCATCAGGCAACAAGGTGAACGAGAGACCCCCACTTTGGCAGGAGTATCTCGACAGGCTTATGCCCCAAGAACACGAGTGCTGGTTTGATGATGCTGATGGCAACCGCAATACAATGAAGCAGCAAGACTACCTCGAGAAGTGGTTAGCGCAGCGTGTAAGATACCCTCAGATACCCAATAATGTCGCTATCGTTCTGCGAGGAGACTTTGGCACAGGCAAAGGTGTTTGGCTGGATGAACTGACCTCAAAGCTGGTTGGTGACATGAACTACAAGTCAGTCTCAACCAAGGATTGGAAGGGGGACTTTAACGCCGATATGTACGAGTCCGTCATCATCCACTTGGAAGAAACCAAAGACACCCGTCAGAACACAGGGGAGATGCTGAAGAAGCTGATTACCCAGAGCCGCCACAGGGCCAACGAGAAGAATGTCCCTCAACGCCAAGTCTACAAGCACTTCGCTATCGTAATCACGTCCAACTACCCCGTGCCAATCGTGATTGATAAGGGAGACAGACGGTATTTCGTTCCCGTGTTCTCCAAGCACCTCCACGATGATGGCGAAGGCATGGCAGGAAAGAACGAGACTGGACGTTTCATCCAAGGCTTTGTCGATTGGCTATATGGCAATGATGAAGCTGGCCTCCAAGTCATGCGAGACTGGTTGGAACAGGTGGAAATAGATGAGGATGGCAGAGGCTTTATGATGCCGCCTGATACACCAGACAAAATCGAAATCTGGCAAGAGATGCGCCCATATGACAGCAACGATGCCGAGATAGGGAACTTCCTCCTATCACACGAAGACTACCAGAAAGCGTTTTCCTCCACTTCGCTTGCGAAGCATTTTGGTATCAGTGACACAGATGCACAAACCATCCTCAAGAAGCATAATTACGTCACCAAGCAGATGAGGCTTGGGAAAGACGAAAACGGGAAAGACATTAACGGGAGGTTCTGGATACCAAAGAAGCATCAGAATACACGGGAGTGGGGAAAGAAGGGCTGGACGGTCTGGAACGCTTACGGAAAGTACATTGATGTAGGTGGCGAATGATACAGTCCACACGATTAGGACAGACCGTCTGATAAACCCTTTTCGCAAACCTCTTCCAAGTAATTACATTGTATGATACGAACGTATGAAACAATGTAAGGGATTCGTTGACAATGGCTGAAGGACGTTTCATTTCGTATTTGCGCGTAAGTACTGACAAGCAAGGCAAGTCAGGTTTGGGACTTGAAGCACAGCGCAAGTCTGTCTCTGATTACCTGAACGGTGGTTCGTGGGAACTAGTGACCGAACTGGTAGAAGTGGAAACAGGCAAGAATGACAATCGCCCTAAACTCGCTGAAGCCATCAACCTGTGCAAAGCCTATAACGCTACGCTTGTTGTCGCCAAGATGGATAGACTTGCACGTGATGCACACTTCTTGCTTGGACTTAAGAAGGCAGGTGTTGCGTTTGTTGCTGCCGATAATCCTCATGCCAATGAACTGACCGTTGGTATTCTGGCGATGGTTGCGCAGCAGGAACGCAAAGACAACTCCAAGCGTACCAAAGACGCATTAGCTGCTGCAAAAGCACGTGGGCAGATACTTGGGGCATATGCCAAGGATGATAAAACCAAGTTTATTGGACGTGCTGGTACGGCTGAAGACACTGCCAAAGCACGTGAAGCCAGAACCCAGAAGGCCACACAGAAGGCAGAGACCCTGAAGTATGTCTTTGACCGTATGAACCCTGACGGTTCTGTCTCAATGACTGCCTTGGCTAAAATGCTGAACGCAGATGGTATTCCAACACCGTCAGGCAAAGGTCAGTGGCAAGCTGTGACTGTCTCCCGCGTGATGAAACGCCTGCAAGACTGACCCCTACCAGTGGAAAATGACCCTACCGTGGGAATACGAAAGACCCCCTACGGTGGAAATACGTAGGGTGGGCTAGTCGCCCACAGTGAGAAGGAATGGCTTCGCCATACAGGTTTTCTCGGCACTCCTGACACGAACTTCGTTACCCTGTCATCCTTCAAGGCATCAATGCTTTACGGTGCTAATTTTCATCACTTGGCAGTGAAGATGAAAATCTAGCTTCGCAGCAAAGATAGCCTTTCGGGGACGACAAAATAACGAAGTTCGTGTCAGGAGTACCTCGCGCGGATTCTGGACCTCAACGAAAATACAAAAAACTGAAAATAAATCTTGCCAGAGGTTGAAAAAATCGCTGGCAAAACCCCCGAAGTGTTTCGGGTCTTAATACCCAAATTAGACCCTATAAATACAAGATATAGCGCCATAATAGTTTATAACTACCACTGGTAGTATGGTGCGAAACATCACCCCCTAAAGAGCATACCTCAAGCTGTACGGTCCAGTCATTCTCGTATGGCTTGAGGCAACTTGGGTTGGGTTCGATGGCCTCTGCGACTGGCAAGTTGAGCTTGAGCCTCCCCAACCCGTTTTTCTTATTCAAAGGGTTCTCTCCAGAGGCCACAGCTTAGTGCCATAGTGCTGGACACAACGCAGAACCGTACTCTTCCTGTTTTCGTATCTGTGATGAACATAGCTGGCCCCCCGTATTCCGACGTTGTGGCAACAGTCACATAACGACCTTCTCCCGAAGCCATTGCTGATGTTGCCGTAAGCGTCAGTAAAATTGCGACTAAAAACTTCATCTCAGTTCTCCTTTGTGAGTTCTTTGAACAAGTCTGACCCACCTATCAGCATCCCACAACACCCCCATCGAAACTATCGCCTCAGCCCTAATCGGTTGGGGTGTTGTTCGTCATTTCACACACCAGCAAAGGAACCACTCATGTGAGTACGCAAAAAACAAACGGCATAGATGCCGCCAGAGAGAATAACCACAGATACAGGGAAGGACCCCACCCGTGGGACCGACCTTACAACTCTAGATGCCTTATCTCGCGCTGTGACAGCCCAGTCTACTACGACGGCAAATGTTACTTCAGCCTCTGCCTTCTGCACCTGCAAGAACTGCAACTAGGGCCATTTTTCAAACCCCACCAAGATAAAACGGATGATTATGATGACGACACCTTTCTCTATTAAGTGGACACCCTTCGAGAACGAAGCAGAACAGCTTACAAACAAGGCCATTGAACACTTAGACCTACGCAAGAAACACCTGAAGGACGACGCAAGAAACAGGCGAATAACAGCCTCTATTCTAGCACAGCGACTAGGTGAATTTGTCGTGAAACTATCCGATGTAGACGATAGCGACAGAGAGGCGCTGAAAGCAGTCCTAGAGTGCCTTACAGGACCTGTGCTTACCCGTGGCGACGGAAAGGCGACCTACGCCCTCAGAGGCGCTTATATGGACCCTCAGGCGGTGTTTATCACAGGGGAACCTGAGGTCATTCATGGACGCGCCGTACCACAAATCAGAACAACACATGGCCTCATCTATCGTGATGGTTCGCACAGCGAAGTTCCCTTCTGTGACCTGAAGCTATTCGGCTTTGCAAAACCTTCGCTGGTTCGTGTCGTAGCACCACATGAACACTGGCATATCTTCATCAGCAACAAACCTGCGCCTTCAGCTAATTGGACAGAATTGCTGGAGACCAACACACCTCACGACAAACACGATGAGTTCATGGATTTTGTTGTCACACAGGCGAACAGGCAGGGTGTCGCTATCACCCGATATGGTCACGATAGTTTCATCTGCATCAACCCTGACACCGTAGCGTTCCATCTTGATAACGCTCTGGTCAGGTACACGGGCAAGTCAGGCCAGAGACCCCTTTTAGAAATCAAAGACATTTATCAGCGCAAGGTTATGCGTTGGGGAGGAAAACGATAATGGACCACATTTTTAACAAAGCACGATTTAACCAAAGCGCAGACTTCTCAAAGGTCACTCTTTGGGGGTCAGACGTCGATTACTTCAGTGAGGTAGCGAACCAGTGTTACGTTCTGGTGGAATGGAAAACCAAAGGGACTGACTTACCGCACGGACAGGAATTGGCCTATCGCAGGTTCGTTCAGGACATGGGCAACGTGAAACCTGTTTTCTGTGTCGTAGCTGAACACGAGACAGACGCATCTGATAACATCCATGGGGATAACAGCTTGGTAAAGCGCATCAGGTATCGCTTACCGAATATGCCAAGGTCTGATGAATACTTTTATGAGTTCCAAAGACCTACGCTTAATCAATGGTTATCAGACTTCGCCCTAGAATTTAGCATTGGGCAAAACATGATGAGGAACTCCCCTGAGTTTTGGGAAGGCTTTCCTAAGCAGCTTTGTTCAGATGAAGAAGCGGATGCGTATGAATACATTGAAGACGTACCAAGGATACCTGCACCCTCTGAGTTCTTTGACCACATACGACCTGTGCTAGAGGTAGCTTGATAATGCTGATGGGGGTGGGCTTGCTACCTGCCTCCAAGTTGTCTTTAAGTGAAATACATAAAGCGTTAGTAATCATTATGACGTCACCACTCTTGGTACAGACACAAAGGCTATGGTTTGAGAAAATTCATACAGATTTTGGCAACTCTCATCTTAGCGGTAATCGGTTCACTTTATTATTTAGCCAACTACACCGAGTACGTTGCCGCTGAGAAAGAGTGTGTTGGACCGTCTGGTGGGAAAGTCTTTATTCAACTTAATCAGTACGCAGTAATTACGAACCTGTGGGGTGGCAAAAGTGATGGCAATTTAATGGTTACATACGAAAGTGGGTCTAAGGACTATGTTTCCCATGTTACTTTTATAGGTGAGGGAAACCAAAAGGTTGCCCTTTTCACTAAAGATGAAAAATGGACTAGGTATGTCTTTGCTAATGGTCAGCTTTTCGCCTTTTCAGGTAGAACACCTCTACAGTGCTACTGATTAAGCCTCTCTTCTTCTATCTTCTTATCTTCGGGGTCGTTTTCGTCGTTATAAATAAGGGCAATCCAGACTTATCGGTTACTTTTCGTGTGGCTGACGGCATGTAGAGTCCCATTAAAACTCCCAACCATCCCAATCTATCGCCTCTACTGTATCGACAAGGGTACTAGGCTTGAGACCTCTCATGTAGCTTCTCATGTGTTCATCCCCTTTAAGACCATGACCTACGACAGAATAGATAGTCTTGTCTGGTAGCTGTTTTGGGGAGTTGTGTAGCATTGTAATGATAGACGTCCTAAACTGATGTGATGTGAGTGGGCCAGCCTTCTTGATTTGCCTCTGTAGGGCCACAGAACGTCCTTCTATGGTTTCACCTGCTAACGGTAATAGATAACCATCTGTGCTGTCGCTTATAAGCCTATCAACAAGTCCTACTATCTTAGAATGAATAGGGATTAAGTGGGGCTTATGCTTCTCTGGCCTTAGCTTCTTATCAATTCGGATTCTAAAGCATCTGACACCGTCTGAGGTAACGACATCATCACAAGTAAGGTTTGAGATAGCTACTGCCCTACGACCTGTATAGCCCATTAGCATTAAACCTTCTTTATGTCGTGCAGCACTCAATGCTTGTTTAAAGAGTTCCCCTGAGATGACTTCTTTGTGTTCACTCTTCACCGCTTTAGTATGAAGACCATCTAAGATAGACCTGTCTAAGGTCTTAAACAGAACCTTATCTCCTAGGTACTTGTAGAAGTCCCTCACATTGGCTTTCATAGCATACTGTGTCGCTGCCTTTACTGCCCTTTCAGATGCCCACCTTTTGATTTCATATTCAGTTACTCTCTCAAGACGTTCAAACCTATCACAGAACTGCCCTACGTGGCTTCTCTTAGCGTCTACGGTCATTGAACTATTACCCTTATCGACACACCACTGAAAAAAGCCTTCAAGATGGTCTTTCAGAACGACAGTCTTGTTTGTAGCCCTCTCATAAGCATCATACTTCTCAGGTTCATCATTCAAGGCATAAAAGGCTATATCGTCTATCTCATCATCCGCTAGACCATCTCTACGATGCTGTAAGACTGCTTCTTTGATGTTGTGGTATTCCCAATCAGGGCTTCTAGCGTTCTCTATCTGCGACCACAAATCGTCTGCCCATACGTTAGCGAGACGGAGTGCCTTCTTACGGCTGTCTGTTCCTGTTGTTCTCCTGACGCGCTTCTTAAGGCCAAGCCTCTCTCGTACGTCTTCTGGTATTGTCATCTCAAACCACCAATTAGGGCTGTTTGGTCTTTGATAAAGATAATCTGCCATTTCAGTTTCCCCACACAGTTTCCCTACACTACAGAGGCAGGTAGGCCATGTTTATAAAGGAATAAAGCCTGTCACGACAAAAAATAAAGAATAGGTTGTTAATCGCCGCGTCAGGCAGCGATTAAGGGGCTTTCTTTTCAGCCATAAACTGCGCAAACCGTTCAAATAGATAAAAACTGTCTTGCGGGCCAGGGCTTGCTTCAGGGTGATGCTGCACCGAATACACGGGGCGGCCATCCAGACGTATACCACAGTTAGAACCGTCAAAGAGTGACACATGGCTTTCAATCACGCCGTCAGGCAGGCTTTGGCTGTCGACTGCAAACCCGTGGTTCATCGAGGTGATTTCAACCTTACCTGTATCGTGATCCTTTACAGGGTGGTTTGCGCCGTGATGTCCATGGCTCATCTTGATGGTTTTGGCACCAACCGCGAGGGCAAGCATCTGATGACCCAAGCAAATTCCAAAGACGGGCAAGTCCGTGTGTTTTAGGATGCTTTGGATCATTGGAACAGCGTATTCACCCGTTGCTGCGGGATCGCCCGGACCGTTGGACAGAAAGACACCGTCAGGATTGTGGGCCAGAATGTCTTCTGCAGTTGCCGTAGCTGGAAGAACAGTTACATCACATCCAACAGAAGCCAAACAGCGCAATATGTTGCGTTTTGCGCCGAAATCGACGGCAACAACTTTATGCTTTGGCGCGTCTTGTGTCGGATACCCATCTGGCCAAGCCCACCGCATTTCGTTCCAACGATAGCTTTGAGCGCAGGTAACATCTTTGGCAAGATCCAAACCCTCAAGACCGCTAAACGCTTTGGCTTGCGCGACCAATGCGTCGACGTCGAAGTTTCCTTCTGGATCATGGGCCAGTGCTGCGTGTGGCGCGCCTTGTTGGCGGATCATCCGTGTCAAACGGCGTGTATCGATGCCACCAATCGCGATACGACCGCGCGCAGCCAACCAATCCCCCAGCTCTTGTGTGTTGCGCCAATTTGAAGCTTCGGTCGGGTTCCACTTTACAACCATCCCTGCTGCAACTGGGTCGCCGGTTTCGTCATCTTCAGGGTTTGTGCCTGTGTTACCGATGTGCGGAAATGTAAATGTTACGATCTGCCCTGCATAAGACGGGTCCGTCATAATTTCCTGATAACCCGTCATGGCTGTGTTAAAGCATAGCTCGGCGGTCGTGGTTCCTGTTGCGCCAAATCCGTGACCATAAAATACTGTACCATCCGCGAGCGCGATGCAGGCCGTAGGTTTCGAGGAATTGTTGGTCTCAATCAGCGTTTGAGCAGATGTGGGCATGTAGCAGTTCCCCAAGGTCTGAAAAGCGCTAAGGCGCGCGGTAAATCTGCGCGAAACTATGTTCCCGTTGGCATGAGGTCAAGGGAAAGTCGAAAAAACGAAACTGTTTAAAATCAACATGTTAAATAAAAATGCATCCCTTGCGTCAGAGCGGCGCTTTCACTATGGTCCAAGGCTCTCACCAGCCAGGGGATGGGTTCGGAGCACGTTATGCGAGATAAAATCAGCAAGTCACTAAAGCAAGCCATGCGCGATAAGGCGGTTGATCGTCTTTCAACGCTTCGCCTTATCAATGCTGCCATCAAAGATCGCGATATTGAAGCGCGTTCTGAGGGGCAAGATGAGGGTGTTGGTGAAGACGAAGTCCTTGCCATCCTTAGCAAAATGGCAAAGCAGCGCCTTGAGAGTGCGCGCGCTTATGAAGAGGGCGGGCGCATTGATCTGGCCGAGCGTGAGCGCCAAGAAATTACCGTGATTGAAGAATTTTTACCGCGCCAACTAAGCGAAGAAGAAGCTGCAGATGCGGTAAACGTGGCAATCGAAGAGGTTGGTGCAGAATCAATTCGCGACATGGGCAAAGTGATGGGTGTGTTGAAAGCCCGTTACACAGGGCAGATGGATTTCGGCGCTGTGGGTCCGGTCATCAAAGAACGCCTCTGCGCGAGCTAAAACTTTGGCAGGCCCTTGAGATTTCTAGGGCCTGCAAGCACACCTAATTTCTATGATTTATTTGGTCAGTTCAGAGAGTGCGAATGCAGATCGCAGTCCCTTGAGCTGTTTGTCATCTGTAATTTCAAAACGGTTTGCGAACTTCGTTTTGAAACTAACGCGCCCTCTGCGCGCGCCGAAATTTTCGCCGTGATTCAAAAGGTATAACACCAAAGAATCGCGCTGTTTTTTCAGTTTATGACCCGCAAGTCTTGCAAGGTAGGGAACCATGCGATGTTCGTGCTGACTGATTGCCGAAAGTAACGCGATTTGATGTGCAAAGGACGGTTGATTGGTGTCGTAAGGCAACGCCGCACAAGAGCCGCACAGCTTCCAAAATGCCTTGGCGCGTGGATGTAGCACTGTTTGTGGCTTGGCCTGCGCCAAGTGATCACTTTGTGCATCGTAGACGATTCCATGTGTGATTAAAGAACCTGAAGGCGCCGCCAGCAGCTTAGCGACAAGTTTCGGATGGGCGACATCGTCGGCATCAAATGTCATGGAAACCCCTGAACCAGCCGCGGTGCCCCCAAGATGGGTGTAGAGAGTTGCCAGCTTGGACCATTTGTCGTTGCCTTCAGTTTCTTTCTGAAAAGGCAGGTAAGTGATGCGTGGATCATCGGGCAAGTTCGGCTTCACTTGGCAACAAATAATCGCCGACCAGCGCTGATCGCTTTGTCGCTGAAAGCTGGCCAATGTGTTGTTTAACAATCTTTCGACAGTTGTCCAATCGCTGACCATTTCAGGTCCGACCAGTGGAATCAAGAAGGTGACGCAGGCTGGGGGCGCCCAGTGTTCGCCCTTTCGGTGCGCGCATAGTTCAAGCGCTGCGGTCTCGGCTATGGTTCTACCGCTCAGGGCAAGTGGTTGTCCCAGAAACTGTGACGCAAGCAATTGCAGTATTCGCGTTTTCTTTGGGATTGCAGGGGCTTGAGACATGAAGGATTCCAGATACGTCGCTAAACTTTGTGACTGGTAAACACTTCGCATAGGTTTGCATAGAGCGCGATACGCTCATCTTCGCTCAAAAAAGCACCAATCTCAACTTCTCGCCCATTTCCAAGAAGGGTCACGTAATTTGGCACGGGCCCACCGGTGGGATGCAGGGTGACTTGGACCCAATATGTATTACATTCCCAGCTTTGATCCACGCCCTTTGGATTGCGGCGTTCAAGTTGGGATTGCTCTGTTCCAATTGTCAGGGTCTCCAGGATGCTGCGATCCACATAGGAGCGGTTGAGCGCATACCAAATTCCGCCGACGGCGATCAGCAAGAAAGGCAAAAGCCCCCAGAGCAGTTTGGTGCCCAACAGACCGAACAGGGGTAGGGTTATCATGGTGAAGGTGGCCAGCACAAAGGCCGCCATGCCGCGCGGGGGCAGGGATTGATGTGGCCAAAGCGTGAGCTCGCTGCGCTCGGAGCTATCAGGGGCGGACCATTTGTACGGCATGGGCAGGTTCCGTTGGCAGTAGGTGATACTTGAGACCTAGGTGAATGCTCTCAAAAAGAAAGCCCCGACGGTGTGCGTCGGGACTTTGCAGTTTTAAGGAAGAGCGTAGGGACTAGTGTGCCGGGCGTTTGTCCCAGTCTTCCTGCTTTGGAAGCTGCTCGAACGTGTGCTCGGGCGGTGGGCATGGAAGTGTCCATTCCAGCGTGTCTGCGTACTCGTTCCATGGGTTATTCTGTGTGACGCGCGCGCCCCAGCGAATTGCGTAGAACATTACGCCAAAGAAGAAGACGAAGGATGCAAAGGACAGAAAGGCTCCCCAAGAGGAAACGTAGTTCCAGTATGCGAATGCTTCAGGGTAGTCGATGTAGCGACGCGGCATGCCCTGACGACCCAAGAAGTGCTGTGGGAAGAAGGTTACGTTTGCGCCAATAAACATTGCCCAGAAGTGCAACTTGCCAGCCCATTCAGGGTACATGCGACCTGTCATCTTCGGGAAGTAGAAGTAGATACCCGCGAAGATCGCAAAGACCGCACCAAGGCTCATCACGTAGTGGAAGTGCGCAACGACGTAGTATGTGTCGTGATATGCACGGTCCACAGCCGCTTGGGACAGAACGATGCCTGTCACACCGCCAACGGTGAAGAGGAACAAGAAGCCAAAGGCCCACAGCATAGGTGTCTTGAACTCAATGGAACCGCCCCACATCGTTGCAATCCAAGAGAAGACTTTAACACCCGTCGGAACCGCAATGACCATTGTCGCCAACATGAAGTAAGATTGCTGTGTCAAGGACATACCAACTGTGTACATGTGGTGCGCCCAAACGACGAAGCCAAGTGCACCAATCGCGATGATCGCCCAAACCATTGGCAGGTAGCCAAAGACTGGTTTGCGAGAGAACGTTGCGATGACGTGGCTGATGATACCGAAGCCTGGAAGGATGATGATGTAGACTTCAGGATGACCGAAGAACCATAGGATGTGCTGATACAAGACTGGATCGCCACCGCCTGCTGGATCAAAGAAGGTTGTTCCAAAGTTACGGTCTGTCAGCAACATGGTGATCGCGCCGGCCAGAACTGGCAAGGACAGCAGGATCAGCCAAGATGTTACGAAGATCGACCATGAAAACAAAGGAACTTTGAACAGTGTCATGCCTGGTGCGCGCATGTTCAAAAACGTCGTGATCATGTTGATCGCACCAAGGATCGAGCTTGCGCCAGAAACGTGGACCGCAAAGATCGCGAGGTCCATGGACATGCCGCCCTCATTGACGGAAAGCGGTGGATACAGAACCCAGCCAACACCCGAGCCAAGCTGGTCGTTACCGCCCGGTGCCAGAACAGAGCAAACCGCCAGCGTCGTACCCGCAACATACATCCAGTAGGACAGGTTGTTCATCCGAGGGAACGCCATGTCGGGCGCACCGATTTGCAATGGCATGAAGTAGTTACCAAAGCCGCCAAAGAGCGCAGGAATCACAACAAAGAACATCATCAAGATGCCGTGGCCTGTGATCAGGACGTTCCAAAGGTGACCGTTTGGCGTACATTCGCTTGCTGCATCTGCAAACATGCGCGCGCCTTCGAGGCACATGTATTGAACGCCAGGTTCCATCAATTCCAGACGCATATAGACTGTAAAGGCTACGGAAATGAAGCCAACAAGCGCTGAAGTGATAAGGTAAAGAATACCGATGTCTTTGTGGTTCGTGGACATGAACCAGCGGGTGAAAAAGCCGCGCTGATCTTCGTGTTCATGGCCTTGAATGGCTGCGTCTGCCATGCGTGCCTCCTGCTGATGTGTAAAATAGGCGCAATAAATCCCTTAGCGCGCCTGGTATTACCAAAGGGTTTAATTCGCTTCACCTTAGGCTTCAATGTCTGAGTTTGATGCAGATCAACATTAATTGTCGCAGTCTGGGGTAAACGTCTGCTCGATTACATCGAAAAACGTGAATGTTTGTCGCAAATCATCAAAATTCGCGGATTGAGCGCCTAGAACTTAGTAGAATCACTTTCGAAAACTGTTTTGAAGCAACGCTTCAAAGCGACGTCGAGGTCCGACATGTCGACAGGCAGTCCCAGATCAACCAAGCTTGTGACCCCATGGTCTGTGATTCCGCAGGGAACAATTCCGCTGAAATGTTCTAAATCAGGCTCAACATTGATCGAAATGCCGTGAAAGCTGACCCACTTGCGCAAGCGTATCCCGATGGCAGCGATTTTGTCTTCAGCTTGATGTCCATTTGCAAGCAGCGGTTTGTCGGGGCGCGTCACCCAAACCCCTACGCGGCCTTCACGAATCTCTCCGCTCACGTTGAACTCTGCCAAAGTTGCGATCATCCAAGTTTCGAGGTCTTGAACAAATTTGCGCACATCGCGGCCGCGTTTACCAACATCAAGCATGACATATGCGACGCGCTGACCGGGGCCATGGTACGTATATTGGCCACCTCGTTTTGAGGCGTGGACTGGAAATCTGTCCGGATCGGTGAGATCAGACAGTTTGGCGGAGGTTCCTGCAGTGTAGAGGGGGGGATGTTCCAAAAGCCAGATCAATTCGTCAGCCGTACCGGCACTTATCTCGGCAGCGCGAGCTTCCATCAGGGCCACTGCTTCAGCGTAATCGGTCAAGCCGTCTGATGTTTTCCATTCTACCATAAAGGCGACGTACTATGTGAGAGCGCGCGTGGCAAATTGTTCATGAATTCCGGCATCAACGCGGCAGAATACCTGCGTCTTTCAAAGCTTTGATATGGCTGCGGCTGGCAGGAAGGGTGCGCCCATCGGATAAAGTCAGGATTGCTTTGTCTCCGTCCCTTTGCGCTGCGGTAACGTGTCTTTTTGCGACCCAATGAGAACGATGTACTTGTAAGCCTTCGTTCGTCCCTGTTTCACGCATTGCATCGGACAAACGCATCAAAAGCAAGGACGTGCCCGCGGTCGTTGTGACTTCGACATAGTGGTCTTGCACGGACATCGAGATCAGCGCGCCGCGTTTGTTCAGATCAAGCCGTTCCAGCAGGGTTGAGGGCGTGTGAGCAGGGACAACTTTCTTCCTTACTGCGTCATCAATGTAGTGAAACACCAAAGCGATAACACCTGCGGTGGCCATAACGGGAAGAAACTGCGTCACGAAGCGTGCAAAGCCCAAAGGAATGTTTTCAAACGCGAGCCAGTTGATGATTGCCACTGTTATGCCGACGAGGACAGAAGTGGATAAAGCAACGCTAAATCGTATCGCCCAAATGGAGTTAACAGCGCGCATGGCTTGTGCCACGAAGCTTGAGCTTAGGACGCCCACACCAAAGGTGACGGGTACAGTAAAGGCCCAATAGGCAAGGCGCGGACCAAAGTTTAGATTGTCCAACGTCCCGAAAGGGCCCGAGATTCCCAAAAGCACCACAACCGCCACCAAGATAATTTGCGCCAAAGGGAGCGAGAAAATACGCCGCATTTCACGAAGCGCGTGTTGCGTTGGGCTGTCGGTCACGAAATCGCTCCGTATTTCGGCACAAAGGGCAGTGACGCTGAAAATTCAAACGTCCATGAGGGGGCATACCGCAGTTTGCTTAGGCAGGAAAAGGACCTTTGTTATGGATTTCGAACCCCTTATGAATGCACCGTTGATTGTACAATGTCATGTGGCGTGCGCAATGACCTCTTTGGTCTTAGCACCCGTTATGTTGTTACGCCGCAAAGGGGATCGTTTGCATAAGCTCATCGGTCGCGTTTGGGTGTTGGCGATGGCCGTTACGGCGCACAGCTCTTTCGGCATTACAGATATTCGTCTTGTTGGACCATTTAGCCCGATCCATGCACTTTCGTTGTTGACGCTGTATTCTCTTTTGGCCGCTATCTATGAAGCGCGTGCTGGCCGCATTGATCTGCACAAACGCCATATTACAGGTGCTGCCGCAGGTTTAATCGGTGCAGGTTTGTTCACTTTGCTTCCGGGGCGGTTGATGTCTGACATCGTGTTTCCCGACATCGCGCGCGAAGGCTTTGCTGGCGCAGTCACGCTGACAATTATTGCTCTGATCATATGGCGGGTGCGTGCACGCGGGGCAGGGCCAACAGGGGCCGCATAATGGGAGGTGATCTTTGTCGTAGTTTTAGGCCAAAAACTGCGATTTGCTATTGGCATGTGAAATCGGCTCAACTATACGCTGCCGAACTTGCTGGTTTTGCGGTCGTGGCGGAATTGGTAGACGCGCAGCGTTGAGGTCGCTGTGAGGTAACACTCGTGGGGGTTCGAGTCCCCCCGACCGCACCAGCAAGTATATTCCCTTCTTTTCCTGATCCGAGACAGTGGTTGCATGCAACGGCGCGCAACAAGAGCGCCACGTCACTATTTTATGCAATTGCATTTGATCTGCTGGCTTGGAAGTATTCAGGGGATAGAAATTGGAGGATCTCATGACAGATTGGGCAGGACAGGTTGCTGTTGTAACAGGCGGTGCGTCGGGTTTAGGCGCGGCGACGGCTAGTGCTTTGGCGAATGCAGGTTTGCGTGTCGCATTGTTTGATCTGAATGCGGACAAAGGCGAAGCCCATGCGCATGAGATCGGCGGATTGTTTTGCGCAGTCGATGTGTCCGACCCTGCCAGCGTGCGCGCGGGCTTTGCACGGGTTGTTTCCGAATTAGGCGCGCCGCGTGTCATGGTAAACTGCGCTGGTATCGGACTTGCTGGTAAGACTGTCAGTCGCGGCGAAGCGCATACCTACGAGCTTTTTGACAAAACCATTCGCATCAACCTGATCGGATCCTTCAATTGTGCCAGCCAAGCTGCGGCGCTGATGGTTGCGCAAGAGCCTATGGCCCCTGATGGTGCACGCGGAGTTATTGTTAATACAGCCTCCGTTGCCGCCTATGAGGGCCAGATTGGCCAAGTCGCTTATGCCGCGTCGAAGGGTGGGATTGTTGGTATGACCCTGCCAATGGCGCGCGATTTGGCGGACAAAGGCATTCGCGTATGTTCTGTTGCGCCAGGCTTGTTTTTAACACCGCTTTTGGAAAGCCTGCCAGAAGACGTGCAGGCGTCCTTGGGTGCGCAAGTGCCGTTTCCATCTAGATTGGGCGCGCCAAGCGAGTTTGCCAAGCTGGTCCATCACATTTTGGAAAACCCGATGCTGAACGGGGAGGTCATCCGTCTGGACGGCGCGATCCGTATGACACCGCGCTAAACGGGCAGTACTGTTTGGAGATCTGGAAATTTTTACTGGAGGCGAGTACCGGAATCGATCCATTTCTTATATAACATTGAAAACAAAGGAAAGTTTTTTGCATTTAGTGCCTTTGATGCTCGCTGACTTAGTGCCTTTACCGTATCAGCAACAACCGCCTGTACTGCAGGTAGATTGGCTTGAGATAGATGGGCATGGAGGGCTTTACTTTCTATTGCGTACCAAGTTGATAGCCAAACTTACAAATGCAAGCGGAGATCTTATCGGAAATGGCCCTAAAAGCGGCCCTGATTGAGAGCTGCGGCTCATGCCTCTGTAATCACACAGGGACAGCCAACGACCGACCCTTGCTCTGTGCTTTTGATCGCTCTGCTTAAAACTTGTGCTCAAGGTTGAGCTGCAGGCTGCTTCGCGTGCTGTTACCGACACGGTTGTCCGTCGTCATATAAAATGGGACATCAGAGCGGCTTGAGCATTGAAGGCTCTGGCTCGTTTGTGTGATTGATTATGCTGCTTGTTTTTGATGTTGCAAGCGGCGTTGTTGGATTGTCCGTTTTTTGATCTTTTGCCTTTCTCTCAGGATGGCTTTGTCACGGCCGAAGTAGACGTCTGCGGGTGTGACGTTGTTCAGGCTCTCGTGGTAACGCTGATTGTTGTAATACTCGACGAATGCGCCGATCTGACGCTCAAGGTCGC
>CBFIGL010000026.1:6540-33197 GCA_965662135.1 Planktotalea sp. | reverse complement strand
AATGGACCTGCATCACGTTGGGCAAGTCACGCCAAGCCCGGAGGCTTTTTGGGTTTCATGGGGCCAAGCTCTCCTAAATCGGTGTCCTTTGAGGCGGACTGGTATCTCTGCGTTGCTGATCCTTCGGCGATTCCTGTTGTGGCTGCTGCCCTTGAGGCGATGCCGCGTGATGCAAAAGGCGTCGCCACCTTTGAAGTGACGTCACCTGAAGACAAACAGCACATAGATGCACCTGTAGGGATCTAGATGCACTGGTTGGTGCATTCTGATCCAATCAATGCACCACTTCAGCAAGAAACATTCATTCGACTATTGGTCTGGCCCGAAGGACGCATCCAAACTGGCATCGCGGGTGAATCCGGCGTGATTAAAAACTTGCGCGCATTTCTGTATCAAGAGAAAGCCTTGCCAAGGTCTGATACCTATATCTCTGGCTACTGGAAGATCGGTTTAGTTGAGGATCAGCATCAAAAACTGAAACGTAGCGAAGCAGCGTAGTGTTCGCGCTCCTTGCAACAACAGTTTGAGCGCTCTGCATTTCGCATGTCCTGAAAGGTGCTCGTAAAGTTTTAAGCGCACCCACAGTCAGAATAATTTATCAATTTGTGATCACTTCAATCCAAGATATGGATGTATATGACTTTTGATCAAATACGTACTTTCTTATGGGTGGCGCGGCTGGGTGGGTTTCGCAAGGCGGCTGATCGCTTGCATTTGTCACAGCCGGCTGTTTCGACCCGAATATCCAATCTAGAACAGGAATTGCGCGTACCGCTATTCAAACGTGGTCCGGGCGAATTGGTTCTTACTAAGCACGGCACGCTCTTGCTGTCTTATGCAGAGCAGATGTTGTTCGTTGAAGAAGAAATCAAGCAACGGGTTTCAAATCCGGCTGAGGCCGAAGGGCTTTTTCGCGTCGGTGCGTCTGAAACGATCGCTCAAGCGTGGCTTCCCGATTTCTTAAAGGCTTTTAGCGAACAATATCCCCGTGTGAATGTGGATCTGACCGTAGATATTTCGCTTAATCTCAGGTCAGAGTTACTTGAACGCAAATTGGATTTGGCGCTGTTGATGGGGCCGGTTTCCGAGTTCTCGGTAGAGAATGTAAAACTGCCTTCATTCGATCTGCATTGGTATCGCTCTGTCGCAAACGAACAAACGGATTTAAGCGAAATCCCAGTTATTTCATATTCAAGCAAGACGCGGCCGTATCGGGAATTGATGTCGGAGTTATCGCGACGTGTCGGCCCAAAATCCCGAGTTTTTGCATCAGCTTCCCTGTCTGCCAGTTTAAAGATGATCGCGGCAGGAATCGCCGTTGGGCCTTACCCCCGCACGCTTGCCAATGATTTTCTTGAAACGGGTCAGATCGTTGAATTTGATCCGGGGTTTCGCCCGTCACCTTTGGAATTCACGGCATCCTATTTGTCCGAACCTCGCAGTTTCCTTGTTGAAAACAGTGCAAAAATTGCACGCGACGTTGCTATGATGTGGGATGAAACCCATCCAAAGTAAATTCAAATAATCTATCACAACTGATATAAAATGATAATTTGTGTGAAACCCATTTCCTGTGTGATGCTTCAAGCGGATCACGGGGGGTGCCACTATGACACGGAAATCTGTTTCGCATGCTGACTTGGTCGCGTCTTGCGCGGCTGATGTACGCCTAGCGATCCGGTCGGGTGCCTACGACGGCCACACAGCTGGATTGGCCGCTGGAAAGCTTCAATGCAATCTGGCGATCCTGCCCGAAGAGTATGCGCTTGATTTCTTGCGCTTTTGCCAACGCAACCCGAAGCCTTGCCCGCTTGTCGGGGTCAGCGATAGCGGTGATCCAAGCATGCCAACCCTGTCGCACGATATTGATATTCGCACCGACGTGTCCAAATACCGCGTCTTTCGCGGTGGTGCATTAAGCGAGGAAGTGACTGACATTTCAGCCGAATGGAGGGACGATCTTGTCACTGTGGCGCTGGGCTGTTCATTCACCTTTGAAAACGCGCTGTTGCGCAATGGGATCCCCGTGCGCCATATCGAAACACGCTCGAACGTGCCGATGTACCGTACCAATATCGATCTTGTTCCGGCGGGGCGTTTTGGCGGGCAGATGGTTGTCACAATGCGGCCCATTCCCGAAGATCAGGTCGCGCAAGCCGGAAAGATCAGCAGCCAATTCCCCCAAGCGCACGGCGCGCCGATTGCGGTCGGCGACCCTGCACAGATCGGCATCCATGATCTTGCACAGCCAGATTGGGGCGACGCTGTTGAAATCAAAGAGGGTGAAGTGCCGCTTTATTGGGCCTGCGGCGTTACACCTCAAAACGTCCTTTTGGATGCAGGGCTGCCTGTGTGCATCACCCATTCCCCCGGCCACATGCTGATTTCGGATGTCGCTGAAGATGCCGAAACAACAATTTTAACAACAAACTAAGTCCAACCAACAAGGAGACGAACCGATGAAAAGAACACTTAGCGTACTCGCAGCAACCACTGCTCTTGCCGCGCCGGCAATGGCGGAAAACCTATCCGTCGTGGGAAGCTGGTCTAGCTTGCCATTGCACAATCAGTACGAAGCCCCTTTCTGGGGCACAACGCTGCCCGAAGCATCCGGTGGCAAGCTGACAACCGAAGTAACAACGCACAACCAAATGAGCCTTGGCCTTGGCGATATCTATCCGCTTCTCGGCCAAGGGGTGTATGACGTTGCGATGACTGTTGCCGACTATGCTGTTGCTGACGCACCTGAATTAGAAGGGCTTGATGTGCCCTTGCTCGCTCTTACAGCTGATGAGGCACGCGCAATGGTTGATGCAGCCCGCCCAATGGTGTCGGACATCTATCGTGACCGCTTTAATTCCCATGTGTTGGCAATTGCGCCTTATCCACCGCAGGTCGTGTTTTGTAACCACGAGATTGCGAACCTTGGTGATCTCACAGGTCTGAAAGTACGCGCATCTGGTCGTATGACGGCCAAGCTCTTGGAGGCATTGGGCGCAGAAGGGGTCAGCGTTTCCTTTGGTGAGGTACCGGGTGCCTTGCAAAACGGCACAGTTGATTGCGCGGTTACGGGCGCAGGTTCGGGTTACAGCGCGGGATGGTGGGAAGTGTCCACACACTTGTTGCCCATCCCGCTAGGTGGCTGGGATTCCGTTGTCACCGCAATCAATCTAGACAAGTGGAATGGCCTTGATGCCGAGACCCAAGCACTGATCACCGAACAGGTCGCGAGCAACTTTGAAACGCCCGCATGGGCCAGCGCACAAGATGCATTGGTCAACGACATCGCCTGCCTGACGGGTAACGGCGAATGCCCATCCGGCGATGCGCGTGACATGACATTGGTTGAGGTCAGCGACGAAGACTTCAGCCGCGCGCGCGATATTCTGACCAGCGAAGTGCTTCCTGATTGGGCAGAGCGTTCTGGCGGCGATTGGGCACAGCGTTGGAACGACAGCGTTGGCAAAGTTGTTGGTGTGACAATCAACTAAACCACTGGCCAAGGGGCGCAACGATTATGGAACTCAAGATGATACATAGCCTAAGAGTACTCAACAAAGGCGTCGCCCTTGTTGTTGGCTTTGGCTTGCTGCTGTGTGCAGCCTTCGTGCTGACAGATATCATCATGCGCCAGATCGGAACGTCCCTTGGTGGCACCGAAGAAATTGCAGGCTACGCCATGGCGCTCGCGACCTCTTGGGGCATGTCCTACACATTGCTTGAATTGGGGCATGTGCGCATTGATCTGCTGCGCAGCCGAGTGGACAGCTTCAAACGCGCGCTGTTTGATGTGTTTTCGATGATCGTGCTGTCGGGCGTGATTATCACTATCGCGATCAAGGCTTGGCCCGTTCTCGAACGCTCGATCAACAATGGTTCAAGAGCGAACACGCCGCTTGAAACACCGCTTGTCTGGGTTCAGCTGCCTTGGTTTGCAGGCTGGGTCTGGTTTGCTTGCATGTCCACATTAACCACCCTTGCGGCGCTAAGTCTGCTGGTAAAGCGGCGTCACGCCGAGACCGAGAATTTTGTCGGGGCCTTTGCCGAACAGGAGACACTGCAATGATCGTCTATATCTCTGTCGGCTTGCTGGGGCTGCTTGCTTTGTCCATTCCGGTTGGTATCGTTTTGTTTCTGCTTGGGTTTGGCATTGATATCTTCTTCTCCAGTTTTCCCCTGACCCGTGGTTTGGGGAATATGGTTTGGTCTTCCTCCAATTCGGCGACTTTGATCGCCATTCCTTTTTTCGTGCTGCTTGGTGAAATATTGGTCCGTAGCGGGGTCGCAACGCGCACGTATGCGGCGTTGGATCGCTGGGTGTCATGGCTACCGGGCGGGCTGGTGCATGCCAATATCGCGACGGCGACAATGTTCTCTGCGACATCAGGGTCTTCTGTGGCAACTGCTGCGACCGTAGCAACTGTGGCCATGCCGCAGGCGGAAAAGCTGGGCTACGATCCTAAGCTGTTTTCAGGGGCAATCGCGGCAGGTGGCACGTTAGGCATTATGATTCCGCCTTCTATCAACCTAATCGTTTACGGATTTCTAACCCAGTCCTCGATTCCACAGCTTTTTCTGGCAGGGCTTATTCCGGGCATCGCGCTTGCATTGGCCTTCATGGCGATAACTGTGCTGATCTGCGTGCTGCGCCCCGAATTAGGAGGTGTGCGCAGAACGTTTCCTTTCGCGCAAATGCTGCGCGCACTGGTCGATCTGATCCCGATCCTGATCCTGTTCGCCTTGATCGTAGGCTCGATCTATCTGGGCTGGGCGACACCGACCGAAGCGGCGGCCGTTGGCGTGGCAGGGGCCTTGGTCATCGCGTTGTTCTTTGGTGGGGTGTCGTGGTCCATGCTCACACAAAGTCTGACGGGCACGGTCAAGATCACGTCAATGATCATGTTGATCGTCATGGGGGCTTCGTTCCTGAACTTTACTCTGGCCTCTGCCGGACTTGGACGTGAATTGACGGAGTTTATGAATGGACTTGGCCTTACACCCCTCAAGACAATTTTGGTGGTTGTTGTGCTTTATATCGTGCTGGGCTTTTTCATTGAAACGCTGTCATTGATGGTTGTGACCATCCCGATCATTGTCCCGCTTGTCGTCGCCCAAGGCTTTGATGTGATCTGGTTCGGTATCTTGATGATCGTACTGATCGAAATGGCGCTGATTACGCCGCCCGTGGGTCTGAACCTTTATGTGGTGCAAGCCGCGCGCAAATCTGGATCGCTGAATGAAGTCATGCTGGGCGCATTGCCTTACTGCCTTGCAATGTTGGCGATGGCGTTTTTGCTGATTGCTTTCCCGAGTATTGCTCTCTTTCTTCCGAATGCACTTCGGTAAAACTACATGTCGACGATCGAGTGCATTTCTAAGGTTGGCGCGGGTTTGGTTTTTCGCCAAGCTGGGAAGATGCTCATTGAGATTGGCGACAGATGATCCCACAGTTTAAACATATTGCCGATCACGCAGTGTTGGTTACATTCGCGGATGAAATCAGCGAAGAAGCCCACGCTTTGGTGATTGCATTAGACACTGCGATTGCCGCAAATCCGCCAAAAGGATTGGTTGAAACTGTTCCGGCGTTGGTAAATCTTGTGGTGGATTTTGATCCGGTCGAGACGGACCATAAGGCGGTTGAAGCAAGCTTGCGATCAAATCTAAAAGGCATGGCGGCGCAAGACATCACTGGTGTTCTGAGAACGGTGCAGGTCTGCTATGAAGACCCCTTCGCGCATGATCTAGATGCTGTCGCATCCACGACAGGTCTGTCCAAGGATGCGGTCATCAACGCGCATCTTAAGGGTGACTTTAGCGTTCTGATGTACGGTTTTGCACCGGGCTATGCCTATCTTTCGGCGGTTCCAAAAGACATACAAGTGCCGCGCAAGGCAGTTCCTGTGCGCGATGTCGCTGCGGGCAGTGTCATTATTGCGGGACCCCAGTGTTTGATTACGACACTCATGATGCCCACAGGCTGGTCGATCATCGGGCGCTCCCCCACATCCATCTTCACGGGTGATCGGGATCATCCGTTTCTTTTTGACGTCGGGGACCGGGTTGCGTTCGAGCGCGTAGATCTTGCGACGTTTGAGCGGCTCGATAAGGAACGGGCGCATGGCTGAGGCAAAAATAGCAATTACTTTCGCAGGACCACTCGTCACGCTTCAAGATGCGGGACGGCCAGGAAACATGCGTTACGGTGTGTCTGCATCCGGCCCCATGGATCGGCTGTCGTTTGATGCAGCTCACGCAGCACTTGGCAATTGTGCGGGTCAAACCGCGATTGAAATTTCCCTTGGTGGCCTAATGCTGCAGTGTCTGGAGGGTACGGTTTCCCTTGCGATCACAGGCGGCGATTTTGCTGTCGAACATGCCGGTCACAAAATCAATTCTTGGACAATCTTGACGATACGCAAAGGTGAACGCCTTGCAATACGCGCCGGACACTCGGGGAGTTGGGCTTACCTTGCATTTGCTGGCGCAGTCCAATCGGATGTTTGGCTAGAAAGTCAGGCCACCCACTCGACATCCGGATTTGGCGGAGGTGCGTTGAGTGCGGGTCAAGCGCTTACGATTTCCGACATTGCTATTAGAGAAGATAGGCAAGGGGACATCATCAAGCCGGACTTCGTCGACGCTGGGCCGATCCGCGTTGTCACTGGCCCACAAGATCAACATTTTGCCACGAGCGCTTTAGAACAGTTCACCTCGGCGGAGTTCAAGGTCACAGATGCGTATGACAGAATGGGCATGCGTTTGAATGGCCCCGAACTTGCCTTGAATGGAGCGTTGTCGATCCCGTCAGAACCAATCGTGCGTGGGTCGGTTCAAGTGTCAGGTGATGGTGTTCCCACTGTGCTTTTGGCAGATCATCAGACCACTGGGGGATATCCCAAAATCGCAACTGTGATATCTTGTGATATCGACAGAATGACGCAATTTCGCGCTGGGCAAACCTTGCGGTTCAAGTCGATTTCAAGTGATGAAGCCGTCAATGTGGTCAGGCATCATCTGCAAGAGAAGATCGAATATCTTCAGAAAATATCTGTTGCGCGTGGATCGCTGGAACAGCGTCTCATGCGGGACAACCTGATCCATGGCTGCATTTACGACTAGGCCTTGCTTAGCAAACCATTCCAAAGCGAGCTTTCTAAAGGTGTAATATCACGAAATGATTGGAAGCGTCGTAACATCGTAAGACAGCGTCATCGTTTTACCATTCGTGGGATCCGTCAGCTCCATCCGATACGTGCTAGCCGGACGCACACCACCGATCGCAGGAAGCGTTCCACAGAGCATCGCTGTCCCATCGGCAAAACCACACCCTTGGGATAACTCATCAAGAGGACGAATGCTGGCTAAAGTGCCCTCTTGATATAGTACTTCGCGCCCATCCTCTTTGATCCAACATTTTAAAATGATATCATCCAGATGCGCTTTGATGTGGTCATAGTCCCAAAGCTCTTGCGAAATCGGCTTTGCGCAGGCTTGTTTGGATGCCGCCACGGAATGTGCTTCAAGCTCTCTATCAGTATGATCCGAAGCAAGCCCGAAGTAGGTCTTTTCACCTGATCGGATCAATAATGGTTCAACCTCACCCGATGATCCTTCACCGAGCACTTGTATAACCCTGTCTTGGGTCAAAAGCCCGTTTGAGACACGGTAGTAAAGCGGTACAGCACTTGGAGGCGCGATACCAATGTCTGCAAGTTCGTCTATGTGGTGTTGAACGGCCTGCATGTTTCGACCGGTCCAGCCTGCCACCACGCCGGATTTGATGTCCAGCGTCAGGCTTTGATTTTCGAAGGTAAATGAAACATCCATAATCTGTGATCCCAGCATGATTAAACCAGCCGCGGACCTATTACGTCGCGCTACTGTTTTTAACAGGATCGTATCTTTGCTAACTGTGCAAGTGTGGTGATAGCAATTTTGGCTAGGCAAGGAATGGAGTGTCGCGGCTTTCCATTGAGCGCCCGAATGTCGGTGTGAGGTTCAACTGATTTAGATTTAGCCTTGGGCGAGGGGCAATATTTTTGGGCCCCACGTGCGTGCGCGCCTAAGTGAGAACACAAAACACGATCTGCGGTGCCGCAAGGACAAGTGCAGGCCTGTAGGCCTGTAAAAACCAGTCGTGCGGCCTGTTTGATAGGGATTTGGGCACGAAAGGGAGGCGTATAATAAAGCTGTAGGCTTGGAGATTTCTGTGTAAATTGTTTTCAGATGCGCGAGCGTTTGAAATCCAGTTCCAACACCAAATGTCCAAGGTTCGATTAACAATGAAAAATGCGACTGGCAACGCTGCCGATAAGCTTGGTGATGATCGCATTAGCGACGACACCTTGCGTCGCTTTCTTGGTTATCTCATGAAACGGGCGTTCAACGTGGTTCAGGCTGATCTTGTCGATACGCTGGATGAATTTGGCCTGCGCATGCTGACCTATAGCGCGCTTGTCTTGGTCTGCGATAATCCGGGGCTTAGTCAAACCCAGCTTGCAGCGGCCATGGATATTGAGCGGCCCAATCTGGTCGTTATCGTTGATGAGCTAGAGCGCCGGGATCTGATTATCCGCAATCGGGTACCAACCGATCGCCGTCTTTATGCATTGAAGCCGACGAAAGCCGGACAGGCGTTGTGCGCGAAGGCTGTTGCCGCCAATGAAGCACATGAAGCACGCTTGTTCAGCGGGATCGATGAATCGACACGCGCAACACTTATCGACGTTTTGTCGTCTATTCGCACAAAGGTTTAAGCCTTCTGTCCAAGTGTTTTTTCAAGTAATTCTAAAAGCCTGGCCCTTTCACCACTGCTTAGGTTGGGCAGAATTTCAACTTGCAGCTTGGCAACGATCGGCCTGACCTGTCCTAAAAGCGCATGACCCTTTAGCGAGAGAGATAACTTGAAAGCACGGCGATCTTTTTCATCGGGCAAACGCTGGATCAATCCTTTGTTTGCCAGCCGTTTCACGACGCCACCGATTGTTGCAGGATCATAAGCGATGTGTTTTGCCAAGCTTGCTTGATCGATATCGGGGCGCTTGGCCAGCGTGTCCAGCGCCGCAAATTGTACCGACGTCAGATCATGACTGGCCTGTTTCATACGCTCTTGGAAAACCGAAGTAGACTGTTGGTTGAGCCTGCGAATGAGATGGCCGGGCATTTGCTGAATTGAGGTGTTGCTAGTCACTTTTGCTCGCTCGCGAATTATGTACGTATACATACTACCTTGACAGAGCGTTCGGGCAACTCCAAAGTGATATGCATACTTATCAATAGGGGTTCGTGAGTATGCACTACCACTTGAACGGCTTTCATACGGGTGATCCTGCGATCCAACCGCACGCACGTCGCAAAAAAACAGATGCTGTTGATGTATTGATAGTTGGTTGTGGACCTGCCGGTCTGACTTTGGCCGCGCAACTTGCTGCATTCCCCGAGATTTCAACGCGCATTGTTGAACGAAAATCAGGACCGCTTGAAGTCGGTCAAGCGGATGGAATTGCCTGCCGCTCAATCGAGATGTTTGACGCCTTCGGATTTGCCGATCGTGTGCTGAGGGAAGGCTATTGGGTTAATGAAGTCGCGTTTTGGCGCCCTACCTTGGACGGTGCGGGTCTACATCGCGCGGATCGTATTCAAGACGTAGAGGATGATCTATCGCAGATGCCGCACATCATCCTGAGCCAAGCTAGGATTCACGATTTCTACTTGGATGTCATGCGCCAATCTGCGCCGCGCCTCGTGCCTGACTATGGCCGCGAATTGATATCGCTGTGCACAACACAAGGCAGTGAACACCCTGTCACGGCGACGTTCAAAAGCCCGGACGCCGACAGTGGCGTTGAAGTCATTCGCGCGCGCTATGTTGTTGGATGCGATGGCGCACGCAGTGCTGTGCGCAAGTCTCTTGGTCACGTACTGAAAGGTGAAGCGGCACGTCAACTTTGGGGCGTCATGGATGTGCTGGTTGTGACGGATTTTCCCGATATCCGTCTGAAATGTGCGATCCAATCAGCCGAGCACGGCAGCATTCTGATTATTCCGCGCGAAGGTGGATATTTAGTGCGGATGTATATCGAATTAGATGCGTTGCATGGTGATGAACGCGCCGCAGATCGCAACGTAACCTCCGAGATGCTGATCCAAAAGGCCCGCGATATTCTGTCCCCTTACAAACTGGATGTGAAAGAAGTCGCGTGGTGGTCGGCCTATGAGATTGGTCAGCGGGTATGCGACGCCTTTGATGACGTTCCAGAGCCAGAGCGGGAGACCCGCACGCCGCGCATATTTATTGCAGGGGATGCCTGTCACACCCATAGCCCAAAGGCCGGGCAGGGGATGAATGTCTCGATGGCGGACACCTTCAATCTGGGCTGGAAGCTGGCCGCGGTTCTGCAAGGTCAGGCGCAGCCGGCGTTGCTGCACAGCTATTCCCAAGAACGGCAGGCAAAAGCCAAAGAGTTGATCGATTTCGATCGCGACATGGCGCGGCTGTTTAGTGCAAAGACAAAAAATGCAGAAGAGGCCGCGCAGTTTCAAACTTACTTCAAGAAGCATGGCCGTTACACCGCGGGGGTCGAGACGCGCTATGATCCATCGTTGATCATCACGGACGATGACCATCAGGCGCTTGCAACTGGCTTGAAAGTGGGAATGCGGTTTCACTCGGCTCCAGTCATTCGCCTTGGTGATGGAAAGCCTATGGAGCTTGCCCAAACTTTAAAAGCGGATGGTCGGTGGCGATTGTTCGCATTTGCCAGTGCAAAGGATATGGGATTGCCAGAAGGCGATATTGCGCAGCTGTGCACCTATCTAACCCAGAGCATGGAAAGCCCTGTAGTGCGTTACACACCCAAAGGTTCGGACATCGACAGTGTCATTGACGTGCGCGCAGTATTTCAGGGGCCGCATCATGACATGAGTCTTGAAACAATGCCGAATTTACTTCTGCCTCGAAAAGGTAAATTCGGTCTTATTGATTATGAAAAAGTGTTCTGTCCGAACTTCAAAACAGGACCAGATATCTTTGATTTACGCGGGATAGATCGCACTCAAGGTGCATTGATCCTTGTGCGACCAGATCAATTCATTGCATCGGTTCAGCCGCTTACACATCGCGATCGCATCGCGCGTTTCTTTGACCGCTTCATGATCGCGCGTTAACCCGACCCGATGGGCGTAGGTCAAGCTAGAAAAACGCCGCTGTCTGATTGATACATCCGCGCGATAGCATCGGCATTGTTTGCCCTTAGGGCGCGTTGGTTTAGGCTACCTTTTTCAGTAAGCTCACCTTTTTCAAAACTAGGCACTTCAGGTAAAATCATCGCCCGGCGCACGCGGCTTGCTGAACCAGTCGCAGATTTCGCAGCGCGCCTGAGATGTTCGGCAAGCGCGTCTTGTAGCGCATCTGAATCCATGCTGAGCGTTGTGTCTGATAACCATAAGAGCGCGCCAAGCTGGGCTTCGTTTTCGCCAACGATCACCGCATCGCGCAACAAACCACCCATTGCGTCCACCAGCGTGCTGCGAACCGAGCCGACTGACACCCAAGTGCCAGTCGAAAGTTTGAAGTTTTCGGCCACGCGCCCATCAAAGAAAAATCCGCGTGAAAAATCCGCAGGATCAACCGGGCGCAAAGCATCCCCCAAGCAGTAAAAACCTTCTTCGTCGAACACTTCGCCAGTTTTCTCAGGATCGCCGTAATATCCGGGCGTTATGGTCGGACCTTTCAAACGCGCCTCTAACTTGCCGCTAGAGGGGACCAATTTCAATGTCAGCCCGCGCGCCGGCACGCCTACATTTCCAGCGGTTTTTTCGTGTTCTGTCCAAGCAAGCGCGAAGGGCGCTGTTTCCGTCGACCCAAGGCCCGTGGCTAGCAAAACATCGCGTCCCGTGGTGTGCTTTCCGATTTGCAAAAGTTTGTCCCACGTGTGCTGCGCCATGCCTGCGCCCGCATAAAAAAGCATATCGAGATCCGCATAAAACCTCTTTGCCAGATCTGGGTCCGTTTCAAGTTCTTTCACCAGCATGTCGTAGCCGATGGGGACTGTGAAATAGAAGGTGCAGGATATCTCGCGAATATTGCGCAGGGTTTCTGCAAAACCGTCCGCTGTCGGGCGGCCGTCATCGATGTAGTATGTGCCGCCGTTCGTCAGGACGAGGTAGGATGTCTTGTTTCCTGCCGCTGTATGGTTCCAAGGCAGCCAGTCTAGAACAACAGGTGGCCGTGTTTCCAAGAAACGGTAGCAATCGCGTACCATCGCTTGCATCGCACAGATCATACGGTTGGTGTTGATGACCGCTTTCGGCGCACCGGTTGAGCCGGATGTGAACAAGTATTTCACAACAGTATCCGGTGTTATTGTCGCGCGCGCGGTATCTGCGGCCTGAGGGGGGTGCGCCAGAAGTGCGTCAAAGGTGATGGCGCTGGCTGCATGGCTTTTTGCAGTGATGGCTTTGCAATCACCGCTAACCAACACCGCAAGGACGTCAGCAAATTTTGCGCCGTCATCTGCAAATATCGCGCCAGGGTTTAGGGTGTCTACAATGGCTTTTGCTTTGGCTGACCCTTTTGAAAGCAGCGAATACGCCGGCGAGATTGGCGCATATGGAATGCCCACGTAAACACAGGCCATTCCTAAAAGCGCGTGCTCCAAGCTGTTTTCCGAAAGGACTAAAAGAGGACGGTCTGCGCCCAACCCCATATCCAGCAAAGCAGCACCAATGGCGCGTGCTTTCTTGCGCGCGTCGCCATAGCTGAGACGGTTCCAACCCCCGGCCTCATTACGCCGTGCAATCCATGTTTGATCAGGCGTGGCATCTGCCCATTTGTCCAGATAATCTGCCAAAACAGGTAGATGCGCAGGCAAAGGATCACTGGAACGCATCAAGACTGTGCCATCAGCGCGGGTTTCATATTCAAATTCAGGTGCCCAGAAACGGATATCGCGATTGGGATTTTGTTCGACCATTGAGCGATTTCCTTGAGCATCTAAATGTGACATGATGATAATAGTTATGCAGTATATTTATTCATGTCTACACCTTTGTCTTTGCGCGCACGTCGTGTAAGGGTTGACCTGATAGTTATGCCGCATAATGATGTTTGAAGATCACAAGGGGATCTAAGCAGCACAATGCGCGCTGCGCAGCGCTCAGGAGAGACAATGCAGTCAGATATTCTAAAAGTCGAGGTTGATGGCCCCATTGCCACTTTGACAATGAACCGCCCCGGAAAGCGCAACGCGATGTGCGAAGAGCTTTTGAATGCCATTGACGCATTCTTCTCTTCGCCACCCAAGGACGTGCGCGTTGTGATCCTTACCGGGATTGAGGGGCATTATTGTTCCGGCCTTGATCTGTCAGAACATGTGCATCGCTCGGCTGAGGAGAACCTGTATCACTCGCGCCATTGGCACGGTGTTATGGAAAAGATCCAATTTGGAGGCCTCGCGGTTGTTTCCGCAATTTTTGGCGCAGCCATTGGCGGCGGATTAGAACTCGCAGCGTCTACACACGTGCGGATTGCTGAATCGTCCAGCATTTTCCAATTGCCCGAAGGCCGACGCGGCATCTTTGTCGGGGGTGGAGCAACTGCGCGCGTTGGTCGCCTGCTTGGTCCGGATCGGATGACCGAAATGATGCTTACTGGTCGCAAATATACCGCGGATGAAGGGCTTGCCCTTGGCTTGGCGCATTACTCGGTCGGAGACGGTGAAGCGATGCCATTGGCTCGGGAACTCGCAGGTAAGATCGCACGCAATGCGCCGCTTTCAAACTACCTGATGATCCAATCCATTGCCCGAATTAACGATATGTCCACGAGTGACGGATTGTTCACGGAATCCCTTGCTGCGGCGCTTTCCCAAACGACCCCAGATGCGGAAGAAGGGCTGAAAGCCTTTCTTGAAAAACGCGCCCCGAAATTCCGTTAAATCAAGCCCATATAACAAGGGCCGTCGTGACGTCAGCCCGTAGTCGCCAAAAGACCCGATTAGGAGAAATGAGCCGATGGTAGATATCACCAAAGTGCGCGCAATCGATATTCATACGCATGCAGAAGAACCATGCGGGTGTCATACTGACGATGGCTATGATGATCTGCAAACAACCATGGCGGCTTATTTCAAAGCGCCTTGGAAACATCCGCCAACCATTGCTGAAACCGCAGCTCATTACCGCGCGCAAAATATTGCGGCCGTTATCTTTCCTGTCGATGCAGAACGCGAAACGGGCTACCGGCGGTATTCAAATGATGAGGTGGCCGAGGTCGTCGCAGAAAACTCGGACGTTCTCATACAGTTTGCGTCAATTGATCCTTGGAAAGGCAAGATGGGCGTTCGCGAAGCGCGCCGTGTCATCCGAGACTACAAAGTGAAAGGTTTCAAGTTTCACCCAACGATGCAGGGCTTTTTCGCCAATGACCGTATGGCCTATCCGCTTTATGAAGTGTTGCAGGAAGAAGGGTGTGTCGCGCTGTTTCATACGGGCCAAACTGGCGTAGGTTCTGGCATGCCGGGCGGTAACGGAATGCGGTTAAAATATTCGAACCCGATGTATATGGATGATGTGGCTGTGGATTTCCCAGACCTGAAGATCGTTTTGGCGCATCCGTCCTTCCCTTGGCAAGAAGAAGCGCTGGCTGTCGCTCAGCACAAGCCAAACGTCTATATTGACCTCTCAGGCTGGTCGCCAAAATACTTCCCACCGATCTTGGTGCGTTATTGCAATTCGATCCTTCGTAAAAAGGTGATCTTTGGCTCAGATTGGCCGATGATAAGTCCTGAACGCTGGCTTAGTGATTTCGAGAAAATCGACATCAAAGAACATCTGCATGAGGACATAACCAAGAACAATGCCGCGCGCTTGCTGGGGTTAATGGAGTGATCCCGGTTCCTTCGTTGTCCCATTCGTTCACACTTCGGGTAGAGCTTGGGTCCCCGCTTGAACTGGGGCAGGGACGGGCCGGCAATCGTCGGATTATTCCCATCGTAGGTGGAAAAGCACTTGGGCCGGACATCACGGGTGAGGTTCTAAATCTTGGTGCGGATTGGCAGACTATTCATGCCGATGGGGCCGCCCATCTCGATACGCGATACGCGATGCAAACCGACGATGGCGCTGTCATCGAAATCGTCAATATCGGTACGCGCCATGGCCCTAAAGCGGTGTTGGAGCGCTTGGCCGCTGGCGAGGATGTCGATCCTGCCAGTTACTACATGCGCACGGCTGCGCGCCTTGAAACCGGGGATAAGCGCTATGATTGGGTGAACCATATGCTCTTTGTCTGCGCGGGCATTCGCCGCGCGTCGGCGGTTGAAATTGCGTATTACAAAGTCGGTTAAATCAGACGACGTCTATGCGATAGCCTGAGCGTGGAAAATGAACGCAGACCGTTCCAACATCGTCCGCGGTGCGTTCGATCACTACGGTTTCTGCATCGGCATAGCGTAGGGTTCCCGCGACAGGTTGCTCACCTCCGTTGACGTCTGGTTTGACAGTGATCGATTGCCCCACTGAAAACCCTTGAGGTTCATGTTCAGCAACTCCGCTTGGGGCAGTTGGCTCTAGCCCTTTCGCCCGTGCGATAGCGTCTTGCGCATCCATGGGGTGTGGGGTGCCATGACCTATTTCGCGGATGTTGTCTTCCCAGCGTTCAAGGTCTTTGAACTCTGATAGGAATGAAGGTCCATCACGCCAACGGCCCCGCAGAAACCAGACCACATGGTAGAACTGCGCGTCTATGGCCGAAGGCTGCGGGCCTAGCAAAAACGCGTGCCCGTCGGATAATTGCGCGTTCAGCCATGACAAGGGCACACGCATTTGGGACACAAGATGAGGCAGATCAGCGTTTGCCTGCTTTAATGCGGCGGCCCAATCTTCACCAAGATAAAGTCGCCCACGATCTTCCGCAAAATCCTTGTCCAACTTGTCGCCAACCGCTCCCAAAACATGACGCACTGTTTGATCGAACAAAGGACCATCTGTCCAACGGCTGAGACACCACATCAAACCTGCATCCTTGGCGGGCATCAAGGTCGGATCGGGGTGTCTGTGTTCAAGCTCACGCAAGATACATTGGCTGTCGCAATAAATATCCGCGCCGATCTGCATAACAGGCGTGCGTCGATAGCCACCCGTCAGCGCTGTCAGCATCGGTTTGGGGGGTAATCTGGGGATCTCGACGTCGCGCCAATCCAACCCTTTTATGCCAAAGGCAACACGCACCTTTTCCGCAACCGGTGACTGCGGGTAGTTGTGAAAGATGATCTCGCTTGCGGGATTGGACATGATGGGTCTCACTTTATAATGCGCCAAAGGCGCGTCGCCTTTGCAATTGCAAGCTTGCTCAGAAACAGGTCATTCAAGCAATACGGGCATCTGAACAGGGCCACGAAATCCGAAGCCACGCCAAATGACATCGTCCAGATTTGGAATGCTCATGTTGGGAAAGCGATCAAACAGGATCGGCAACATGACCTGCCCAACCGCACGGCGTGCGACATGGGTGCCTTGGCAGAAATGGGGGCCATTTCCAAAAGACTGATGCTGGTTCACAGGGCGGTAGACATTAAAATTCTCCCCGTTTTCGTAAATATCTTCATCCCGATTTGCACTGGCCTGTATGGTCATGACGGAATCGCCTTTTGGAATGTGAAATCCACGAATTTCCGTATCTTCAAGCGCGCGCCGCGACGATACAGAAATCGGTGCGACCCAGCGGATGCCTTCTTCAAATGCTTTGTCCCAATCGGCGTTTTTCTTTACCTGTGCGAGTTGGTCAGGATTGGTCAGCAAACCACATAGAATTGTAAGCAAGGCATCGCGTGGCTCGTTGATGCCACCCCCAATGGCGATTTTGATGTTGGAATAGATCTGGCTCATCTCGATCGGATCATCGGCATTTAGCATCACTGACAAGGCAGAGTTGTTCGGTTCAGCGCGATGGCGATCTTGCAGGCTATCAAAGAGCACATTCATTTCGGCGTTGGCTTTGTCGGACACAGCGAAGAGCTCCTCGCGCTGGCCAAAATTGCCTGCACCGTCGATGAGGTTCTGGCTCCAACGTTGCATTTGCTCGTCTGTGGCCTCGTCCAAACCCAAAAGCACTGCCAGCCCACGCGCAGCATAAGGGCCTGCAAGCATTGGAAACAGATCAACGATCTCGCCACGTGGTAGGCGGGCAACATAGTCTTGCGCGATCTTGCGATAGGCGGGAACCCATTCGTTCATAATGACTTTGGGGGCAAATGCCGGGGCCATCGCCATGCGTTCCCGCATATGTTCAGCCCCGTCTTTGCGCATCAGGGTATGCGCCTGAAACGCACGTTTCATCGGGGTGTTGGGATCATCCGAGCTGAAAATCTCCGGATGATCTTTGACGTATTTCGTATCGGTTGCTTTGGTCAGCAATGTGCGCCCCGTTGCTTTGACCCGCAAAACAGGGGCCTCTGCGCGCAAGCGACGATAGATAGGAAAGGGATCGCGGTTCAGATCGTCTAGGGTGATCGTTTCGTCTAATGGTGCAAAAGAGGCCATTTGATGCTCCTGAATTTCGCCTGAACAAGGTTTGGGCGAATAATATGGTGGCGTCGTGAAAGATTATTCTTTGCAACGCTCAAGTAAAGCGTAAAGGTATGGGACGAAATTCGTCTTTTGGGAGAAAGATTCATGAAGAAAAGAACATTTACCGCGGCCTTGGCCGCATCAGTCGTTGCCCTTGGCATGGCCGGAGCTGTGAGCGCGCAAGAAATCACTTTGCGCTTGCACCAGTTCTTGCCACCGCAAGCGACCGTTCCTGCAAAAATCCTTGTGCCTTGGGGCGAGGCCGTAAAAGCCGCATCCGGTGGCCGCATCGAAGTTCAGCATTTTGACGCGATGAGCCTTGGTGGACGTCCACCGGAATTGATGGACCAAGCGCGTGATGGCGTTGTCGATCTTTCAATGACAGTTGTTGGCTACACACCGGGACGTTTCCCGCGCACCGAAGTGTTCGAGTTGCCCTTCATGATGAAAAACCCGGTGACAACGTCACTGGCGTTCTGGGAAATGGTCGATACTGATTTCCAAGAGAATGAATATAAGGACCTTCAGGTTCTCGGTGCTTGGATGCATGGCCCCGGTGTGATTCACACCAAAGAGCCAATGACGAAACTGGAAGACATGAAAGGTTTAACCGTTCGTGGTCCGACCCGCGTCATCAACGACATGCTGTCCGAACTTGGCGCGGAGCCGGTTGGTTTGCCATTACCTGCAATCCCCGAAGCACTGTCAAAAGGTGTCATCAAAGGGACTGTTATCCCTTGGGAAGTCACGCCGGCAGTTCGTTTGTCTGAGTTGGTCAACCACCACGCAGAGTTTTCGGGCGTTGAGGCGCTATATTCAGCCGCGATCGTTTTGGTCATGAACAAAGCAAAGTACGATGCACTGCCTGACGATCTTCGCGCGGCGATTGATGCAGAATCCGGTGCAAAGCTGTCTGGTATGGCCGGGCAAGTCATGTGGGACATGGATGCGCCAGCTCGTGCGATTGCTGAATCTGCGGGCAACACGATTGTACAACTCGACGACACAGAAGTCGCGCGTTGGAAAGAGGCCGCACAGCCCGTTATTTCGCGTTGGGTGGAAGAAATGAAGGGCAAGGACATTGATGGCCAAGCCTTGATCGATCAAGCAACGGCATTGATCAACAAGTAAGCCGAGCGTAGTAAGCCAAGGCCGACCCCCCACACAGATAGGGGGTCGGCCATTTTAATTTGAGGGCGTCGTCATGTATTCTGCATTATCCAAGATTGCACGGGCGCTTGCCCAAGGGATGGCGCTGATGGGTGGCGGTATTCTTCTTTTGATCATTGGAATGACTTTCGTTTCGATTATGGGCCGCGTGTTCGTACCGCTCGACATTGGAATTGGTCCGATCCGTGGCATCTACGACATAACCGAAATTGGTATTGCTGCCGCAATTTTTGCGTTCTTGCCATGGTGCCAGTTGCAACGGGGCCATGCGACGGTTGATCTGTTCAAGCCGCTTTATCCAAGCCTGATGAACCGCGTGATTGATGTGATTATGGACGTTGGCATTTTGATTGCTGCGGTGCTGATCGCGTGGCGCTTGTTTCTTGGAATGCAGGATAAACTGCGTTACGGCGAAACGACTCTGATTGCTCAACTGCCCGTTTGGCAAGGGTATGCGACGGCGCTGATCGGCGCGGTTGTCTTCGCCTTGATTGCAGCGTTCTGTGTTCTGCGCTCGCTGCGCGCGCTCGCGCGATCCGAGACTTTGGGAGAGCAACAATGAGCAATATAGATCTGGCCCTTTGGTCTTTTCCGATCCTGTTGGTTCTTATTTTTCTGCGTGCGCCGATTGCTTTGGCGATGCTCGCTGTCGGATTCGCCGGTACTTACATGGTCACTGGCACCACTATGATGACATTGAACCAGATGAAAACGCTGACTTATGGCACGTTTTCCAACTACTCCTTTTCGATCATTCCACTGTTCCTGTTGATGGGTCAGTTTGCGACGCTGTCAGGCATGTCGGCTGCACTCTTCAGGGCTGCAGAAAGTTTTCTGGGACACCGCAAAGGCGGCGTTGCCATGTCTGCGATCGGGGCTTGTGCGGGCTTTGGCGCAATATGCGGATCGTCCTTGGCGACAGCGGCCACAATGGGGCAGGTGGCCCTGCCTGAACTCAAACGCTACGGCTATCCCGGATCACTATCGACCGGGGCATTGGCCGCGGGTGGAACGCTGGGTATTTTGATCCCGCCCTCTGTGATCTTGGTGATCTATGCCATCCTCGCAGAGCAAAACATCGAAAAACTGTTTGTTGCAGCGCTTATCCCCGGCATTCTTGCCGCCCTTGGCTATGTCATCGCAATTTCGATCTGGGTGCGTGTCTCGCCAAATTCCGCTGCCGTAAAGCCCCGTGTGCCTTGGAGCGAACGCATAATTGCGTTGGTGTCGGTCTGGCCTGTATTGACGATCTTCTTACTGGTCGTTGGTGGCATCTATCTTGGTGTCTTTACGCCTACCGAAGCAGCTGCGGTCGGTGCGGCAGGAACCGGCGTGGCTGCCTTGGCCTCAGGGCAAATGTCGTGGGCTAAACTGATCCAAGCGATCCTTGCAACGGCCTCTGCAAGCGCGATGATCTATCTGATTATTCTAGGGGCTGGATTTTACAACAACTTCCTTGCTTTGACCCAGCTTCCACAAACCGCATCGGTTTGGGTAGCGGAACAAGGGTATTCACCTTGGATAGTGCTGGCGGCGGTTCTCGTCATGTACCTGGTGTTCGGCTGCATCATGGATTCCTTGTCCATGGTTCTTTTGACAGTGCCGATTATCTTCCCGATTATGGTCGTGCTCGACTTCGGGATGAGCGCGAATGACTTTGGCCTATGGTTCGGTATTCTGGTTCTGATTGTGGTTGAAGTCGGGTTAATCACACCACCTGTCGGGATGAATTTGTTTATTATCAATTCGATGGATAAAGACACGCCGATTGGTCAAACCTACAAAGGCGCGCTGCCCTTCGTTTTGACCGATATGGTGCGTGTTGTCATCTTGGCCAGCTTTCCTGCGATTACGCTTTGGCTGGTCTGGGTGATAGATGCCTGGGTCGGTTAAGCCTGATCCATGGGTCGCTCCTGTCAAAACTAATCCTCATTTATCGTTCTAAATAAAATGCCGTTGGCACGGCAAACAACGCAGACCTTTTGGGCACCGCGATGAGGGTTGTGAGCGGCAGGTAGTTCTAAAGGGCTGCTTTCGGAAGCTTGAAAAAAACTTTGCTTTTGTTTTCGAAATTCGCGCAACATGAACGTTCAATTGAATTTGTCCAATGGCCGTTGGCGATAAAATTCCTGGGGAGGAAAAGCGCATGAGCAACATGGATCAGATCATTACTACGCAGATCACGATCAATGGTGAAAGACGCGCGGCCTCTGATGGTGCGGTTTACGATTTGTTTAATCCCGCGCGCCCTTGGGAACTTGTCGGTCACGCTGCCGCCTCGACCAAAGAAGATATGAACGCCGCCGTAGAGGCCGCACACGGTGCCTTTCCAGCTTGGGCCGACCTTGGATTTGAAAAGCGCGCGCGCATTCTGCGCGAGGTCGCAAAAGCGCTGGCCGCAAATGAGGAAGACATCAAATACCGTTCGCGCCTGTTCACGCGCGAACACGGAAAAATCGCGCGCGAGACCCTGATGGAGATGAGCCGCCTTGGCGATCGTTTCATGCAAGTGGCCGCATATGGCGAGCGGATGGCGATCGACGAAGCAATGGGTCCTGCGCAGGCTGGTCCACCGTTTGACACGATCGTTACGCGCCAACCGCGCGGAGTCGCGGCTTTGATCGTGCCATGGAACTGGCCCTTGTCCATTCTGGGCGCGAAGCTGCCGCAAGCCTTGGTCACAGGCAACACAGTTGTCGTCAAGCCAGCCGAGAATTCGGCGATGGCCCCGGTTCTGACGCTACAACTCATTGCGGATATGTTGCCGCCCGGCGTTGTGAACATCGTCACTGGATCCTCCAGAGAGATCGGCGACACGCTGACGGGGCATCCACTGGTGCGCAATGTCAATTTTACAGGCTCGGTGCCTGTTGGCCGTCATGTGACGAAAACGGCTACTGAAAATCTGACACCTGTCACGCTTGAGCTGGGGGGCAATGATGCCGCCTTGATGCTCGAAGATATCGAGTTGAATGATGCTGTGTTTGACAAGATGTACTGGGCCGCTTTCGGATCGTCAGGGCAAATATGCATGGCGCTCAAACGGATGTATATCCACGAGAGCCGCTATGACGAAGTTGTCGATGGCTTTACCGCTGCGTGTGAACGCGCGGTCGTGGGCGACGGGCTTTTGCCCGAAACTACGATGGGACCCCTCAATAACGCCAAGCAACTCAAGGTCGTCAATGATATCATCGCAGAGGCGCGTGCAAAGGGGGCAGACCTGAAGGAATGCGGCCAAGTGCCGGATGAGGAATTGTACAATGGTGGCGGCTATTTTCAGAAACCCGCTCTGGTCTATAATGCCGATCCTAGCCTGTCGATGGTGCGCCAAGAGCAGTTTGGTCCGTGTCTGACAATTATGAATTTCAAGTCGGACAGCGAGGCAATCGCGTTTGCCAATGACAGTGAATTTGGCCTGTGCTCATCTGTGTGGACGACCGATCCTGAACGCGCTGTGCGCATCGCAAAACAGCTAGAAGCGGGGTATACTTATCTCAATGGTCATGGGCCAATGGCGCAGGACGGGCGCGGACCGTTTGGTGGGTTTAAGAACTCGGGCATCGGGCGCAATCTTGGCTATGACGGGGTTTTGGCTTTTGCCGAGCCGCATTCGATTTCGGGGCCTGCTGGCTTTTTGGTTTAACTCGATCCCATCGCGACGAAAGGTACCTAATCATGAAAATCGCAATAACTGGCGGAGCCACTGGAATTGGCGCTGAAGTCGCCGCCAAACTGATGGCTGCGGGTCATCACGTGACAGCCTTTGATATTTCAGAGCCTACCGAGAATGTGGATCGATGGGTTAAGACAGATCTTAGCGATCCAGCTTCGATCAAAGCGGCGATAGCGGCGGCAGACGGACCCTATGATGCTTTGATCAACAATGCGGGAGTGCCGCCGCGTGATGGTCTCGAAGAGATAATCCTAAAGGTAAATTATTTCGGACTGAAAGACTTCTGCGATGGTATGATCGACAAGATCGCTGAAGGTGGTGCGATTGTGAATACAGCCTCGCGTGCGGGTGCGATGTGGCGCGATAATCTGGATGAAGTCAAAGCGCTGATGACGCTTGATCCTGCGGATTTGAGCGACTTCATCAAAGACCGCGCGATATCTCCCACGCGGGCTTACAACCTTTCCAAAGAGGCAGTGATCGTTCTGACGATGTCCCAGACCGAGCGGATGATTGCACGTAACATTCGCTCTAATTCAGTAAGCCCAGCGGCTGTGAGCACGGGCATTCTGAAAGATTTCGCAGCCGCGTTTGGCGATAGAATGGCAAAGAATGTCGCCCGCGCAGGGCGTCCAGGCACGGCCTCGGAAATTGCTGATGTCATCATCTTCATGGCATCCTCTCAAAGCGCTTGGATCAAAGGACAAGATATCTGTGTCGATGGCGGCATGGGCGCGATGACTATGAGCGATGCCCTTGGGGTCAGCGACTTAGCGCAGTGATATTCCCTGCACACGTCGCGGCCAGTTTGTGAGAGCCTAAAGCACTTTCGGCTTCCTCCAAAACGAAAAAAGGAAAGCTATGCAATCGAGAAAAACACGCAATAGTTAACCGATTGGACGTAAAGGCACAAAGACGTCTAGCCAAGACTTGGGAGGACGCCACGATGAACACTTTCCCGAACTCCGCTTTAGGGCAAAAGGCCCTAGAGGAGATTGTTTGTGCCAAAGCCTGACCTGATCCACCATGCCGGAACGCAGGTTCTGAAAGCCAAGACACTACAAGCGTTGGATGACACAATATCCATTGCCACCGCCCGTAATACAGTTTTGTGGCGCTCCAGACAGTCGCGCCCTTCACAGGAATAATCGTCATTATCACTACTATGCAAAAGCGTACCGGCGAAATGATCGCATTCGGCTTTACCATTCTGATATTGATCTACGCTGCTTCAGGCCCACTGTCAGAGTTGACCGCTGGATCGTGGAAACCACGACGCCCGGGTTTGAAGATCTTTCGCGCAGAGACAAACGACTTCTCATGCGGGAACATTGGCTTGGTGCATCGTATAAAAGCTTTGAGCGGTCGTTCCTGTTACCAACGGGGCTGATCTTGGGGCTACCCTTGATCTTTGGTGTTGCAATCTCGTTTTTGCACTTGCCGCATAGCCAAGCATGGATCAGCTGGGGATTGTCCGCGCTGTCTATGATTGTTGTTTCATTCTGGATCATTGGTTTGTTCGGCGTCGACGGTGGTGCGCTACCCTCGATCAAAACGATAGACTATGTGCTGTTTCCTTTGGCTTGCGCGCTGGTGCTCTATCTTACATGGCGGATGTTTGGCGCATTTATTGTCGGTTTTTGCATCTTCTGGATCGTCTATTTCTTTGTACGCGGCTTGCTACCAGCTTGGACCGGTATCCTTGCGGGTTCTGAATCGACGTTCGAGCAAAGTATGCGCTCAATCGTTTTGAATTTTTGGGCGCAAACCGGTGGGCTGTTTGGTCAGCCTTTGCAAGTTGTGTCCGGCAATGTTCTGATTTTTATAGTGTTCGGAGCAGTTCTAATGGCCAGTGGGCAGGGGATCTGTTGATGAAGATCGCCAATCGTGCGACGGGCCGTTTCACTGGTGGTGCCGCACATGCCGCGGTTGCCAGCTCGGCCTTGTTCGGCACGCTAAGCGGCGCGGTGATTTCGAATGTGGTATCCATCGGAGTGATGACTATTCCAGTCATCAAGAAATCAGGATTCAAGCCATCCTTCGCTGCCGCTGTAAAAGCGGCTGCCTCGACGGGGGGGCAAGTCATGCCTCCTGCGATCCTGTTCTACCTAGGTGTCTTTATGACGGTCTATTTCGAGGCACGCCGTCAAGGTGTAGGCCCCTTGCCAGCCGAAGCGCGTGTCAAACTCACGCGGTCTGAGCTTTTGCAATGGACCTGTCACGGTTTGATGCTGCTCCTTTGATAGCATTTACTGCAACAGAGGAGAGTTACTCTGGGACTGAAACGAACGGACGAATTCCGGCAAGATGCGGTGCGTATTGCGCTGACCAGTGGGCCGACGCGTAAGCAGATGGCTGACGATCTGGGTGCCCGTATGTCGACGCTGAACAAATGGATTACGGCACATCGAGATATGGATGTGGTGTCGAAAGAGGAATTAAGCCTCGCCCAAGAGAATGACCGGCTTCGGCGTGAAAACCGCATTCTTAAGGAGGAAAGGGAGATCCTAAAAAAGGCCACGGTGTTCTTCGCGAGCCAAACGCCGTGAGGTTTAAGTTTATCGAAGAGCTCCAATTTTGCATTCTCCATTAGTCGGATGTGCCATGTGATGGACGTCAGCCCTCGTGGTTTGCGTGCGTTCCGCAGCCGTTCTGCCAGCCGCAGACAGCGGTCTGATCTGGTCACGCTGGCCCATATCAAAGAACAGTCGCGTCTCAGCTTGGGTAGTTATGATCGCCCGCGAATGACCGAAGAGCAAAAGTGAGATCATTCGTTGTCTAAAGCGCTACATCGTCCGTGAAATCTATCGCCAACTCTGCGTGCCGAAATATCCCCAAAAAGCTGCTTGACGAATATAGGAGCTTCAACGCAGCTGTCGAAACGTTCTTCAAAACCATCAAGGCTGAATTGATCTGGCGCGACACATGGGAAACCCGCAGGAAGGCAGAGATGGCGATCTTCGAATACATCAATGGCTTCTACAACCCGCGATGCCGACACTCGGCACTCGGCTGGAAACGCCCTGTCGCTTTCGAACGGAAGGTGGCTTAAACGAGCACAGGGGGCGGCACGAAAGCGTGACAGGTCCAGAACGACTTAACCGCGCCCGTGGGTTCTTAAGTTCTAACAGCGCACCAAAGGCTTCCGTACTCTTGCCTTTGCTGGATTCGACCTGAAAATTCCCGCGCCCTGTTAGCAGCTGCTTGAAGACAGCTCTCATCAGATCTTCTAGGCTTTCTTCGTTAGCGTGAAACAACTTAACTCAACCTCATCTTTAAGTTGAACTTCAGCATTAATGCGTGAAAAATCAAGGGGTAGAACCTAGGGTCAGGACCCATTAACTGATTGAGCTTGTCAGGTTACCATGATTCACACGCCCCAGTTCTGGGGGATGTCATGAGCAACTTATACTGGCTTACTGAGGCGCAAATGCAGCGGCTTCGACCTTTCTTTCCAAAGAGCCGAGGTCGCGCTCGCGTGGATGACAGGCGTGTTTTGAGCGGCATTATATTCATCAATCGCAATGGGTTAAGGTGGTGTGATGCACCTGCCGAGTATGGGCCGCCGAAGACGCTATATAATCGGTGGAAGCGTTGGAGTGATATGGGCATATTTGCCCAAATCTTGATGGGGCTGGCCGAGCATGCCCCCGACAACAAAACCATCTCAATCGACGCCACCTACCTCAAGGCACATCGTACGGCCTCCAGCCTGCGCCTGAAAAAGGGGGGCGAGGACGCCTGATCGGGCTGACCAAGGGCGGTATGAATACAAAGCTACATGCTGTCACAGATACCAGCGGCCGTCCGGTTCGCCTCTTCATCACAGCCGGGCAAGTCAGTGATTATACTGGTGCCGCCGCCTTGATGAATGGTCTGCCTGAAGCTGACTGGCTCCTCGCTGACAGAGGATATGATGCTGATTGGTTCCGTGAAACCCTTGTAGACAAGGGCACAAAGCCCTGCATCCCCGGTCGCCAGTCGCGCAAAAAGACCGCCAAGTACGACAAGCGCCGTTACAAACGACGTAACCGTATCGAAAGGATGTTCGGCAGGCTCAAGGATTGGCGGCGCATCTCAACCCGCTACGACAGATCCCCAACCGTCTTCCTCTCTGCAATTGCTCTCGCAGCAGCCGTTATCTTCTGGTTATGAGTCCTGACCCTAGAGTGCCCGATGCCGAGGATTGCATGAACGGCTGCTTTTCAGTTTCGTTGTCTTACCTACCTCGCTGTCCGTG
>CBFIGL010000026.1:0-6530 GCA_965662135.1 Planktotalea sp. | reverse complement strand
CAGATCCCCAACCGTCTTCCTCTCTGCAATTGCTCTCGCAGCAGCCGTTATCTTCTGGTTATGAGTCCTGACCCTAAGCTAAAAAATTGCCCCTTGGGATTATCACTGCGCTCACGAATCACATACCATCGTGTCACCGTTTTTGAATTTACAGTGCAGGATGAACGAAATTCTTACACCAAACCCGCCGATGACGCTAAAAATGACTGCAGATCGCGTGGTTTTACCTGCATCTGTATGTTCACCCTTTTCCCATGCGTGAAAGTGCATATAGTTAGGGGGACGTTATCGCTGTCACGCGAGACAAGACCACACGGGACCACACGGGGGCACTACGAAATGATACGATCTGAATTGATCCAAAAACTGGCCGATGAAAATCCTCATCTCTACCAACGTGATGTTGAGCGTATCGTGAATACTGTTTTCGAAGAAATCACCAACACAATGGCGCGCGGTGATCGTGTCGAGCTGCGTGGCTTTGGCGCGTTCTCTGTCAAAAAACGCGATGCGCGTGTTGGACGTAATCCACGAACGGGTGAATCTGTCCCCGTCGAAGAAAAGCATGTTCCCTTCTTCAAGACCGGCAAACTTTTGCGTGACCGGCTGAACGGAAAGTAATCAATGCGTTATATTAAGTATGTCCTGCTCGCCGTTATCGCGGTGGTGTTAGTCTGTGTGTCTTTGGCAAACCGTGAATCGGTGATGCTAGAACTTCTGCCTGCCGATCTGGCAGGTTTGATGGGGCTGGAATACTCTATCAGCCTGCCTTTGTTCGTCGTCATTTTCGGCGGTGTCGGTATTGGCCTTTTGGTCGGCTTCCTTTGGGAGTGGATCCGCGAACATAAGCAGCGCGCCGAAGCTGCCGCTCAACGTCGAGAAATGGATCGTATGCGCCGCGAGATCAAACGCCTGAAAGCGGACAAGCACGAAGGCAAAGATGATGTGCTCGCAATTTTAGACGAGGCGAGCTAGGCGAGATGCCCGTTCTTGTTGGTCCCGGAACGGGTGTTACGCAATCTGCGATAACATCGGTCAAAATTTGCGGCCTCAGAACCCTTGACGACATACATGCGGCCGCTGATGCGGGCGCCAATTATGTTGGGTTTGTCTTTTTTAAAAAGTCACCGCGCAATGTCACCATTGAACAAGCGCGCGCGCTTGCGATCGAGGTGCCCATGGGCATCGCTAAGGTCGCATTGGTGGTTGATGCCAGTAACGAAACACTTGATGCAATCACGGCATCGGTGCCGCTGGATATTTTGCAGCTTCACGGACGTGAAACTCCTGAACGTGTCACAGAGGTAAAGGCGCGTTACGGCTTGCCTGTGATGAAAGCGGTTGGTGTTGCGGACGCCAGCGATTTAGCGTCGATTGATACCTATGCTGGGGTCGCGGATCAGGTGTTGATTGATGCCAAGCCGCCGAAAAATGCAGATCTGCCCGGCGGGAATGGTTTGGCTTTTGACTGGCGTTTGATCGAGGGGCGCGATTTCGGTGTGCCTTGGATGCTTGCGGGGGGACTTAACCCGCAGAACGCCGCAGAGGCTGTGCGCATGACAGGCGCGCGTCAGTTGGATGTTAGCTCTGGTGTGGAATCCAGCGTGGGCGTCAAGGACGCAGGTTTGATGCGCGCCTTTGTTGAAGCTGCCCGAGGGTAATCAATCCTCTAACAACGCTTTACGACGGCGGGTCCGCGCGCTACCTAGCATGCAAGCTCTGGGAGACATGCAAAATGGCTGACGATCTATTCAATTCTTTCATGAACGGCCCCGATGAAAACGGCCGTTTCGGTGACTTTGGTGGACGCTTTGTGTCCGAGACCTTGATGCCGCTGATCCTTTCGCTTGAGAAAGAGTATGAAAAGGCCAAGACAGACGACAGTTTTTGGGCTGAAATGCATGATCTTTGGACCCACTACGTTGGTCGTCCTTCCCCATTGTACCACGCAGAGCGTTTGACCGAGCATCTTGGCGGCGCAAAGATTTACATGAAGCGCGACGAGTTGAACCACACGGGCGCGCACAAGATCAACAACGTGCTAGGCCAGATCATTCTGGCGCGGCGCATGGGCAAAACGCGGATCATCGCAGAAACAGGCGCAGGTCAGCACGGTGTTGCAACCGCGACGGTCTGTGCCAAGTTCGGTTTGAAATGCATTGTCTATATGGGCGCGCATGATGTTGAACGTCAGGCCCCTAACGTGTTTCGCATGAAATTGCTGGGCGCAGAAGTGATCCCCGTGACCTCTGGGCGTGGTACGCTGAAAGACGCGATGAACGATGCGCTGCGCGACTGGGTGACAAACGTACGCGATACATTTTACTGCATCGGCACAGTCGCAGGGCCGCACCCATATCCTGCGATGGTGCGCGATTTCCAGTCGATCATCGGCAAGGAAGTACGCGAGCAGATGCAAGAAGCCGAAGGGCGTTTGCCCGATACATTGATTGCGGCCATCGGCGGTGGCTCAAACGCGATGGGCCTGTTCTTTCCGTTCCTTGACGATAAGTCAGTGAATATCATTGGCGTCGAAGCGGGCGGCAAAGGTGTAAACATGAAGATGGAGCATTGCGCATCGCTCACGGGTGGTCGCCCGGGCGTGTTGCATGGCAACCGTACCTATCTGCTGCAGGATGACGATGGTCAAATTCTAGAAGGCTACTCGATTTCCGCCGGTTTGGATTATCCGGGCATCGGTCCTGAGCATGCTTGGTTGCACGAGATTGGCCGCGCAAAATACGTGTCGATCACCGATAAAGAAGCTTTGGAAGCGTTCCAGTTGTCTTGCGCCTTAGAGGGAATTATTCCCGCGCTTGAACCGTCTCATGCTCTGGCGCATGTGATGAAGATCGCGGGTGATCTGCCAAAAGATCATTTGCTGGTGATGAACATGTGCGGACGCGGTGACAAAGATATCTTCTCAGTCGCGCGTCACTTGGGCTTTGATATGAGCGGACAAGACGGACGCTAGGTCGCCATTTGGGAACATGAAGAGTTCCGTTTCAAATATAGCCCTGACGGGATCATATTTATCCATCGGCGCATTGTGATCATGCGCCGATGGAAGCGACTTAGTAGGTCGAGGGCATGCCACGCAGTGCCATTTGCAAAGCAGTGTAAGACCATGTGTTGCGGCCACCACGCTCGCGAATTTCGGCAAGTTGCATGCGTGCACCCTCTACATCGCCATTGGCCAGCAAACCTTGCCCCATGTAAGAGCGCGCAAGAATGTAGTCGGGATCAATGCTAAGTGCAGCTTCATAGAATTCCATCGCAATGGCATGGTTGCCCAACTTGCGGTTCGTGAACCCACGATAGTTTAGAATGCGCGGGTTTTTCTGGTTCTCGGCAGCATCCAATACATTCAAAGCGTTCTGGTATTGACCGTCATAGGCCAGTTCGCGTGCCGCAAGATAAAGCTGATCGTCGGTGAAATTGTGGGATTCTACTTTCAGACATTTCTTCGTGTCCTTGTCGTAGACCATGCCGTCCTTACATTCCTTCGTTGTTTTGGTCTTTGTTGGCGGTGTTTCATCACCTGCCGCATGCAAAGTTGCAGGGGTTGCGATCATTATACTTGCAGCAAACAAAGCCGACGAGAAAAGCGTGATGTTAGACATCTGTGTATTCCTTTGTTGGCCCGTCTTTGACACCGTACGTACAGGCGTCGTTTTGGGCATTGGGATAGAAAAAATTAACACCCGCTGAAAGGCTTGGAGTTAAGTTAGAGTTTTCACAAAAGGCCAAATTTCGCGGGATACATTGGTCGCAAGTATCCAGTCTAGTGGGACCGCTGACAGACCGTATGCCGCGCCCGCAAGGCTACCGATAAGGATCGCGCGTCCACAATTATCGCCGCCCGCTAGGATATTGGCCTCGATGGCAGCTTGGTAACTGTCTGTGCGGCTTAAGATATGAAAGGCTAGGGGCATGCCTTCATGCAAATGACAGGCGCGTCCGGTGGTTTGACCATAGAAGGTGCTGTTTTGTTCCGGGCTATCCAAAGCTGCTTGCAACAGCGGTTCACGTTTCGCGGCGACGTCAAGGGCGTCTGGCAGCTGTGTACCGTCCAGAATGCTGACCAAAAGGTCAGCAAAAATGGCAGCGTAGTGGTCCGCCGCGCGATTGACGTTGGTCACTTGTACTGCTCGGTTCACTTGGGTTGAGAGGTCTGTTTGGGTTCGATATCTAGCGACAATCGCAGGGAGACTTGCCAGTGCAGGATGCTGATCGTCATCAATACCGGATGGATCACGTTGATCACTAGCAATATTGGCAAGCGTGCCGCGTGTGGGGCGATCAATGTAACCTTGATACGCGCCACCAGCCCCAAAATGTGCAGCGAACGCATCCTGGTACTGCGTTACATCAAAGCCGTCGTTTTGCGCGATGCTACGAACCGCCAAAGCAAGGACTTCGCCGTATTGACTAAGATCTCCGTCCTTGCGCGCAGCATGGGCAAAATAGGCCGGAACCCCTTCAAAATTAGCAGCATTGATCGGTGTGAATGCAGGGGTATTGCCAGCAATCTCCGCGATGCGTTCAGGGTCATAAATCCAGTGGACCCCCAGCGTGGCGGCATCAGCGACCAGCGCGCCCATAAGGGCGGCGGCGTCAGGATTGGGCTGTGTGATCATAAAGCTTTAGCACCTCCAAGGGCACGATTTGAGTAGCGCGTTGATGTGTCGCCGCAAGGTTGATCAAAGGGGCACAGCCGTCATCATGGGCTTGCAAGAACCGACCGGCGCACAAGCACCAAGCATCGCCTTCTTTCAGTCCTGCAAACCCGTATTCAGGGCGCGGAGTGCTTAGATCGTTGCCGACATATGCCGAAAACGCCAGAAACTCTTTCGTGAGGATTGCTGCAACTGTGTGGCTGCCTTGATCCGCGTCGCATGTGTTACAGTAACCATCGCGAAAAAAGCCGGTGAGCGGGTCAGTGCTACACAGGGCCAGTTCTTCGCCAAGGACGTTAAGACTTGGGTCTTTTTGCATTGTTATAAACCTTCAGCAATTTGGCGAAATATCTCTATATTGTAATCCCCAACGCCTTCATCGCGAAACTTTCGATCTGCTGCATTGGTGGCGATCACAACACCCAAGGGTCGATTGATGTAGATGTATTGCCCGTAAACACCGCGTGCGAGGAATTCTCCGTTGCGGCCATCTTTTGGCATCCACCATTGATAGCCGTAACCATATTCGCCCTCCGCCGTCGGAGCGCTGGGCACGGTAGAGGCTGCGACCCAATCAGCAGGCACGATCTGCTGGCCATTAAATTGGCCGTTTTGCAAGAACATCTGCCCCATACGAGCGTAATCGCGTGTGCGCAGGTTAAGGCCACCAAGGACAAAAGCGACACCATTCCCATCCGTCAGATAGTACGGGCTGGCTTCAAGTCCCATGGGTTGGATGATTTTCTCTGACAGCAGCGGCGCAATCTCGCGGTCTGTTGCGCCGCGAATAACCATAGAAATGACATGCGTGTCGATCGAGACGTACTGCCAGTCTGTGCCGGGTTTTGCGAAAGTTTCCTGAATATCAGCCGCGAACCCGTCCATGGAACCGCCAAGCGCAAGCACGCGCCCCATTTTGTTGATGTCGCTGCTTTGATCTAGGTAGTCCTCATCAAACGTCACGCCGCTTGCCATGTTGAGCACATTGCGGATTGTGGCACCGTCATAAGCACCACCGATAAGCGTTGGCGCGTATTTTGTGACCGGATCGTCAAGCGAAGCGATTGCGCCTTCTTCAAGCAGGACGCCCAAAAGGGACGAGAGATAACTTTTTGCGACCGACCAAGAGATGCGCAGATCTGTGTCTTTCGTACCTTGAAAGTAGCTTTCATGCACGAGCGCGCCATCTTTCAGCACGACAAGTGCAGTGACAGTCCGATCCTTGATCCATTGATCTACTTCGGCGGGCAGGGAGGCGTCTGCCCCTTGAGCAAGTTCGGCTACGGGGCCGTCACCGCGGGGTACATCGACTGACAAGAAGGCGGTGTTCATGCCCGAAAAGTTGATGACGATCTTCTCTTCACTAAAGAGCGAGTTGACGGCAAACAGACGGGTAATCTCCTCCCGCTTCCAAATGCCGATGGCAATGGCGAGGATCAGGATGACGCCGAAGAGACGGGTCAGGATTTTGAAGATACGGCGCATGTGGTTGGCTCCCTTTGGAGGGAGGAAAGCACGGGAGGCGGGGAGAGGCAAATGGTGAGGGGACTTGCAACCTTTAGATGATTTCAAATAACGCGGTTTGTGCGTTCAAACTATAACGGGTGTTATGTGATGCACGTCAGAGGGGAACGGAGATGTTTCAATTTCTACCAATCAACCAAGTTAGTGACCAAATTTTTTGATAGATATTTTGCTTTTCATACGCTTTAGGATGATCATCCATCATGACGCATTTAACTCGATCTTAGTACAGCCAAGTATCTTATAATTGAACCAGCATTGCCATATGCAACGAGCGCAGACGAAAGGCCAAATTTTGGGCGAGAAGTACACAAAACGACTGATCAA
>CBFIGL010000025.1:6044-34304 GCA_965662135.1 Planktotalea sp. | reverse complement strand
CGTATGCATGCTATAAGCTGATGACGTCATTTCCCGATGTGAACATCTTTTTCCACGTGATTGCAGCGGGTGGCATCACTGCACTGGTGGGAACCGCGTTCGGTTTGCCGTCTTTGCGGATCAAAGGGTTTTACCTTGCGGTTGCGACACTTGCTGCGCAGTTTTTTCTGGTCTGGCTCTTCAACAAGGTGAGCTGGTTCTACAATTACTCTGCATCCGGTCAGATTAACGCGCCGGAACGCTTTGTCTTTGGCGTTCCTGTGACAGGTGCGAATACGGATGCTTGGGCGACCTACTTGTTCTGTCTGGTCTTTCTGACCCTGTCTGCCTTCATCGCACGCAATCTGACGCGCGGAATGCAGGGGCGCAAATGGATGGCGATCCGTGATATGGATATTGCGGCCGAAATCATTGGTGTGAACCCCTTGAAGGCCAAGCTTAGCGCCTTTGCAGTGTCATCGTTCTTTATCGGCATCTCTGGCGCGCTGTTCTTTGCAGTATATCTAGGCGCTGTTGAAGTCGGGGAAGTCTTTGGCATCCAGAAGTCGTTCCTTGTTCTCTTTATGATCATCATCGGTGGTCTTGGGTCGATCTTTGGCTCTTTCGCAGGTGCGGCGTTTCTGGTGTTGTTGCCTGTTTTGTTAAAGCTGATCGGGGTCGATTTCCTTGGCTGGCCAACAGACATCGTTGCACATTTCAATTTGGTGATCGTGGGCGCATTGATCATCGTCTTTCTCATCGCAGAGCCACATGGCATCGCCCAGCTCTGGCGCGTTGCGAAAGAGAAATTACGCCTTTGGCCCTTCCCGCACTAATGCGAACGGGCTGAAGTACAATAAGGGGCGAATGCCCCACACATCGGACTAACCATGGGAGGAAAACCCCGATGAAGATGAAACTACCAGCAATGGCGCTTAGTGCGCTTATGATCGCAAGCCCCGTTATGGCGGACCTTGTGTTCCCATCACTTTCCTATCGCACTGGCCCTTATGCGGCTGGCGGTATTCCGTTCGCGGATGGCTATGCGGATTACTTCACGATGCTCAACGCACGTGACGGCGGTATCGGCGGTGTCGAAGCGCGCGTTCTTGAGTGCGAGACAGGCTACAACACAGAAAAAGGTGTTGAGTGCTACGAGTCTACAAAGGGCGAAGGCGCATTGGTCTATCAACCGCTTTCCACAGGCATCACGTATCAATTGATCCCGAAAGCAACGGCTGACGGTATCGCGATCCACTCTATGGGTTATGGTCGTACATCTGCTGCAAACGGCAAGGTGTTTTCAAACGTCTTTAACTACCCTGCGAACTACTGGAACGGTGCATCTGGCGCGATCAACTACCTGATGAGGCAAGGTGACATTTCCGGTAAAAAAGTTGCACTGGTCTATCACAACTCTGCTTACGGCAAAGAGCCTATCCGCACCTTGGAAGAGCTGTCTGCAAAGCACGGTTATGACCTGACGCTGATCCCAGTGGATCATCCGGGCCAAGAGCAGAAATCACAGTGGCTGCAAATCCGCCGTGAAAAGCCTGACTATGTTATCATGTATGGCTGGGGCGTAATGAACCAAGTTGCGGTTCAGGAAGCGGCAAACATCCGTTTCAACATGGAAAATTTCATCGGCATCTGGTGGTCTGGTTCCGAGAACGACGTTCTCCCAGCGGGTGACAAAGCGAACGGATATAAAGCGTTGACGTTCCACGGTGTTGGAAATGATTTCCCGGTCTTTGCTGACATCCAGAAGCACGTTGTAGACACAGGCAACGCAGCGGGTGCTGGCGATCAAATCGGTACAGTTCTTTATAACCGTGGTTTGTATGCAGCGATGCTGGCAGCTGAAGCGGTTAAGACGGCTCAGGAAATCCATGGTGTAGCAGACATCAACGCAGCACAAATGCGTGATGGTATGGAAGCATTGGATATCACAGAAGAAAAAATGGCGGCCCTTGGTCTGCCAGGCTTCGGTCCATCCTTCAAAGTATCGTGTGAAAACCATGGTGGTCCTGGCCTTATTGGCATGACTCAGTGGGACGCGGCTGCGAAAGAGTGGAAGATGATCTCTGACTTTTCCGAGTCTGACATGGACGTGATCCAGCCTTTGATCGACGAAGATTCCATGGCGTATGCTGCGGAAAACAACATCGAAGCAGGCTGCTAATTAGCCTCTTCTCGGTCCGGCTTGCTGTTTGGTTGGCCGGACCACTCCAACCCAATTCATTATAGGGCGTTCGCTATGCTTGATGCTGCTCCGACGACAGAAAAACTGCTCGAAGTTAACAACATTGAAGTGATCTACAATCACGTGATCCTTGTGTTGAAAGGCGTCAGCTTGCACGTACCTAAAGGTGGGATCGTGGCACTACTTGGCGGTAACGGCGCTGGCAAAACGACGACCCTCAAAGCCATTTCCGGTCTTTTGGCGTCCGAGCGCGGTGATATCACCAAAGGCTCCGTCAGCTATCGCGGTACAAACCTTGCGGGGCGCGATCCTGCGGATTTGGTACGGTCTGGTGTTATCCAAGTGATGGAGGGACGTCACTGTTTTGAACACCTTACCGTTGAAGAAAACCTGCTAACCGGCGCTTACACGCGCACAGATGGTAAAGCGGCGATCGCTGCTGATCTTGAAATGGTCTACAACTATTTCCCCCGGATTAAAGAGCGCCGCAAATCGCTGGCAGGCTATACGTCTGGTGGGGAACAACAAATGGTCGCGATGGGTCGTGCATTGATGTCGCGGCCCGAAACGATCCTGCTGGACGAGCCATCTATGGGTCTTGCGCCGCAGCTTGTGGAACAGATTTTCGAGATTGTGAAAAAGGTAAATGAAGAAGAAGGCGTGACCTTCCTTCTGGCCGAGCAGAACACAAACGTCGCTCTGCGCTATGCGCATTATGGTTATATCCTAGAAAGCGGTCGCGTCGTCATGGATGGCCCTGCGGCTGAACTGCGCGAGAACCCTGATGTGAAGGAATTTTATCTGGGCATGTCAGATGAGGGTCGCAAATCTTTCCGCGATGTACGTTCGTATCGCCGCCGCAAGCGTTGGCTGAGCTGATCCGCCCTTAACGACCCCCTTTATTTGCGAGCTGCCCCCATGACATCACATTTTGACACGCTTGAGACCCGCTCTGCAGACGAGCGTTTGACGCAGCAAAGCGCAGCTTTGTTGGAGCAGCTCAAGACGGCAACCTGTGCGGACGGCAATTGCCTTGATGTCAGTGGTGTGACTTCAATCGAAGATCTGCCCAAGCTACCTGTTTTGCGCAAATCCGAGCTGGTTAAATGGCAGGCTGAAAAGCCGCCCTTTGGTGGGATCAACGTCTCTAATATCGCGCATATCTTCCAATCCCCCGGTCCGATTTACGAACCTGGTGGAGTGTCCCATGATTGGTGGCGCATTGGTCGCTTCCTGCACGCGGTGGGCATTGGCAAGGGTGATATTGTGCAGAACTGTTTTGGTTATCATCTGACCCCTGCGGGTTCGATTTTCGAGAACGGCGCGCGCGCGGTCGGTGCGACTGTGCTACCCGCTGGAACGGGTCAGACTGATCTGCAAGTGCGTGCTGCTAAGGACGTTGGATCGACTGCATACGCGGGAACGCCCGACTACCTCAAAGTGATCCTAGACAAGGCAGATGAGCTGGGCGTTTCACTTGGCATCACCAAAGCTGCAGTTGGTGGCGGGGCGCTATTCCCGTCTTTGCGCCAAGAATACGCGGATCGTGGAATTCTGTGTCTCCAAAACTACGCAACGGCTGATCTTGGTAACGTCGCTTATGAATCCAAGGCGCAAGAGGGCATGATCATCGATGAAGGTGTTATCGTTGAAATCGTCATTCCGGGTACGGGTATCCCAGTGGAGCCGGGTGAGGTTGGTGAGGTCATTGTCACATCGCTGAATCCTGACTACCCGCTGATCCGCTTTGCCACAGGCGATCTAAGCGCGATCATGGCAGGTGTGTCGCCCTGCGGCCGGACCAATGCGCGTATCAAAGGCTGGATGGGCCGTGCGGATCAAACGACAAAGATCAAGGGTATGTTCGTGCGCCCTGAACAGGTGGCTGATTTGGTTGCCAGTCATGATGGCATTGCGCGTGCGCGGGTTATCGCGTCGCGTGAGGCAGAAAAAGATGTGCTGACGGTGCAGATTGAAACGGCTGCTAATGATGCCAATGGCTTTGACGCTGCCGTTCAATCGACTCTGAAAATGAAGGGTGCGATTGAGCTTGTTGCACTCGGTCATTTGCCACGCGATGGTCTGGTCATAGAAGATCGCAGATCTTACGAATAACCAAACCGCCAAAGCAAAGGCGACAAGGATGGCATCGTTCTTGATCACTGACGTATCCGCTTCCGAGCAACCCGAAGTCTCGGACGCTATTGAAACAGAGCTTTTGCGCAGCCTTGCCGAAGTAAACCTTCAATCAGAAAATGAATCCGTCTGCATTATCGCCCGAAATGATGCAGGCGAGCGTATTGGCGGTGTAACAGGATCCACCTCATACGGTTGGCTTTTAGTGAAAATGCTTTGGGTATGTGAGACTTGCAGAGGGCAAAGGATTGCCCGCGATCTAATGGCTACCGCGAAAGAACGCGCGCGAGGACTTCAGTGTCACAGCGCATGGCTTGATACTACCAATACCCAAGCTCGGGAATTTTATCTGAATCTTGGATATGAAGACTTTGGTGTCTTGCAAAATGGACCGGAGCGCACGCCAGAGGATCACTGCAGGTGGTATATGAAAAAACTGCTTTAGCTACGCAGAAATCCAAAAGAAAAGGCCGCCTCGAAAGAGACGGCCCATCCTAATTCAAAAAGCTCTTAGTTCTTAACCCTGACGGGCCTTGAAGCGAGGCTGCGTTTTGTTGATCACATAAACACGGCCCTTACGGCGCACAACACGGCAGTCACGGTGACGTGACTTCAGCGAGCGGAGCGAGTTTTTAACCTTCATCGGTCTTCTCCTCTTACGCGGCGCTGATTGCGCCTCGGTGGTTAACGCCCGAAATTGGGCAAAAAATTCATGGTGGGCGATACAAGGTTCGAACTTGTGACCCCTTCGATGTCAACGAAGTGCTCTACCACTGAGCTAATCGCCCATGAAACCTTAACAAAACCCATGCCCTGAACAAAAACAGGGCGCGAAATTTCGCGCCGGTAGGTGGGCTATAAAAGGAGTCGCGAATGGGATCAAGGGCTTTTGGTAATTGCTTCATTCAGGCTATAACGTGAATGACGAACAGGAGCATTCATGCCACGATCCGGCTTTCAACTCTTTCGGCCTGACAGTTTGACGTCAAGTGTCGTGTGCGCTTCCCCACATAGTGGGCGTGAATATGCATGGTCGTTCATGCGCCGTTCTGCGCTAAGCGAATTGATCATGCGATCTTCCGAGGATGCTTTCGTGGATCAGCTTGTTGATCAGGCCCCGCGTTTTGGTGCGCCGTTGCTGGCCGCAACTGTTCCACGTGCTTTCGTTGATCTTAATCGCAGCGCCGATGAGCTTGATCCGGCCTTGATCGAAGGCGTGCGAAAGTTGGGACATAATCCGCGTGTTGCCTCGGGTCTTGGGGTGATCCCGCGCGTCGTGGCCAACAGTCGCGCCATTTATCGCGGCAAGCTGAGCCAAGTTGAGGCGCGCAAGCGGTTGAATGATTATTGGCACCCTTATCACGCGCAATTGGCGAGTCTACTTCATGAAGCGCATGAAAGTTTTGGCAGTGCATTGTTGTTGGACTTTCATTCTATGCCGCACGAAGCGCTCGATACCGTTGGGAGTTTGGTGAAAGGGCGTCCAGACGTCGTGCTTGGGGATCGTTTTGGTGCCTCTGCAAGCAGCGACGTGGTTGATCGGGTCGAGGCCGCGTTTGCCAGTGCCGGTTTTAACGTCGCGCGCAATACGCCGTTTGCAGGGGCCTATGTGACGCAGACTTACGGGCGACCGTCGCGATATCAACACGCAATCCAGATTGAGATTGATCGTTCAATTTATATGAATGAACAGGCTTTAACGCCGAAGTCTTGTTTCGCGGATGTGAAGCAGGCGTTGACGAAGGTTCTGTCAGAGGTCTGTGATATGCATCGTGGTGCCGCAGTTCCAGTTGCAGCGGAATAAGCCGTTACCGTAGCGAACGCCCTTTGACGATCGCATCTGAACCAAAGCGCGCGCGGATCGAATCCGTGGCGCGTTCCGCTTTACTGCGGCGCACTGCATCCGGGTCTAACAAATCGCCGCCTTGATCCGCACCATCGGCGTTGCACAGATCGGAAATACCTGTCCCGATCAGACGGAACGGACCTTGATCCTTCACACCTTCAAACAGCGCGGTTGCTTCACGGTAAATGCGGTCTGTCAGTTGCGTCGGTTCACGCAACGAAATGCGCCGTGTCAGGGATGTGAAATTCGAGCGTTTGAGTTTTAGCGTCACCACGCGCCCTGCAAGGTCTTTTGCTTTGGCCCGATCTGCGACTTGTTCAGACAGCCGCCAGATGTGGCCATCTAGGATCTCAAGATTAGAGGTATCTTCGTTAAAGGTCGTCTCTTTCGAGATGCTTTTCATCGGTGCGTGCGCCGAGACACGGCGAAAATCTTCCCCGCGCGCGATGTGATAGAGCCGCTCGCCCGTGCCGCCAAAGCGGGCAACCAGGTCTGATTTGTCCCAACGTAGCAGATCATCAAAGGTGCGAATGCCCACTTTCTCTAGCGATGCTTGTGCTGCAGGGCCAACGCCCCAGATCATGCGCACAGGTTTGCCCGCAAGGAATTCGTGTGTTTCCGCTTCACCAATTACAGAAAACCCGTGGGGCTTATCCAAATCTGACGCCACTTTGGCGAGAAACTTGTTGTGCGATAGACCGACCGACCCTGTTATCCCAACCTCGCTACGCATCCGTTTGATCAACCTTGCCAGCATGACAGCGGGGGGTGCGCCATGAAGGCGTTCTGTGCCGCGAAGATCCATGAAGGCTTCATCAAGCGACAAAGGTTCGATTGCGGGGGTTAGTTCCAGCAGCATTTCTTTGACGGCTTTGGACGCTTCCACATAGGCCGACATGCGCGGTTTGATCACGACCGCATCCGGGCACAATTTCAGCGCCTGAAACATGGGCATAGCAGAGCGGACACCTTTGATCCGCGCCACGTAACAAGCGGTCGACACAACGCCGCGACGTCCGCCGCCAATGATCACAGGTTTATCGGCCAGGGTTGGATCATCGCGCTTTTCCACGCTGGCATAAAATGCATCGCAATCCATGTGCGCAATGGACAGTGTCATAAGCTCAGGATGCGCAATCACCCGCGCAGATCGACAGGACGGGCATCGCGCACCGCTTTCAAAATCTGTCAGGCAATCTCTGCAAAGTGCGGGCATTTTTGGGTTTTGATCCGTCGTTTCAGGCGACAAGACTACGCTGTGCTGGCGGCGATATCAAACAGGCAGGCTTTGAACTTTGCGGTGGTCATGCTTATGTAGCTTTAAGGGTTTGGGAGAAATTTATGCCTTTGGATCAGTTAGCTTTAGAATTTTTGAGCGAGAATACGTTCATTGTGTTGCTTGCGGCCTTTATTATTATCTGCATTTTGCTGGGTGTGCGGATTGTTCCGCAGTCAGAGAAATTCGTCGTCGAACGCTTTGGGCGTCTTCGTTCGGTGCTTGGACCGGGGATCAATCTGATTGTGCCGTTCCTCGACAAAGTCGCGCATAAGATCTCGATTCTCGAGCGCCAACTTCCCAACGCACATCAGGACGCGATTACCGCTGACAATGTATTGGTGCAGGTCGAAACCTCTGTGTTTTATCGCATTCTTGAACCGGAAAAGACCGTATACCGTATCCGCGATGTGGACGGCGCGATTGCAACGACAGTTGCAGGCATGGTTCGTTCAGAGATCGGCAAGATGGAGCTGGACGAAGTTCAATCAAACCGCACGCAGCTCATTTCGCAGATCAAAAATCTGGTCGAAAGCGCGGTTGATGACTGGGGTATCGAAGTGACGCGCGCGGAACTTTTGGACGTAAACCTTGACCAAGCAACGCGCGATGCGATGTTGCAACAGCTAAACGCTGAACGTGCACGTCGTGCGCAAGTGACAGAGGCCGAGGGTGCTAAGCGCGCGGTCGAGCTAAGTGCGGATGCGGAACTTTACGCAGCAGAGCAAATCGCCAAGGCGCGGCGCATTTCAGCGGATGCAGAGGCCTACGCAACAAGCGTTGTGGCCAAAGCGATTGCAGATAACGGCATGGAAGCGGCGCAGTATCAGGTGGCGTTGAAGCAGGTCGAAGCGCTAAAAGCGCTTGGCAGTAGTGCGGGTTCGCAAACAGTCGTTGTGCCATCTAGCGCGATGGATGCGTTTGGCGATGCCTTCAAGATGCTCAAGGGAGGCGCCAAGTGATGTGGACTTCTTGGGTATTCTGGATGATCGCAGCCGTCGGTTTGGCGATTCTGGAGGTCGTTGCACCGGCCTTTATTTTTCTAGGCTTTGCGATTGGCGCGGCGCTGGTTGGCTTGATTTTGCTGATAGGGGGCTCTGCCGTTAGTCTCAGTTTGCCAATGACCCTTCTGGTCTTCGCTGTCGTTTCGCTAATTTCCTGGATCGCGCTGCGTCAGCTTTTGGGTGTGCGCCGTGGACAAGTGAAAGTCTGGGACAAAGATATCAACGATTAGGCGCGATTATGTCCAGCCGTTGCGAGTTCTGCATTGATCGCTTCCGCAGCGGCTTTGCGATCACCCGCATCACGGATCGGACGTCCGACAACGATATGATCTGCACCATCAGCAATTGCGCTGTAAGGCGTAGCAACACGCTTTTGATCGCCTAGCTCAGCGCCAGTTGGGCGCACACCGGGGGTCACGATCAAACGGCCAGCAGATTCAGGGAGTGCACGAATTGCAGCTGCTTCTTGTGGGGATGCGATGATGCCATCTGCGCCAGCATCGAATGCACGGCCTGCGCGTTCAATCACCAGATCGGGCACAACGCCGTCACGGATCATGCAATCGTCCAGATCATTGCGATCCAAAGACGTCAAAATCGTCACGCCCAGAATTTTCATGTTAGAGCCTGACGCGCCTTCTTTGGCAGCGCGCACAACATGCGGGTCACCGTGGACGGTCAGAAAATCAAGATCAAATTGCGCAAGGCCACGCACAGCAGCCTCAACAGTTGCACCGATATCGAAAAGCTTCATATCCAGAAAGATACGTTTGCCCATCTCGTCCTTGAGCTCGTTGGCAAGCGCAAGCCCGCCGCCTGTCAGCATCCCAAGGCCGATCTTGTAGAACGACACCGAGTCGCCCAATGTTTCGGCCATTTTCAGCCCGTCGATTGCGTTTGGCACATCAAGGGCGACGATTAAACGATCATCGGACATTTTGCTTCTCCTGCTGGGGTCGCCCCCCTATCGCGCGAGGGGCTGGTGCAGGTCAAGCAGAAGGGTTTTTAAAGTGCGAATTCCACAGGCAAGACGCCGGGTGCGAATTTCATGTAGGATTTTGAGATGCGATATTCCGGCATACGCTGCACTTAGCGCATTGCTTCGGAAATAAAGGCAACAACCGGATTGTGTTTTTCAGCTTCACGGCCTGGTTTGATATGGCAATCAAAGATCACGTCACCGGAGTCTGTGATGAAGGCTTCTTTGCCTGCGCCACCTGTTTCAGGTGTGAACTCTTGAATCGGAGTTATATCTGTACGCTTTACAATCATTGGTTTTCTCCTGCTTGAGCCTCGCTTTAGAGGTCTCTCATTGTTAACTGCTTCTATCTTAAACCTTCGAACTTGGGCGAAATGTGTCCAAATGCGCGTTAACAACGTGGCAGCAGGGCCTTGATACGAATTGTCATGCTCCCCACATATTCAATGAGGCCCAACACCCTGTGTGCTGCTAAGCGGGCGCAAATCTTGGTTGGGTGCTTTTAAAGGAGTACGACACATGGACCTTAATAAGTTCACAGAGCGTTCGCGCGGGTTTATCCAAGCGGCGCAAACCATTGCACAGCGCGAAGATCATCAGCGTTTGTTGCCTGAACATATTCTCAAAGCTTTGATGGATGATGACCAAGGGCTGGCGTCCAATCTGATCACCGCGTCTGGTGGCGCGCCCGCGCGCGTCGTTCAATCGCTTGAATTAGCAATCAGCAAGATCGCCAAAGTCAGTGGCGATGCGGGTCAGGTTTATCTGGACAGCCAAACAGGCAAGGTTCTGGATGAGGCCGAGAAGCTAGCCAAAAAGGCGGGCGATAGTTTCGTTCCCGTCGAACGTATTTTGCAGGCCTTGGCGTTGGTGAAGTCCAAAGCGCGTGAAGCGCTTGAGGCAGGTGCTGTCTCCGCGCAAAGCCTGAACATGGCAATCAATGACATTCGCAAAGGCCGCACCGCTGACAGCGCGACTGCCGAAGAAGGCTATGACGCGCTGAAAAAATACGCGACTGATCTGACTGCGATGGCGGAACAAGGTAAGATTGATCCGATCATAGGCCGTGACGAAGAAATTCGCCGTGCGATGCAGGTATTGTCCCGTCGCACCAAGAATAACCCAGTCCTGATCGGTGAGCCCGGCGTTGGTAAGACCGCGATTGCTGAAGGTTTGGCGTTACGCATTATCAATGGTGACGTGCCTGAAAGCCTACGCAACAAGCGCCTGATGTCCCTCGACATGGGTTCTTTGATCGCTGGTGCAAAGTATCGCGGTGAATTCGAAGAGCGCCTAAAGGCGATTCTGAGCGAAGTTACATCTGCTGCGGGCGAGATCATTCTGTTCATCGACGAAATGCACACGCTTGTTGGCGCGGGCAAAGGTGATGGCGCAATGGATGCGTCCAACTTGCTGAAACCCGCTCTTGCCCGCGGTGAGCTGCATTGTGTGGGTGCAACGACATTGGACGAGTACCGCAAGCACGTTGAAAAAGATGCCGCCCTTGCGCGGCGTTTCCAACCTGTAATGGTGGAAGAGCCCACTGTCGTAGATACGATTTCTATCTTGCGTGGTATCAAGGAAAAATACGAACTCCACCACGGCGTGCGTATTTCTGACAGCGCGCTTGTCGCTGCGGCAACGCTTTCACACCGTTATATTACGGACCGTTTCTTGCCGGACAAAGCCATTGATTTGATGGACGAAGCCGCATCGCGTTTGCGTATGGAAGTGGACAGCAAGCCAGAAGAGTTGGACACACTTGATCGCGAGATCATGCAAAAGCAAATTGAAGCAGAAGCTCTCAAGCTGGAGGATGATCAAGCATCGAAAGATCGTTTAGACGTGCTTGAGAAGGACCTGGCGGACCTGCAAGAGCGTTCATCCGAGATGACAGCGCAGTGGCAGGCAGAACGTGACAAACTGGCTGGTGCGCGTGATCTGAAAGAACAACTTGATCGCGCCCGCGCTGATTTGGACATCGCGAAACGCGAAGGCAATCTCGCGAAGGCGGGTGAGTTGTCGTACGGCGTGATCCCGGATCTGGAAAAGGCACTTGGCAAAGCTGAGGACCGCGAAGAAAACGGCGTCATGGTGGAAGAAGCCGTGCGTCCTGAACAAATCGCGGGAGTGGTCGAGCGTTGGACTGGTATCCCCATGTCCAAGATGCTTGAGGGTGAACGCGACAAGTTGCTTCGCATGGAAGACGCTCTGCACAGCCGTGTGATCGGTCAGCATACTGCGGTAAAGTCTGTCGCCGATGCTGTACGTCGTGCGCGTGCTGGTCTTAATGACGAGAACCGCCCATTGGGCTCGTTCCTTTTCCTAGGGCCAACGGGTGTGGGTAAGACTGAGCTGACAAAAGCACTGGCAGAGTTCCTGTTTGATGATGATGGCGCAATGGTGCGGATTGATATGTCCGAATACATGGAGAAGCATTCCGTTTCACGCTTGATCGGTGCGCCTCCGGGCTACGTCGGCTATGATGAGGGTGGTGTTTTGACAGAAGCCGTTCGTCGTCGTCCGTATCAGATCGTCTTGTTTGACGAGGTCGAAAAAGCACATCCAGATGTGTTCAACGTGCTCTTGCAGGTGCTTGATGATGGTGTGTTGACTGACAGTCAGGGCCGCACAGTGGACTTTAAGCAGACGTTGATCATTTTGACATCAAACCTTGGGGCGCAATCGCTGAGTATGTTGCCAGAAGGTGCAGATGCCAGTGATGCCAAGCGCGATGTGATGGACGCGGTGCGTGCGCACTTCCGTCCCGAATTTCTGAACCGTCTGGATGAGACGATCATCTTTGATCGCCTTGCCCGTGAAGACATGTCGGGGATCGTCGATATCCAGCTTGGTTTGCTCGGCAAGCGTTTAGCGGGGCGCAAAATCACGCTTGATCTGGATGACGCGGCGCGCAAGTGGCTGGCGGATGAAGGGTATGACCCTGTGTTTGGTGCACGTCCCTTGAAGCGTGTAATCCAGCGTGCCTTGCAGAACCCATTGGCAGAAATGCTGCTATCTGGGGATGTGGGCGACGGCGCGACTTTGAGCGTTAGCGCAGGTGTCGAAGGGTTGAAAATAGGTGATATGGTGGCCAGCACCAATCGCCCGCGTCCCAACGATGCTGTCGTGCACTGAAACAACCTGTGCTTTGACAGTTAAGCACTAAGACAAGACAACGGCCTCGCAAACCAAACGCGAGGCCGTTTTTATGATTATGCCCCCTGATATGGTGATCTTTGATTGTGATGGTGTTCTGGTTGACAGCGAAGGCATCACCAATCGTGTTATCCAGACAAATCTTGCAGAACATGGCCTTGCGTTGGAGCTAGATCAGATCATGGCGCTATTTGTGGGTGGCACGATGCAAGGCGTGATGGATCTCGCACGCGAGATGGGGGCAACGCTGCCGGATGATTGGCTTGATCACATATATCCCGCGATGAACGATGCACTGGCGCTGGACGTTGAACCTGTCAAAGGTGCGATTGCGGTTCTGGATGCGCTTGACGCGGCTGGCATTCCGTATGCGATTGGATCGAACGGTCCGCATTCCAAAATGGCAGTGACCTTGCCCAAAACCGGTCTTTATGAACGGCTCAAGGGCCGCATTTATTCGCGTGAAGATGTGCAGAACCCAAAACCTGCGCCTGATGTTTACCTCAAAGCTGCAAAGGATGCCGGCATCGCGCCAGAGCGTTGTGTCGTGATTGAGGATAGCGCAAGTGGAGCCAAAGCTGGCGTCGCTGCGGGCATGTTCATATTCGGATATCACGAGGAAACCCCGAAAGAACGCCTTGAACCGATTTGCAATGCAATATTCGATGACATGGCCCATCTACCTGCATTGCTTGGCCTGAAATAGCAGGGGCACAGGCGGTCATGTGCCTGTACCCCTTCTTCCGTTCCAGAAGTTTGCGTGAGTGGGTTAATCTGGACGGAAGGTCTCGCGGGTTGAGTGTGCCTTAGCCGCCGAGATCAGGGAGGACGCCGGCTTGGACCGCGTCTGACAATTCTTGTTCGGTTAACATGCCGTCGCCATTCGCGTCCGCCAATGTGAACTGGTCTTCGCTGACTTCTGGATAGGCGGCTTTCATTTCCTCCATGCTCGGCATTTTGTCAGTGTTTGCGTCAGCGTCCGACATTGCGAAGCTGGCAGTTGCGAAGGAAAGGGCCGTGAGTGTGAGTGCGGTTTTCTTAAACATGAGTAGTCTCCGTTTTGTATCGCGCACAGAAAATTTATGCGCTTAGACACTTTCGGATACGGGCTTGATCCTTGCATCCCTTGCCTGTGTTTTTGGGTGTTTTCGGCCAGCAGCTGCGCATTTCCGCGGTTTGGCTGGGCGGTCTTTCGCACCACCAAACGCGGTTCTGCGTGATCGGCCATGTTGAGCCTACGGAAATGCTTCGATTGTGCGGGAACGTGCCAGTGGAGGCTGAAATGCAAAACCCCACCAGTTTTCACTGATGGGGAATCGCAAGTCTTGGGTGGTTAAGCTGTTAGGCTTACATCTTGGGCATGATCACCGCGTCGATCACATGGATCACGCCGTTGGATGCTTCGATGTCTGCTGTCGTGACGTTTGCGCCGCCGACTGTGACGCCGCCTTCTGTCATGATTTTCACGTCACTGCCTTGGACAGTTGTCGCCATCATGCCATCGCTAAGATCAGCGGCCATGACTTTGCCCGCCACGACGTGATACGTCAGGATCGCTGTCAGTTGGTCCTTGTTCTCTGGCTTGAGCAGTTCTTCGACTGTGCCTTCCGGCAAAGCTGCGAATGCTTCATCTGTTGGTGCGAAAACAGTGAACGGGCCTTCGCCTTTCAATGTGTCGACAAGACCAGCTGCGCCCACGGCAGCAACAAGTGTGCCAAAGCTGCCAGCGCCTACGGCTGTATCTACGATGTCCTTGGAGTGGCCATCAGCGAATGCAGGACCGGAAATCAAAGCAGCAGCTGTCAGTGCAAGATAAGTTCTACGTAGCATGTGTCATATCCTTCAAAAAGTTTTCAACAATACCGGATGTGGTATTGATAAGGATACGCACCCGTTTTCGGTTTAGATCAGCGGGGTTTTCCGCCTAAAGCGTTTGACGAATGTGGCCAACGCGCTAAGCCAAAGCTGATTGTGATGACCATTCACATTCTTGTTAAATTCCGTTAGAAATGCGTTACTGATCCGGGGTTAATCCAGCCCGATTGCGGTCTTTGCGATGGTGTCCAGAAGCGCTTGGACCTCTTTCATCGGACCTTCTGGAAAGGCGCGGTAGCCGATGGTTGTTTGATCGGGCGTCTCGGGGCGGACCATGACGAAGATATCGTAAGGGCAGAACATCAGATTCATTGGATCGGCCTCCATCACTTTGCGCGACAAGCTGGCAGAGCAGAAGCTATAGATGTCTGCATTCACGAACACGGTCTTGTCCGAGCCAACATCAGCGCCAGTACGTGCAAGCATTTCGCCAACGTGGCTTGTGCTGTCGATGACCAGCCCTTGATCAAGGATCGCGCTTTCCAGACCGAAGACCACATCGTCAAAGCTGTCATCTGTGTTGTACGTTACGACGTCCTGCGCGTAGAGGGGGGCCGCGAGTGTCGCTGCGACTGCAAGCGCATAAGTAAATCGGGTCATGGGGCAATGCTCCTTTAAACGTGTTTGCGGTAAGTATTGTACGTTGCGCACGAAAAGAACACTGTCATGAAAAAGTTCGGGCGTCCTTGCCCTAGATCAATCTAACGTCGGAGATGTGTCATGGGATTTGCAATGAGTGTTCTAGAGGGGCTGGCACTGCTGTTTGCCTTCGCCGTCGGGATGCTGGTCTTTGTCGCTTTGGTTCTATTCGTTCTGGATCGCCTTCAAACAGAAGATGCAATTCGACGTAATTATCCTGTGATTGGACGCTTTCGACATTTGTTTTCCACACTAGGCGAATTCTTCCGTCAGTATTTCTTTGCGATGGATCGTGAAGAGCTGCCGTTTAACCGTGCGCAACGTGAATGGGTCAAACGCGCAGGCGAAGGGCATGGAAATACTGTCGCTTTTGGCTCTACGCGAAATCTGAATGTTACTGGCACGCCGATTTTTGCGAATGCCGCTTTCCCGCCCCTTGATGACCAATTTGCAAGTTCTGAACCATTGGTGATCGGTGCGGACACCCTTAAACCCTATCTGGCCCGGAGTTTCTTCAATATCTCGGGGATGAGCTACGGGGCGATTTCCAAGCCTGCTGTGCAAGCTCTTAGCCGCGGTGCCAAAGAAGCAGACGTATGGCTGAATACTGGTGAAGGTGGACTAAGCCCGTTCCACTTGGAAGGGGGCTGCGATGTGGTCTTTCAGATCGGGACTGCCAAATATGGCGTACGTGATGAACATGGCGCGCTAAGCGATGACAAACTGCGCGCGGCTGCCGCGCATGAAAATGTCCGCATGTTTGAATTGAAGCTGGCTCAGGGTGCCAAGCCGGGCAAAGGCGGTATCTTGCCCGGAGAAAAAGTAACTTCCGAGATTGCGAGCATCAGAGGAATTCCCGAGGGTTCAGACAGTTTGTCGCCCAACAGACACTTGGAAATTGCGGATTGGAGCGATCTTCTCGATTTTGTTGGCCACATGCGTGAGGTGACGGGCAAGCCTGTTGGAATCAAAACAGTGGTCGGCACCGAATCCGGTATTCAAGGCTTGTTTGATGAAATCAATTTGCGTGGCGCTGCATCCGCGCCTGACTTTATCACTATAGATGGTGGTGAAGGCGGAACCGGGGCTGCGCCGATGCCTTTGATTGATTTGGTTGGCATGTCGATTCGCGAAGCGCTGCCTTTGGTCGTTGATATGCGTAACGCAGCCGGTTTGCAGGATCGTATCCGCATCATCGCAAGTGGAAAGCTGGTAAACCCCGGTGATCTGGCGTGGGCGTTGGCGGCGGGGGCTGACTTTATAACCTCCGCACGCGGTTTCATGTTCTCGCTGGGCTGTATTCAGGCGCTTAAATGTAACAAGAATACCTGCCCCACGGGGATCACAACCCATGATCCAAGGTTCCAAAAAGGGCTTGTGGTAGAAGACAAGTACAAGCGTGTCGCGCGCTACGCCAAAAGTTTGGTGACAGAGGTTGAAACTATTGCCCATTCAGTTGGTGTCGCTGAACCGCGCCAGTTGCGTCGCCATCATGTGCGTCTGATGCAAGATAGCGGGCGGTCCGAATTGATGTCTGACCTTTACCCTGGTTCAGTTGCCGCCGAGTAGATTTTTCAAGCCGTTTCCAATCTCTTTCTCCAAAGAGTTCTTCGCGGCATCTTGCAGTTTTTTCTGAGCGGCTTTGTCGAGACCAAGTTGCTTTGCGGCTTTCGCGGCAGCTTTCTTGGCGGCCTCGTCGACCTTCTTGCGGGCTTTGTCTTCCAGTTTTTTAGCTTCGGCTTCTGCCAGTTTACGCAGCTTTTCTTTTTCGGCTTCCGCCTGATCGCGTAGCTTTTGCTTCTCCCGCTCAATCTCTTTGCGGGCTTGTTCCTCTAGCTTCTTGCGCTCGTTTTCCAGGTTCAACGCCGCTTCCAAATCGGGTCGGATTTTTACATCAGACCATGGCCCTTTGATCCGTACAGGAATTTCGATGCGATCTTGGCTACCGACGTCTTTCGCAATCGGGGTGGCAAGATAGTCGATCGTTTGTGCCCCTAAATTGATGTAGCCTTCACCCTTCGCATCCACACGGCCTGTGGAAACCGTTAGGTCGTTGTTCTGCAATTTTCCGTCATTGATAGCACCATTCGCTTTGAGGTTTTCGAACTGGGTCAGGCTGGCGTTTGCATTGCCTTGACGGATCAACCCTTCAAGGTCGATGCCTGCAATCGTGCCTTGAGGAACCGACATGCCAATCTGTCCATTTAAGGAGCGCATGATAGAATCGACCGAATTGCCAGAACCAAGGAATTGGATGTTCAGATTGCCGTTACCAGCAATCTTGTCGATATCGGCCAGCGTGTTAAGCATTGGCCCAAGCGCCACAGAGGTTGCGCGCAGGTCGCCGGCAACGGATAGGCCGTTGCGATTGTTGGCGATGAGTTGGCCTGCAAAACCGCCCTGAAATGCGCGTAGACCGTTGATTGACACCACAGCACGCGCGCGATCAATCACGACGCCCACATCAACTGCGCTAAGCTGCATGATCCCTAGATTGATCGAATTTGCGGTCAGTTTGATATTGCCATTCAACAGCCCTAGCGCGCTGGCATCGATGCGATCTTTCGGCCAGCCTGTACCTGCAGAAGAACTCTCGCTTGCGCCGCTATCCGCAGGGGCAAGAGCGCTGAAATCCAGATTATCTGCGCGCAACGTAGCGTTCACACTCGGAACCGAACCGCCAAGGCCGATTGAGACACCACCGCTTAGTGTGTTTTGATCAAGCGATACGGTCAGACCCGTTAGATCAAGCTGATTAGACTTGAACGCTATCTTTGTGCTGGCATTGATTGTGCGTCCAAATCCCTTTGGTAGATCGGGGGCCGCCTGAGCGAGTGCTGACATGAAATTCGCAGTACTAGGAATTGCTGCTTTGATATTACCCGATAGGGCAGGCGCGCCACCTGCCAGTGCGATATCCATTGCGCCAGATATGCTTGCACCGCCAATGGATGCTACAACATCCCTTAGATTGGCGTTGATGTTGCTGCCTTTGATTCGTGCGCTCACATTCGTTTTGACCGCTGGTGTCGCATTTGAGGACAGGCCGAGATTACTGAGCGGCTGGCCCACAAGGGCAGCAGTTCTCGCAGCGTTAGGTAGGTTGACAGCCAATGCCGCAGTTATGTCCGGAACGCTTTGTATTATTGCAATATCGGCTTGGCCTGACACTTGCGCACTTTCCAAAGACGCGGACAGGTCGGTCAGTTTCGCGGTTACATCACTGCCCTGTAGTCTTGCGCTTACATTTGTCTTTACGGCGGGGTCAGCGTCCGCAGAAAACCCAAATTTGCTAAGCGGTTGCCCCAAAAGGGTGGCAGTTCTGGCCGCATTGGGCAGGTTCACTGAAAGGATTGCGGTGACGTCTGGTACGCTTTGTCTTAGCGAAATGTCCGTATCACCCGAAATCTTTGCATTCTCTAAGATTGCGTTCAAACCTGTCAGCTTGGCGGTTATATCACTGCCACGGGTCGAAAGCGTGATCGCGCTTGAGAACGATGGATCAAACGCACTGTCCAAACCGAAATTTTCGGGCGCTTGACCGAACTGGCGCATTAAAGCGCCCGCGTTTTTTATGTCCGCATTCAGCTTTGCCGTGACTTGTGGCGCACCAAGCGCCAACACAATATCAGCATCCCCAGAAACGGTTGAATCGTTCAGACCTAGCGCCATTTTACGCAGGGCTAGGCGAGTCCCATCGAAACTCACTTGGCTATCAATGCTTGCGCTTGGATTGAAAGTCGTCGCCATACCAAAAGTGGCTGGATCTTGTCCTAACGCGCGCATCAGGGCACCAACATCGGGGATAGTACCAGTGAGTTGCATCGCTGCTTCAGGTTTGATCGACGCGATCCCTTCAAAGCTAAGATCAGCGCCGGCAGCAGTTAATGTTCCCATCAGGGTTGTTTGTTCGCCAGCAATCAAGCTCATGACATCCGCAACAGTCGTGTCTAGGTTCAAGCGGTCTGCAAAAGGTGTAATGCCAAGCGCCAACTGTGCAGGCCCACCCAAAGATGGCCAGCGCAGATCAATATCAACATCCTTGAAATTTTGATCGGTGCCTGTCCCATGATCAATGTATCTAAGGCCTGCATCGGTGACTAAGGCACGCTCTAAAGATAGATCAAAACTTTGACCGTCTGCGGAGTTTTCGATTGGTGTTGTTGGTTCGACAGTGGTGTCACCGCTTGGTAAAAGCTCCCAGTTGGCACGCCCATCGGCTGCGCGCTCTAACACGATACGGGGGCTTTTAGCTTCCAGTTTGGTGATGCGGATTGTGCCGCCGATCAATGCAGGAACGTCAATACCAATCGCAAGGCTATCGGTGGTCATCAAAGGGCCGTTCTTTGCCCAATCCGCGCTTGCGATGCTTGCAGGACCAGTGGTGACGCCAAGGGTTGGATACAGGCTGATCGAGGTATCAGAGCTGATTGTGACTGCGCGTCCTGTTTGTTTGCTAAGCTGATCTGCCGCTATCCGCGCGATCTTTTCGCCCGGCAACATGAGCAGGCCAGCAACAGCAATACCGACCGCCACAAGGACGATTACGATCAATCGGATCAAAAAACGCATTTGGCTGCTCCGCCTATTTTTCTATGAGTCTATGCGTGGCTTAACCACACTGCAACCGCAGGGCAGTCACATTCATAAGAGCGGCAAGAGGTTGCTTGTTCAGTTTCACTTCTCTTAGCGCGCAGATGCCCGTATAGAGCGCGCCATGACACAAAACCCTCCTTCGCTTCGCCCTGATCTCGCACCTAGTGTGAAATTGCCTGATGCTGCACGCCCCGGTCAGCCCCGTATTGGCATGGTCAGCCTTGGTTGCCCCAAAGCGTTGGTGGATAGCGAACGCATCCTGACGCGGCTTCGCGCGGAAGGATACGGGATTTCGCCTGACTATTCTGGTGCGGATGCAGTGATCGTGAACACCTGTGGTTTTCTTGATAGTGCGAAGGCCGAAAGTCTTGATGCCATTGGCGAGGCGCTGCAAGAGAATGGCAAGGTCATCGTGACGGGCTGTTTGGGTGCTGAACCCGATTACATCCGCGAACATCATCCCAATATTCTGGCAGTTACTGGTCCCCATCAATATGAACAGGTTCTGGATGCGGTCCACACGGCGGTTCCGCCGTCGCCTGATCCTTTCGTGGATTTGCTACCGGCTTCCGGCGTGTCTTTGACGCCGCGCCATTACAGCTATCTCAAGATTTCCGAGGGCTGTAATCACAAGTGCAAGTTCTGCATCATTCCGGATATGCGCGGTCGCCTTGTGTCGCGCCCTGCCCATGCGGTTTTGCGCGAGGCCGAAAAGCTGGTCGAGAGTGGCGTCAAGGAATTGCTAGTGATCTCGCAAGACACCTCTGCGTATGGGCTGGATCGCAAATACGATGTGAACCCGTGGAAAGATGGTGAAGTGCGTTCGCATATCACTGATCTTTCGCGTGAGATGGGCAAGCTGGGTGCTTGGGTGCGTTTGCACTATGTCTACCCTTATCCATCCGTGCGTGAGTTGATCCCGTTGATGGCTGATCCTGATAACGGCTTGTTGCCCTATCTCGATATCCCGTTCCAGCACGCGCATCCTGATGTGCTCAAACGCATGGCACGCCCTGCGGCGGGTTCCAAAACGCTGGATGAAATCGCCGCGTGGCGCGCGACCTGTCCTGATATTACCCTGCGCTCGACCTTCATTGTGGGTTATCCAGGCGAGACTGAGCAAGAATTCCAGACCCTGCTCGATTGGATGGACGAAGCGCAGCTCGATCGCGTCGGTTGCTTCCAATACGAAAACGTCGATGGCGCGCGCAGTAACGCGCTGGAAAACCATGTGCCCAGCGAAGTGAAGCAAGAGCGTTGGGATCGCTTTATGGAGAAAGCACAAGCAATTTCCGAGGCGAAACTTGCGGCCAAAGTTGGTACGCGCATGGATGTTATCATCGATGAGATAGATGAAGACGCTGCCACGTGCCGCACCAAAGCAGACGCACCAGAGATTGATGGCAACTTGTTCATCGACGAAGGGTTTGAAAACCTGAGTGTTAGTGACATCGTAAGCGTCACCGTTGATGAAGCTGGTGAGTATGACCTTTGGGGTGTTCTAGATACTTAAAATTGGCGGTCGCAGTTTAAGGTTTTGCTAACCAATCTTGCTTAGCAAGTAACCATGTTGCTTCGAATTATCATTGTTCTGTCAGGACTTTTCTTGTCCGCTTGTTCCAAGGACGAGCCGGACGTTGATGTTATATGTCAGCTAGAATCGTGCAGTGGAAACGATGCTAATCAAGCTGCGTATACGCCGACATCAGTCACAATCGCTTCTTCTGGCGGATCAAGCAGCACTTTGACGGGCGACATCATCAGTGCAGACTATGATGCTGCATCACAGATTTTCACACTTTCTGCACTTGGCTTAGACGCACAGCTAAATCGCTTTGGCACTGCTGACTATGGCCGAATGCTGGCGATGCGCGATGCGACGGGTGTTCACAACGCCTATTTGGCCGAAGGCGAAGGCACAAAGGTTGTGATCTATTCAGGTGGTATGGCAGGCAGTGTTTTGAACCTTGCCAGTTTTGGACGCATAGGCGCGACGGACTTGCCGCTTGTTGGCGGTGCGCAGTTCAACGGGGATTATGCTGGTTTCACGACAACGCGGCGGATCAATGGAAAGGCGCGCATTGACGTGGATTTTGCTGCGGCGACGATCAGCGGTCGCGTGACGGACCGTATTTTCCGCCAACGACCCGACAACGTCGCAGATGTTGTTAATCCGCTGAGTACGCTTGTTTTGGAAGAAACCAGCCTTGGAAAAGATGGTACCTTCAGCGGTGTTACCGCAGGTGGTCAAATTGTGAATGGGCAGGTTTTGTGGAACCCAGCGGCAGGCAGCTTTGTCGGGCTTATCGGTGGGGCGACAGGGGACGAAGTGGTCGGTACGGTCGCCGTGACACATCGTGCGCCCTCAGGCGGAAGTTTTGACGAAATCGGCGGGTTCCTTGCGACGCGATAGGTTTTGCGGCTAGGTGTTTTGAAACACCAATGGGAGCAGATAAAATGAGCGTTTCAAACAAAGAGATCACTGTTGATGGCCACACTTTCCAGATCACGACAGAGCAAAAGAACGGTGGTTGGCAGGCAGAAGTAGTGAACGCTTCCAAGTCGTCTTTTGCTTTTGACCCTACGTTTCAAAGTGAAGATGAGGCGATCGCACACGCCGCTGATGCTTTGCGTGGTCGCGATATTTCAGACTTCCTAGGCTAGAAAGTCGCGTATTTGGGTTTGCAGATGTGGGACAATCCGCGGGTGATTCACAAAGGTTAGTATTGGCATCATGCGCCAATACTGGCCTTCTTCTGCGAATTTAATCGACTTTATCTCGGCTTGTGTGATTGGCGCTGCGAAGAACCAGTTGAATGTGCCCGGTTCCAGCGTACTTGGATATGCGCGCGACCAGTTTATGCGGGTATAGGGTAGACGAAGCGCAAATTCTTCTTCGGTTTCGCGCAAGGCGCATTCGATTGGCGTTTCCAAACCTTCCGCGCCGCCGCCGGGTAAATCCCAGAGGGCGCGAAAGGGGATGTCAGGCGTATCATCGCGCAGATAGGTAATCAGCGCGCCTTCACATTGCAGGATAATCTTTGCACCGCCGAACTTGGTCATTTCATTAAGACCTGCCCGAATTCATCCCGCAAATTCCGTTTCAATACTTTGCCAGTCGCGTTGCGTGGAAGCGAATCCGTAAAAACGACCGCATCCGGCTTTTGCCAGCTGGCGATTTTGCCATCGAAGAAGGCGATCAGATCGTCGGGTTTTGGGTCGCAACCTTCCGCTTTTACGGCGACCAGAACGGGGCGTTCGTCCCATTTGGGATGGGCGGCACCGATGACAGCGGCTTCAAGAAGTTCGGGGTGTGCAACAGCGATATTTTCCAACTCGACCGAGCTTATCCATTCACCCCCCGATTTGATGATGTCTTTGGAGCGGTCACAGATTGTCATATATCCGTCAGGATCAATCCGTGCGACGTCGCCTGTATCAAACCAACCGTCGCGCAGTTCATCCGCTTTTTCCGGGCGGAAATAACCGGACAGGACCCAAGGGCCGCGCACGAGCAGATCGCCTTGCGCTTCACCGTCTTCAGGCAATGCATTGCCGTTATCATCAACGATTTTCAATTCCATTCCGTAGGGTGGACGTCCCTGATTTTCGCGTAGCTTGCGTTGCGCCTCGATGGGTAAATCAGCATGTTTCGCAAGTGGCTGGTTAGAAGTGCCAAGCGGGCTCATCTCGGTCATGCCCCAAGCATGAACCAGATCGACGCCATACACATCACGGAAGGTGTCGATCATCACAGGCGGGCAGGCTGATCCGCCAACGACTGTTCGTTTCAGGCTTTCGAGCGTGCTGCCCGCGTCCTTTGCCGCCATGAGCAAGCCTTGCCAAATCGTTGGAACACCAAGCGCGATGTTTACGCCTTCGGAGTCGATCAGTTTGAGCAGGCTGGACCCGTCAAGTCCCGGACCGGGCATCACAAGACGCGCGCCAACCATCGCTGCCGCGTAAGGAACGCCCCAAGCATTGACGTGGAACATGGGCACAACGGGAAGGATCACATCGCATGCAGACAGGCCAATACAGTCGGGCACGGCTGCAGTGAAGCTGTGCAAAACAGTTGAGCGGTGAGAATAAAGAACACCTTTGGGATTGCCTGTTGTTCCAGAGGTATAGCACAGGCTAGAGGCGGTGTTTTCGTCGAAATCGGGCCACTCATAGCTGTCATCGCCCGTTTCGATCAGCTCGTCATAGAATTGCAGTTCAGGGATTTGTTCTAGTGCTGCCTCGTCGCGCGCGCCCATCAGAACGATTGCCTTCAAGGTTGGCATTTTGTCGCGCAGCGCAGCAGCGAGGGGGAGGAAGGTTGCATCGATGAACAGTACCTCGTCCTCTGCGTGGTTTACGATGTAAACGAGCTGCTCGGGGAAAAGGCGTGGATTGATTGTATGGCACACGAACTGGCCACCAGAGACGCCGAAGTAGATTTCCAAATGACGACGGTTGTTCCATGCAATCGTGGCGCAGCGGGCGGAGGGTTCTAGCCCCATTTTGGTCAGCGCACTGGCAAGTTTCTTGGAGTTGCGTTGCACTTCGCCCCAATTAGAACGGGTTATACTGCCATCTGTTTCAACTGACGTGATTTCTGTCGCGCTGTGATAGCGCCCCGCGTGATCGACAAGCGTCGAGATCAGCAGGCGGCCTTGCATCATTTGCCCTAACATCTTCATATCCTCCCAAAGAATTGCGGGTAGGAGGGCGCGCTGGCGTGCTTTTGTCAATCAGTTTGGAGGGTTATGGGTTGGAAATTATGCAGCCAAACTGGCCAATACACGCGCATTCGTGCACTCGGGCGGTGCCGTTTTTGCAAGCGTCCTTTGTGCGTCGATCCAAAAACGACAGGCCGTTACATTGGCGCAGCCGCGACATTTTGTGATCATCGCAGCGTAATCCTGTGGGGCAGATGCGCATGCATCATTTCGACATTCAGATCAAGGCCCATCGCACGGGCAACACGGCGCGTAAGGGCTATGTGATCTTGTGGATTTCCTAGGCGCATTTTACGCAGACAAACGCGCAAGCAGGTCTGTGTTTTCGCAATAGCTTGGAGATTTAGCCGCGCCTGCGGCATTCAACGCAAGCCATTTGGAACATGCACCGGGCGCCGAGCAATTAGAGCAGGCAAAAATAGCATCTGTGAGTTCGTCGATTGAAACATCACCCTTGATTGCGCTTTCTTGTAAATCAATGCCGCGTGTCGTGGACATAGTGTCTAACAATGCTGCGTGTTTCTTGAATGTGCTGCGATCTGTCATGGTCATCCCCTGCATAAGCTTTGATCAGGTTATCCAGAAAGAAAGATACAGCGCTTTGATGCAGATCAAATATCGCGGCAAGTGTTTGGCGGCAGATCAGGCGCTTGGGTGAGATAGGCGTTCACGCAGTCTTGTACACGGCGAAATCTGTCTCCGCCCAAATGTGTGCCACCGTACCAACGGGTCACAATAATCAAGTGATCATAAAGCTCAGCGCGTTCTAACATCCGCAGAATTATCGCGCCTGCGCCGCTTTCGCCGTCATCATTTTTGACGGGGCCCGTTTCGCTACACAAAAGTGCCCATGTGTTGTGGGTCGCCTTTGCAAAGCGTTTGTTGCGCTTGAGGTCTTTGATCAGGGACAACGCATCTGATTTGCTCAGCGCTGGCGCGCCGCTTACTGCATATTTTGAACCGCGATCCGTGACCACATGTGCGATGTGAAACACTATTTCAGTGTTGCTGCAGTCTGGCGCACGATGTCGATACGTGCAGCGTTGGGTGGATGCGTGCCAAGGAACGTATTGCCCGGATCGGCGATTTTAGTGAAGAAGGCAGCACCAAGTACAGGATCATATCCAGCTTTATGGCTGATGATTGTTCCAAGGCGATCTGCTTCCAGCTCAAAGTCTTTGGAATAGCTGCGCGCGCCAAGAGTCGCGCCAACCTTTTGCGCAGATTGCACGATCTGTTCACCACCACCCGTGATCGCGGCGAGGCCACCAAAAACCAAAGCCCCTGCTGTCGCGTTCATTTGCTGGCGGGCGAGATGCGCTTCGATATGGTGCGCGGCTTCGTGACCCATCACAAAAGCAAGCTCATCCGCATTTCGCACTGTCGCAATTAGCGGAATGTTGAAGGCCAGTATGGGGCGGCCATCCTTGTCGAGAGTTTGAAAGGCGTTCGGTGCTTGGCCCGGACGATCATCCACTACAATATTGAAGTCACAGTTCAGATCGGTAGTTCGTGCGCGACATTCTGCTTCTGCAACGGGTTCAACCGTTTGCACAACTTTAACAAACTGACGTGCGGCTTGTTCTGCCCTTACGGACGTGGGTTCCGTTGCTGCTGGCGCACTTGGTTGGCTGGGCGTGGTCGGAGCCGTACTTTGCGTAGAGACGCAAGCGCTTAAGCTAGCTGCAAGTATTGGTATCAGGAGAAATCTGGTCATGTTTTATGATCTGCCCAAGTCTTTTGATTTACCAGCCAAGATAGGCGCGCGTCTTGATCAATACCAGTCACGAATTTGCAGGGATTGACGTTGCTCGAGGGATGCGCGCGTCCTAAGCTACTTGCATGTTTAGTATAGAGCACGAATTTGATGCCACGGTGATCACGCTTGTCGATGAAGACAGCAGAGCATTTCAAGAAGATGTCGTCATCAACGCCTTCGCAGAATGCATCACGCTAGAGCAATTTAACCCGCGTTTAGAGCGGGCAGAGAAAATCAGACTAAGTTTGGAACAAGTGCGCGATTTGGCGGCGGCGCTTGATCTGCCAGAAGGGGTGTATCGCATCCGCCCTGAACAATCCCCTGAAAAGGAAGAATAGAGCATGACGTTTAAAACCGGTTTTTTCTGGGATGAAAGTTGCTTTTGGCACAGCGGTGGCAATTACGCGAGCATGTTACCTGTAGGTGGGTTGGTTCAACCGATGGTAAATGGTGGCCTGCCAGAAAGCCCCGAAAGCAAGCGGCGGTTCAAGAACCTGATGGATTTGACGGGGCTTTCTAACGAATTGGCGATGCAAAGCGCGCCGCCTGCCCGTCGTGAAGATCTGCTGCGTGTGCATCCGGCAAGCTACCTGGACCGGTTCAAAGCTATGTCCGATGCAGGGGGTGGTGAAATCAGCGGTCGCTGTCCTTTTGGTCCGGGGGGATATGAGATTGCAGCCAAATCAGCAGGGCTGTCAAAAAGTGCGTTAGAGGCGGTGTTAAAGGGTGAGTTGAAGAACGCCTACGCCTTGTCACGTCCACCTGGGCATCATTGCTTGCCGGATGAGCCGATGGGGTTTTGCTTATTGGCGAACCTCCCAATTGCAATTGAATCAGCAATCGATTCAGGGCTGGCCAAGCGTGTAGCGGTGATTGATTGGGATGTTCATCACGGCAATGGCACAGAGGCAATTTTTTACGATCGCCCTGATGTTCTGACAATCTCAATCCACCAAGAGAATAACTTCCCACCTGAAACAAGCGGTTTTGCGGATCGCGGTACTGGTGCGGGCGAAGGCTTTAATCTGAACATTCCGCTTCCTCCGGGGGCAGGGCATGCGAGTTACCTTGAGGTTATGGAAACCATCGTCGTTCCTCAGATTCGGGCGTTCCAGCCAGATGCGATTGTAGTTGCATGCGGGTTTGATGCGACCTCGGTTGATCCTTTGGCGCGCATGATGGCCACGGCTGATACATTCCGCCAAATGACGCGGCAGGTTATGGCGCTGGCTGATGACATTTGTGACGGACGTGTGATGATGGCCCATGAAGGTGGGTATTCAGAAGTTTATGTTCCGTTTTGCGGCCATGCGGTGATGCAAGAAATGAGCGGCAGCGCGATTTCAGCCGCGGATCCGATGGCTCCTTTAAACGTCATTCGTCAGCCGGGCTTGCCTCATCAGAAATTTGTCAGCGGTGAAATTGCCTTGATGCGCGACGCCTTGGGACTTTAACACTTGGGTTTGCGGTTGAAATCGCACCGTTTAATGCTGATGTAGCGAACAACGAAGAAGGAGGCGCCTGTGCCTGATCCAAATCTCGCCGCGATGGAGTTTTTCCTTACGCGCCGCTCGCGCCCCGCCAAAACCCTGCAAGGACCTGTGCCCAGTCGCGATGAATTGTTGCCACTTCTTACCGCAGCGGCGCGCACGCCGGATCACGGCAAGTTGGAACCATGGCGCTTTATCGTCATTCAAGGTGCTGCAATGGATCGTTTGGCGCATTTGGCGCGCGTGCGCGGTGATGCACTTGGATATGATGCAGAAAAAACGGCAAAGGGTGCTGCGCAATTTGTGACGGGTGAATTGGCTGTGGTTGTTGTTGAAACACAGAAACCATCAGTAAAGGTTCCTGCAATTGAGCAGACCTATTCTGCGGGTGCGGTGTGTCTCGCGCTTTTGAACGCAGCTTTGGCCAGTGGTTGGGGCGCAAACTGGTTGTCTGGCTGGCCATCCCATGATCGCGCATTTGTCGAAAAAGGCTTTGGGCTAAGTGCACAAGAGCGTGTCGCAGGTCTTATCCATATCGGGACGGAAAAAATGGCTCCGCCAGAACGTCCGCGCCCGGACCTTGAAACGATTACTT
>CBFIGL010000025.1:0-5984 GCA_965662135.1 Planktotalea sp. | reverse complement strand
AAGGTTTCGCCGCGTCTTGTATTTGGGTGTGGGCCTGACGATTGCGCTGCTTGCCGGGTTTTATGCGCTGTTTCTGACAGTGATGAACGAAGCGATTGATGGCAGTCTTGTGCTACCAGTAGTCGGCGAAGTCACATGGATCGGCGATCTGTTGGGGTGGGGATCGCTGTTCTTGATGCTTTTCTTATCGACGTTTCTAATGGTGCCTGTCGCATCGGCAATCACGTCGTTGTTTCTGGATGAGGTGGCATCAGCCGTAGAGGCCAAGCACTACCCAGCTCTACCACCCGTAAAACCAACACCATTTTACGAGTCAGCGCGCGATACTTTAAATTTCTTGGGCATTTTGATCGGGGCAAACATCTTGGCTGTTTTGCTTTACGTGATGCTGCCGTTTGCGGCGATATTCATCTTTTGGGCGTTGAACGGCTTCTTGCTGGGGCGGGAATATTTTCAGATTGCCGCGATGCGTCGTCTTGGGCGCGAAGGGGCAAAGCAAGCGCGTAAAGAGAATTTTGGACTTATTTGGCTGGCGGGATGTTTGATGGCACTGCCGTTGACTGTGCCATTGTTGAATCTCTTTATCCCGATTTTAGGTGCGGCGACGTTTACCCATCTGTTTCATCAGACACAGAAGCGTCGCCCATCCGGTCAAACATATCCAGATCGCGGATACTGATTTTGCCTGACACGATGGTGCCTGCAATGATGCACCACAAAACGGCGCTGATCGCTGTGGTAAGCCATGCCTTCTTCTTGAGGTTATGATGTTCAGGCGATCCCGCGTGCGTGCCGGGTACGACAACCCCGACATCCCCTTGGGTCTGTAAGCGGATCGGGATCACGATCAGGAACGTCATGAACCAGATCACTGCAAATAGGACGAGTGCGGAAGTAATGCCCATTACACTTGCTCCAGTTCGGTCAGAACGCCGTTCATATCTTTTGGGTGCAGAAAGATAACAGGTTTGCCGTGCGCGCCAATTTTGGGTTCACCGTTCCCAAGGACGCGCAGGCCAGACGCCACAAGGCTGTCGCGCGCGGCGATGATATCATCGACTTCATAGCAAACGTGATGAATGCCGCCGCTTGGGTTTTTTTCGAGAAAGCCGTTGATCGGGCTGGCCTCACCAAGAGGGTAGAGCAATTCGATTTTGGTGTTTGGTAGCTCGATGAAGATAACAGTGACGCCATGGTCCGGTTCATTCTGAGGGGCACCGACGTTCGCACCAAGGGCATCGCGGTATTGATTTGCGGCGGCCTCGAGATCAGGCACGGCAATGGCTACGTGGTTCAATCGTCCAATCATGGGAAAACTCCGGTTCACTTCTGTTGTCCTTTATATGAAGCGACAATGGGGGCGCAGCAAGCGACGCAAAGACGCGGGGGTCTTAATAGGTTGTTAGGGTCGTTGACCTAGCGTTTGAGTGTGCTGCTACAGATTCGAGGGAAATATGAATGAACTGGAATATACGTCCTTAACGCCGTCACCGACCGCATCCCGCCCGCTGCTTGGGTTAACGATATTGGTGGTCGAAGACAGTCGATTTGCTTGCGATGCTATGCGTTTGTTGTGTTTGCGTAGTGGAGCCAGAATTCGCCGCGCGGATTGTTTGAAATCAGCGCGCCGACACCTGCAAGTGTATCGCCCTAGCGTCGTCATTATCGACCTAGGTCTGCCCGATGGATCAGGTGCCGAGTTGATCCACGAGCTATCTGTGACAGAGCCACGCATTTCGGCAATTCTGGGAATCAGCGGCGATGATATGAATGCGGCGATTGCACTGGCGGCAGGGGCTGATGGTTTTATGAGCAAACCGCTTTCGTCGCTTGCCAGTTTTCAATCGGCAATTTTGCAAGCGGTGCCAGAGGAAATGCGACCAGTTGGTTTGCGCACAATCACCGATGAAGAAGTTGACCCAGATCCATTGGCGTATCGCGATGACATGGCCCATGCTTCTGAAATGCTATCCGGGAATGCCGACATGAAAACGCTCGAATATGTTGCGCAATTCGTTCACGGCGTCGCCAAAAGCGCCAAGGACGAACAACTTAGCAACGCTGCGCGCAAGCTGTCGCGTGCGAGGGCAGAGGGATCTACGATCCATAGCCATCATGCCCGATTAGCGGGTTTGGTCCGAGAACGCATGACCGAGCAAATTGCCATTTAGAGCGTTGGATCCCCAGATGCGCGTACCAAGCCTGTTAGATCGCCTAATCTTTCGCGTTGTTGGCCTTGGGCGTCAAAATTCGCGGGGTCCAGCCACACGCGGTATGCTTCTTTCAAAGGCGGGCCATTCAGAATCGATCATCGCGAACCAGGCGGTGTCACGGTTGCGCCCTTTGACAACCAGCGCTTGGCGGAAGGTACCTTCATAGGTAAATCCTAGCCGCTGTGCAGCTTGGCGCGAAGGTTTATTGAGTGCGTTACATTTCCATTCAAAGCGGCGGTATCCGGCATCAAAGGCCCACTGCATTGTCAGGTAGATGGCTTCAGTTGAAACGGGGCTTCGCTGCATGGCTGCGGAAAAGTTGATGTTGCCAACTTCGATAGACCCGGCTTCGGGCGAAATTCGAAGGTAGCTTAGCACACCTAGAAAAGCCTGCTTGGCCGTATCATAGACCGCGAAGAACAGGTTGCTTCTGTCCGATGTTACTTCTTTCACCCAACGATGGTACTGAGCGGCCGAATGAAAAGGGCCTGCTGGCAAGTAGTCGTACAAATGGTCCTGATCTTCGAATGCATGAAACAAAAGTGCCGCATGCTTTTCTGCGTTCAGCGGTTCAAGTCGACAGTAGCGTCCCTTAAGCACCATCGATGCGGGGGCTTGCGGTGGCGTCCAATTGGGAACAACGGGTCCTAAGGGGCGATCATTCATCTTCAAGTTCCTTTGAGCGCAAGAGTGCATTGTTATCCGCACAAGGGGAAGGCGAATGTTGCAGTCGCGGCACGGCATTGTGAGTGCGCGGGCATTGGTCTGTGAACACTTGCTGGTTATGTTGCGATCAACAAAGGAGTGCCCATATGGCTTATCGCTGGAAAAATACCCTGAAAGACTCAGACGTCACGGATCATTCCGTTTTCCTGAATCGCCGTCAACTTATGGCGGGTGCAGCGGGGCTGGGGCTTTCTACAGCGATCGGTGTTCCGCGCGCAGCCCTTGCGCAAGATGCACTAGAGTCAAACAGCTTTGAAGACATCACCAGCTATAATAACTTTTACGAGTTCGGCACGGGCAAGGATGATCCAGCTAAAAACGCAGGCAAGCTGACTACGACGCCTTGGACTGTGACAATTGACGGTCTGGTGGACAAGCCGGGTGAGTATGATTTTGCCGAGATCATGTCCAAAATGACGATCGAGGAACGCATCTATCGTTTTCGCTGTGTTGAGGCATGGTCAATGGTCGTGCCTTGGAACGGGTTTGAGTTGAAAGATCTGCTTGATCTTGCGGGTGTTCAGTCGTCCGCCAAATATGTGGCGTTCGAGACGTTGTATCGGCCCGAAGAAATGATTGGTCAAAAGACAGCTGTTCTTAAGTGGCCCTATGTCGAGGGTCTACGCCTTGACGAAGCGATGCATCCGCTGACGATGATAGCGACTGGTATTTATGGTAAGGACATTCCCAACCAGAACGGCGCGCCTTTGCGGTTGGTTGTGCCATGGAAATACGGGTTCAAGTCGATCAAATCAGTCGTGAAGATCACGCTGACCGATAAAGAGCCGCCCACAAGCTGGAATATCGCAAACCCACGCGAATACGGATTCTACTCTAATGTGAACCCAGAAGTTGATCACAAGCGCTGGTCCCAAGCGAGCGAGCGCAAGATCGGTGGTGGCTTGTTCGCAAAGCGTATCCCGACTTTGATGTTGAACGGCTACGCAGAAGAGGTGGCAAGTCTTTATGCGGATATGGATCTGACCAAGAATTTCTAGGCTTGTATGGAGATGATGCATTTGTAATCGTCGCGCGATGAAAGCTGCTCCTTATTCCCCTGACTTTTACGGCGATGCGTTTATTCGCGATCCTTTGACCCATTACGCACAAATGCGTGCGGCTGGCCCTGTCGTCTGGTTAGAACAAAACAACGCCTATGCGGTGGCGCGCGATGCTGAGGTGAAAGATGTGCTGCGGCGCGCAGATGTCTTTGTGTCTGGCAAAGGTCTGTCGTTGAATGATGATGTGAATGCGATGCTTGTTGGGTCTACTTTGAATTCTGACGGCGATTTGCATCATAAACGCCGTTCGATCACTGCGCGCCCGATCATGCCAAAGAATATCGAAGTGCTACGCGAGCATATTGAAACCATCTGCGAAGACTTGGCCGCCAAACTAAGTGAACAGAAGCGTTTTGATGCGGTCACGGAATTCGCGCAAGTCTTGCCTTTGGCTGTGGTCGTTGATCTGGTCGGGCTAGGGGATGCAGGTGAAGGAAGCATGCTCAAATGGGCTTCTGCGACGTTCAATTTGTTCGAGGGCTATAATGAGCGCAGCAAAGAAGCGTTCGCTGATCTTGTCGGGTTGCAGAAATTTTTAGCTGAACATGGAAAGCCTGAACACTTGAAGGACGGTGGTTTGGCAAAGCGCATTTTCGAGGTTGCCGAAGAAAAAGGCCTGTCTCAAGGAGAGGCCGCACAACAAATGCGTGACTACATCAATCCGTCGCTTGATACGACGATCTCGGTTGCGGGTTTCATCGCCTATTATTTCGCAAAGTTCCCGGAGCAGTGGGACATCCTGCGGGATGATCCGTCTTTAGTTGCTAACGCAGTGGAAGAAGCGGTGCGTATGGTGACGCCCATTCGTGCTTTCTCTCGCTATGTTGCGCAGGACACTGGGATTAGCGGTGTAGACCTGCCCGAAGGATCACGGGTCATTGCGGTTTATGCCTCTGCCAATCGCGATGATGCAGTCTGGGACAATCCCAATACATTTGATGTGCGTCGCGCCGTGCGCAAGCACATCGGCTTTGGTCATGGTGTTCACACTTGTATGGGACTGCACCTGGCACGTTTAGAATTGATCAGTTTGATTAGCGCGATGTTGTCGCGTGTTAAACGTTGGCATTTAGACGGCACACCGACAATCGCGATGAACAACACGATCCGTGCATTTGGACATCTACCTATTAGGATTGAAACAGTATGATAGTAGACGGTCTTAACCAAGCGGCGCGACGTGTACCGACTTGGCTTGTCTATAGTGTCGGTATCCTGCCCGCCGGTTGGTTTCTGTATCTTGGTTTGACCGGCGGCTTGGGCGCAGAGCCGATCAAAGCGCTCGAGCACGAGTTGGGGGAGTTTGCCTTAAAGCTCCTGATCGCAGGTTTATGCGTTACGCCACTGCGCAAGCATATCGGGGTGAACCTTTTGAAGTTCCGTCGTGCCGTTGGTGTGCTTGCATTCACCTATGTGGCTTTGCACTTGCTGGTCTGGCTTGTGCTGGATGTGCAGATCGTCAGTCAGATTTGGGCCGATATTCTTAAGAGGCCCTACATTACAGTAGGCATGGTCGGATTCGCATTGATGATTCCGTTGGCTGTGACGTCTAACAACTTAAGTGTCCGCAAATTGGGGGCACGGTGGCGTAAACTGCACAAGCTCACCTATGGAATCGCTGTTTTGGGGGCACTGCACTTCATTATGGTCGCAAAAGGTCTCCAGCTTGAGCCAATTCTTTACATAATAGTCATTCTGGCGCTGCTTGTTTTGCGTATTCCGAAGAAGTCTCTGCAATTTGCACGGTGAAACAGACCTGAGCCTGTGGATAACTTGCGCTTTATCCACATTGGTTTGTGTTGGACCTAAGGGAAGGCGGTGTTCGCGCAATCATATTGCTAAGAACGGACTGCAAATGACTGTTTTTGTTCGTGAAATAAGAAAATCAGAAAAAAGTAGAATTCTGTCAAAAAAGGTCTTGCGGGTTTTGTGAGTAAACACTAGAACCGCCTTCAGCAGCAACGAGATGATCGGAGTTGCACTG
>CBFIGL010000024.1:0-36171 GCA_965662135.1 Planktotalea sp. | reverse complement strand
GCTTGCTGAACTGATGCGGCTTAAACTCAACATCGCGGTTGCGGGAACCCACGGCAAGACGACGACGACCACTATGGTTGCGACATTGCTGGATGCGGGCAATTTTGATCCAACGGTGGTAAACGGCGGCATCATCCATGCCTATGGCTCTAACGCGCGCATGGGGCAGGGCGAATGGATGGTTGTGGAAGCGGATGAAAGCGACGGCACTTTTAACCGTCTTCCCGCGACCATCGCGATTGTCACCAACATCGACCCCGAACATATGGAACACTGGGGGACCGAGGAAAACCTGCACCAAGGTTTCCTTGATTTCGTTTCCAACATTCCCTTCTACGGCGTCGCGATTTGCTGCACGGACGATACGGATGTGCAAACGCTGGTGGGCAAGCTGACGGACCGTCGTGTTGTGACCTATGGCTTTAACGCCCAAGCGGATGTGCGCGCGGTTGGCCTGCACTACAACGGCGGTGTTGCTACCTTTGACATTCATTTGCAAAACGAAGACCAAGTGATCGAAGGCTGTACCTTGCCCATGCCCGGCGATCACAACGTGTCCAATGCTTTGTCTGCCGTCGCCGTTGCGCGCCACCTTGGCATGTCGGGCGAAGAAATCCGCAAAGCATTGGCCGCTTTTGGTGGCGTGAACCGGCGCTTTACCAAAGTGGGCGAAGTGGACGGCGTGACGATCATCGACGATTACGGCCATCACCCGACTGAGATTGCAGCCGTGCTAAAAGCCGCGCGTCAATCTTGCGAAGGTCGCGTGATCGCCGTGCATCAACCCCACCGCTACACGCGCTTGCATCATCATTTCGAAGATTTCTGTGCCTGCTTTAACGAAGCTGATGTCGCCGCAATCACCGAAATCTACGCGGCTGGCGAAGAACCGATTGAGGGCGCGTCCCAAGATGATCTGGTCGCTGGCCTGATCCGTCATGGACACCGTCACGCGCGCTCGATCACCACACAGGATGACCTGACCAAGCTGGTGAAAGAGCAAGCCAAACCCGGCGATATGGTTGTGTGCCTTGGCGCCGGTACGATTTCGGCCTGGGCCAATGAATTGCCAGCCCGCTTGAAAGCATGAGTGCTTCGCGTATCCTAGGCGCGGTTTATGTGATCTGCGCTGCCATGGTGGCGATGCTACCGATCCGCCGCCAGTATTGGCCTGCGGGGATCATGCTGATCGCGGCACCGATTTTATTGGCGTTCATCGGCTATCAACATGGCTGGATCTGGTTCTTCCTTGGCATGTTTGCGTTTGTGTCCATGTTTCGAAACCCCTTGCGTTACCTCTGGCGCGTGGCAAAGGGCGAGCGTCCGGAGCTGCCGGAATGAGTACGTCTTTGGTCTTGGCACTGCTATGGTTGGTGATCGCCAATGTGATCGCAATGTTTCCGTCCAAAGACTACCACTGGCGCAATGCCTATGTGCTGATCGGGGTAGGGGTTCCTTTGCTTGGATGGGTCTGGGCGCAGAACGGGATTTGGGTGGCGTTGATCGTTTTGATCGCCGCGATGAGCGTGCTGCGCTGGCCTGTGATTTATCTGGTGCGCTGGCTCAAAGGGCTGATTGGCAAAGGCTGAATTGTTTCGCGCGCGAAACATTTGTTGTTTGTTAATAAAGGGTTAATAGCTTCATCGCTTGTAATCCCAAAATATTTTCCTAGATACCCAATATGAATAGACGAGACTTTATGGGTGGCCTTGCGACATTTGGCTTGGCTCCGATGGTTCCATTACCCAATCTTGGAACGGCTTCTGCGGGGACTGCTGTCGCAGCGGCGACGGCGGAAAAGATGTATTTCATGGGGTGGTACACGGCCCGTTTGAACAAGACCTGTTCGCCGGATGTTTTGATGCGTGAGCTTAATCTGAACCCCGACGTTGCGAATGAGATTTTCTCGAAACTCTTGAAAACAAAGACGGTTTCGCCGCCGAATGTGTTGGGGGTAAGCCGCACGCTTGATCCATTGACGGATAGCTATGCGCGTATGACGACGCATCTTGCGAAAGAGACGGTGAAAGATCACCCGCGCTCTGGCCTACAAGATAAGGTTTTCGAGGCTGATAAACATGAAAGCGAGGGTGCTGAAGCGGATAATGAAGCTACTGAAAGCACGTTTGTGTCAGAGCTTGATGAAGCCGATGCATTTGAGCAAGCCACAGTTGACGAGGGCAAGGATCTACCGCGTTTGGATCACGCTTAGGGCGGGAGACGCTTTTCAAACCTGATGTTCGGCTTTACACAAAGCAAAACCCGTAACACCGAGCATCCTATGACCGACTTTTCCCATATTCGCGGCAAGATCACGATGGATCGCCCTTTGGCTGATCTGACTTGGCTGCGCGTCGGTGGACCTGCGCAGATGTTCTTCCAACCTGCGGATAAAGATGATTTGCAGGCATTTCTTAAGACCTTGCCACTAGAGACACCTGTATTTCCAATGGGCGTCGGGTCTAATTTGATCGTGCGGGACGGCGGCATCAAAGGTGCTGTGATCCGTATGGGACGTGGTTTTAACCATATTGAGGTTGAAGGCGATACTGTGCGTGTCGGCGTTGCCGCGCTGGATAGCCACGTTGCGCGCAAGGCGGCGGACGCTGGTCTGGATTTGTCGTTTCTGCGCACTATTCCCGGTGCAATTGGCGGTGCGGTGCGGATGAACGCGGGCTGTTACGGCAGCTATGTCGCGGATCATTTTGTTGAAGCGACCGCACTTACACGCAGTGGTGAAGCGCTGCGGATAACCGCTGATGATTTGGAGTTTTCCTATCGTCAGAGTAGCTTACCCGAGGGCTATGTCCTAACCGAAGCTGTTTTGCGCGCTGACAAAGGCGATCCCGAAATGCTGCACGCGAAGATGGAAGAGCAGCTTCGTAAGCGCGATGAGACGCAGCCGACCAAGGACCGAACTGCGGGCAGTACGTTTCGCAATCCTGCGGGCTTTTCGTCCACAGGGCAGGCGGATGACACGCATGAATTGAAAGCGTGGAAAGTGATTGATGATGCTGGAATGCGTGGTGCAACGCTTGGCGGGGCGCAGATGAGCACGAAACATCCCAACTTTCTTATCAATACAGGTGGCGCAACTGCCGCAGATTTAGAGGGTCTGGGCGAGATGGTGCGAAAAAAGGTTTTCCAAACACAATCAATAGAGTTACACTGGGAAGTGCTGAGGATCGGTGAACCGGTCCTTGAATAAAATCGGAGTTCGGTAAGCGGACCCTACATATAATAAAGGCACCCAAAAAGGGTGCTGTGGTGGCAAAAGAGCGAGCAGCTCTTAACAGTATTTGAGGCACGAGTTGGGAATGTCGATCAGGCAACCCCGCAACGTAGCTGTATTGATGGGCGGACCTTCGGCTGAACGCGAAGTGTCTTTGTCATCTGGGCGCGCATGCGCCGCAGCTTTGCGGGAACACGGATACCAAGTGACGGAAATTGATGCGGGTGCCGATTTGGCCGCCCGTCTTGTCGATCTTGCGCCTGACGTCGTTTTCAATGCCCTTCACGGTCGTTGGGGCGAAGATGGTTGCGTTCAAGGTCTGCTTGAGTGGTTGAAAATCCCCTACACACATTCTGGTGTTCTGGCGTCAGCGCTTGCGATGGACAAGCAGCGCAGCAAAGAGGTGTTTCGTCAGGTCGGTTTGCCGATCGTGGAAAGCGTGATCGCCCCCGCCGCCGATGTGCGTAAGCGTCACGTCATGGACGCGCCTTATGTGGTCAAGCCCAACAGCGAAGGGTCTTCGGTTGGGGTTTATCTAGTCCACGAAGCGGCCAACGGCCCCCCGCAGCTAGATGATAGCATGCCGGAAATGGTTATGGTCGAAGCCTTCGCGCCAGGTCGTGAGTTGACGACGACCGTGATCGGGGATCGTCCGCTTACGGTGACGGATATCCTGACCGACGGTTGGTATGACTATGACGCGAAATACAAAGAGGGCGGTTCACGCCACATCGTTCCTGCGGACATTCCGCAAGATATCTGGGATGCCTGTATGTCTTATGCGGTGCGTGCCCATGATGCTTTGGGGTGTCGTGGCGTGTCGCGCACTGATTTTCGCTGGGATGAAAGCAAAGGTCTCGCAGGGTTGATCCTGCTTGAGACAAACACACAGCCGGGCATGACGGCCACGTCCTTGTCCCCTGAACAGGCGCAAGCCGTTGGAATGAGTTTTCCTGAGCTCTGTGCTTGGATGGTCGAGGATGCATCATGCAACAGGTAGGCGCAGCAGGACCACGAGGGCAGGGCACGCGCGTTTTGAACCGTTCCACCAAGCGGCGCAAAGCTGATCCGGCACCGTCACGTTGGTCTTATCGCTTTCAACGTTTGATGCTGACGCCGATGTTTCGCTTTTCCTTGCGTGTTGGTGTGCCTTTCGCGCTGACCTTTTCTTTGGGGCTGGTCTATCTTTCCGATGAAGCCCGTCGGACTGAATTGCAGGATGTTGTGACCCAGATGCGCGCCAGCATCGAGGAGCGTCCTGAATTTATGGTGCACTTGATGCAAGTGGACGGCGCCAGCGAAGAAGTGGCGTCAGCCATTCACGAAATCATCTCGATCACTTTCCCGATCAGCTCTTTCGATCTGGAGCTGACGACGATTCAAAAGACCATCACAGACATGAACCCTGTGCGCAGTGCTGACGTGTATTTACAGCCGGGCGGCGTGTTACAAGTGACTGTGGACGAACGCGAAGTTGCCGCGCTTTGGCGCACCCATGACGGGCTGTTTCGCCTGGATGAAGACGGCGTCTACATCGGTCTTGCGCATGAGCGGAATGACTTTCCCAACTTGCCATTGTTGGCAGGTGACGGTGCTGATGATGCCGTTGCCGAAGCGCAGGCCCTTATGAAAACCGTAGCCCCATTGGGTAATCGCGTCAAAGGTCTTGTGCGTATGGGCGAACGTCGCTGGGATGTGGTGCTGGATCGTGAACAGCGCATCATGTTGCCCAAAGACGGAGCGGTGCGTGCGCTTGAGCGTGTGATTGCCTTGAACCAAGTCCAAGACGTGCTTGAGCGTGATCTTGCGCGTGTTGACATGCGCTTGGCCCATCGCCCGACAATTCGAATGAACGAGAACGCCGTACAAGAATTATGGCGCATAAAGACGACAGCAGTGAAAGCCCCTGAAAATGAATGATCTTTACAGCTCTCAGCGCGCTATGCGCAGCATGCGAAAAGCAGCAATGCAACGCGGCGTGGTCGCGATTTTGGATGTCGGCAGTTCCAAGATTGTTTGTTTGATCCTGCGGTTTGATGGCACTGATAAAATCAGCGATGTGGATGGGATCGGCTCGCTTGCGGGACAAACCGGATTTCGTGTGATCGGCGCGGCAACAACGCGGTCGCGCGGTGTGCGTTTCGGTGAAATCAGCGCCATGTCAGAGACAGAGCGCGCCATTCGCACAGCGCTGCAATCTGCGCAGAAAATGGCGCAAATCCGTGTGGATCATGTGATCGCGTGTTTCTCTGGGGCAGAGCCGCGGTCATACGGTTTGGATGGTTCGGTCGAGATTGAAAACACAGTCGTGTCGGAGCAGGATGTGGCGCGTGTGCTGTCGTCTTGCGATGTGCCTGATTTCGGACCTGGTCGCGAAGTTTTGCACGCACAGCCTGTGAATTTCGCATTGGATCATCGGTCTGGTCTTAGCGATCCGCGCGGACAGATCGGTCAGCAGTTGAACACAGATATGCACATGTTGACGGTCGATGCTGCAGCAATTCAGAACCTTGCCCATTGCGTGCGCCGCTGTGATCTGGAGCTCGCGGGTGTTGCGTCGTCGGCTTATGCGTCAGGCATTTCTGCGCTGGTCGAGGACGAGCAAGAGTTAGGGGCCGCCTGCATTGATATGGGTGGCGGCGCTACCAGCATTTCGATTTTCATGAAGAAACACATGATTTTCGCAGATGCTGTGCGCATGGGGGGCGATCACGTGACGTCTGACATTTCGATGGGTCTACAAGTACCTATGACCACAGCTGAGCGGATCAAAACCGTAAATGGTGGTGTGGTCGCGACGGGAATGGATGATCGCGATATGATCGACATTGGGGGCGACACGGGCGATTGGGATCATGACCGTCGCCAAGTCAGCCGTGCAGAACTGATCGGCATTATGCGTCCTCGGGTTGAAGAAATTCTGGAAGACGTGCGCGCGCGTCTGGATGCGGCGGGTTTCGATCACCTTGCAAGCCAGCAAATTGTTCTGACAGGTGGCGGTAGCCAGATCCCTGGTCTGGATGGTTTGGCCAGCAAGATTCTGGGTCAGCAAGTGCGTCTTGGACGGCCACTGCGCGTCCATGGTTTGCCCGGCGCGACAACTGGACCGGGCTTTTCCAGCGCGGTCGGTTTGTGCCTGTTTGCGGCCCATCCGCAAGACGAATGGTGGGATTTTGAAATTCTTGAGAATTATCAAGGCCGTTCGTTCAAGCGTGCTTTGAAATGGTTCAAAGACAACTGGTAACCCCTACATCTGCGCTTTGGCGCTAATTCTGGCAGAAATCCGCTGAAAAACTCGCATATTTTGTGGGTTTTCTCGCTTTTTTGCGTGACGTTGCCGAATCACTTGGTTAGACTAGCTGTAAGCAGGCAACAAAAATGATCCGAAAATGGATCGGCAGACACAGGCGGACAGAGCATGACATTGAACCTAACGGTGCCAGGACAGGAAGACTTGAAGCCACGCATTACGGTTTTCGGCGTAGGTGGGGCGGGCGGCAATGCTGTCAATAACATGATCGAGAAAGAGCTCGATGGTGTGGACTTCGTGGTTGCGAACACAGACGCGCAAGCGCTTCAGCAATCCATGTCGCAAAGTCGTGTTCAGCTAGGCGTTAAAGTGACTGAAGGTCTTGGCGCTGGTGCGCGGGCTGCGGTTGGCGCGGCGGCTGCCGAAGAAAGCATCGAACAAATTATTGATCATCTCGCAGGCGCACACATGTGCTTTATTACTGCGGGCATGGGCGGCGGTACCGGTACTGGTGCGGCCCCGATTATTGCGCAAGCCGCCCGTGAACTTGGTGTGCTGACGGTTGGTGTTGTGACCAAGCCGTTCCAGTTTGAAGGTGGCAAGCGTATGAAGCAGGCTGAGGATGGCGTCGACGCCCTCCAGAAGGTTGTGGATACGCTGATCATTATTCCAAACCAGAACTTGTTCCGTTTGGCTAACGAGAAAACCACATTTACCGAAGCCTTCTCGCTTGCAGATGATGTGCTTTATCAAGGTGTTAAGGGTGTTACGGACCTTATGGTTCGCCCCGGTCTAATCAACCTCGACTTTGCTGATGTTCGCGCCGTTATGGACGAGATGGGCAAGGCGATGATGGGTACGGGCGAAGCGACAGGCGAGGATCGTGCGATCCAAGCGGCCGAAAAGGCGATTGCGAACCCACTTCTGGACGAAATTTCACTGCGCGGTGCCAAGGGTGTTCTTATCAACATCACAGGCGGCCACGATCTGACATTGTTCGAGCTCGACGAAGCGGCCAACCGCATTCGCGAAGAGGTCGATCCAGACGCGAATATCATCGTTGGTTCTACAATGGATCCATCCTTGGAAGGCGCGATGCGCGTGTCTGTTGTTGCAACAGGTATCGATGCGGTTGCCTCTACCAGCGAAGTTCCAGTTGCGCGCCGGTCCATGGCACAGCCTTTGAAGCAAGTGGAAGAGCAGCAAGCAGCACCAGCGCCTGTTACGATTTCTGCGGTTGCGTCAACAGAGCCGGCGCAACAAGAACCAGCATTGTTCGAAGAAATGAACACGCAGCAAGTTGCAGCGGCAGAGCAAGCTGAAGACATCTTTGAAGAAGAAGAAGAATCGTTCCAGCCGGAGCTTCCTAGCTTTATCGCGGATCGTGGCCAGCAGCGCGCACCCACACAGGTCGCCGATGATTTGCCACCGCCTGAATATCAGCCGCCAGCGTTTGAGCCACAAGCGATGCAAGAGCCAGAGCAAGCAAGCTACGTCGCCCCAAAAGCACCTAGCTTGGGCACGCCGTCACCTGAAGCTATGGCGCGTTTGCAAGCCGCGGTTCACCGCGCGCCTAAGGAGCAACAGCAGTCTCAGCAGCCTGCGGCACAAGCCCCTAGGGATGACGTCGAGCGCCCTCGTTTTGGCATCAATTCGCTGATCAATCGCATGACAGGCCACGGCCAAGAGGGCGCGCCAGCGCAGCCTTCTCGCCAGCAGCCTCCGATGCAGACAAGCCAATCTGCACCAGCGCCACAGCCCGTCGCCGAAAGCGATCCTGAGCAAGAGCGCATTGAAATCCCTGCATTCTTGCGCAGACAAGCAAACTAAGCCGAACAAAATCGGTAGACAAAGGGACGCTTTCGAGTGTCCCTTTTTCGTTTAAGGGCAGGGGGTTAGGATGCGTAGTTGAGTTGCTAAGCAGTTTTTCGCTTATCTTCATGTCGGGCATGTTTCAGACCGTTACAAAGTTTGAGTTGAGGGTTGGGCACCTCATCGTTACCAGATTGTTAACGAAACAGAAGGCCGGAGTGCGTTCTGTGACCCAGGAGTAATTTGTGCAAACCACGTTGAAATCATCTGTGACCTTTACAGGCGTCGGGCTTCATTCCGGCGCTTCTGTCGAGATGAACGTCCATGCGGCCAACGCAAGTCACGGTATCTGGTTTCGTCGTACAGACATAACCGACGCTGATCCCTTGGTGCCTGCGCGCTGGGATGCGGTTAATCCGACCCCTCTGTGCACAAAGATTAAAAATGCTGACGGCACTGTTGTGTCCACAATTGAACACATCATGGCAGCCCTTGCAGGGTGTGGTATCACCAACGCGCTGATCGAGATCAACGGACCAGAAGTGCCAATCATGGACGGCAGCTCTGCCGAGTTCGTGCGTGGTTTGCTGGCCAAAGGTGTCCAAACACTAAGCCACAATGGCCGTGCGCTGCGTGTTCTAAAAACCGTTGAAGTTCAAACAGATACAGGTTGGGCCCGGCTTGAGCCTGCGCGCAGCTTGTCGATTGATTTCGCGATTGATTTTGAAGATGCCGCGATTGGATCGCAAAGCAAGTCTTTGAATATGGCGAATGGCTCCTTCGTGCGCGAGCTGTCCGACAGCCGTACATTCTGTCGCAATTCAGACGTCGAGGCGATGTATGCCCAAGGTCTTGCCAAAGGTGGCACGCTGGAAAACGCGGTTGTTGTCGATGGGGATCGCATTCTGAGCCCGGGTGGTTTGCGCCATGCGGATGAAGCGGTGCGTCACAAAATGCTCGACGCGCTTGGCGATTTATCCCTTGCGGGTGCGCCTATTCTGGGTCGTTATATTGGTATGCGGGCCGGTCACTCTATGACGAATGCGCTTTTGCGGGCGTTGTTTGCTGATCCGACGGCCTATGAAATGATCGATTGCGATGCGTCGATCAATGCCAATTTGCCAGGGGCAGGCGTGACACGTCACGAGATTCCTGCGCCCTATTAACCTCAAACCTACGTGAAGTTACGCATTACCCCAAGATTTTGGGGTATAGGCATTTTGCATGCCGATATTATGTGCTAGGACCGAGGTGAAAACAGGGATAAAACTCTGACAGGTTCGATCAAAGGTGCTGGAATGAAACGCAAATCTGCGCGTCACGCTCTGACAGTGGCTGCTTTATTGTCCATGACGCTTGCAGGGTGCAGCGGTGGAAGTGGCGGAGGTGTCTCACGTTTTTTCGGAGGCGAGTCCACGATCCCGCTAGATACTTTCACTGCCGAGCAAATCTATCAGCGTGGCGAATTCGAATTGGAGCGCAAGCGTGATGATGATGCTGCCTTCTATTTCGGTGAAGTCGAACGTCTGTATCCCTATTCAGAGTGGGCAAAACGCGGCTTGATTATGCAAGCCTTTGCCTATCACAAAGACAAAGATTACGAAAATTCGCGCGCTTCTGCGCAGCGTTTCATCGATGTGTATCCGACCGATGATGATGCAGCGTATGCCCAGTATTTGCTGGCGCTAAGTTACTATGATCAGATCGAAGACGTTGGGCGGGATCAGGGTTTGACCTTCCAAGCCTTGCAAGGTTTGCGCACCGTGATCGAGCGTTATCCAGATAGTGAATATGCAAGTTCAGCCATCCTGAAATTCGATCTAGCGTTTGATCATCTTGCGGGCAAGGAAATGGAAATCGGTCGCTACTATCTGCGCCGTGACCACTACACCGCCTCTATCAATCGGTTCCGTGTGGTGGTCGAAGACTTCCAGACAACCACACATACCCCAGAAGCACTGCACCGTTTGGTCGAGGCTTATCTGTCGCTTGGTTTGAAGGACGAAGCGCAGACTGCCGGTGCGATCCTTGGCCATAACTACAAGGGTACGGATTGGTATGAGGATAGTTTCAAGCTGCTGACAGGTCGCGGACTTGAGCTTAAGGCGGCCGGCGACAGCTGGTTGCGTCAAGTGTATCGCCAAATGTTGCAAGGCAAGTGGCTGTAATTCTGAGTGCGCGCGGCGTGCTTGCGCAGGCGGTTGGCTAGATGCTGCGAACGCTCGATATTCGCGATATTCTGATCATTGATCATTTGGAGCTTGGCTTTCAGCCGGGCCTGAATGTTCTGACCGGTGAAACTGGTGCAGGCAAATCTATCCTATTGGATTCGCTTGGTTTTGTGCTGGGGTGGCGCGGTCGTGCAGAACTTGTGCGCAACGGTGCAGAGCAGGGCGAAGTGACGGCCGTCTTTGATCTTCCTGAAGGGCATGCCGCTTTTGCGGTGCTTGAAGAAGCTGGATTGCCTGCTGATCGCGAGCTGATTATGCGCCGCGTCAATCGCAGTGACGGGCGAAAGACTGCTTGGGTGAATGACCGACGGTGTTCAGGTGAAGTGCTGCGCGCACTGTCTGAAACGCTGGTGGAATTACACGGTCAGCACGATGATCGCGGTCTGCTTGATCCTAAGGGGCACATGGCTGTTCTGGATGCGTTTCTGGACAAGCCGAAATTGCACAAGGCTGTGTCTGTCGCGTGGAAAGACCTATCAGTGGCGCGCAAATCCTTGGCCAAACTGGAAGCCGCGATTTCCGCGGTGCGCGAGGAAGAAGACTTTTTGCGCCACGCGGTGGCTGAACTGGACGATCTTGATCCGCAACCCGGTGAAGAGGCGACATTGGACACCTTGCGGCGCAAAATGCAGGGCGCGGAGAAAATCCGCGATGATGTTGCACGCGCTTACGGGATGCTAGGTTTTGAAGGCGCGGAAGGTGTGATCGGTGAAGCGATCCGCTGGCTTGATGGCGTGTCTGGGCAGGCTGAAGGGCAGCTGGATGCGCCTTTGGCGGGGCTAAGCCGTGCATTGGAAGAATTGGGCGAAGCCAGTGCCGGCGTCGAGAATTGTCTGAATAACTTGGAGTTTAACACCTCTGATCTAGAGAATTGCGAAGAACGCTTGTTTGCGATCCGCGCCTTGGCGCGCAAGCACAATGTGATACCGGATGAGTTGGGTACATTTGCTGTGGAACTGCGTGCGCGGCTTGCTGCGCTGGACGCAGGAGACGCGCAGTTAGGTGAAGCGCGCCGCTTGGTAAGTGACGCAGAGGGCGCATATGATGGCGCCGCCCAAGCCTTAAGCGATGCGCGCGGCACAGCAGCGATGGCATTGGACCTTGCGGTGACGGCCGAGCTTGCACCGTTGAAAATGGAACGCGCGGTGTTCACAACGCAAGTTGTTGAGGCACCCGCAAGCGGGGCAGGGCGCGATGCGGTGGCCTTTACCGTTGCCACCAATCCGGGCGCGCCGAGTGGTCCGCTCAACAAGATCGCATCTGGTGGCGAATTGAGCCGGTTCCTACTGGCGCTAAAGGTTTGTTTGTCCAACGAAAGCCAAGGCATCACGATGATCTTTGACGAGATTGATCGCGGCGTGGGCGGGGCCACTGCGGATGCTGTCGGGCGCCGTTTGGCAAGTCTCGCGGAGGGCGGTCAAGTCTTGGTCGTGACGCACTCACCACAGGTGGCGGCCCTTGGTGGACATCACTGGCGCGTTGAAAAAAGGGTTGAAAATGACGCGACGCTTTCGACAGTTGTGCCATTGAACGAAGCAGAGCGCACCGATGAGATCGCGCGAATGATTTCTGGCGATACCATCACAGATGAAGCGCGCGCCGCCGCGCGATCCTTGTTGGCTGGCTGATATGTTTGCCGCTTTCCTAACGGCCCTTGGGGCACAGGCATATGAAGCCAAGGAAAGTTTGAAACGGGGTTGGGCGCATATGCGTCGACGCGGACCATCGCAAATCCAGTTCTGGTTCATTGCTTTGATGATCGGCATCGCTGCGGGATGTGCGGCGGTTTTGTTCCGATACGGGGTCTCTTTCTTGCAAAAGACGCTCTACGGTGTTGGAGATGTCACCAAACTGCATAGCTTTGCCGAGACTTTGCCATGGTACTGGGTGCTTTTGATTCCGATGATCGGCGGCTTGGTTATTGGAATAATCCTGCATCATTTCACACCTGATGGACGTGTCCGCTCTGTCGCGGATGTAATCGAAGGGGCGGCCCTGAATGAAGGGCGGGTCGAGAAGAAGGCTGGCATCGCATCGGCGCTGTCTTCGATGATCACATTGGGGACGGGGGGCTCAACTGGGCGCGAAGGGCCTGTGGTGCATATAGCGGCGATGATTTCGAGTTGGGTGAGCAATGTTATTCGCGCGGATGGTATTACCGGCCGAGATTTGCTGGGCTGTGCGGTCGCGGCGGCGGTATCTGCGAGTTTTAACGCACCGATTGCAGGGGCATTGTTCGCGCTGGAAGTCGTGTTGCGCCATTTTGCGGTGCATGCTTTTGCCCCCATCGTGATTGCTAGCGTTGCTGGCACTGTGATCAACAGATTGGTCTTTGGTGATACGGCAGAATTCGCACTGCCCGGTACAACCGCTTTGGAATTTTACGCGGAATTGCCAGCCTATCTGATCCTTGGCCTGGTTTGCGGTCTGGTGGCTGTCACGTTGATGCGCTGCGTGTTCTGGGCAGATGACATGGAATCGCGCCTGCAAAGCCGTTTGGGCCTGCCAAATTGGATAAGGCCTGCATTGGCGGGCGTACTTTTGGGTCTGATCGCGATCCAGTTTCCCCATATCATTGGTGTTGGCTACGAGACTACATCGGCAGCACTGACGGGCAAACTATTGCTGCACGAAGCGGTGGTGTTCGCGATTGTGAAAGTGGCGGCGGTGGCAATCACTATGGGTGGGCGAATGGGGGGCGGCATTTTCTCGCCCTCGTTGATGATTGGTGCGTTGACGGGATTGGCCTTTGGATTGATTGCGACGTCGGTGATGCCCGAGATTAGCGGATCACACACGTTATATGCGCTGGCCGGCATGGGCGCCGTTGCCGCTGCGGTTCTGGGTGCGCCGATTTCGACCACTTTGATCGTGTTTGAATTAACGGGTGACTGGCAAACCGGCCTTGCGGTGATGGTTTCAGTGTCTTTGTCGACTGTACTTGCGTCCCGTCTTGTGGACCGTTCGTTCTTTTTGACGCAATTAGAGCGGCGCAATATCCATCTGGCGGCTGGACCGCAGGCCTATTTGCTGGCGATGTTCCGTGTGGCTGGCGTGATGCGTAAGACAGGCGAGGGAATCGATGAAGATGCCTGTTGGGATATGATTTCTGAAGGTATTTATATTGACGGAAACGCAACGCTGGAAGCGGCTATGCCCATTTTTGATAAATCAGCCGTTGATTTCATTCCAGTCGTAACCTTGTCGGGCGAAGATCAAGCGCCAGAACTTTGGGGTGCTTTGTACCATGTGGATGCGCTTCAGGCCTATAATCGCGCACTTGCAGCGACAGCGGCGGAAGAGCATAGCTAGCCGCCTAAAGCGGCTTGGTCGCAGCCTCAAGCCATGTTTGGGCGTCTGCGCTTAGCTTGCCTGTCAGCTTGTCCAAGCAAGTCGCATGATAGCTATTCATCCACTCCAATTCCGCACTGCTTAGCATGTCCTTGCGGATGAGGCGGCGATCAATAGGCACATAGGTCAGGGTTTCAAAGTCATACATGTCGCGATGTGCATCACCGCCCTTTGGCACCTCAGCGGCGGTCACAACCAGCAGGTTTTCAATACGAATGCCGAAGGCGCCTTCGCGGTAATAGCCTGGTTCATTCGACAGGATCATTCCCGGATCAAGGGCGATATGGCTAACGCGGCTTAGGCGTTGCGGACCTTCGTGCACACCTAGGAAATGCCCCACGCCGTGCCCGATGCCGTGATCAAAGTCTTGCCCCGCTAGCCAAAGGGGGACGCGCCCGACTGCTTCGATATCGCGCCCTGCCAGACCTTTGGGCCAGCGCATCCGCGAAACCGCAATCATGCCTTGCAGAACGCGCGTAAAGGCTGTGCATTCTTCTTCGCCAACTGTTCCGATCGCAATTGTACGGGTGATGTCGGTTGTGCCGTTCAAATATTGTCCACCGCTATCGAGAACAAGCAGATCACCATCCGTTAATGCACGCGAGGTCTCATGGGTGACGCGGTAATGCATAATTGCGCCGTTAGGTCCTGCGCCTGCAATCGTGTCAAAGCTGATGTCTTGTAATGCGTTCGTTGCGCGTCTGCAGTGTTCCAACTGGCTGACAACATCAATTTCTGTCGTGCTACCTGAGGGTTGTTGATCCAACCAACAAAGCAATTCGCAAACAGCCGTTGCATCCGTGATATGCGCATTTCGCGTGCCTTCGATTTCAACGGGATTTTTGCGCGCTTTGGGCAGCACACAGGGTTCTGTTCCATAGGTGATCTCTGCCGGACCGCTTTCTAGCGCGTCAATTATGGCAACAGGGACAGAGGTTTTGTCACAGCGCACTTTGCCCGTAAGTTTGCTCAGAGCAGGTAGAAATTCTTCTGGCGCTGCAATCTCTATAGACGGGTCGGGTTCCAATTGCGCAACTTTTGAAGGGGCCACAAAAAGCTGAACGCGCTCATCATCGTGCAGGATTGCGAAACCATGCACCAACGGCGTCTTGGACACATCATTTCCGCGAATGTTAAGCAACCAGCATAGGCTGTCGGGCAGGGTGATCACCGCCGCGTTTTCGCCCTGATCACACAAGTCTTGCGCGCAATCTCTGCGTTTGTCCTGTGATGATTTGCCAGCATATTCAATTGGGTAGGGGAAGGCCGCTGTCTTCGGCGGCGCGGGTTGATCTCCCCAAATAAGGTCTACAAGATTGGCGCAAGGGCGCAAAAGGATGCCGCTGCCGTCAAGGGCAGCCTCATGCATTTGTAACTGACCTGCGGTCATGAGCCATGGATCAAACCCGACGAGCCCGCCTTGCGGAAGCTGTTCTTTCAGCCAATCCGCCAATGAGGTTTCGGGCCATGGTACGGGCGTAAAATGTGCCAGATCAACCTGGGATTTGACTTGCGTGCGATAGCGACCGTCGATGAAGATACCAGCATGATCTTTCAACGCGCAACAAAAACCGGCGGAGCCTGTGAACCCTGTTAACCAAAGCAAGCGTTCATCATGAGCGGCGACATATTCGCCCTGATGCGCATCCGCGCGCGGAACGAGAAAACCGTCAACACCTGCGCGTTGCATTTCATCGCGCAAAGCAGCCAAGCGCGCAGGCCCATTTGCTGGTGTGCTGGTGGTGTCGAAACTTTGAAACATCGCGGTGTCCTCTTTTATCACACAGGACCGCAAACCGGCTTTAGCGTCAACTGACGTTTCGCATGCCCATAACGCGCGCACGTGCGCGAGGGTCCGTGTCAAACAGGGCCGCAAGCTGTTCGGTCATCGCCCCTGCAAGCTGTTCTACATCGGTGATGGTCACAGCGCGTTCATAATAGCGCGTCACATCATGGCCGATACCAATAGCGAGCAATTCAACCGCGCGTCGTTTTTCGACCATCGCGATAACATCACGCAGGTGTTTTTCCAAATAATTTGCTGGGTTTACCGACAAAGTACTGTCATCCACAGGTGCGCCATCAGAAATCACCATCAAGATTTTGCGCGATTCTGGACGCCCTGCCATGCGGCGATGCGCCCATTCAAGCGCTTCGCCGTCGATGTTCTCTTTCAGCAGGCCTTCTTTCATCATCAGACCCAAATTAGGCCGCGCACGACGCCACGGGGAATCCGCGCTTTTGTAGATGATGTGACGTAGATCGTTCAAACGACCAGGCTGTTGTTCGCGCCCGGCGTTCAGCCAAGCTTCACGGCTTTGGCCGCCTTTCCACGCACGTGTGGTAAAGCCGAGGATCTCGACCTTCACATTACAACGCTCAAGCGTGCGCGCCAGAACATCGGCGCAAATCGCAGCAATAGAAATCGGACGCCCGCGCATAGAGCCGGAGTTGTCCAGAAGCAGCGTCACGATTGTGTCGCGAAATTCTGTATCTTTTTCCATCTTGAAGCTTAACGGTGTGGTCGGATTGGCCACCACACGCGCAAGGCGGCCTGCATCCAAAGTGCCTTCTTCAAGATCAAATTCCCAAGACCGGTTTTGCTGGGCTTGCAAGCGTCGCTGCAATTTGTTGGCAAGGCGCGACACAGCCCCTTTCAAAGGCTCTAACTGCTGATCTAGATAGGCGCGCAGGCGTTCCAACTCGATTGGTTCTGCCAAATCTTCGGCGCGGACTTCTTCGTCAAACTGCGTATCATAGACTTGATAGTTCGGGTCAGCGTTGGAAATAGGTTGCGGTTGAGGCGGCTCAAGCGGCGCCTCACCTTCGGGCATTTCTGCTTCTTCACCCATTTCCTGATCAGAGGCATCATCCATCGACACTTGTGCTTGGGCGGCGTCTTGTTCTTCTTCTTGGGATTGCTCGGCAGAGGCATCATCCGCTTCTTCACCGTCATCATCTTGACCAGAGCTATCTGGCTCTTGATCCTCTTCGCCGTTTTCTTCCGCATCATCTTGTGCGTCATCATCCAGATCATCTGGATCATCGCCAAGCTGGTCGCCGTAGCCCAAATCCTGAATTAACTGTCGTGACAGCTTTGCAAAAGCGGCCTGATCATCAAGCAGCGCATCAATATCGTCCAGCTTGTCGCCGGCTTGGTCTTCGATGAAGCCTTTCCAAAGATTCATCACATTCTGCGCGCCTTCGGGCAAATCGCGACCTGTGGCAAGGTGGCGCACAAGATAACCGGCAGCGGTTGCGAGCGGGGCGTCCGCGGCTTCGCGAATTTGATCAAAGCCTTTGCGCAGCGCATCATTGCCGATCTTGGCATCTATGTTGCCAGCTGTGCCGGGCATGTCGCGCGCGCCCATTGCTTCGCAGCGCGCGGTTTCCATCGCTTCATACAATTCGCGCGCTGTATCGCCTTTGGGCACATAACGCGAATGGGTTTTGCCGTCGTGGAACTTGCGGTGCATTGCCAAAGCATCTGCAGTGCCGCGCGCGATCAACACTTCCTCGCGCGTCATGCGCCGACTGATCTGTGGCAGGCGCATCGTATCGCCAGACACGCCAGACGGATCAACAGTATAAGTAACGGACAAGTCGGGATCATTCGCCATCACCTTGGTGGCTTCCGCCAAGGCTTTTTTGAACGGATCTGCCGGGTTGTCGTTATTGCTCGCCACTATCTATTCCAACTTCATCTTGCAAAATAAACTCTTGCCGAAGGCCCGATTTTTATAGAAAAATCGCTTACCCCAACGAAATGCTTGCAGCACTTTCCGGCAGTTCCTCGTCAAAGCAACGCTGATAGAATTCGGCCACTGTCTGGCGCTCTAGTTCGTCGCATTTGTTGAGGAATGACAGGCGGAAAGCATATCCAACATTGCGGAAGATTTCCGCATTCTGCGCCCATGCAATCACTGTACGCGGCGACATAACGGTAGAGAGATCACCGTTCATGAAGGCTGTGCGCGTGAGGTCTGCCACTTTGACCATCTGCTTTACAGTCTTGCGACCAGCATCATTGTTGTAATGCGGGTTTTTGGACAGGACGATCTGGGCTTCTGCGTCGACGCTGAGATAGTTCAGAGTTGCCACCAAAGACCAACGGTCCATCTGACCTTGGTTGATCTGCTGTGTGCCGTGATAAAGGCCCGTCGTATCACCCAGACCAACCGTGTTGGCCGTTGCGAAAATGCGGAAGTAGGGGTGGGGGTCGATCACTTTGTTCTGATCAAGCAACGTCAGCTTGCCGTCTGTTTCCAGAACACGCTGGATCACGAACATCACATCCGCGCGGCCCGCATCGTATTCGTCAAAGACGATCGCAGTCGGGTTGCGCAGGGCCCAAGGCAGAATGCCTTCCTGAAAATCAGTGACCTGCTTGCCGTCTTTCAGTTTGATCGCATCTTTACCGATCAAGTCGATCCGCGAAATATGGCTATCAAGGTTGACGCGCACCGCAGGCCAATTCAGGCGCGAGGCGACTTGCTCGATGTGCGTAGATTTACCTGTTCCGTGGTAGCCTTGAACCATCACGCGGCGGTTGTGCGAAAACCCCGCAAGAATCGCCATCGTTGTGTCCGGGTCGAACTTATACGTGCTGTCCAATTCTGGCACACGTTCGGTGCGCTCAGGAAAACCTTTTACAATCATATCTGTATCGAGGCCAAAGACTTCACGAACCGAAATATCTTCAGTTGGTTTTGTATCAACATCAAGCGAATGGTCAGCCATCTTTTTGGGTCCTTGTCTCGGGCAAATAGGTGCGATCTGGTGTTCCTAGCTGTGGTGCAACATATATTTACCAAGGACAAGGGGAGCGTGTGCGAAATCCGTAACGTAGTTTGCAGTGTTGGGGCTTTGCAGCGCTGCTTTGGTAGTGCAGGCTGCTTGAGGGCGGGCCAGTGCTGGGCCGGCAAAAGAACGGTGATGCAGTGATGACCCCTGATCCAGAGATAGATTGCTTCAGCCAAGCGGGTGACTATGTGTTGGGCTTTCTCAATGATGAGGAAATGCAAGCGTTTGAAGCTGCGCTGGCCTTGGATGAAGACTTGCAAGGGGAAGTCGCGCGCACCAGGCAGCATTACGCACAGCTTGGCTACGAGCTGGAAGATCCAGAGCAAAACTCTGGAATTTTGCGGCACCTCAAGCGCGAGCTTTGGGCTGAAAACTGGATGCCTTGGCGCAGGCGCATTCGTATTTGGGAATTTGCTTTGGGCGGAATCGCTGCGGCTTTGGTGGCCTATGGGGTGACGCAAACCAGCTACTTCGCACACTCCGCGCCGCCGGTTTTGCAAACCAGCATGCTTGTACAAGAGACCGGTTTTGAATTGCGCGCATTGCTTGATCCCACCGCACAGGTTTTGCATGTGGAATGGCAAGGCAGTCCTGAGCAAGGTCAAACCTTCCATCTTTGGGCCAAACGCCTCGACCGTAGTATCATGATCGCGGATCTGGATCGCCAAGGTTTGCTAAGTTTTAAACTTACAAAGGATCAGCTGACTGTGATGGGCTTAGATACTGTGCTGGTGGTCTCATCCGCTCCGTCAGGTGATGACGGGTCACAGATCGCAAGTATCTATGCTCAGGGCCTTTTGCGCACGCCCTAAAGCAAGGGCGGGTACGGCCTTGAAAATGTGTCATTCGCCTCACGTCCTTGTGCGTTAGCGTCACTTGTATCGCGCTGTGCAAGGCTCCACTTTGAGATCAAAGGAGCACAATCATGAACCGACGTTTTTTCCTATCCGCTGGTGCAGTCGCAGGACTGTCCTCTATGTCCGTTCTTGGCGCATTTGGTGCGCGCGAGAGTTCTGCAGCAACGGGATCTTTTGAAGTGACACGTAGCAAAGCGGAATGGAAAGCGATGCTGAGCGACTTGCAGTATAAGGTCATGCGCGAAGAAGGAACCGAGCGGGCAGGGTCATCCCCGTTGGACAAAAACTATGCCGATGGCACCTATCATTGCCGTGGCTGTGATTTGGCGCTGTATCCTTCAAGCACGAAATATGACAGCGGGACAGGATGGCCAAGTTTCTATCAGTCTTTGCCCGGTTCGATAGGCACGAAAGAAGATCGCAAACTGTTCTCGGTGCGCACCGAATGTCATTGCCGACGCTGCGGGTCGCACCTTGGGCATATCTTTGATGATGGTCCCGCACCGACTGGCAAACGTCACTGTCTGAATGGTGTATCGCTAGTGTTTAAAGCGGCGTGATACGATTTTTCTTAAAAAAATCGGGGCGTTATTCGGGTTCCGGGTATAGTTCGCGGATCGCGTCAAGGTCCGCTTCATACTCGCCCAACGCATCTTGGCCCTTTGGGCTAAGCCAGTAGATGCCTTTGGAGACACGTTCGAACCAGCCGTAATGATTGGCAGACATCAGATTTCGCGCGCCTGGAACACCGGTGACTTTGGCAATTTCAGAGGCTTTTGTTGGTCCATGCCCTTCCAAGAAACCCAAGCACTTCAAAGCATCCTGACGATAGGCCGTCACCAGCCCTTGGCGTGTTGAGCCCCCTGTATTCGGATCCCCCACGAGGCGCTGGAATTCACGCAGGTGGCGGTTTGTCTTCTTTTTGGATTTACGAGGGATGTAGGGCGTTGGATCCACATGCGCTTCTACAAAATTGTCTGAACTGCGCACCGTTAGCAGGCCCAGACCAAGGCGACGACAAAGTGTCTTGTTATTCTTGAGGGACTTGAGACCTGCTTTGCCCTTCGGGCGTGGCACGCAGATATAGACCGTGTCACAGATTGAAAGGCGCTCGACCCCTTGGTGGAACAGGGACAGGGAAAACCCGGTCTTTAGTTCAACAATGACAGGGGGGGCATCGCCGCGCATTGCCATGACATCCAGCTTGCCGACTTCGCCTTTCACCTCATACCCCTGTGCTTCCAAAAAGGACTTCACAGGGGGATAAAGATCGGTTTCGCGCATTGGATTATTTGAAATTCCGGCTTTCTTTGAGCTGATCCCATGCCCAAACGACTTCTTGCAATTGCTCTTCTTGCGAGCGATCGCCGCCGTTCATGTCGGGATGCAGCACTTTGATAAGCGCCTTATAAGACTTGCGAATTTCGGTTTTGGTCCAGAAGTCCTTGGCTTCGAGAATTTCCATCGCGCGACGTTCGGTGGGGGGAAGGCGCTTTGCTGCGCCGCCGCCTTTGCCGGGGTTGCGCGTGGCATTGACGCCCAACACCTGATGGGGATCTTCAATGCCCAGACGTGCCCAAGCGGCTGCTTCAGGGTCTTTGACGGGTTTTGTTTCGCGTTCCCAGACTTTGTCTTTGCTTTGTTGGGCATTCAATTCGGCTTCGGTCGTGCCGTTGAAGAAATTCCATTTCAGATTGTATTCGCGCACGTGGTCTTTGCAGAACCAAATGTAGTCATCCAACACGTCAGGGGCACGCGGCGCGCGGAATTTTCCGGGCAGTTCACAGCCATCATGTTGGCAGGCGCGTTGAGAGGTTTCGGATTCGCCCGACATCCCGCGTCTACCGCGTGGATTTTTCTTTTTCGCGGACGACACGGACATATCGAAACCAAACGGATCGTTCTTCTTTATCATTGCTCACCTCGTCACATCAGGGGCATAACAATAGAGGAATTGACACGGGTTAGAAGAGGGCTTTCGTAAAAATGTCTAAGTCAAATGAAATTCGTGCAAGTTTGGTGGCCGCTTTAGAGCCTGCGGAGCTGGATGTTGTGGATGATAGTGAAAGTCATCGTGGTCATGGTGGCTATCAAGAGGGCGGAGAAAGCCATTATAACCTGCGTATTCGCGCCGCTGCCTTTGAGGGGAAAAGCCGGATTCAGCGTCACCGCATGGTGCATTCCGCCTTGGGGCCTGAGTTGATTGGCCGCATCCACGCGCTGGCGCTTGATCTAGATGTGCCCTAGCGGGCGCTTGATTTTCAAGGTGGGGGCGCTGCCCCCGTCTGCTTGCGCAGACTCCCCCGAGGTATTTTGAGACCAAAGACGGGTTTAGCGTTTCAAGGCGTTTTCGAGCGGAGAGTCGCCGCCGAGGCGAAGAAAGAGGCTTTCTTCTTCTGTGTTCAGGAACATCGGCACGCTTTCGGGTGGGGTTTTGCTTTGGGCGCGGCCTGCGATTTCTGCCAGTACAACTTCGGTGATGAAGGGCAGGTCGAATTTTCGCACGTCTTGCAGGGCGATCCATTGAAGGTGCGAAAGCTCGTCGCAAGCATGGGAGAAATCGTCGATATCCCCTTGTAGGTCATCTGCATCAATCAGGAAAAACCGCGCGTCAAAGCGGCGTGGACGTCCCGGTGGGGTAATTGCGCGAAAGACAAATTTCAGCGCCGAAGCGTCGGGCAGGTGGCCAGTGGCGGCGAATTCGATCCAATCGGTGGGCGTCGGGACGTTCCATGCGCCTTGGGTGCCAAGCACCAGCCCGGTTTCTTCCCAAAGTTCGCGAATAGCGGCAACTGCAAGTGCGTGGGTACGATCCGCGTCAGTTTTCTGCAAAAGGTGATTTCGGCATCTGTCGTTGAGTGTGCCTGCAAGTGGGATTGTCGCGTCCTCTGCGTCTACAGCACCGCCGGGGAAGACGAATTTATTGGGCATAAAGGCGGCTTTTGCGCCGCGTTGCCCCATCAAGATGCGCGGCGCTGTGTGGCGATCCCGCAGCACGATCACAGTGGATGCGTGGCGAATGGCTGTTTTATCGATTGTGGGCGCGGCGCTCATGCAGCGTCCTTTTGGGCAAAGCCGAACATGCGTTTCGCCCATTGATACCCTACAATTGCACCTTTGAAGCGTGGCAAGAGGTAAAGTGACAGGATCACTGCGATGCTGGCGAACAGAGTAAAGAGCACCATAGGTTCAGGTCGAAAATGCACAAAAACAATATGCATGAATATCGTCGCAATATGGCCAACGATAAGAATTGTCAGATAGGCTGGGCCATCGTCGGCGCGCGCGGCGCTAAAGTCTTGATCACAGGTTGAGCAGCTGTCGCGCATTTTGAGATAGCTGTGGAGGACAGGGCCATCCCCGCAATTCGGGCATTTCCGGCGCCATCCGCGACGTAGGGCTGGCCATAATGCGCGTTCTTCTTGCTGTTCATTTACTGGAACCATGTTGTGAACTCCTGACGCATGCGGCGTGTTTTGCGCACCCTATGACATATTTTTATGCCCAAAGCACCCTGTTTTCAAACGCTCAGGAAGCCTTGCGGCGCGATGTCGCGAGAGGGGTTTGCAAAAAAGTTGAAAAAACTGCGACGGAAGTTTCGGGCAGAAGCGTTTGATCTACCACAGCAGGCAAAAAACGCCTGACACTTTGAGGCCCTAGAGCGGGCGAAATAACTGGAGAAGATCACATGATGACGATTTCAAAAATGACAGCACGCATTGCCCTGACGGGTTTGGTTATTGCAACTGGATTTGCGGCTCAGGCTGCATCTGGCGGGGGTGAAGGCGGCCAAGGCAAAATGCGCCATGAGCGCCCGAGCTTCAGCGCGCTTGATACCGATAGCAATGGTGCGCTGACACCGGAAGAAATGGCCGCACATGCGCGCGTTCGGTTTGACGCAGCCGACACGAATGGTGACGGAATGCTTAGTGCGGACGAAATGGGCAAGTCCGGCAAGAAACGTGCGGAAAAGCGTGCCAAAAAGATGATAGAGCGTCACGATGCAAATGACGACGGGATGATCAGCTTTGACGAGATGTCCGAAGGCCAAAAGGAAGGGCGTCACGCGAAAATGTTTGAACGTCTTGACGCGGATGGCAATGGAAGTGTCTCTGAAGAAGAGTTCGCCAAAATGAGCAAGCGCGGTAAGCTCAAGATGCGCAAGAACGGCGAATAAGCTGTTGCTCAAAGCAATGGCCTGCTCCAAGAGCGACTTGGGGCAGGCCCACCACAGATAGTTTGAAGCGGACATAACTAGACGCGCATGACGATGGCTTTGGATCAACAGACGGAGATACCTGATGATGCGCTTTTGCAGCTTTATGCAAATGGGGATCAAAGTGCTGCGCGTTTGCTGACACTGCGGCTTGCCCCGAGGGCGTACAAGCAGGCCTATCGTTTGTTAGGTGTGCAGGCGGACGCTGAGGATGTGGCACAAGAGGCGATGATGCGGGTTTGGAAGATCGCACCCGAGTGGCGCACTGGCGAGGCCAAGGTGACGACATGGCTGTACCGCGTTGTGTCCAATCTGTGCATGGATCGGTTGCGTAAGGTCAAAAGCACGTCCCTTGACGCGATTGGTGAGCCGATAGATCCAAGCCCGAGTGCGGTGGATGATATTCAAACCGGCGCGCGCCATGATGCTTTACAGCACGCTTTGATGCAATTGCCGCCGCGCCAAAGGCAGGCGGTGGTTTTGCGCCATATAGAAGAATTGCCGAACCCGGAGATCGCTGAGCAGATGGAGATCAGTGTGGAAGCGGTTGAAAGCCTCACCTCGCGCGGAAGGCGGGCGTTGACGCAGATATTAAAAGGGCAGAAGTCTGCCTTAGGATTCGAAGGAGATGCGCCATGAGCGATGAGAATGATCTAATACAGATGTTCGACGCTGCCAAAACAGCGCCGCCTGAACCCTCGCTGGATTTTATGGCGCGTGTCTTGAGTGACGCAGAGGCGATGCAGCCTGCGCCGATGGGGGTGGTTCAAGTGCCATCTAACAAGCGCGGTTTGCTTGGTGAATTTCTGTCCGGTCTCAGCGATGCGCTAGGCGGTTGGCCCGCGTTTGCAGGGTTGGCCACAGCAGCGGTGACGGGATTGTGGATCGGCATTAGCCCACCGCAAGGATTGATTGCGCCGTTTGGCACTGTGCTGGGTACAGATACCAGCGCGCTGAGCGACACATTGGAGTTCGGTGACGGCTTTGATTTTACAGTGTTTGAAGGATAGGCAAGATGAGCGATCCAAATGAAAAACCAGCGTTGACGCAGAACAAACCCAAGCGCCGCTTTCGTATCTTGTTGGGCGTGTCTTTGGCGTTGAACCTTTTGGTGATTGGTGCCGCTGTTGGCGCGATTGCAAAGGGTCCGTCGTCCAGAGGTGGGCCTCCGGCGCTGCGCGAAGTGTCAGCGCCTTATGTGGGTGCCTTCGAGCGTGATCAAAAGCGCAGCATGCGTCGCGAAATGCGTGCGCAATTGCCAGAGCGTCGTGTGGCGCGGGCCGCGAATAAAGCTGATTACATAGCGTTTCTTGAGGTCGTGCGTGCAGATACGTTTGATGCGCAGCGTGCATCTGAGATCATGGAAACCCAGTTTGAGCGTGCGGGCCAGTTTCAAAAGGTTGGTCGCGAGTTGTCAATCAAACGCTTGAGCGAAATGAGTGATTCCGAGCGAAAGGCCTATGCTGACCGCTTTGAAGAACAACTTGAAAACCCTAAAAAACGCGAGAAACGCAAAGAGCGTTGAAGCGGTTTCAAATTTAGACGACTGTGCGCGCAGGAATGCGTCGTATTTTCGGCCTAAGTCTGAATTTGGGGAGAGCAGGGCGATGAGCATGTCTCGTGAATCTGCGGAAGTATTTGCGCTGAACGCGCTTGGTTGGATCGTCGGGCAGGAAGATATTCTGCCCGCGTTTTTAGGCGCAACCGGTTCAAGCGAAAGTGATATCCGCGAACGCGCGTCCGATCCTGAATTTTTGCTTTCTGTTTTGGAATTTCTCATGATGGATGATCAATGGATCATTTCCTGCTGTGATAGCCTGCATGTCCCTTACGAGCGTGTCGCAGAGGCGCGCCAAGCCTTGCCCGGTGGCGCAGAAGTGAGCTGGACATGAGCAGCGTCGCAGATAGCTTCAAAGCGGTTTTGTTCGATAAGGACGGAACCTTGTTTGATTTTCGCGCAACATGGGATGTCTGGGCTGCGCGTTTGTTACCAGAGCTATGTGGCGATGACGAAGAGCTTCTCAGGGATTTGGCGCATGCGCTGGGCTATGATTTGGCAAAGCAAGCATTTTTATCGTCGTCTTTGGTAATTGCGGGTAGCAACCGTGACATAGCTGTGGTGATCGCGCGCGTACTTAAGCGCAAGGATGTGGATGCGGTTGAACAAGAATTGGCTGCAAGCGCTGCAACTGCGCCACTTGCCCCTGCGATTGAGTTGATGCCTTTTCTGCACGCCCTTAAAGAACAGGGTTACAAGCTGGGTTTGATGACCAATGACGCCGAAACCTCTGCCGAGGCCCATTTGCTCAAAGCTGGCGTGCGTGAGTATTTCGATTTCGTCTGCGGCAGCGACAGTGGATTTGGTTCAAAACCTGATCCTGAGCCATTGCTGGCGTTTTGCCGACATGTGCAGGTTGACCCGTTTCACACTGTCATGCTGGGCGACAGCACCCATGATCTTCAAGCCGCGCGTGCCGCAGGGATAGCGGCGGTCGGTGTTTTGACAGGTGTTGCACGGGCTGCCGAATTGGCTCCGCATGCAGATGCTGTGTTGGAAGATATCGGTAGATTACCGGCGTGGTTGATCGAAAAGTCTGCGCGAGGATAGATAATTGCGACAATAGATGTCGCTCTTAGCCTGTCATGGGCGCTCATCCTTGCGTTTGATACTCTTAACGCGATTGGGGAGAACATCATGTCAGCAACGGGTAGACGCAAAGGCAGAAGCGGCGGACGTGCAGGGGCTGCAACACGGCGGGGCAGTGCCGCGATCGAGCAAACCCCATGGCGATTGCCCATCAACGTGGATCGCCCGACAGAACCCTTGGATGAAGATGGCATTGCCGCCATTCATGATGGGGCCATGCGTATTCTGGAAGAGATCGGCATTGCCTTCCTGAACCCTGAAGCGTTTGAAATTCTGCGCAAAAGTGGTGGCTGCGAGATTAATGGCGAAATTGTCCGTATGGGCCGTGATTTTGTTATGGAAAAGGTCGCGCTTGCGCCCAGCCAGTTTGATATCACGCCACGCAACCCGGATCGCAAAATCACCGTCGGTGGCAAGCATCTGCTTTTTGGTAACGTCTCATCACCGCCAAACTATTGGGATATGGCGCTTGGTAAAAAGGTGCCGGGCACACGCGAGATGTGTCAGAATCTGTTGAAGTTGACGCAATATTTCAACTGCATCCATTTCGCGGGTGGCTATCCTGTGGAACCTGTGGATGTGCATGCCTCTGTACGTCATTTGGATGTCCTGTTCGACAAGCTGACGATCACCGACAAAGTGATGCACGCCTACAGCCTTGGTAAAGAGCGCGTAGAAGATGTGATGGAGATGGTGCGCATCGCCGGCGGCCTTAGCCATGACGAGTTCGACGCCAAGCCGCGCATGTATACGAATATTAACTCTACATCGCCGCTGAAACACGACTACCCGATGATTGACGGCTGGATGCGCCTTGCGCGTCGTGGGCAGGCGCTTGTGGTGACACCGTTCACCTTGGCGGGCGCAATGGCTCCTGTAACGATGTCTGGCGCTGTGGCGCAGTCTTTGGCCGAAGCGCTTTGTGCTGTGGTTCTCGCGCAGGTAATTAACCCCGGGTGTCCTTGCGTGATCGGCACGTTTACCTCGAACGTCGATATGAAAAGCGGCGCGCCTGCCTTTGGCACACCTGAATATATGCGTGCCACACAAATGACGGGGCAAATGGCGCGGTTTTATGATCTGCCCATGCGCTCAAGCGGGGTCTGCGCGGCCAATGTGCCAGATGGACAGGCAATGTGGGAGACGTCAAACAGTCTTTGGGCATCGGTCCAGTCGGGCACGAATATGGTCTATCACGCGGCGGGCTGGCTTGAGGGTGGTTTGATCGCGTCGCCTGAAAAATTCATCATGGATTGCGAAGTTCTACAGCAAATTCAACGCTATATGGAACCTGCCATCTACGCAACAACCCCTGATGATATCGCTTTGGATGCGATCAAGGCGGTGGGCAATGATGGGCATTTCTTTGGCATTCAACATACCCAAGACCGCTATACCACAGCATTTTATCAACCTTTCCTAAGTGATTGGAAAAATTACGAAGGGTGGGAGGTTGCCGGCGGTATTTGGACGCCAGAGCGGGCGCATAATCTGTTCTTGCAAATCTTGGAAGAATTCGAAGAACCGCCCATGGATATTGCAATCCGTGAAGAGCTGGCAGAGTTTGTTGCACGTCGTAAATCTGAAGGTGGCGCGCCCACCGATTTTTAACGAGTGTCTTTGTTCGGTTAAAAGATTAGCTTAAATCGTAAGTGTTTTACAGGCCGGAAGCGGTTCGTATTAGCGCTTTGTTAAGATACTCAGGGCAAACCTTGTTGCGTGACTATTGCAAGGTTTAGAGGATGCACGGGTTAATCAACAAGGCGATAGAGGCTTTCGTCAAAGATACGTATGGCGGTGATGCATGGCGCATCATCGCTCAAAATGCCGACCTTGATGACCCTTGGTTCGAAGCGATGATGGTGTACGACACGCAGATCACGCCGCGTGTGGTTGAGTGTGCAACGCAGGTTCTGAATATTGAACGCATTGATTTTCTGCAAAACCTTGGAACCTATCTTGTCTCACAGCCCAGCCAGCAGGCCGTGCGACGGTTGTTGCGGTTCGGTGGGGTAGATTTTGTTGATTTTCTCTATTCTTTGGACGACCTCCACGATCGCGCGCGTTTGGCCGTGCCTGATCTGTTCTTGCCGCGTTTGGAATTGCGCGAACATACCGTCAATCAGTTTAGCCTGACGGTCAGATCCGATTTGGACGGGTTTGGACATGTTTTGATCGGCCTTCTTACTGCGATGGCTGATGACTACGGGGCATTGGTGATGCTGGAACACGGTGGTCGGCAAGGACATGTGGAAACTATCGCGATTGCTTTGCTTGAGCATGCTTTTGCCGCAGGAAACAGTTTCGAACTGGGGGCGCGCGCGTGAAAATAGATCCTGGATTGGCGCAGGCGCCCGCATTGCAATGGTCAGCCCTAGAGTCAGCTTTTGACATTTTATGTCCCATGCACATGCGGTTGACCGAAACGGGGCATATCGTTCATGTGGCACCTACTTTGAAAAAGCTGCGCCCAGAGTCAGACCTTCGTGGCCAGCGGTTTTTAGAAGTGTTTCGTCTGGATCGCCCGCGCTCGGTAACGACCATGAGCGAATTAATGGATCGCGCGCGCAGCAAATTGCATCTGGAATTGCGTGACCCACCGTTTACGGCATTGAAAGGCGTTTTGGTGCGTTTGCCGGATGGGCAGGGCGCGCTGGTGAACCTGTCGTTTGGTATTTCCGTGGTAGAAGGGGTGCAAGATTACGGGTTAAGCAGCGCTGACTTTGCAGCGACTGATCTGGCGATAGAAATGTTGTATCTGGTTGAGGCGAAGTCCGCAGCGATGGATGCATCGCGCAACCTGAACCAACGTTTGCAAGGGGCCAAGCTAGCCGCAGAAGAACAGGCCGCTACCGATACTTTGACGGGACTAAAGAACAGGCGCGCCGCTGATAGTATACTGGAAGCGGCACTGCTGGATGATGGTGACTTTACCCTGATGCATCTTGATCTGGATTTTTTCAAAGTGGTCAATGATACCAAAGGCCATGCGGCAGGCGATCTTGTGCTGCAAGAAGTAGCCAATGTTATGCGCGCTGAAACGCGCAAGGGGGATATGATTGCACGGGTTGGGGGGGATGAGTTTATGTTGTTGATCGACGGGGTCACGGACAAGGACGAATTGCTAGAAATTGCCAGCCGGCTAATTCGCGGAATCGAACAGCCAATTCCATTTGAAGACACCCCTTGCCGCATCTCTGCGAGTATCGGGATCGCCACACGGTTTAAGGGCGACGTTCGTGGTTTGGATGCGTTGATGTTGTGTTCGGATCGCGCGCTATATGCGTCGAAAAGCAAAGGCCGCGCCTGTGCGACTTTCTTTGACGACGTAAAGCAGGAACATATGGATGCGATACCATGATGCCGGTTGTGCTTACACGCCAGCGCGCCGCAACCTCAGGGCATTGCTGACGACAAACACGCTGGAAAACGCCATGGCGAGGGCTGCCAACGCAGGCGACAGCATCAATCCGAACGCAGGGTAAAGTGCCCCTGCGGCCACAGGGATCAGAAGGACATTATAGCCAAAAGCCCAGAACAGGTTTTGACGGATGTTGCGTAGCGTCGCTGCGCTGATCGCAAAGGCAGAAACGATGGCGTTTGGATCACCCGCCAGCAAAACCACATCTGCCGCTTCTATCGCCACATCCGTTCCTGTCCCGATGGCAATCCCGACGTTGGCTTTTGCCAGTGCGGGTGCATCGTTGATGCCGTCACCAACAAAAGCCACAGGCCCATTAATCTGTAAGGTCGCAACTGCGTCGGCTTTACCGCCGGGCAGAACGCCTGCAATTACGTCGTCCAAGCCAAGTTCATCGGCCACAGCCTGCGCGGCGCTTTGTGTATCGCCTGTAATCATAACTGTTTTGATCCCTGCCTTTTTCAGCGCAGTGATTGCGGCCTTGGCATTTTCTTTGATCGGGTCGCTGATTTCAAAGCGGGCAATCAGGATGTTATCCGCTGCCATGAGCACTTCTGTGCCGACATAGGCGTCGGCATGATAGTCATTCAGATCGACATCTTGTTTCGCGAGGAATGCAGCATTGCCGATCAAAATGCTTTGTCCACGAATATGTGCTTTCACACCGCCGCCTGTGACGCTTTCGAATGTTTCTAGCGGTACAAGCGTCAGCGCGCGGTCTTTGGCGCTGGCGATCAAAGCGCGTGCTAGGGGGTGTTCTGAATTGACCTCGGCAGAGGCCGCAAGTGTCAGGGCCGCATCTTCGCTTATGTCTGTGTAGCGTTGGATCGTTGTGAGGGAGGGGCGTCCTTGGGTCAAAGTGCCGGTCTTGTCAAAGGCAACTGTTGTGACGCTTTGGAGTTCCTGCAAGGCCGCACCTTTGGCAAACAACACACCCAATTCAGCGGCGCGGCCTGCCGCCACCATGATGGAGGTGGGGGTCGCCAGGCCCATCGCGCAGGGGCAGGCTATGATTAAGACGGCAACCCCTGCAACAAGCGCATGGGTCAGCGCGGGATCAGGGCCAAAGATCAACCAGACCAAGATGGTCAGCGCTGCAATACCCAGAACCGCAGGAACGAACCACGCAGTGACCTGATTGACCAAGTTCTGCACAGGCAAACGCGCGCCTTGAGCTTTTTGCACCATCGCGATGATCTGGCTAAGGACTGTGTCTGCGCCGATTGCGCTGGCCTTGAACGTGAAACTGCCTGTGCCGTTGACAGTGCCAGCAGTGACATGCGCGCCGATGCTTTTTTGTACGGGCAGGGGTTCGCCGGTCAGCATGCTTTCGTCAATCCAGCTTTCACCATGTGTCAGCACACCGTCCACTGCGATACGTTCGCCGGGGCGGATATGTATGATCTCGCCAAGCGCTATGGTCTCGATGGGGACTTCGTGGCGTTGGCCATCGCGTTCCACCATCGCGCTGTTGGGGCGCAGGGCTACAAGACGCGCAATCGCTGCCCCGGTACGCCCTTTAGCGCGCGCTTCCATCCAACGACCCGCAAGGATGAGCGTTATGATGACAGCGGCCGCTTCAAAGTACACGCTGCGCGCGGTTTCTGGCAAAAGCTGCGGAGCTATCAGAACAACGCTGGAATAGAAGAAGGCCGCACCAGATCCCAGCACGACCAATGCGTTCATGTCTGGTTGCCACCTGCGCAATGCACGCAAACCAGTTGTCCATATTGCACGACCCGGAAAAGACAGCACAAGCGCGGTTAGGATAAATTGCACCATCCAACTGCTTTGCAGTCCGATCGTGCGCGCGATCCAGTGATGAAAGGCGGGGAAGGCGTGCCCCCCCATTTCCAGAATAAACACGGGCAGTGTCAGGACTGCTGCAAGAATGAACGCACGTTTGTTTGTGTCCGCGTCATCGCCGAAACTGTCCGTATTGTGTGTTGTGTCTTGCAATAAGACTTGTATGGCCGTCTTGCCGCCATTCTCCACAGCCAAAAGCAGTGCGCTGATAGGGGTGCCCAGAACGTCTACGCTTGCTTCGCCAGTGGCCAAGTTCACATTAGCGCTTAGAACGCCCGGGGTTTTCAGCAAAGCGGCTTCAACGCGCGCCACACAGGACGCGCAGGTCATACCATTGATCGCAAGGCGTATGGTTTCAGGGTTGGCAGGTTTGCCGATGCTTTGTAAGGCCGCAACCAGTGTCTTGGCATCCGTGTCCGCAATAAGCGTGACATCGGCGATACCCGTGGCGAAGTTCACTTGTGCTTCTGACACGCCATCCACACCCGTCAACGCGGTTTCAGCCCGCACACTACAAGACGCGCAGCTTAAGCTTTGGACAGGGAACGAAAGTCGAGTGGTCATAAGACGGGTGCCTAATAGAGAAAGATCGCGGGCGATGTTATGTTACCGCAGAACGGACCTGAAAACGATCTTCTTTGTAGCTTTGGGTTTTTAAGATGTCTTCTAACGTATCCACAGCCTTCAGGATTTCAGCTTCGCCTACAAATAGGGGAGTAATGCCAAATCGCATCATATTGGGCGCACGAAAGTCTCCGATCACTTTGCGTTCGATCAAGGCTTGCATACAGGCATAGCCATGTTCGAATTCAAACGACACGTGCGAGCCGCGTTCTTCCATATTGCGCGGACCTGCAAGGGTGACACCGTCACAACGTGCTTCGACCTCGTTTATGAAAAGCTCCATCAGGTCAATCGCGCGGGCACGCACATCATTTAAATCAACGTCTTCCCAAACATCCAGCGCGGCTTCGAGAAGCGCGAAGGACGCGATAGAGGGCGTCCCAATACGCATGCGATCAATCTTGCCCGGCATAGGGCGGTAGTCAGTCACAAAGGCGAAAGGCGCTTCGTGGCCGTACCAGCCTGACAAAACAGGCTCGACCGTTTCAATAAGACGGGGGGCCACATAGATGAAAGCAGGACCACCGGGACCCGCGTTGAAAAACTTGTAGGTACAACCCACTGCAAAGTCGACATCCGTGCCGCCGACGTCCACGGGGATCGCGCCAGCTGAATGGGCAAGGTCCCAAACCACCACTGCGCCAACGCGATGCGCTTTTTCGATGATCGCTTTCATATCGTGTTTGCGACCTGTGCGGTAGTCGACTTCGGTTAGGGTAACGACAGCCACATCATCGGTGATCGCGTCCATCACAGCTTCGGGCGCGACAGTGCGTAGTTCGTAACCGTCGTCTTTCAGTTTGGCCAAACCCTGCACCATATAAAGATCGGTGGGGAAGTTACCTGTATCGGACAAGATCACTTTGCGATCCGGCACCAAGGCCAGACCAGCCCCCACAGCTTGGAACACTTTGATAGATAGCGTGTCGCTGACGACGACGCTGTCTTTCGGCGCGCCTATCAGTTTGCCGATACGATCCCCCAGCGTGTTGGTTTGCATAAACCAGCCTTTGGTGTTCCACCCTTTTATCAGCTCTGTGCGCCATTCATCGTTCAAGAAACGCATCATGGCCTCAGGCGCGGCTTTGGGCATCGGACCCAAGGAGTTACCGTTGAGATACACCATACCCTCAGGAATATCGAACATAGCGCGGGTTTTGGTGAAATCGGTCATATGGGGACTCCCTGGAGGATGATGACAGAAGGTGGACCAGATGCACGCAGGCAAGGCAAGAGGGCAGCATGGGCTATTTCGCGTCTGACGCAAGGTTGTGCAGATCAAACCCCTTCACGCGCTGGGCAAATTGCTCTATCGGGACTGCGCATGACTGACCCTATCAAACATAACGCAGCCGATATCGCGCGCGCAGCCCGTTTGTCCGTGGCTCCGATGATGGATTGGATGGACAGATGTCGCTAAGCCATTGTTGTAATTGCATTAAATGGTTGTGCTGGTGCACTTGTGTTCACTCAGTGTGCAGTCACCTGCACTTTACATCAGCTAGGTTATGAGGTCCGAAAAGCTCTGCCGCAACGCAGTTTCTTCATGATTGAGATCATTGGCTAAGTCAAAGTAGTACTCAAAGACCTCGAGAAAGTTGTCTTTTCCAATTGAACCAAGTCGTTGAAGTGTTGATTTGCATTGAGAACTGACCCGGTAGCCCCATAAATTTTCACTGAGAATTGACCCATGTAAACACACTACCCTGACGGATTTGGTCAGGGAGATATGGAGTGATCGACATGGGATTTTTGAGTGTCATACGACGTTGGGCATTACGTGACAAAATGCCAATTCGCGAGATTTCACGGCGCACTGGGCTGTCTCGTAATACCATCAGGAAGTACCTGCGCGAGGGTGCCAGTGAGCCGAAGTTCAAAACGCCTGCGCGTCCGAGCAAGCTTGATCCTTATGCGGATCGTTTGTCGGCCTGGCTTTTGGCTCAGACGCGTAAGTCTCGCAAGGAACGACGGACTTTGAAGCAGATGCACGCTGATCTGGTGAAGCTGGGTTACGATGGCTCTTATGCGCGGGTCGCCGCTTTTGCGCGGAGTTGGCGCGCGGATCGACATCGTGTGGAACAGACGGCGGGGCGCGGCACTTATGTGCCCTTGGTGTTCCAGCCTGGCGAAGCCTTCCAGTTTGATTGGAGCGAAGACTGGGCCAATGTTGGTGGCGAGCGGGTCAAGCTGCAAGTGGCCCATATCAAGCTGTCGCACAGCCGCGCATTCTTGGTGCGTGCCTATCCCCTGCAAACGCACGAGATGTTGTTTGACGCTCACTGGCACGCATTTCGCGTCTTCGGCGGCGTACCGGGACGCGGAATCTATGACAATATGAAGACGGCGGTAGATCGGGTCGGCAAAGGCAAGCAACGCGATATCAACGCCCGTTTCAACGCGATGGCCAGCCATTACGTCTTTGAGCCGGAGTTTTGCAATCCGGCCGCCGGTTGGGAGAAAGGCCAGGTTGAGAAGAATGTTCAAGATGCGCGCAATCGCATGTGGCAAGTTATGCCGGTGTTCAAGGATATGGATGAGTTGAACCATTGGCTGGAGGATCGTTGTATCGCCCTGTGGGCTGAGACCCCGCACCGGGATCTACCCGGCACTATTACCGATGCTTGGGAAGCGGAGAAGTCCCTGTTGATGGCATTGCCGCCAGCATTTGATGGATTTGTCGAGCACAGCAAGCGCGTATCGCCAACATGCCTGATCACCTTCGAGCGCAATCGTTACAGCGTACCGGCCAGTTTTGCCAATCAGCGTGTTAGCTTGCATGTTTACCCAGAGCGGCTGGTCATAGTGGCAGAAGGTCAAACGGTCTGTTCCCACGAGCGCATCATAGATCGATCACACCGTAAGCCCGGTCGCGTTATCTATGACTGGCGTCATTACCTCGCTGTAATCCAACGCAAACCTGGAGCGTTGCGCAACGGCGCGCCCTTTGCTGAGATGCCAGATGCCTTCCGCCAACTGCAAAGCCACATGCTTCGCAAAGAAGGCGGAGATCGCGAGATGGTCGATATCCTGTCATTGGTTCTGCACCACGACGAGGATGCAGTTCTGGCTGCTGTGGAACTGGCCCTAGAAGCAGGCGTACCCACCAAGACGCACATCCTGAATCTGCTGCACCGGTTAGTTGATGGAAAGCAGGGTAATCTGCCCGAGATCGATCCACCCGATGCGCTGTCGCTTGAGACGGCACCAGAAGCAAACGTGGATCGCTACGATGATCTGAGGCAGGATGGGGAGAAGCGCCATGCGTCATGACCCTGCAGGAGCTTCGATTGTGATCATGCTGCGCAGCCTCAAGCTCTATGGCATGGCAAATGCAGTGGAAGACCTGGTCGCCCAAGGCGCGCCTGCGTTCGAAGCTGCAATACCCATGCTATCTCAATTGCTCAAAGCTGAGATCGCTGAACGGGAAGTCCGTTCTATCGCCTACCAGACAAAGGTCGCGCGGTTCCCCTCCTACAAAGACCTCGCTGGCTTCGACTTCCTGTCCAGCGATATCAACGAGGCCACTGTACGACAGCTGCATCGCGGGGCGTTCCTGGACAACGCTGAGAATGTCGTGCTGATCGGTGGACCAGGAACCGGCAAAAGCCATGTCGCAACGGCCATCGGCGTACAGGCCATTGAGCATCACAAGCGCAAGGTGCGCTTCTACTCAACCGTGGAATTGGTCAATGCGCTCGAGCAAGAAAAGGCGCTCGGCAAGGCCGGGAAGCTGGCCGAAATGATGACCAAGATCGATCTCGTGATCCTGGACGAGCTTGGATACCTGCCGTTCAGCGCATCAGGTGGCGCGCTGTTGTTCCACCTGCTGAGCAAACTCTATGAGCGCACCAGCGTCATCATCACAACCAATCTCAGCTTCTCCGAATGGGCGCAGGTCTTTGGCGATGCCAAGATGAC